>NZ_DS560019.1:0-600000 GCF_000154825.1 Anaerofustis stercorihominis DSM 17244 | reverse complement strand
CAAATAAAAACCCCAGATGGGCTATAGCATATAAGTTTTCCGAAACAAAAGTTAAGACAAAGCTTACAGATATCATTGTTAATGTCGGCAGGACAGGGACTCTTACACCTGTTGCAATCCTGGAAGGCGTTAGGATAGACGGTTCGTTTGTAAGCAGAGCCACTCTTCATAATGAGGATTATATAAATGATAATGATATAAGGATAGGGGATAATGTAATCGTAAAAAAGGCAGGAGAAATCATTCCTCAGGTAATAAGTTCTGTAAAAGAAGATAGAAAAGGCGATGAAAAATTATTTGAAATGCCTAAAAACTGTCCTGTCTGCGGTAAGGAAGTAGTAAGACAAGAAGGTAACAGCGCAGTCAAGTGCATTAATGTTGACTGTCCAGCAAAGATTTCCCGGGAAATAATTCATTTTGCTTCAAGAGAGGCTATGAATATAGATACTTTAGGCGAAAGAGTCCTTGAAACTTTGATTGAAAAAGACTTGATACAAGATGTCAGTGATATTTATAAATTAGAGGATAAGAAAAAAGATATAGAAAGCCTTGAAAAAATGGGTGAGAAATCCGTTTCTAATATGTTAAATGCAATAGAAAAGTCCAAAGAAAATTCACTTGAGGATTTATTGTTTGCATTATCTATTAACTTAGTAGGTAAACAAGGAGCTAAATTATTAGCTAAGAGATTTAAAACTATGGACAATTTGATCAATGCTTCTTATGAGGATATCGTTGATATAAATGAAATCGGTGATAAAATGGCTACCGAAATAATTAATTTCTTTAAAAACCCTTCTAAACTCGCTTTAATAGAAAGACTCAAATCTGTTGGCGTAAATATGGAATATATCAACGAGGAAAATGAAGAGTTGAAATTTGAGGGAATGACCTTTGTTTTGACCGGTACTTTATCAAAGTATAAAAGAAGTGAAGCTAAAAAAATAATTGAGAATTACGGAGGAAAGGTCTCTTCATCCGTAAGCAAAAAAACAACTTACGTACTTGCGGGAGAAAATGCAGGAAGTAAGGAAGAAAAAGCTAAAGAGCTCGGTGTTAAGATAATTTCAGAAGATGAATTTGAAAATATGATTTAGATAAAGTCTCTTACTTTATTGGTAAGGGACTTTGTTTGTTACTTTTTCTTTACTTTTAGTAACTACAATGGTATTATAGGGAAAAATAAAAAAATAACAATTATTTTGATAAAAAAAGTAAATTTATATTACAATAAAAAAATTATTTTACATATATTTATATAATTTAAATTGTTACTAAAAGTAAAGGTTTAGTAAAATATATCGAAGATTATAAAATATTTCCTATTATCAATAATTTTATGTTTATCTAAATAATTGTAAAATTATATGAGAGGAACATAAAAATGCTATTTTCAAGTAACATATTTATTTTTATATTTCTTCCAATCGTTTTATTCGTTTATTATTTTTTATTGGGTAAATCAAGAAATTTACAAAATATATTTTTATTTATAGCCAGTTTATTTTTTTATGCTTGGGGAGAACCAAAATTTGTATTAATAATGCTTCTTTCCATTATTATAATTGGTTAAGTGGTTTATTAGTAAATAAATATCGTGACAATAAATAAAATTTACAAAACTTATTTATTTTTGTTGATGTATTAGGTAATTTATTTATTATTTTTATTTTTAAATATCTTATGTTTACTATTAACAATATAAATTCTATATTTGATTTATCTCTAAATGTGCCTAATATAGCTCTGCCAATCGGTATTTCTTTTTTTACATTTCAAGCGATATCATATGTTATAGATGTCTATAGAGGTAAAGGAGAAGCCCAGAGTAATTTAATTAATGTTGGTCTTTACATATCTTTATTTCCCCAGCTAATTGCAGGTCCAATCGTTAGATACGAGACCGTATCATATGAAATCAAAAATAGAAAAGAAAATATTGATGATTTTACTGATGGAGTAGTTAGATTTATTGTGGGTTTAGGTAAAAAAGTTATCATATCTAATAATATGGCATTAGTTGCAGATAAAGCTTTTAATTTAATAAATAGTAGTTCTTCTCCTATTGAAGAAATATCCATTTTAATGTCATGGCTTGGTGCTATATCTTATACCTTACAAATTTATTTTGATTTTGGTGGATATTCTGACATGGCTATAGGCTTAGGAAAAATGTTTGGATTTCATTTTTTAGAAAATTTTAATTATCCTTATATATCCAAATCCGCTACAGAATTTTGGAGAAGATGGCATATTTCTCTTAGTTCATGGTTTAGAGATTATGTATATATACCGCTTGGTGGAAGTCGAGTAAATAAATATAGACATATTTTAAATCTATTTATTGTTTGGTTGCTAACAGGTATATGGCATGGTGCAAATTGGACGTTTATAATATGGGGATTAATGTACTTTATTTTATTAATAATAGAGAAATTTACATCTTTTGATATTGATTGTAAAAATAAAAAACATAATTGGATTAAGCACATATATACTATGTTTTTTGTTATTATAGGATGGGTTATTTTTAGGTCAGAAAATGTATATGTAGCTTTAAATTATATCAAGTCCATGTTTGGGATTGGAAATATAATATTATTTAATGATGTATTTTTATCGTATATCAGACAATTTTTTATTTATTTTGTTGTTGGAATAATAGCATCTTCACCAATTTTAAAAATAGCTAAAAGGAAATTAAAAAATAATATTATAACAAATATTATTTATATATTATTCATTTTAATTATTTTATTATTTGTATATCTTTTATAGTTAAAGGTAGCTATAATCCATTTATATATTTTAATTTTTAGGGAGTAAAATGATTATGAGTAAATTGAGTAATAAAGTTATATCATATATTTTTTTATTTATAATATGTATTTGTGGAATAGGAACTATAAAAAATTGTTCAAGTGATTTAAAAAACAAATTATCTAATAAAGATTTAAAAGAGAGTATTGATATTATTGAGACCAGTATTCAAGATAACTTTAATGGACGTAATAGTTGGATTAATATTAATGGACTTTTTCAAAAGGTGGTAGGTACCACAATATTATATAATTCAGGTGATCTTATTGTATATAACGATATAATAAAATTAAATAATGAACAAATTATTTATAGTATGGAGTATAGAGATAATAATGAGATAAATAAAATATCAAGAAATATAGAAAAATTTGAAAAATATTTAAAATCAAAAAGTATTAATTTAATATATACTCAACTTCCTTGTAAAATTGATGAAACAGATAAATATAATACACCTATTGGTGCACATTTATATGCAAATGATAATTCAAATAGACTTATTAAAAATTTAGAAGAAAAAAATATTTCTGTCCTTGATATTCGGAAGATACTCCATGAAAAAAATATTAATTATAAAAAAATATTTTTTAATACTGATCATCATTGGAAACCAGAAGCTGGATTAGCCTCTGCTGGCTTTATAAGCGATATCCTACGAAAAGAATATGGTTTTGAAATAAATACTGCAAAATATTATAATATTTCTAATTATAATATAAAAGAATATAAAAATTGGTTTTTAGGCTCTTTAGGTAAGCGTGTTGGTACATTATATGCTGGTGTTGATGATTTTAATGTTATAACACCAAAATTTAATACTAATTTTTATTTTTATGCTGATACTTCAAATGGCAAAAAATATAAAAATGGAGATTTTGCAAATGTAATGTTAGAAAAAGCTAATCTTAAAAAGGATTATTTTAATATTAGTACCTATTCTACTTATATAGGCGGAGATTATAAAGAAAATATTATTAAAAATAATATATCTGATAATAATAAAAAAATACTTCTTTTAAGAGATTCTTTTTCCTGTGTAATGGCGCCTTATTTGGCACTTGGATGTAAAGAGTTAAGAACAATAGATTTAAGATATTATAAAGAAAATTTAATAGATTATATTAATAAATATAATCCTAACGTTGTTATAATTGCCTATAGTGAAAATTTTTGGAGTGAATGGTTTGATTTTGATTTGTAAATAAATTTGAAAATATGATTTAGATAAAGTCTCTTACTTTATTGGTAAGGGACTTTTTATTTTGTTTTAGTGGAATTTAAAGTCTAAAAATATTATAATAAGTTTATATTTGTATAAAAAGAGGGAATTATGGATTTTAAATATTTTTTTGTGTCACCTGACAGTGGAGGCTATGTTCCTAAGGAGCTTACATGGAGATTGTTTGATATAGGTCATATATTAACTTTAATTTGTGTAGCTTTTTTGATTATATATATGTGTAAAAAATTTACTTTATGGGATCTTAAAAAACAAGACAGTTTTATAAAGAAGATTGCAGTATTTATGTTAGTACAAGAGATATTTAAAAATATCGTTCATTATCTGACGGGTGTTTTGATTTACGAAGATATACCACTTCATTTATGTAGGTTTTCAATATTTGTGACATTATGGTACGCATTTAAGCCAAATAAACTAAATAAAGAATATTTATATGCTTTTTCTCTTCCTGCTGCGGTTGCCGCACTTTTATTTGCAGATTGGACCGATTTTGCAAGGATATCTTTTACAAATATAGATTCTACCATATTTCATATGCTTCTTCTTATGGTACCCGTGTTGCTGATATACTCCGGCAAATTAAAACCTAATTATAAGAATTTGAATAGATGTATCATGTTTATGTTTCCTTTAGGTTTTATAGCATTTAGATTAAATAAAATTATAGGTACTAATTTTATGTTTTTAAATACCCCGTCTCCGGGTTCTCCGCTTGTACTTCTTGAAAATTTGTTTGGAAGTCCGGGTTATATATTTGCGGGCATTTGTCTGATACTAATCATATGGACATTGATGTATATCCCTTGGGAAATCAAATATAAAAAAGAAAGTGAAATTGAGCAGTTAGTTTAAAATAAAACGAGGAATGATTATGACTTTAAAATATTTTTTTGCTAATCCCAATATAGTTCCTTTATCATTAAAATGGCATGCATATGGCATTGAACATATGATTTTATTGTTAACTATACTGGTTTTAATATATATATGTGTAAAAAATTTGTTAAATTAAGTACAGAACAGCAAAATAAAACTTTTAAAGTTTTTTGCAGTACTTATTGTGGTTCAGGAATTATTAAAAGATATCCTTCATTTTTATGCCGGAACCCTAAATTTAGAACACTTGCCTCTTCATTTATGTGGGATATCAATATTTATAACTTTTTGGTATGCGTACAAACCCGGTAAAGTTAATGGTGAATATTTATATGCCTTGTCTCTGCCCGGAGCCTTGGCTGCATTATTATTTCCCAACTGGACCGAGTATCCGATGATGCATTTTTCGAATATCAATTCATTCACTATACATACATGGCTGGTTGTATTTGTTACGATGCTTTTATACAGCGGCAGATTAAAACCTAATTTTAAAAATTTACCTAAGACATCTTTACTTATCGGCGTTATTGCGGTACCGATATACTTTATAAATAAAATGTGGGATACTAATTTTATGTTTTTAAACGGACCGTCTAAAGGTTCTCCGTTGGTGTTTTTATATGACATCTTTGGCGGAGGTTATTTAATAGCTTTGATTGTTTTGGTACTGAGTGCTTGGCTGTTGATGTATCTTCCTTGGGAAGTCTCATATAGAAAAAAAGCAAAAAATCAGAGTGAACAAACAGCTTAAAGGATAGACTAAAGTCTATCCTTTTATTTTAACTTCATTTTTTAATTTTTTTCTGCCATAAAAATCATCTAGATTTTGTATAGTAATTTTTGCTATATTTTTCAAAGCTTCATCTGTTAAAAAAGCCTGATGAGATGTAAGTATAACATTTGGCATTGATACCAGAGCCGATAGTTTGTCATCTCTTTTGATTAGATCCGACTTATCTTCATAGAAGAAATCTTTTTCACCTTCGTATACATCAAGACAAGCTCCTCCTATCAAACCGTCTTTAAGAGCGCTTATCAATGAATCCGTTTCTATTAATTCTCCTCTCGAAGTGTTAATTATATAGGCTCCTTTTTTCTATTTTTTGCAGGGTTTTTTTATTTATTAGATATTTTGTATCTTTAGTTAAAGGGCAATGAAGAGAAATTATATCACTGTTATTTAAAAGGGTATTTAAATCAACATATTGTATATCGCCATCCTTCTTAGGAAATAAATCGTATGCAATCACATTCATTTTAAATCCTTTGCATATCTCTATTAGTTCTTCTCCTATTTTTCCCGTTCCGATTATACCTATCGTTTTTCCTTTTAAATCAAATCCAACCATCCCGTTTAAACTAAAATTATAATCCCTTGTTTTTGTATAAGCTTTGTGTATTTTTCTGTTTAGTGTCAAAAACATACCTATTGCATATTCAGCTACGGAGCTTGGGGAATATGAAGGAACGTTCAATATTTTTATTTTGTCTTTTGCCGCATTTAAATCGACATGATTATAGCCTGCACATCTTAGAGCTATCACTTTAACTCCCAATTCATATAAAATATCAATAGTATCCTTATCTAAATTATCATTTACAAAAGAAATTATGCCGCCGGAACCGGAGGCTAAAATGGCAGAGTTTTTATTGAGTCTGCTTTCATAAAATTTTATTTCATAGTTTTTGTTATAATGATCAAACCATTTTATATCATAAGATTTCGTATTAAAAAAACATATCTTTTCCATATAAGTATTTTTCTCAGAATTTTCATTTATATTCTCTTTAATTAAAGGTCTAAAATACGAGTATATATTTATAATTTATAACAGGAAAAATTCTTAATTACTTATATTATTTCCCAAGTCAAGTAAATTTGATAAAACACAATATATTGTGTTTTTTATGCTTGACAATACCATATACCACAATATATAATTGTTAACGTAGCCTTGATTAGGCAGTTGAATCGATTAGAAAATATAGGAGAACAGTAATGGTAACAGAGATTTTAAAAAGAGACGGACGTACGAGCAGATACGAAAAGAAGAAGATAACAGATGCCATTTATAAAGCAGCCGAAGCAGCGGGCGGACAGGATTATGCTACGGCAAAAGAGCTATCTGATAAAGTAGATAATATATTAAATGAGAAATATATAGATATAGTTCCTACGGTAGAACAAATACAGGATACAGTTGAGAAGACGTTGATTGAAAGTGGACATGCCAAGACTGCAAAGAATTATATATTATATAGAGCGGAAAGAAATAAAGTCAGAGAAATGAATACCAAACTGATGAAAATCTATGAAGATTTAACTTTCAAAAGCTCAATTGAAAATGATGTAAAGAGAGAGAATGCAAATATAAACGGTGATACCGCCATGGGAACCATGCTTAAATACGGTTCCGAAGGTGCAAAGAATTTTTATGAAATGTTTATTTTGGACGAAAAACATGCTGCCGCACATGCCAAAGGCGATATACATATCCATGATTTGGATTTTTATACATTAACTACAACATGCTGCCAGATAGATTTACAAAAATTATTTAAAGGCGGGTTTTCGACAGGTAACGGATTTATCAGAGAACCTAAGGATATAAGGACTTATTCCGCACTTGCCTGTATAGCAATTCAGTCAAATCAAAATGATCAGCACGGCGGTCAAAGTATCCCGAAATTTGACTATGATTTGGCACAGGGTGTAAAAAAAACATATAGAAAAACTTATATCACAAATATGGCTAAAGCATTGGAGCTTCTCGCAGGGATAGAAAACAGTGAAGAAGTATCAAAAAATATTTATAAGAATATTGAGGAAAAATCGGGATTATATCCAACACTTGATGATAATGAAGAATTTCTAAAACTTGAAAGAGAAGAGCTTGATAAATTAGACCATGATGATGTGAATACATTGATTTCTTTCACAAAGAAAAGTTCTTTGAAAGAAACGGATAAAGCTACATATCAGGCTATGGAAGCGTTGATTCATAATTTAAATACAATGCATTCCAGAGCAGGAGCTCAGGTTCCGTTCAGTTCTATCAATTACGGTACGGATACGTCGAGTGAAGGAAGAATGATCATAAGAAATGTTCTTCTTGCAACCAAATCGGGGCTTGGAAACGGAGAAACCCCTATTTTCCCTGTCCAAATATTTAAGGTTAAGGAAGGCGTAAATTATAATCCCGAAGACCCTAACTATGATTTATTTAAACTTGCCATGGAAGTTTCCAGTGAGAGATTATTTCCTAATTTCTCTTTTATAGATTCTCCTTTCAATTTAAAATATTATAAAGAAGGAGACCCGGACTCAGAAATTGCATATATGGGATGCAGAACAAGAGTAATGGCAAATGTTGATAAAGATAATGAAATAGTAACGGGGAGAGGTAATTTAAGTTTTACTTCAATCAATCTTCCAAGACTTGCAATAGAAGCAAAAGGTGATATTGATAAATTTTATTCTATGCTTGATGATGAAATGAACCTTTGCGTTAAACAGCTCCTTCATAGATTTAAAATACAATGCGCAAAGACAGTCAGAAATTCTCCTTTCTTAATGGGTGAAGGTGTTTGGATAAATTCAGAAAATTTAAAGCCTGATGATACGGTGGAAGAAGTATTGAAGCACGGAACTTTGAGCATAGGTTTTATCGGACTAGCGGAAACCTTGACCGCATTGGTCGGAAAACATCACGGTCAAAGCGAAGAAAGCGAAAAACTCGGACTTGAAATAATTTCTCATATGAGAAATAAAGTTGACGAAGAAACGGAAAAAAGAGGTCTTAACTTCTCGTTGGTCGCAACTCCTGCCGAAGGATTATCCGGAAGATTTGTTAGAATGGATAAAAAGAGATACGGAGTTATCGAAGGTGTAACTGACAAAGATTATTATACTAATTCATTCCATGTACCTGTTGGATATGATATAAGTGCATTTGAAAAGATCAAAAAAGAAGCTCCTTTCCATGAGCTTACAAACGGCGGACATATAACATATGTCGAACTTGACGGTGATACTACAAAAAATTTAGAAGCATTCGAAAAAATAGTAAGATGTATGAAAGATATGGGACTTGGTTACGGTGCTATAAATCACCCGGTTGACAGGGACCCTGTATGCGGATACAACGGAGTAATCTATGATGAATGTCCGCACTGTCACAGAAAAGAAGATGATATTGATGTTCCTTTTGAAAGAATAAGAAGGATAACCGGATATTTGGTGGGTACTTTGGATAGGTTTAATAACGGCAAAAGAGCTGAAGAATCGGACAGAGTAAAGCATTCGCTAAATTCAGAAATGGAAAGTTTATAGGAGGTAATATAATGAACACAGCAAAAGAATTGACTTATGAAACTAAAATAAATGATACTAATGTATATGTGTATGGAAATATAGAAAATTTGACAAAAGAAGAAATTAAGGCATATATCAAAGAAGTAGAGAAAGAAAAGAACAGTGAAGTAATCGAACTTAGCTTATATGCAGATGAAGAAAGTGGATACATTGGAAGAAGTGCTAAAGTAAAACCTATCCCTTTCGACAGGATAAGAAGAATAACGGGATATCTTGTAGGTACTTTGGATAGATTTAACGATGCTAAGAGAAGTGAAGAACAGGATAGGGTAAAACATTCTTTGAATTCTGATATGGAAACTTTGTAGGATGAATGAAGATAAGGAAATAAGAATAGCGGGTATAGTTAGGGAATCTATTGTTGACGGTCCGGGACTTCGATTTACGCTTTTTGTTCAGGGGTGTCCTCATAAATGTCCCGAATGTCATAATCCGCAAACCCATGATTTTAACGGCGGGCAAATTGTCAGTCATGAAAAAGTATTAAATGCTATATTTGATAATCCTCTTTTAAGCGGTGTGACCTTTTCGGGAGGAGAACCCTTCATGCAGGCTGAAAGTTTATATTTAATAGGAAAAGAAATTAAAAATAAAGGTTTGAATTTAATTACTTATACCGGATTTTTATTTGAAGATTTATTAACTATGAGTGAAAATGATCCTTATATATTAAAGCTTATAAAGTTAAATGATTATATAATGGATGGCAAATTCCAGCTTGAAAATAAAACTTATGATAAAACTTTTGTTGGAAGTTCCAATCAAAGAAGGATCGATGTGAAAAAGACAATAGAAAATAATTTTAAAGTTATAGAAAAAGACTTCTGAAAGAAGTCTTTTTTATTTATATTACTTTATGAAGTATAATTATGGTAAATAATGTCATATTTTATAAAATATCATTGTAAACGATATTAATGTATGATATTCTTGTTATATGAATAATAAGTGAATATTATGTGTAAATAACATGGTATGAACTTGTAGTATAAAGGAGTATAAAATGAAAGAGGGAAGAAAAATGAAAAGAAATATGGAGAAGAGCGTATCGTTACTCGTAGCTTTTTTATTGTTTTTTGAAGTTTTTTTAGGTGGATTTTCACCTATATTTGCTAAAGCGGCTGAAAACAATGATGTAAAAAGCATGAGAATAGATACCTCCAGAGAAAATGATGTAATCGAAAAAGGCAAAGATTATACGATTTTTGAAAATGAAGACGGTTCGAGAACGATGGATATGTATACCGAAAACGTTAGGGAAAAAGACGAAAACGGCGAATATGTGGATTACGACAGTTCTCTTAAAGTTATACCGCAAACGAGAAGCAGAAGTGCTTCAAATTACAAATATAAAAATATAAATGGTGTGACCGATGTAAAACTGCCGTCGGATTTAGCAGATAATAAATCTATATCTATTTCAAAAGACGGCAAGGATGAAGTTATATTCAGCCCTATATTTAAAAATAAAGTCGGTACAGAAGAAACCAAAGGTGAATTAAAAAAGGAAAACGTATCCGATGTATATGATGCTAATGAAGAAAAAAATACCAAAATCATATACGGTACCGATGATAAAGATATAAAACTGGAATATATCCCTTTGGATAACGGTATAAAGGAAAATATAATATTAAATAAAAAAACAAGCACCAATAAATTTTCTTACGAGCTTATATGCAGCGGAATGGTTCCCTCCATCCCTGAAGTAGGCGGTGTTCTTTTTAATGATAAAGAAACAGGGAAAGAAAAAGGTGCTATTTTAGTTCCTTATATGACAGACAGTTCTGAAAACGGTGCATACAGTGAAGATTTACACTACTCTTTGGAAGAGATAGATAAAAATAAGGATAAATATAAACTTACGCTAACTGTATCCAAAGAATATTTAAACGATGAAAACAGAAAATATCCTGTTATCATTGACCCTACATACACCGCAAAATCTACAGACGGCGTTAAAGATGTGTATATAGAAAGCGGATATCCGACTTCAAATTTCTATGTAAGTACGATCAGAAAAATGCCCATAGGCTACGGTTCTACGGATAAAGTATGCAGAACATTAATGAAATTCCCTGAACTTAGTGCAAAGATTAAAACTAATTATGTAACAAGTGCTGCATTAAAATTATATGAACTAAGCAACGGCTCTCCCTTTTCAACGGTTGAAGTTCATAAGAATGCTTCTTCTTGGGCTCTCGGAGAAGTTACGTGGAATAAAAGACCGCAGTGGACTTCTACGGTATACGCTTCTAAAAAACTAAGTAATACTACTGCCGTGCATTCTTTGAATATAACAAAACTTGTACAGGAGTGGGCAAAGGGAACTCAAGCTAACTATGGGATATTGCTTAAAGCAAGTGTTGAAAGTTCGGGTACTAAAAATTATAACTCTTTCCATGGTACAAGATCTTCGACTGCTGCTAAAAGACCTACTCTTACTGTCAACTATACCGTTCCTTCTCCTAAGCCTCCGGGAAAAGCAGAAGTAACTGTAAACGGTGCTAAAACAGTGTATGTTAATAACAAAAGCGGAGATAAAGCTTTAGCAGTAAAATGGACAGGTATTACTTCAAATTGTTTAGAAGCTGTTCAGGCTAGACATATTAGGTATAAGGCCGATAATGTATTTGATAATGCTACGGAAACTATGGCATATAAGAACACGGGAACTGTAGCGGCAAGCGGTACTTATAATACAAAAGCTGCCTTATCAAGTGGATGGACCGAAGGGCGATATGGAATAGGTATCAGAGGAGTTGATAAAGGTAATAACAAAGGAAGCGGTACATATTGTTATGTTTATGTTGATAACACTGCTCCGAATAAGGTCAGTAATATAAAATTGACTTCAAGCAGAGACGGGACATCTCAGATCACTTCTAAAGTTAAAGTAACTTATACATCGGGAAGTGATCCGGGAACCAATTCATCCGGTGTTGCTAAACATAATATTGTTCTTTACGGTGAAAAGGGAAATGTTATACAAAATATCACCACTACAAATATGTCTACTTATACTTTTACTAATGTAGAAGCGGGACAAAATGTATATGTGAAAATTGCAAGTATCGATAAAGCCGGAAATAATTCCGGTTTTATTCAAAGTGCTAATCATACTATTTCAAATATGGTAAAACCTGAAATAGATACCATAAATACAAATTCGTCTTTATCTGATGATGCATATATTAATAACATCAATAAAGAAATGCTCATTTCATGGAAAATTAATTATAAAGATGGTGATAAAGAATTAAATTTAGGTAAAATAACTTGTAATGTACTAAAAGAAGACGGTAGTGCAGTTACTGGATTCAGTGAAAAAAATCTTGTTTTTCCATCTGATGTAACAGGTTATCCAAAGGAATATAAAGAATATAACGTAAGTAATGTATTTGGGAATATAGATACATTGTCAGACGGGAAATATAAAGTTAGATTTAGATTTTATTCAAGTGATAATTTAGTTTATGACGAAAAAGATTTTATATATAATAAAGATACCACACCTCCTGTAATTGATATAAATACTCCCGATGAAAATGCTGTTCTAAAGTTAGTTTCCAATATTTCATATACAGCAACAGATAACGTCAGCGGGATAAAGGATAGTAAGATTTATCTTATATACGGTAATGGAAAAGAAAAACTTTTAACCGAAAACAGCGGAAATTATAATTTTGATACAACAAATTATGATGAAGGTAATTATAAAATAAAAATTGTCGTAAATGATAAGGCCGGAAATAAGAATGAGGTTTTAAGAAATGTGAGCATATCAAATCCTCCTCCGACACCTATAGTTGATTTTACAAAAGTATTCGGAGGAAGCAGTGGTAGTATAGAGCTTAATTACAGTTGGGTCAAGGGAGACGAAAGTATATCTAAAGTAGACCATATCGAATATTCAATAGATAATAAGGATAATTGGACAATTATACAAGATTCAAATCCTAATATAGATAAGATTAGCCGATATGAAAATAAAACAGCAAATATTGCTGTTGAAAATCTTAAGGAAGGTACACATACATTTTATTTTAAAGCTGTAGACAGTGATGGGATAAGCGG
The DNA here is from genome assembly GCF_000154825.1 of Anaerofustis stercorihominis DSM 17244. NCBI lineage: Bacteria > Bacillati > Bacillota > Clostridia > Eubacteriales > Eubacteriaceae > Anaerofustis > Anaerofustis stercorihominis. The sequence goes on along the minus strand of NZ_DS560019.1, from coordinate 586,603 downwards.
TACTATAAGAAGTCTAAAGTATACTGTAGATGCCACCGCACCTATAATCAGCATATCGAATCCGGCTATGAATTCTAAGTTTATAGATTTGGTTTTCTTAAAGGGGACAGTAGAAGACCCGCATTTACTTAGTTATGATGTTATGATTGCGAGGGGAGAAAATCCTGTTCAAAGTGATTATACCTTATTAAAAACCGTTGATAATCCAAAGGAAAAGGATACTATTTCCGGTACTTTGGCTGTTGTAAATTTAAAAGATAATGAAAAATATCCGGTAGGACAAAAATTTACCATTAAGGTTTCTGCCAAAGATACTTGTGATAATATCACTGATGAAAATAGCAAAATTGTTGTTGAAAAGAAAGATGTTATACATCATGATGCGGATTTTAACGTGGAAAAAACTGCAGTCAATGACGGTGAAAAAAGTGAAGAAATAGTTTTGGTAGGGGAAGAAAGAGCTTCCTTTGATTTAAAAACCCTTCAAAACGAACCTTATAATGAAAATAGTACAAATTATTATATAAATGGAAGTACTGAATTAAAAAGAGAAGACGGTAAATTTGATTTTTCCGATAATGAAAAATATGCTGATGACAGTATTCATAGTTTGATTGTAAGAGATATAATAAGTGAAACTTCCAGATATTCTGTTCCGACATATGATTATAATTTATATGATAATATCAATAATGATAATGAAGTATTGACTAATTTGAATAAAAATAATAGTGTATTAAGTCTAAAGGATAAAAGTATAGCAGGAGAATATATAATAAATGAACAAGCTGCACAGATCGTGTCCGATAATACACTGTCTCTTAAAGTGATGGCTGAAGATACTATTCCTGAAGGCTGTGAAATCGAATATTACTTAAGTCTTAATGATAAAGATTATATTAAGGTAAATAATGATGAAGAGTATTATTTAGGTGGCAGCACAGATAAATTCATATTAGATAGTTTAAAATTGAATAATATAAGGTTAAAGGCTGTCTTAAAAGGAAGCGGTGAAACTTCTCCTTCAATATCTTCTGTTAATGTTCTTGCAAAAGGCTCAAGCGGGGATGTTTTGAAAGTCGATATGATGAATAAATATAATCCTAAAAACGTTCAGGTAAAAAGCGGACTAAATTACAGAACAAAAATCAGCTGGGATAAAGTCGAAGGTGCCGATAACGATAATGTTATATATGAAATATATAGAAGTGAAGGCAATACTTTTGATGTAAATAAAGCGGAAGTCGTAGCTGAAGGTGTAAAAGATAATTATTGGTTTGACAGTTATACTCCTATAGACCAATACAGTAATGCCAACAATAATGAAGGTGTAATGACAAGGTCTTCTGCTATTATGAATTATGAAAAAGACTTTTCATATAAAGTAAAAGCAGTTAAAGACTTTAGCGGGAAAGTAAGGAAGAGTAACGGTACTCTTGGAAATAATCCTTCTACATTACCTGCTCTTAATGAATATACAAAGCGCCTCGGTGATAAGGATTATCTGGGATATTTTGATTTTGAAACTCCGATAAGTAACGGTAAAGTAGAGCAAAGTATGGGTAATCTTGTATATGAACAATCCGACGGAAGCGTTAAAGGCAAAAATTATGATATAGATATGTCCAGAGTTTACAACAGTAATTCAACCAGTGTTACTCCTCTTGGGATAGGCTGGGATTATGAATTCAATCATATTTTACTTCAAACCTATGATGAATACGACGATGAAATGGGTATGGTCTATAAAGACGGAAGCGGAACTATTTATAATTTTGCAAAAATCAAAAATGAAAAATTATCGGTTAAAGAAAATGTTGATGAAACGAGCGGAAATATTTTATCAAGGGAAACGAAATATCAAAGTCCGTTCGGCTCATATATAATTCTTACCAAAATAGAGAAACTCGATGTTGATGATATAGATAATGACGGGGATTTAAGTGAAGTAATAGATGTGGTATATACCATAAAAACAAAAGACGGTGAGATTTCTACTTTTGACAGAAACTGTCAGATAGTATCAATCGAAGACAGAAACGGGAATGTAATGGTATATAGATATTTCGATGAAGATATAAATGCAGCAATGGATTCAAACATAGATTTTAGAAGTAGAGGTAAAAAAGGACTACTTAAAGAAGTTGAAGGTTTAAACGGAAAGTCTATAACTGAATTCGATAATGAATATAAGACCAAACTTTCCGAAAGCAGCGAAAGCCAGCAGGCATTTAAAAACAGCAGAAGCATAATATCATTTGAGTATAATGATAATGATTTAATCGAAAGAGTGAATATGCCTCATGGTAAATATGTCATATATACATATAAAGATGCAAGCTTCGGACTTGGTAAAAAGAGAAAAGTACTTGATAATGTAAGTACACATATAGACGAAACGAATTCTCTTGATTACAGTTATGGATATTCCGGCGGCAGCAATTTGAGTTCGGTCAAAGACGGCGAAAACAACGAGTATACCGTAGAATATTATGATGATAATGACAAACTTGATATGGTCAAAAAGATAACTTATCCTAACGGAGAATCTAAAAGCTATGAGTATAGTAAAATAGGTACGGACGAAAGTGTACAGAAATTTGATAAAACAACCGAATATACTCATAAAAAAGCAAGCTTAAGCGATAATATTAAAAATATTATAGGAGATGACCCTACTATTATTGCAAGCAGTGAAGTTAAATATAATGTTGACGGGAATATAATATACAGTAAAGACAGTAAAGGTAACGAAGTAATAAGTGAATATGAAAACGGACTTGAAGTAAAGACAACCAAAACTGTTGATACTTACACATTAAATAACGGAACCGTTCAAAAGGGAAGTAAGGAAATGGTTACCACCACAAAATACGATTCGATTCCGGATAATAATTCGCTTGCTTGTATTGCAGATACAAAAGGAAACGTACTTGAAGAGACTGCTAACAACGGAAGTGTGACTAAGTATGAATATAATAGCGAAGAATTCGATGCTGACACAGAAATAACTACTTTGGACGGAACGACTTTAGAACAAAATAAATATTCATATGATGAAAACGGGAATATACTTATGGAAGAAGAAACGGTTTCCGGAGACAAAACGATAAATACTTATGATGAAGACGGAGAACTTCTAAGCGAAGAAAATATAACCGCAGGAAATAAAATAAGCTCTACTTCATATGAATATGATAATAAGGGCAATACCATAAGCGAAACGACTAAAAATGCAAGCGGCAGCGAAGAGAGAACTACAAATAGTGAATATGATAAGTTCGGCAGACTAACAAAAGAGACGGACGCAAAAGGCTACTCTACGATGTATGAGTACGACGGATACGACAGAGTGATAAAGACGACAAAGAACTCACTGACGGATAAAGAGATTGCAGACGGCGGAAGCAATAAAGCGATTGTAACCGAAAACAGATATAATAAAAACGGAAGCCTCGTTTACGAAAAGAAAGAAGACGGAAGCGAAATAACCTATGAATATGACAATATGAATAGGGCTGTAAGGACAGAAACCGCTAAAAACGGACAGACAAGCGTAATGACAACTTCTTACGGTTATGCTCCCGGAAATGAAACCAACTTTATAATGGGGAATGAAGAAAATAAAAATTATGATTTTCTATATAAAGAAACAAGCACGACCGACGGAATAGAAAGTGTAAGCTACACTGATGCCGGAGGACAAAATGTAAAAGAGTATTCAAGAGGAAATACTACTTATAACGAATATGACAACCAAGGGCAGCTAATAAAGACATTCAATATCGAAGATAATGCGGATGTAAAATATGGCAAACTTATAATGAACCTTTATAATGAGGACGGTCAGCAGACTTGCACCATAGAAAATCCTGTTTACGACGCAGAAAATAAAGTTTATAGTGCAGATGACCAAAAATCCCTTGTAACAACAACAAAGTATGATAAACTTGGTAATAAGATAAGCGAAACGGACCCTATGGGAAATGAGACAAAATATGGATATACCGAGGATAAGAAGCTAAATAAAGTGATACTTCCGGGGGATAACGTTACCGAGGTGACGGAAAACATATCCGAAGGAGAGAATACTAAGAGTCAGACAAAGAATGCCCTCGGAAACAAGAGCGAAGAAGTAACGGACAGCTTTGGAAATACTGTTGCGGTAAGAGATATCGGAAAAGGTACCGACACGGAGAAGAAAATCGTTACGAAGTATGATTACGATAAGAACGACAATAAAGTAAAAGAAACTTATTCAAACGGAGATTATAAGACATTTGAATATGATTATGACGGGAAGCTTTTAAAAGAAGAACATTTCAGAAAAGATGATGTAAAGAAAAAAGAAGATATAGTATATACATATGATTTAAGCGGGAACGTCGTAAAAGTAGTTCAAAGTAAATATAACGAAGAAGGCGAGGATTTAAGCGTAAGATATAAAGTAAATGCTTACGACGGCAGAAACAGGCTTGTAAGTTCTTATGAAGGAGAAAAAGAAACTCCGAGTGAAAACGAAAGATTGAGATATTCTTATAATGATAAGAACGAACTTATAAAAGTTACTTATCCAAACTTTGAAACGGGAACCAAAGAAGTCATATATGAATATAACGACAAGGGAAAAGTGATGAACATCAAAGCCCTTACATCTTCAAGTCAGGGAGAAAAATTAGTAAGGCAGTATACTTATTCTCCTAAAGGAAATGTGGAAAATATCAAGGACTACACAGGATTTGACGCAGGAAATGACAATTATATCCTAAGAAGCTATGAATATGATTTATTCGACAGAGTTACTCATATCAAATATGCAAACAGCGACGACCCTGAAAAATCCAAAGAAGAATATAAATTCACTTATGACAAGAACGGAAATATACTTACCGAAGAAATCTACAACGATTATCTTACGGAAGCACAAGATAAGATCCATGTAGTAAAGAATTACACCTACGACGAACTGGGAAGACTTACAAGAGTTGACGTAACGGATAAGCTAGTTAATGACAGCGTATCCACCACATCTTATACTTACGACAAAGTCGGAAACAGGCTTTCAAAGACCAGAGACGGAGCAAAGGAAGACTACGAATACAACGACCTAAACGAACTATTAAAGGTAAAAAGCGGAGAAAACATAATAAAGGAATATTCTTACGACGCAAACGGGAACACGAAGAAAGAAGTAAGCGGAAGTAAGGAAAGGAATTATTCTTACGACATCTCCAATCAGATGACCAAGTATGAGGCTAAGGACGGGGAGAAGGTTACTTTGACTCAGAATAATACTTATAACTATGTAGGTCAGAGGATAAGGAAAGAGGTTATTGATAGTTCAACAGAAAATGTTCAAACTAGGGTAAATAATTATTATTACAACGGCGAAGAAATTTTGTATGTAACTGATATAAATGATAAGAAAATCACAGAAAATGTATTAGATACAGATTTTACTTTAAGATTTGATAATAATCAATTATCAGTATATACACTTAATTCTGACGGACGAGGTTCGACCTCTGTAGTTGTGGATGCGGCAAATAAGGGTGTGACAGGATACAAATATGATGAATTCGGCAGTACCGAAACAATAGGCAATGCAATCTTTGAAAATGAAATATGCTATACGGGACAGGTATACGACAAGGAAACTGGGGACTACTACTATAATGCAAGGTATTATAGTCCTGATGAGGGTAGATTTATAACTGTTGATACTTATAGGGGAGGTTCAAACGATCCGTTATCTCTTAATTTATATACATACTGTTTAAATAATCCAATTAGATTTATAGATCCTAGTGGACATAAGTCTATGGAACTTACAGTTAGGTTATATAAATTTGCTGTTGATAAAAGAACAAAAAAATGGGGTAAATATACATTCAGTGCAGGTAAAATACATGATATATTTAGATCAAGGCTTGATCATTCTAGTACATTGTTAGCTAGAATAAAAGGTTGTGCTACAAAAATGAAGAAAAAAGGAAAAAATAAATATACAAATAAAAAAAATAATTACATTTCCACTTAGTTTAAAATGGTATACTGCTGATACTGATTTAGGGTTTGCTATTCATGGAACTAAAAAATTACATATCACAATGAAAAAAACAAAAGAAAAGATTGGGAAAAGACATAAGTATAGTATCAAGTTATACTTATATGATGATTATGATTTTAAAAATCAAGTGGGCAAAAGTTATAAAAGTAAATTATTTAATTTTGTAAATAATGAATATGGCTATAAATTACAAGAATTAGGTTATTTAAAACCATTTCATATATCTTTTAAATGTTCATTGACAAGTCGTTATTATTAAGGAGATATGTTATGAATAAAAATAAAAAGAGAATTATTTATTTATTTTTAATAATCATAATTTGTATGATTTGTTTTCGGTTTTGTGATAGTTTTACAGAAGTGACAAATTTAATTTTAGATAATCATTATGTGATATCGCTTAGTGATGATGAAAATGATTTGAAAGAGTTAAGATATTATAAAGAAGAAGTAGATTATAATAATATTAATGAGAAAATTGATTATAGCATTATTATAAAACCATGCAATATCTTATCGTATTACCATAATGAGATTAAAATTTGTTTAAGAATAAATCAAGATAATAAAATTATTTATAAAATAATAGATAAGAAAACAAAAAATATTAAATTACAATCAAAAATGTCTTCTCAAATAAAATGGGAATACATTGAGGGAATTATGTTTAAATAATACTTAGGATATAATATTTGAGAAATTGATATAACAATAAATCATATAATGACCTCGGCTCCTAAGCTTGCGGTAAGGGATTATCATTATGACGGAGGAAACCTTTTATACACCACAGACAGCCAAATGAATGATATAAAAGTGAGCGAGAATATACTTAATATCGACGGAAATGTGATTTCAAGCGCAAGATTAAATAATAACCAAGTTAAGTATTATTCATATAACAAGGATACGCGAAATTCAACTTCCACTTTGGTAGGGGATGATAATGTTGGTATAGTGGCTTATAAATATGATGAGTTCGGAGAAACCGAAAAACTTGGAAATGCAACCTTTGAAAATGAAATATGTTACACAGGACAGGTGTACGATAAAGAGACGGGAGATTACTACTATAATGCAAGGTACTACAGTCCTGAAGACGGAAGGTTCGTGACAGTAGATACCTATAGAGGAGAGTTGGAAGAACCATTAAGTCTACACCTATATGCTTACTGTGCCAATAATCCTATCAACTTTACGGATCCTAGTGGGCATTTTGCAATCTCAGTAGGTATACCCGCGACAGGAATTGTTATTAGTTTAAAAGGATTTGTAACTTCTGTTGTTATAGGGGGTAGCATAGCTGTTGGCAAGAAAGTATATGATAGCTTTAAGTACAATCGAGGAAATAAGTATAAAGTAAAGCTGGAAATAGATAAACCTAAAGGTATTAATGGTAAAACTGGCTTTGCCGCAATGGCAGAGCATTGGAAGAACATAAAAGGGTCAACAAAAACTAAACTTAAAAAATTTTTACCTAGAAAATATCATTATAGAAGATATCATTTACATGCTCGAATTACCAAAAATGGTAAAACAATAAAAAGAATACTAATAATATAGGAGTTACAAATATTATGTTTAATTTAGTATATTTTAATGTCCCTAAAGAAAATATAAATCTATGTGAATATGAGGAAAAAACTTATAAATTAAATAGAAATAATTATAGCGAAATCCAGCTAATGAATTCGCTTTCTATATGGGATAAAAAAAATTAGGATTGAAAAATTTTCAGTTGAATTTTTTGCTGATAATTCTGAGAAACTAAGTAATCTTTTATTTGAAATTAAGGATAACGATGAAAAATTATTTGATAGAGTTAAAATTTCTAGGTGGAACAAAAAATATATTACTAAAGAAATTTCAGATAAAAGTTCCCTTATAGATAGTTTATCTAGGATACAAATAAAAAATCATGTTTTTTTATACATCAAAAATAATGAAATTATAAAATTAATTTGTAGCCATGATGGGGAGACAATACATTATTTTATAAAAAAACAAGAAGTTGAAAAAGTAGAAAGTGTCATAAAAAAATAGGGCAAAAAAAATAAGATTATAACAAATTTGTTTTTCTATGGGGAGGGAGGTACTTTTAGATAAATAATTCTTAAGAGTATTAAAAAAATATAGTTGTATTTAATATTAAAAGTAAATTTGATATTATTATATCTATAAAATAAAGTATCTTATGAAAAAAGTACCTTGAAAAAAAACAATTAGAAAGTTTTAAGCGTTCGCCAATGACCAAGGTATTTTTAAATAAATAGGAGATGATTGTATTGAAAAAAATAATATCAATAATAATAATATGTATATTCTTATTAGGATTATATTCATGTAAATATGAGGAAGTTAATAAAAATAAGATAAATGAAGATATTTTGTTTTTATCTAAAATATTAAAAAAATATGATTATAAAAAAATAGAAAAAAAATATTCTGATAAAACTGAAGCAGATATTCAGTGGTTTGATGAAAATGATGATGAAATAAAGATAAATAAACTTTATGAAAAAATAGATAAATTATCTAATTCTATTCCTATTGAATGGAAAAACAACAATAGTTATATAAAATATTTTTTAATTGATGATAGTGAGAATGGTGTTAAAATAATTAAGTATTATACAGATATATTTAATGTTCTTAAATATAAAAGGGATGTTAAACATTCTTTAGATAATATGCTAATTTACAAGGATAAAAATAATGAAAAATACTTATATTTTGTCGGGCATAAAGAAAACATTATAATATATGGTTATTGTGATAAAAAAAATCAAAGTCATTTTTTAAGAGTATTAAATGAAATGGGTTTTAAAATTAATTAATTGTATTATGTATAAAATTTGTTAAAAACAGAAGTAAAAATAAAAAAGAAAGGAATATGCTACTACAATATTTACCTTTCACTAATATTCACTGATATTCATAAAAATACTTCTGTTTAACGCCCATTATTCTTCAATACGAAGAATAATGGGCGTTTTTATATATAAAGTATTTTTAATTGTAAATATTTTATAAAATATATTGAAATTAATAAAAATATATAGTATATTATATGTGTATTAAATGTGAATAAAAACTGAATAGTTAGTCAAGAGCAGGAGCAAGAAAAGAGGGAATGATAAGAGACTCATTTATATAAAAGTTGCTTCTGCTTTTTAATTATACGGATAATTTTTCGAATCGAAGAATTATATAATATAGACGTAAACCTAAATACTTCAAACATATTAAATATCGAAGGAAATGTTATTTCAAGTTCAAGGTTCGAGGGCAATAATGCTAAATATTATTCTTATAATAAGGATACAAGAAATAGTACATCTACACTTGTTGGAGATGATAATGTGGGTATCTTGGCTTATAAGTATGATGAATTTGGCAGTACAGAGTTAGTCGGTAACACTACGATTGAAAATGAAGTATGTTACACAGGACAGGTTTATGATAAGGAAACCGGAGATTATTATTATAATGCAAGGTATTATAACCCTGAAGACGGTAGGTTTGTGACCGTGGATACTTATAGAGGAGAGTTGGAAGAGCCGTTACGTTTACACCTATATGCTTAATGTGCTAATAATCCTATCAATTTTACGGATCCTAGTGGGCATAGTGCAATATGGCTATTAGATAAAAATGGAGCTCCTAAGAAATTATGGAAGTTTACTGTTCGTTTTGGACATATATCTGCACTTTTTGGTAAAAAGGGAGAATACTATTATACCTATTGGAGTGGTGCAATATAAAAAAACAGGTTTTTACTTCTATACTAATGCTGATTGTGTAAACTTTGCTTTTCAATGTACTTATGCTGGAGGGAAAAAGATGAATAAAACTTGGTATCATAAAAGTCATAAAGTAAAAAATTAAGGTAAAAAGGTGATTTACTTTATTGGAGCTATGGATATGCTGGCATTGTTAGCAATATATTAAAAAAAGAATATTGTACAAAGAACATACAATAGCTAGGTTTAATCATAAATTAGCTTCAGTTATTGATAATAAAGAAGTATTTTATATTCTTAGATTTAAATAAATATTTATATTTAAATTTAAAAAGGAGAAAAATGAAGAATAAAAAGATTATAATAATAGTTTTATTATCTATGGCTGCCATATTATTAGTTACTATATTTAAAAGTAAATTTATTTCTACTGAAATAAATTATAGCATAAAGGGAAGTTTTGATTTTAGTAAAATAATTTCAATAAATGCAAAAAATTTAAATCGTAATTTTATTAAAAATATTAATAATTTTTATATTAAGAAGAAAATAAATACTGATAAAAATATTTCATGTTCTATTGATAATAATAAATTAAAATTATTAATAGAACATGGAAAACCTCGTGATGTAAAAATTGTATATTTAGAATTATTAAATAAATCCAATGACGTTAATATAATAAGTAATAATATTTATAAAAATAAAAATATTATTAAAAGTTTTATAGAAAATGGATATGAATATTCTAACTATAATAAAATTAATTTAGAAAATGTAGAAATAATTTATGATAATAATACTATATGTATTTTATATGAACAATCTGAGTATCCAAAAAATTCTTCAAATATGGTTGGAGAATTAGAAAATATAAATTTTAAAACATATGAAACAAGATTAGTTATCATTAAAGATAATATTGTGATTAAGGCTTACTGTCACTGGAATAGCAAAGATTTATCTATTTTCAAACAAGATTTAAATGAGTTATATGAAGTTATTAGTAAAAATATAAATTAAATATATATTCTAATTAAACTGGTGTTTTTACAAATATAGAGTTTTTCTAGGAGATAAATTTATGATCAAAAATGGAAATAATAATGTGATTATATGCAAAAATGAGAACTTACATAATATTGGTATTGGTTTTTATTTTCATGGCGGAGTTTTATATGAAAATAATAAAGTTAGAGGTATTTCTCATTTGTTGGAGCATATGTTTTTTAGAAAGTTAAATAATCTTTCCCAAAGAGAGTTATATAAAAAAGTGAATAAAATAGGTGTTGCATTAAGTGGTACAACTTATAAAGATTATATTAGATTTTATGCAACGGTTTTACCTCAATATTTTAATGATTTTATAGATATAATCGTAAATATATATGAGGATTTTTTATGGAGCAATGAAGAAATCAATGCTGAAAAAGAAGTTGTTAAAAGACAAATTGAAGATAAAAGTTTTTATCATTTTGATGATATCGTGAATAAAAATTATTTTGAGGGTAGCTGTTTTAAAAATGAAATTATGGGAGACTGTAATAAGATAGATAATCTTTCTTATAATATAATAAATGATTATAAAAGAAGATTTTTTAATAAGGATAATTCAGTAGTAGTATTAACAGGGAGTTTCAATTCTGACAATATTAATTATTTAAATAAGAAATTAGAGAGTATTTCTATTTTTCTTAGTAATCCTTTGATGAGGCAGCATTCTATTCCAACAAAGTTTTGTAAGAGGGATGAACATAATATTATGATAATTCCAAGTGTTTATGATACTACCGAAATTGAAATTAGAATTGATATAAGCAAAGAGATAGATATGCATGAGGTTGAAATTTTATTTAACATATTAGCTGTCGGAGACGGTTCTAGACTTTCATTTAAGCTTAAAGATACTTTAGGATATATTGGTGATTTTGATTGTGATTTAAATTATTACGAAGATTTTAATACTGTCATATTGGTATGTAGTGTGGATAATCATCTAATAATCAAAACATTAAATATAATATTTGAAGAAATAAAAAATATGAAAAATGATATAACAAAAGAGGATTTGGAAGAAGTTATTGTTTTTTCAAAAGACTTTTCTAATGTTATTGACTCATCAGAGGGGTTAAATGATTTAATCGGTTATGAAAGATTTGTACTTGGAAATAAAAATTATAATATTGAAAATGAAGTAAAAGTTTTTGAAATGGTAACGGTCAAAAATTTACTTAAGACAGCAAAGCGGATATTTAAATCAGAAAATATCAGTATATATGTAGAAAACAATAGTAATATAGAAAGAAAATATAAAGTAAAAGATTGTATTTATAAAATTAAAGAAGCATTATAAAAAGACCTAAAAATAAAGGTCTTTTTATTTAGTCATGATCATTACGATTTCCTCAAACCATTCCCCTTCAAAGAATTCACCTTTTTTAAGTCTTTTATAAGGTTTAAATCCTGCTTTTTCGTATGCTCTAACTGCACGCTCATTCACACTTCTCGGGCATATTTCGATTATATCGGCGTTTAGAGTATTAAATAAGTAAGAACACATCAATTTAAGACTTTTTGACCCCAGTCCTTTACTATGTCCTGCATCCGGAGCGATAAATATGTCTATTCCGTAAGCATTATTATATGCAGTCAAATCATGGTCTTTGTATTTTTTTTCATCGAATTCATAGTACTGGATATATCCGGAAGGTTTATGTAAATATTCTATGATACAAGGTTTAATCAAACTTTTTCCATGTATCCTGTCAAGATACTTTTCTTTTAGAGCGCTTAAAGAATTATCTTTATCTCTTCCTCCGTAGTATTTGCTGACTCTTTCGTCATCTCTCCATTTTCCGAGCATGAGTAATTCTTCATCTGTATCATTTAGCCTTCTGATACCTAAATCTCCGTTTACGGCAATATATTTTTTCATAAATAACTCCTTATAAGTGAATTATATACTTATTATATCATAAAGATATTATGGCTTTAATTGAAAAGTAAAAAATATTGGTATATAATTAATAAAGATTAAATAAGACGAGGATAAATATGAGCACAGTAGTAGATTTACATATGCACAGTATCAATTCCGACGGCACTTTGAATGCTGAAGAAATGCTTTATATGATGAATGATCTGAATGTGGATTTTGCGTCCATAACAGATCATGATAATGTTAAAGTTTATGAACAAATAAAAGAAGTCGATATTAAATTTAATAAACCGCTTACTTTAATCCCGGGTACGGAACTTGGGTGTTCTTTTGAGGGAGTCATAAGAGATGTTCTCGGTTATGGGATAGATACTAAGATAATAGACAATTTTGTCAGTAATAGATATTCAAAAGAAAATCAAGTCAAAAAACAAAAGAGACTGCTTGAAGAGTATAAAAGAGTATTTAAGAAAGTCGGGATCAAATTTGATGAAGATATTGCAGTTTCGAGAGGCAATAAAAGTGAAGCCTATATAACCATATATGAAAATCTTATAAAGTATCCCGAGAATATAGAAAAATATCCTTTCATTTCTAAAATTACATTATTTTTCTGGAATTATTGTTCCAATAATGAGACTAAATTTTTTGTAAATGAATCTATGGATTATCCTACGATGAAAGAAGGGATAGAACTTATTCATGATGCTGGAGGTTTAGCGTTTTTAGCTCATCCTTGTATGTACAGGATAGGGAAGTTAAGGACTCTTCAGCTGATAAATCATGCAATGGACTGTGGTATTGACGGTATTGAGGTAATGCATTCTCAGCATACTTTTGACGATAATTTATTTTTAGCAGAGGTAGCCAGAAAATATAAGCTTTTTAAAAGCGGAGGAAGCGATTATCACGGAGGAACCAAGCCTGACATAAGCATGGTGTCGGGTAAAGGGGATTTATATGTACCATATAATATGGTAAAAGATTGGATAGATAAAGTCAGAAAGATTAAACTGTAAAGGGGTGATATTTATGAATATAGATTTGCATATTCATACTAATAATTCGGATGGTGATGACAGTACTAAAGAGATTATAAAGAAGACTCGGGATAATGATATAGAACTTATATCCATAACAGACCATGATACTGTTATGGCATATGATGATTTGAAATATATAAATACCGATGGGATTAAAATCATTCCCGCTGTTGAATTATCCTATGCATATAATCATGAAATGAGGGATATATTGGGATATGATATTGATTTGGAAAAAATGAAAAAAATCCTTAAACGTTATGAATCAAAAGAAGAGGATATAAAAAAGGAAAAGGAACTATTAAAAGAATATATAAAAGTATTTAAAGACAACGGATTTATTATTGATGACGGACTTGAAATAATTGACGGAGAAAAAAATGAAGGCTATAAAAAAGTGATAATAAGTGCGGTAAGTCATGAAGAAAATGTTTCTAAGTTTCCGCAGATAATGAACCCTTCGGCTTTTTTCTGGGATAACTGCGCAAATAAAAAGAGTAGTTTCTATGTAGACGAATCAAGGTTTTTTAAGACCATTAAAGATACTGTAGAGATTATACATGAAGCAGGCGGGCTTGCATTTTTTGCACACCCTTGCATTCATCATATGTCTCATAATGAGGTAGGCAAAATGCTTGATGAGGCAAGGAAATACGGACTTGACGGGGTAGAGGTCCTTCATGCCAAACATTCTGATGAAGATGTTGAATACTTATTAAATTATGCAAATAATAATCGTATATATAAAAGCGGCGGGAGTGATTACCATGGAAGTCCCAAGCCGGATATAAAGATTTTGATCGGCAGGGGAAATTTAAATGTTGAGTTTGATTTGATTAAAGACTGGACCCAAAACTGCAAATATATGTTGTAATAAAAAAGGCTTGGATTATCTAAGCCTTTTTTATTTACTCTTCTATTTCTTTAATTATTTTACATGGATTTCCTGCGGCAACCACGTTTTTAGGTATGCTTTTATTTATAACGCTTCCGGCACCGATGATTGAATTTTCACCTATGGTTACTCCGGGAAGTATGATTACATTACCTCCAATCCATACATTATCTTCGATTATTACTTTTTTTGCGTATGAATATCCTTCTTTTCTCTTTAATGGGTTTTCTGCGTGTCCAACGGTGTATATAGAAACATTGGGAGCTATTCTGACATATTTGCCGATTATTACATTTGCTTCCGCCAGTATGGTGCAGTTGTGATTTATGAATGAATGTTCATCAATAGTGATATTTTTTCCGTAGTCACAAATAAAGGGAGGAAGTATATCCACGCTTTCATGTATGTATCCCAGCATGATTTTCAATAACTTTTTTCTTGTCTTAATATCTGTAGTGCCAAGATCGTTATACTCATCCATAAACTTCTTATTCTCCAAAAGTAAGTCCATTAACTCTTGGTTTTGTTTATATTCAATTTCGTTTATCATCTTATCAAATTCACTTAAATTTCTTTTCATATCGATCTCTTTCATAAAGAATTATATATTGATTATAACTCTTTATTTGGCGGATGTCATTAAATAAAGTATGTTTATATTTAAAGTCATGTGTCCTTATGCTGGGTTTATATTATTAAAACGGCTTTTAAGATAAATATATTTAAAGGTCAATATAAAAATATTGACCGTTTTTTTTATTTTTAAATTTTAAAGTTTGGTTTATACTGATTTAATATTAACCATATTCAATAAAAATTATAAATTTCTTGTATACTTTTTTGGTTTTATAAATATTATTTATTTTCTTTTCACCGGTCTGATATACTTGAAATGCTTTTTGGGGTCAAAATAGAAGTAAATTATTCTGCCAGGAGAAGTATCAAATAAGTAATCGGTGTCAGAAAAATCAAAATCTGCCATTGCTTTTTCGATTTTTACTTCTACACTCCTATTTTCCTGTTCATAATCGAATGGTCCGTGTTCAAAAACTATATACTTGGCTTTCGGAACATCGATCATCAACATCTGAGGAGGGGTTTCACCGTTAAAATCAATAGGAAGTCGAACGCCATAACATTCTGTACGAGGAAAACCCCAGTTGCATAATCTGCCGTTTGGGTCATTGATGTAAGCCATTATCTGACCGCTTCCGCTGTTTGCTTCACTTCCTCCGTTATCATCCAATTTCCCTTTAATGCTGTCCAGTAATCCGCAAATCGTTTCATAGTCCTGCCCCGGAATAAGGTTTTGTTTCTGCCAGAAATCCCAATATCCGTTGCTTTCATAGTTTTTAATATGCAAAAACTTGTGTGCGGGGATAGTTACAAAATAAATTTTAATGTCATCTGTAGATTTTATCATTCCAATTTCTCCAAATCCTAAAAAGTAGCGGTCGAAAGGATTTATTTTTGTACGAAGTATTATCGGTTTAGGATTTTTCCTATATTCGCTTGGTGTTACACCATATGCATTTTTAAAAGCCCTTGTAAAAGCTTCATTGGATGAAAACCCATAATCAAAAGCAATGTCTAAAATAGTCTTTTTGCTGTCTCTGATTTCTTTTAGTGCAAATGCTAATTTTCTACTCCTCAAATAATCTCTTAGTTGCATTCCCGAAATTTCTTTGAATTTTCTTGTTGTATGAAACTGCGAGTAACCAAGCTTTTTTGAAAGTGCACGTAATGTCAGTGCTTCGTCATTATAATTTTTTATACACTTATCGATTTCGTCAACGATTATTTGAATTTGTTTTCTCCATTCATACATATTTTTATTACCTCATCTCAATCACTCTATATTTATTATAAAAAATTATAGAGTATAATTCTTGATTTTAATTGCTTTTATATATCTTAAAAAGTATTTAATATTTCAATATATAATTTTAAATATTAAAAAAGGACCGAGAACAGTCCTTAATTTAAAATATTTTGTACGGTTTTAAAGTGCATTTTACAGACGTTATTTAATTCTTCTTCTCCGAATTTTTTAACAAATTCTTTTCCTTTTGTAATAACAATGCTGTTTGCTCCTAAAGGAAAATCGAAATCATAATGTTTATTCATGTTTTTTATCGTAGTGAGAAGTGCATCTCTCGCTAAAATACTTGCCGCCGCAACGGCTATATTTTGTTCGGCCTTTGGTTTAAATATCATTTCCAGATTTAGCTCCTTAAGACCGTTTCGAATTTGTTCTTCTCTTCCGAATTTATCCACCAAGGCTTTTTTAAAATGCTGTTTTTTATAAACATTTTTAATATTAGTTACATGAGCCCATGCTAAAATTGCATTTATATTTCCTATTTTTTTATATAACTCGTTATACTTACTTTGTCCTATTCTCAGTATCGAATAGTTGTTTGTAACTTTTTTTATTTCTGACGCAAGCTTTATTATTCTGTCATCACTTAAGTCTTTCGAGTCTCTTACTCCCAGAGTTTTTAATATATCATACTCATTTTTTTCTAAATATACGCTTCCTACGATAATTGGAGCATAAAAGTCACCTTTGCCAACTTCGTCGCTTCCGAGAAGAGGCGGGTTCATGATTGGATATAACTGATTTTTTTCTGCATCAAAATCGGAGGAACTTAAACTGTTCCCCTGAAAAATATCATATATATTATTTAATATTAAATTTAACTCATCGCTTTTACTCTGAGAAGTGTCCAAAGTTATTCCTTTTTTCTTACTGGAGTAAATCCTTATGATATTACTATCTATGTAAAATTGTAACCCGTAAGCTATCTTTTTAAAATCACTTACGCTGTAAGATACAAGCTCATTTGAATTTTTTATTCTCAGATATAAATCCTCTGGTGTCTTATTCATCCTATTTCCTTACGCTACCGGTTTTACGAATATCATTCTTCCTGCTGCAGTTTGAAGCACACTTGTTACGACTGTATTAAGTTCTTCACCTATTCTGCTTCTGCCTTCTTCCACAACTATCATCGTTCCGTCTTCAAGATAAGCAATTCCCTGCGAATTTTCTTTACCTTCTTTTATGACTTTGACAAATAGTTCTTCTCCCGGGAGAACGACTGTTTTTACTGCATTTGAAAGTTCGTTTGTGTTAAGAACTTCAACGCCTTGAAATTCTGCTATTTTGTTTAGGTTATAATCATTGGTAACTACTTTTGCGTCGATATCTATTGCTAGTTTTAATAATTTTGTATCTACTTCGGTTATATCCGGATAATCTTTATCCAAATTTACTACTTCTATTGGAAGTTCTTTTTGGATTTGATTTAATATATCAAGTCCTCTTCGCCCTCTGCTTCTTTTGACGCTGTCGGCAGAATCCGCGATCTGCTGAAGTTCAAATAATACAAAGTTAGGTAATATTATAGGTCCGTCTATGAAACCGGTTTTTAATATGTCCAAAATCCTTCCGTCTATTATTACGCTGGTATCCAAAATTTTTGCGACACCTATGGGAACTTTGGGATGTTTCTTTGTTTGTTTTTGTTTGAATGTTTCGTTTTCAAAAGGATTGAGCCCTCTGAAAAATCTTTCCGCATCCGGTGCCTTATATGAAGCTATAGATACGAATACATATATACATACTGCATATATTACGATAGTTATAATGCTTACTATCCACCCCGGTAAGTTCATGTTTTGGAAAGGAAGACATAATAAAGCAGATAATATAAGTGCAAGTATCAACGAGCCTATTACAAGCCCGATTTGAGTAAATGTAGTATTGTTTATTTCTCTGCTTATCTGAGCAAAAATACGTCTGAATGCTTTAGCAAAAAATGGAATAAAAATAATAAAAATAAAACCGAATAAAATAGCTGCTAATACATAAATTGTACCTTTGCCAAATGCTGATGTGATATTTATTCCAAGCCTTTGATATAAGTGTCCGCTATCTATCAGCCAGCTGCCTAACTGCGTTCCAACAATTGCACCCAATACAAAAATCAATGCATAAAGTGCTTTTTTCATCTTTACACCTCCTTCTATTAAATTTTCTATCATCGCTAAGGTATATACTACCTTACACTAATTGTATAAGAAATAAATGTAAATGTAAATAGAAAAAAGGTTAAAGTTTTATGAAAAGAACTTTAACCTTTTTTGTTAATAGTCTAATTATTGAATAATTTGAAGACACATTCTTTAAGGGTGCTGATTTCTATTATTTCTATATTTAAATTTGAAATATCTTCATGCTCGTCTAAGGAATTTCTTGGGATGATCGCTTTTTTAAACCCAAGGGAATTAGCTTCTTTTATCCTTTTGAAAATATTGTTTATCTTTCTTATTTCTCCGCAAAGACCTACTTCTCCTATGATTATTGTATTGATAGGTATTTCTTTTTTAAGCATAGAGGATATGACCGCGCATGCAACCGCCAAATCACTTGCGGTTTCTTTTACTCTCACTCCCCCTACGACATTCAGATAAACATCTGTAGAATGAATTTTTACATTGGTCATTTTTTCTATTACCGCTAATATTTGAACAAACCTGTTGTATTCAAATCCGGTGGATACCCTTCTCGGTACTTGAAAAGAGGACATCATTGCAAGAGCTTGTATCTCTATCAATACACTTCTGTTACCTTCCATTATTGAGCAGATAACGCTTCCGTAGCTCCTGTTTTCTCTGTCTTCAAGTAACAACTTCGACGGATTTGTTACGCATTCAAGACCTTTTCTTGTCATCTCGAATACTCCGATTTCTTCGCTGGAGCCAAATCTGTTTTTACTTAGTCTTAATATTCTTAAGCTTGAATTGGATTCGCTTTCAAAATACATTACGGTATCTACCATATGTTCAATGGTTTTAGGTCCCGCTATTGTTCCTTGTTTTGTTATATGCCCTACTATAAATACACTGGTATTTGTTGCCTTTGCAAAGTTCATAAGTAAATTTGTACATTCTCTTACCTGTGTTATTGTTCCGGGTGCACTAGGTATATTTGCACTCCTTACGGTTTGAATCGAATCTATTATTAATAAATCCGCTTTATTTTCTTTCGCACTTTCTATTATTTGTTCTATATCCGTATTTGATAAAACAAGGATATCGCTTCCTTTTAAGTCCAGCCTGTCCAGTCTCAATTTTAATTGTGAAAGGCTTTCTTCACTGGATGCATATAAGACTCTTTTTCCGATCATAGATACATTATGAGCTGTCTGCATTAAAAGTGTGGATTTTCCTATCCCCGGTTCTCCTCCGACAAGTACCAAACTTGATGCTACTATCCCGCCTCCCAGAACATTATCCAGTTCGCTGATGGATGTCGTAAATCTCATATCTTCTTTTGTATCTACGTCTTTTAAATTGGTGACTTTGGGAGTGAATACACTGCTTTTAGAGTTAACCAGATCCAGTTCTTTTTTGGAAAATTCGCTGAACGTGTTCCAATTCCCGCAGTCCGGGCATTTTCCCCAGTATTTGGGGCTTTCGTATCCGCATTCGCTGCATACAAATATTTTTTTATCTTTTGCCAAAATTCTATCCTCTTTGCTAATTTTTTTATATAAAATCATTATTATCCTGAAAAAGATTATAACATATAAGAAAAAATTTTCATAAAAAGATATTAAAAAACAACTACATATTTAAAATATTATCTACTTACAAAATAATATAAAATTATGCATAAATTTATGGTAAAATAAAAAAAGATGATTTATTGTAAAAGGGCGATAAAAAGGGCAAAAAAATTGGAAATATTTAATATTTTTTAGTTGTTACCCTTGACTTATTATAGTTCTTTTGCTAAAATATTAAATTACTGAAAATACAAAACAAGCCTAAAATTTGTATTGATTTTATGCAGTTTAGGACGGAGGAAACAACAGCAAATTGCTTGAATCTTTTATTTTAAAATAAGATGATTTTGCTGTGTTTTTCATGTTTAAATTAAGGAGAGTGGTACAGTGATTCATCCAGAGAAAATTGGTAGAAGAGAAAGAATGAGTTTTTCTAAAATCAAAGATGTAATGGAAATGCCGAATTTAATTTCTATTCAGACAGACTCATATAAATGGTTTATAGAGGAAGGTCTTAGAGAGGCGTTTTTAGATGTATTTCCTATCAGCGACCCAAGTGAGAATTTAATACTTGAATTCGTTGATTATATATTAGATGATACTCCAAAATACGATGTTGAAGAGTGTAAAGAAAGAAAGACGAATTATTCTGCTTCTTTGAAAGTTAAAGTTAGACTTGTAGTAAAAGAAGATGGTGAAATCAAAGACGTTAGAGAACAGCATGTATTCATGGCTGATTTTCCTTTAATGACCAGAACCGGTACATTCATCATCAATGGTGCTGAAAGAGTTATTGTAAGCCAACTTATTCGTTCACCCGGAGCATATTTCTCAGTTGAAAGAGATAAGTATGGTAAAGAATTATACAATGGACAAATCATCCCTAACAGAGGGGCTTGGCTGGAATATGAAACGGACGCAAGTGACTGTCTGTACGCTAGAGTAGACAGGACGAAAAAAGTTCCGATTACGGTTTTAATCAGAGCATTGGGACTTGGAACAAATGAAGAAATAATAAACTTCTTCGGTGAAGAAAAAAGGCTTATGACTACATTTGAGAAAGATTCTTCTTCAAGTGTGGATGAAGGTCTTATTGAAATTTATAAAAAACTCAGACCGGGCGAACCTGAAAGCGTTGATTCAGCTAAAGGTTTATTCATTCCGATGTTTTTCGACCAAAGAAGATACGACCTTATGATGGTTGGTAGATTTAAACTTAACAAAAAACTAGCTCTCTCTACAAGAATTACTGGCCAGTATGCATTCAAAGATATAGTAAATCCTTTAACCGGAGAAATCTTAGTAAGTAAAGATGAAATAATTGATGAAAAAACTGCATGGGAAATCCAAAACTGTGGAATCAATACTGTCGAAGTTAAAGTATCGGAAGACAGAGGCTTTAAAATAATCGGTAACGGTGTTGTTGACATAAATAAATACGAATTGCCTTTTGATGTAAGTGATTTAAATATCGATGAAATGGTAAACTTCAGAGTATTAAGCGAAATTTTAGACACTGACCTTTCAAATGAAGAGAAAAAAGAACAAATCAAAGACAGAATGAGCGAACTTCTTCCTAAACATATTACGGTTGAAGATATTTATGCTTCAATAAGTTATAATCTTGGTTTTGATCATGGTATCGGAACTTTGGATGATATCGACCATTTAGGTAACAGAAGGATTCGTTCCGTAGGTGAACTTTTACAAAATCAATTCAGAATCGGTCTTTCAAGATTAGAGAGAACTGTAAAAGAAAGAATGATTTCATTCGACCCTGAAGAAGTTACACCTTCAAGTCTAGTAAACGTAAAACCGGTGAATGCTGCTTTAAAAGAATTTTTCGGTTCATCTCAGTTATCACAGTTTATGGATCAAACAAACCCTCTTGGTGAGCTTACACATAAGAGAAGATATTCAGCTTTAGGTCCAGGTGGTCTTTCGAGAGACAGAGCCGGATTTGAAGTCAGAGACGTTCATCATTCTCATTACGGAAGAGTTTGCCCTATAGAAACTCCGGAAGGTCCTAATATCGGACTTATCGGTTCTCTTGCAACTTTCTCCAGAGTCAATAAGTATGGTTTTATCGAAACTCCGTACAGGAGAGTAAAAGACGGTGCTGTAACAGGTGATATAGATTATATCCCTGCAGATGAAGAAGGTAAATACACTATAGCTCAGGCGAATGAACCTTTAATGGAAAACGGTTCTTTTGAACATTCAAAGGTTACGGGTAGAGCAGGATTTGAAAGAGATTTCGTAACTGTTGAAAAAGATAAAGTAGATTACATGGATATATCTCCTAAGCAGGTCGTTTCCGTTGCTACCAGTATGATACCTTTCCTTGAAAATGACGATGCCAACAGAGCTCTTATGGGTGCGAACATGCAGCGTCAGGCTGTTCCGTTACTTAAACCTCAGGCTCCTATGGTAGCTACAGGTATAGAACACAGAGCTGCGAAAGACAGCGGCGTTTGTGTAGTAAGTGAAGTTGACGGTGTGGTTAAGAGAGTTACCGCAACTGAAATCATTATTACGGATGATGCTACTAAACAAAATGTAAAATACAAATTACTTAAATATAAAAGAACAAACCAAAATACTTGTATAAATCAAATCCCGATAGTAAAACTCGGTGACAGGATCAAAAAAGGCGAAGTAATCGCCGACGGTCCTTCTACGGAAAACGGTGACTTATCATTAGGTAGAAACATTTTGATCGGATTTATGACTTGGGAAGGTTATAACTACGAAGATGCTATCATCATAAATGAAAAGCTTGTAAAAGAAGATGCTCTTACTTCGATTCATATCGAAGAATTCGACTGCGAAGCCAAAGAAACAAAGCTTGGTAGCGAAGAAATAACAAGAGATATTCCAAACGTAGGTGAAGATGCACTCAGAAACCTTGATGAAAGAGGTGTCATAAGAGTAGGTGCTGAAGTAAAATCAGACGATATCCTTGTGGGTAAAGTTACTCCTAAAGGAGAAAGCGACCCGACTGCGGAAGAAAAATTACTTCGTGCGATCTTCGGTGAAAAAGCCAGAGAGGTAAGAGACACATCACTTAAAGTCCCACATGGGGAAAAAGGTGTCGTTGTAGATGTAAAAGTATATACAAAAGAAAACGGCGATGAATTAAAACCTAATGTAAATAAACTTGTAAGAGTTTATATTGCGATAAAGAGAAAAATTCAAGTCGGTGATAAAATGGCGGGACGTCATGGTAACAAAGGGGTAATCAGTAGAGTTGTTCCTGAAGAAGATATGCCATTCTTACCTGATGGAACTCCGCTTGAAATATTACTTTCTCCAATGGGGGTTCCTTCCCGTATGAACATTGGACAGGTACTGGAAGTCCATTTGGGACTTGCTTGTAAAGCTCTCGGTATCGAAATAGCAACTCCGGTATTCGACGGAGCAAAAGAAGAGGATATAATGGAACTTCTTGAGCAGTCAGGCTACTCAGCTGACGGTAAGATCCAGCTTTATGACGGAAGAACAGGTGAACCTTTTGATAACAGGGTAACCGTTGGATATATGTATATGTTAAGACTGCATCATATCGTTGATGAAAAGATGCATGCCAGAGCAACCGGTCCCTACTCACTCGTTACACAGCAGCCGCTTGGCGGTAAAGCTCAAATGGGTGGACAGAGATTCGGAGAAATGGAAGTTTGGGCTCTTGAAGCATACGGTGCTGCTCATACATTACAGGAAATCCTTACTGTTAAGAGTGATGATGTTTCCGGAAGAGTTAAGACTTACGAATCTATCATTAAAGGAGAAAATATCCCAAAAGCAGGTGTTCCTGAATCATTTAAAGTTCTTATCAAAGAATTCCAAAGCTTATGCTTAGACGTAAATGTTCTCGGTGAAAGAAATGAAATCATCGATATCAAAGATGACGAAGATGAAGACTTGGTAGAAGATTTAGAACAAGTAGAAGCAAGTGCAGACGGTGAATTTGTGGAAGAACTAGATGATATCGAATTTGAAGAAATCAGCGAAGTTGATATTCTTGAAGATGACGGGGACATTGAAAGCGAAGATTTAGATTTCCTTGATAGTGATATATTAAGTTCATCTTCTTCAGATGATGAAGATGAAGAATTTATGTAATCTAAGCTATTAAAGGGAAAATATAAGTGGGAGGTAAATTCCTTGAAAGAATTTAATGATGTAAATATAGATAATAAAAAAGAAAAAACAAATATGGGCGATATTGATTTTAAATCAATACAAATTGGTTTAGCATCAAAAGAAAAAATTCTTGATTGGTCTTACGGCGAAGTAAAAAAGCCTGAGACTATCAACTACAGAACTTCGAAACCTGAAAAAGACGGATTGTTCTGCGAAAAGATTTTCGGCCCGACTAAAGATTATGAATGTTACTGCGGTAAATATAAACAAATCAGATATAAAGGTGTAATTTGTGACAGGTGCGGGGTCGAACTTACAAAGTCAAAAGTAAGAAGAGAAAGAATGGGACATATTGCTTTAGCTGCTCCCGTTACTCACATTTGGTACTTTAAAGGTATCCCAAGCAGAATAGGTCTTCTTCTTGAGATGTCACCTAAAGAACTTGAAAGAATTATTTATTTTGCTGCATATGTGGTAACCGATCCGGGAAATACTCCTTTGGATGAAAAAACGGTTTTAACCGAAAATGAATATAAAGAATACAGACAGATTTACGGAAGTGAATTTACTGCAAAAATAGGCGCAGAAGCAATTCAAGACTTACTTGGTCAAGTTGACCTTGAAAAGGAAAGTCAGGAATTAAAACAGATTATTGCTACGGAAACTACGAGACAAAAGAAAACAAAAGCAATAAAGAAGCTTAAAATAGTAGAAGACTTTAGAAATTCCAATAATAATCCTCAGGATATGGTTCTAGAAGTAGTTCCTGTTATTCCTCCTGAACTAAGACCTATGGTCATGCTTGACGGCGGAAGATATGCTACAAGTGACTTGAATGACTTATACAGAAGAGTTATAAACAGAAATAACAGACTTAAGAGACTTCTTGAACTTAATGCACCGGATATTATTGTTCAAAATGAAAAGAGGATGCTTCAGGAAGCTGTTGATGCACTGATAGATAACGGCAGAAGGGGCAGACCTGTTACCGGTCCGGGAAACAGACCGCTTCGTTCATTATCAGATATGCTTAAAGGTAAGCAAGGTAGATTCAGACAAAACTTACTAGGTAAGAGAGTCGACTACTCAGGACGTTCCGTTATTGTTGTAGGTCCCGAACTTAAGATGTATCAATGCGGTCTTCCTAAGGAAATGGCTATCGAACTATTCAAGCCTTTCATTATGAGAGAACTTGTTAAGAGAAAACATTCTCTAAATATAAAATCAGCTAAAAGAATGGTAGAGAGACAAAGTCCTGAAGTTTGGGATGTACTTGATGATGTAATCAAAGACCATCCGGTTTTACTTAACCGTGCCCCTACACTTCATAGATTAGGTATCCAAGCATTCGAACCGATTTTGGTTGAAGGAAGAGCTATTAAACTTCATCCTCTTGTTTGTACAGCTTTCAATGCCGACTTTGACGGTGACCAAATGGCTGTTCACGTACCGTTGAGTGTTGAAGCACAAGCGGAAGCAAGATTTTTAATGCTTGCCGCATATAATATTTTAAAACCTCAGGACGGTTCTCCTGTAGTTTCTCCTACACAGGATATGATCCTTGGGTCTTATTACTTAACTATTGTAAAAGAAAACCAAAAAGGTGAAGGAAAAGCATTCGCTTCAATTCCGGAACTGGAAATGGCTTATTACAATAAAGAAGTTGAACTTCATGCAAAAGTTAAAGTAAGAGTTAAAAAAGTTATTGACGGAAAAGAACATGTTAAAATAGTTGAATCGACTGTAGGAAGATTCTTGTTTAACCAAATCATCCCTCAGGATCTAGGATTTGTGGTAAGAGAAACTCCTGCTGATATGTTCAAACTTGAAATAGATAAAGTAGTTGACAAAGGTGTTTTATCCGAAATCGTTTATAAATGTTTCACAAGACACGGTGCTGCAAAAACGTCAATGGTACTTGATGATATTAAGAAAATGGGCTTTACTTATTCTACTAAGGCTGCCGTTACGGTAAGTATTTCAGATATGGAAGTACCTGATGTAAAACCTCAGTTGCTTGAAGAAGCTGATGTAAAAGTAGATAAAGTCTTGAAGAAATATAAAAGAGGTATGATTACAGAAGCCGAAAGAAAAAGAGAAGTTATCGATATTTGGAATGATACGACTAACTTAGTAACTAATGCGCTTCTTGACCACCTTGACCCATTCAATCCAATCAACATGATGGCTGATTCAGGTGCCAGAGGTAGTAGGAACCAGATCAGACAGCTTGCCGGTATGAGAGGGCTTATGGCTTCTCCTAACGGAGATATCATCGAACTTCCTATACGTTCTAACTTCCGTGAAGGCTTAGATGTTTTGGAATTCTTTATCTCTTCTCACGGTGCGAGAAAAGGTCTTGCGGATACTGCTCTTAGAACTGCCGATTCGGGTTACTTGACAAGAAGACTTGTTGATGTAAGTCAGGATCAAATCGTAAAAGAAGATGACTGCGGTACGGATCAAGGCTATGATGTTACTGCTATAAAAGTAGGCAACGATGTTATCGAAGAATTGGAAGAAAGAATCAACGGCAGATATGCATTCGATGATGTCGTTAATCCAAGTACAGGAGAAGTTATCGTTTCAAGAAATGAACTTATCACTCCTGATAAAGCTAAGGAAATAGTAGATGCGGGTATAGAAAAAGTAAGCATCAGAGCGGTATTCAACTGTAAGAGTAAAGTCGGAGTTTGTGCTAAATGCTATGGTGTGGATTTGACCAGCATGAAGACAGTAAGCGTCGGTGAAGCTGTCGGTACCATTGCCGCTCAGTCTATCGGTGAACCCGGTACTCAGCTTACTATGCGTACGTTCCATACAGGCGGTGTCGCATCTGCGGAAGATATTACTCAGGGTCTTCCAAGAATCGAAGAATTATTTGAAGCCAGAAGACCTAAAGGTCAAGCAATCATTTCTGATATTGACGGTGTTATCGAAGTTACCGAAGAAGACGGACATAGCAAAGTTATCGTTATGAACAATGAAAACGGTGAAGTATTCGATTATGATATCCCTTACGGTTCAAGAATAAAAGTAAGACAAGGGGATAAAGTTGAAGCCGGTGATGAAATCACCGAAGGTAGTATTTACCCTGAAGATCTTCTTAGAATAAAAGGTGTTGACGGAGTTCAAAAATATATCTTGACCGAAGTACAAAAAGTATATAGATACCAAGGTGTTCATATTTCAGATAAGCACGTTGAAATAATAATCAGACAAATGCTTAGAAAATATGAAGTGACCGATGCGGGCGAAACCGATTTACTTCCGGGAACAAGTGTTGATTATTTTGAATTTGAAAATGCAAACGAAAAAGCAAAAGAAGAAGGTAAAGAAGAAGCTACAGGTAACAGGAAGTTACTTGGTATCACAAAGGCTTCACTTTCAACATCCTCATTCCTTTCAGCCGCATCATTCCAGGAAACTACAAAAGTTCTTACCGATGCTGCTATTCAAGGTAAAGTTGACCCATTACTTGGTTTGAAAGAAAATATCATTTTAGGTAAACTTATTCCTGCAGGTACAGGTATAAAGAAATACGACCTTGAACTTGTAAAGAATAAAGACGATGATGATCTTTTAAAAGAAATCTTAGATGAGCTAAATGAAAGTCAAATAGAAAATTCTTTGGAAGAAGAAGGTTTGACCGTTCATGATATCGAAGACGATGATAATCTTGATAATGAAGATTTAAACGACCTTGAGCTTAACAGCGAAAATGAATAGGAAATAAAAATATAAATTAAAATCTACGATTCTTATGAGTCGTAGATTTTAGTACATATATAAATGCTTAAGATAGGAGAAAACATATGTCTAAAATTGGATTATTAGGTTGCGGTACAGTCGGAACAGGCGTATATGAAATAATCAATGAAAGAAAAGGAAACTTTTTTGAAGAAAATAATTATAAGATAAAGAAAATTTTAGTTAGAGATGCATCCAGAAAAAGGGAAGGAATACCCGGTGAATTATTAACGGATAATCCTGATGATATTTTAAATGACGATGAGATATCTCTTATAATTGCCGTAATGGGAAGTTACGAGCAAGAATATCCCGCTATAAAAAAAGCATTACAACTTAAGAAGAATGTCGTTACTGCAAATAAAGAAATCATATCTAAGCATATGGAAGAACTTTTGGGTCTTGCAAAAGAAAACGGCGTTACGATTTTGTTTGAAGCTTCCGTAGGCGGGGGTATTCCTATTATAGAATCTATTATAGATACCATTAAAATAAATAAGATAAATAAAGTACAAGGTATACTTAACGGGACCACAAATTTTATTTTATCCAAAATGACAAAAGAAGAGCTTGATTTTGACGAAGTATTAAAAGTTGCTCAGGATATGGGTTTTGCGGAAGCCGATCCTACAGCCGATGTAGACGGTTTTGATATTTCAAGAAAGCTAACGATTCTTTCATCACTTTGTTATGGTGCTTACATAGATAATGATGATATATATACCAGAACGGTAAGAAATATTACGCTATCGGATATACAAGCTGCAGATGACTTCGGTTATGTATTTAAGTATATGGCTGAAAGTGAACTATATGATGATAATACATTCGGAGCCAGTGTAACTCCTGTGCTTATCGGAAAAGACTCCGTTACAAGCAATGTAAATGATGAATATAATGTAGTTAGTATAAACGGAAACATTATAGGTCAGTTATCATTTTTGGGCAGAGGTGCGGGTAAAGAAGCCACCGCAAATGCCGTGGTAGCTGATGTAATAAAAGTTTTGACCAAATCTGTTCATGATTATACTCATTTAAAATTCGAAAATGAATATAAAAGCTGCGGAATAGAAAGATATAAAAATAAATTCTACCTTAGAGTTTCAATAAAAGATGAAGTTGAATTTGCAAAGACAATCGATATAGTTTATAGAAACATCGAAAATGTCAATCTATCATATGAAGACGGAAAAGTCTTCTTGATAACTGATGAATTGACGGGAGAATTTATGAGTACATTATGTGATAGATTATCACATGTAACCGAAGATGTATTCTATGCAAGGATAATAGATAATATATTATAGGAAGGTAATGAGGATGAGAAAAGAAGATAGTTTAATCAAAGCAATAACGATTGATGAAGATATTGCTAAAATTTCAGTAATGGAAGTACCGGATAAGCCGGGTATTGCTTTTAATTTGTTCAGCAGTATCGCAAACGAAGGTATCAAAATCGAAAGTATTACCCAAAATGTAAACAGAAGCCAAGTAAATGATATAACATTTACTGTACCTACGGATGAATTTGAAAAAGCATTTAAAATTACAAGTGACTTTGCAATTGAAGTAGGAGCTACTAAAGTCCTTTACGATAAGGGCGTAGCAAAACTTTCTGTTATCGGCTCAGGTATGGTTGCCAGTACACAGGTAGCGAGCAGAGTATTTAAAGCACTTTATGAAAAAGGCGTAAATATTCAAATGATATCAACAAGTGAAGTCAAGATTTCTTGCGTAATTGAAAAAGATAAAGCTAAAGAAGCCTTAAAACAAATTTATAAAGAATTCGAAGTAGAATAATACATAACTTAAAAAGACCATTTGGTCTTTTTTTGTTTAAATTTTACTGGACTAAATCGTAAATATCCTATGTAATAAGATTAAGCAAGATATGATAACGTTTGTAACGTTGTTGTATCAACCGATATTATGAGCATAAATTTATTAACAGGAGGGAGATTATGAAAAAATTATTATCGGTAGTATTAGTTTTATTAATGGGGTTATGCTTTTTAACCGGCTGCGGAGATGAAGAACCGCAAAAGACAAGTTTTAAAGTAGGTGAAACTGCTACATATGAAGGTGTAAATTATACTGTGACTAAAGTTAAAAAATCAAAAGGAAGTGATTTTGATAAACCGAAGAAAGGTCATGAATACGTAATTGTAACTTTAAAGATCGAAAATAAATCTGAAGAGACGATAGATTTTAATTCTTTAGACTGGAGAATGGAAAATTCTAAAGGTAAAGTAGAAAATGAAACTCTTTCCATAGAAGCAACCGATACAGCTTTAGGAAGCGGAGACTTAAAAGCCGGCGGAAGTGCTAAAGGTACGATTGTATTTGAAGAACCAAAGAAAGATAAAGGCTTAAAACTTCATTATTACGGTAATATTTTTACAAGCGATGAATCAGCTTTTCACTTTGTGTTGAATTAAAAAAAGACCAATAATGGTCTTTTTTTATAGTAATCATATTTTATATTATTTGTGAGTATAAAATATACTAAATAAAAATTAAGATAATGTTTTGTTTATTTAAATTTATATTCGTATCATATAAAGTAATGTTTATGATTAAAGGCTTATAACAGTGTTGTTATAAGCCTTTGGGGTGTTTTTATTTTGAGAAAAACATTTATATTTGTCAAGTGTACAAATATATTTTATATTATTTCGTAATAAATGTCCATACTTTTTAGAAAGAAATCCCATAAAAAGATATGAATACATACTCTTTATAAATAATCTATTTATTACTTAATATTTTATTATTGTTATATAAAAACATTATCACCGAAGCAATACATATTATTATATATCCGATAAAACTGTATAAATCAGGAATTTGTCCGAGTAATACAAAGGATAAAATCGTAGCAAATATTATCTGAGAATAATCGTATATTGATATTTCCCTCGCAGGAGCATGAGTATATGCAGCAGTTATAAAGAACTGTCCTCCCGAAGCAGCTAAGCCAGTTAAGAGCAGTATTAATATTTGATATGGACTCATTGATGTAAATTCCAGTATCAAGAATGGCAGAGATACCAAACAGGAAAACATAGAGAAGAAGAACACTATAAAAGGTCCTTTGACTCCTTTTGTTCCAAGCTTCCTAACATAAGTGTATGCTATACCGGCACACATACCTCCCATAATACCTATTAATGCAGGGAAAATAGGTATTCCCGTAAATCCGGGCTTTATGACAAATAATGTTCCGATGAAAGCAATGAATACACATAATCCCTGAAAGGGTTTTATTTTTTCACTCAATATAAAATAAGAAAATATTATTACGAAAAACGGAGATAATTTATTTAACATTGAAGCGTCACTAACTAGCATATGGTCTATCGCATAGAAGTTGCAGAATATACCTATGGTACCGAATGTAGCTCGTAAGACCAAATCAAGTTTACTTCCTTTAGGCATAGATATTTTTATTCCCTGCTTTTTCATTAATATCAAAGCAAAGAAGAAAGCTACAAAATTTCTAAAGAAACTTTTTTGTATAAAGGGCAGATCACCCGCCATCCTTACAAATACATTCATTAAAGCAAAGCAGAATGCGGAAAGTATTATAAAAAATACACCCTTATTTCTATCCGATATTATTGTCTTTTCTTTCATTGTGTCCTCTTTCTGAAATTATATTACGACTTATTATATCATCAAATTTTATCTTTACATATATTATATTGTGATGTTATTTTATAAATTATGCTATAATTATTTTAGGTGATGATTATGATTTATGTAACGGGAGATACTCATATTCCAATTGATATCCATAAGCTTGATGACGATGCTTTTATGGAACAGAAAAAATTAACTAAAGATGATTATGTAATTATATGCGGAGATTTCGGAGGTGTTTGGGGAAACGGGAGAGGCGACAATTATTATTTAAATAAGCTGGAAAATAAGAATTTTACAACGCTTTGGGTTGACGGGAACCATGAGAATTATACTCTACTTAAAAATTATAAAATAAAAGAATGGCACGGAGGCAAGGTGCAGTTTATCAAAGACAGTGTAATTCATCTTATGAGGGGACAAGTATTTAATATTGAAGGTAAAAAGTTCTTTACTTTTGGCGGAGGCAATTCTATTGATAAGAGTATCAGAGATCCCGGCAGGACTTGGTGGAGTGAAGAAATGCCAAGCAAAAAAGAATATGATGAAGGACTTAAAAATTTAAAATTAAATGATTTTAAGGTAGATTATATAATAAGTCACACAGCGCCATATCACATAAACAGAGATATTTTTAAAAAGGCTGTTAAGGACGAGTATAAATTAAATAAGTATCTGGAAGATGTGGAGGATATGTGTGATTATAAAAAGCATTTCTTTGGACACTTTCATGAAGATATTGATATTGATGATAAACATAGCTGTTTATATCAAAGGATAATTAGGATAGTATGATCTCGAGGCACTACGCCTCACTTCGTGAGATTCCGCGCCTCGAGGTTAAGCCTTAAAGTTAATATAAAGTAAAAACTAAGGGCGCGGAGTCTGCTTTGCAGGTGAAGTGCCCGCCTTTTTTATATAAAGAAAAAAAGCCCGACGGGTAAGATCGGACTTTTTTTAAAAGGGTTTTATTAATCATGAATAGGTTTTTTTAGTATGGCTAATAATGCCATTCCAATTAATGAACCTACTGCAAGAGCAGCCAAGTAATATAATGGATTTCCGATTATCGCCGTTACCCAAAGTCCTCCGTGAGGAGCTCTTAGAGTACAACCGAATAGCATTGAAAGTCCGCCTGCTATACCGGCACCAATGGCACATGATGGTATCACTCTTAGAGGATCCGCTGCTGCGAATGGTATAGCACCTTCCGTGATGAATGAAGCTCCCATAATATAATTTGTAAGGGCTGAACCTCTTTCATCTTTTGAAAATCTATTTTTGAAGAATGTGGCACAAAGTGCGATTGCAAGAGGAGGAACCATTCCTCCAATCATAACCGCTGCCATTATATCGTAGTTTCCTGTTGTAAGTGAAGCCGTTCCGAATACATATGCTGCTTTATTGAAAGGACCTCCCATGTCGATGGACATCATCGCACCCAGAACTATTCCAAGTACGACTTTAGATGATTCTCCCATTGCATTCAATCCGTTAGTTAAGGAAGTGTTTAGAATCGATACCGGAGGATTTACAAGGAATGTCATTATGGCACCGATGAGAAGTACTCCGAGTAATGGATATATCAGTACAGGCTTCATACCTTCCAAACTGTTTGGCAATTTTGAGAATAATTTCTTTAAAAATACCATTAAATATCCTGCGATAAAACCTGCAAGAAGAGCTCCCAAAAATCCGGATCCGCCGCTGTTTGCTATCGCTCCTCCCACAAAACCCGTAACTAGTGCGGGTCTGTCGCCGATACTCATTGCAATGTATCCCGCAAGGATAGGTAACATAAAGCCGAATGCGGTGTCACCGATAGTTTTTAGGAAAGCTGCAAATGGTGTATTTGAACCGAATGTCTTAGCACCCAGACTGGCATCATCAAATAGGAATGCAAGAGCAATCAATATACCTCCGCCGATTACGAATGGCAGCATATGAGACACTCCATTCATAAGGTGTTTATAAATTTGACGTCCTATACTTTCTTTTGCGCCGTCATCATCGACTACTTCTCCGCCGCCTTCATATATAGGTGCTTTTTTGTTAATTGCGTCAGTAAGCAATTCTTCCGCTTTGTTTATACCGTTGGCAACTTTTGTTTGAATGACTTTTTTACCGTTGAATCTAGCCATTTCAACTTCTCTGTCTGCCGCAACGATAATACATTTAGCATGTTCTATTTCATCTTTTGTAAGTTTATTTTTAACTCCGCCCGAACCGTCTGTTTCGACTTTGAATTTAATACCCATTTCTTTTGCTTTTTTCTCCATAACTTCCGCAGCCATGTAAGTATGGGCGATTCCCGTTGGGCAGGCTGTAACTGCAAGGACGTCAAAGTATCCGTCATCTTCCTTGTCGGCTTCTGCTTTTTCCTCAGCCTTTTCTTCTTTGAATTTTTCTTTTTCTGCTTTATCTATCATCGCTAAAAATTCATCTTTATCTTTTGAATCAATTAAATCCTGTCTGAAATTTTCGTCCATAAGAAGTGTGGATAATCTGCTTAATACTTCCAAATGGACGTTGTTTTCTCCGTCGGGAGCGGCTATCATAAAGAATAGGTATGCAGGCTGAGCGTCTAATGACTCAAAATCCAAACCGTTTTTGATGACCATTGCACTGAGTCCCGCTTCTTTTACCGCTTTATTTTTGGAATGAGGAATGGCAACTCCTTCCCCGATACCTGTTGTACCCTGAGCTTCTCTTTCCAAAACTCCCTTTTTGTATTCTTTTTTATCGGATAATCTTCCGCTTTTATCCATCAAATCTACCAAGAAGTCTATAGCTCCCGATTTGTCTTTTACATCGGGATTTAATGAAATTCCTTCCCTTTTAAGTAAATCAATAATTTTCATTTTAATCTCCTTTTTTTATAATTGCTTTAGTAAAGTATCTACATCTTTTTTGGTAGCTATACCTTCGCTGAAAGCACTTGCACTGCCTGAAGCTATACCGAGCTTTAAAGCTTCGGTGTAGTCTTTGTTTTTAAGATACCCCGCCAAAAATCCTGCGACCATGGAGTCTCCCGCACCTACGGAATTTATTACTTTTCCCTTTGGAGAATTACTTTTTAATATTTCTCCATTTTCCGTTAAGAGTATCGCTCCGTCGCCTGCCATGGAAACCAAAATATTTCTCGCTCCCATTTCCTGAAGTTTTTTGGCATATGTGATTATGTCCTCTTCCGTCTTTAAGCTAACATCGAATAATTCCCCCAGTTCATGATGATTTGGTTTTATAAGAAACGGCGAATATTTTAATACATTTAATAACAGTTCATTGGTTGCATCAACCGCGATATTTACTTTTTTATCATTGAGTCTTTTCATTATCTGTTCGTAAATGTCGTTATCCACCGAACTTGGGATACTTCCCGCAAGGACTAAAATATCCTCATCCGAAAGCTTATCCAATTTACTCATCAGTAAATTTATATCTTCATTAGTTATATCAGGTCCCCCTGCATTTATTTCGCTTTCTATATCTGCTTTAACTTTGACGTTTATTCTTGTGTTACCTTCTTTAAGAGTTATAAAGTCGGTTTTAATATTTCTTTTTTTTAGCTTGTTTACCAGTTCTTCTCCCGTGAAACCCGCTACATATCCTAGAGCGGTGTTATCAACTTCAAGCTCTGTAAGCATCATTGAAACATTTATACCCTTTCCGCCCGGGTTTAGGAATTCTTCCTTTGAGCGGTTGACTCCTCCGCTTTCGAATTTATTCAGAAGCATTACATAATCCAGTGCAGGGTTAAACGTTACGGTGTATATCATATTATTTTGCCTCCAATATTTTTGTTTTCCCCTTAAAGGAATTATTGACATCAGATGAAGTAATTATTACCGCATCTTTAATATTTGCGAAAGTAATAGGTGCTATTTTGTTAAATTTGGAATCATCACCCAAAATAAAGGCTTCTTTACATTTTTTTATCGCCGCACCTTTTATCAATGCTTCTTTTTCCGCGTATGTCGTATATCCCGCCTTTATATCTATCCCGTTGGTACCGAAGAAACCTTTTGTGAAGTTGTATTTTACCAAACTTTTTACCGCTTCACTTCCAACGACAGAACCTGTGATTTCTCTTGCTTCCCCCGATGTAATGAAAACTTTATATCCCATTTTTGACAGGGTAAGAGCATGATATAAGCCGTTTGTTACGAAAGTTACGTTCTTAGCCGTTATATATTTAATCATCGCCCCTGTCGAAGTCCCCGCGTCTAAATAGATAAAGTCGTTTTCTTCGATAAGGCTTGCCGCTTTTTTCCCTATTTTATCTTTTTCTTCTTTGCTTATATTTTCTCTGGTAATAATATCTTCTTCTTTTTTTATGAAACTGCTGTTTTCGATTTTTGCCGCACCGCCGTGAACTTTTTTTAGTTTGCCCATGTTATCCAAAGCTTGTAAGTCTCTTCTCGTGGTTGCGTCGGAAGAATGGAGTGCCTGTGTGATTTCCTTTACTGTAAGAACACTTTTTTCATTTAACATTTCTAGAATTTTTTCATATCTTTTTTCGGTCAACATATTATCACTTCCTTTTTTATAGGTGTATAATATCACTAACGATTTTCAATGTCAATCATTTTTAATCATAAATAATCAATAACAATCAAATATATTCGCAAATCCTTCAATATACATTTGATAAGGATAGTATTGGTAAATTAAGCTAAAATTATTCCCATAAATTTGGTAATAAAAAAGAGCCTTATGGGCTCTTTATATTTTTTATGTATTTTATTTCCATTTTATAGGGTTCCACCTTAAGACAAGCGAATATTTTTCCTAAGTTTAATTCACAAATCTTGCTTAAAGCAAGTTTGCTCATGCTATTTAACATGCTAAAGCATGTCTAAGTTTAATAAATTAAACTTAGGAAGATTTCTTAGAAATCTTAAAATAGTCACAATATTAGATAAAAATCTTCCACTCAATCGCCGTGGCGGCTTTTACGCGACTGGATTTTCTAAAAATCTCTTCCTGAGGTTTTTGAAACAGTCGCTGCCTCAACCCATACTAATTTTAAGTTATTTAAACAGTATTTAAAAATAAAAAAGAACCAATTAGGCTCCTTTATTTTTTTGTATATTTTGTTTCCAAATGATGAAATACCTCGTCATCTAAAAATTCATGTAGAGGCATCTCAAATGCGATGGATATCTGTCCCATTTCCTGTATATGCAGATTTTTAGCTGTGCCGGTTATCAATTTATTTATATAATTGAGTGAAACATCTGACTTTTTAGAAAGTTCTTCGGCAGTCATACCTTTTTCTTTTAGTAGATATTTTATTCTTATACTGAAAGCTTCTTCTATTTTCATTATATACCTCTTTTAGGATTTCGCCCTAAAGGGCGACCATCTTTTTTTCAAAGCCAAAAAAGATGGGAAAAACTCTTCCACTCAATCGCCGTGGCGGCTTTTAACGCGGTCGGATTTTGGGAAAGTGCTGCCCGCACTTTCTCCAAACGACCGCTTCCCCTCCCCTTAATAAGGGAAAGATATGATATCGGAGGGAGGGGTGTATATTTTTAAAAGGGAAAATTGCTTATTAAACCTCTTGGGATTTTCTTATATACTCCTTTAAATCATATTGCTTTAATATATTTAAATTATGTATCAATAAGTTCTTCTCTTTTACCGTGCAGTTTTTAAAAATCCTATCCAGTTCTTTTAAGGTCAAATAAATTGACTGATTATCTATTTCCAAACTTAATAGGTCATCAAGACTTACATTTAGTGTTTTTGCAATGGCAACTATCGTTGGAAGTGAAATTTTTGCAATCCCGCTTTCCACATGACTTAAATGGCTGGCTGATAAATCTATTATTTCAGCTAATGTTTCTTGTGTATAACCTTGCTTTTTTCTTGCTTCTTTAATTTTTCCTCCAACTTTTTTATAATTGATTTGCATTATTTACACCATTCAAATTATTTTACTTAATTTTATAGAAGTTTTTATTTTTTATCTACGCTTCTATGTGTACACCGAAGTATCTTTATATTGTATACATGAATTTATCGTTGTTGATATAAATACATACATGTATAGCTATACTATGGATAATATTTTTATTTATAAATATTTTATAATTTTTTCATTTATTTTGTCGTCCATATTTGGACTTTGTATAAATATTTTAATAAATGAAATCCTGTTTATAGAGAAATTGGTCTGCGACATTAACACTTTTTAGTGTTTATTATAGTTGTATTATATCAAAAGGTATTACCTGTATTTAGTCAAAATAAAAAATACCTATAAATAGGTAATAGACTAAATTAATTATTAAGTTGCAAATATTATGAAAAGAAAATTAAAAGATTTAACAATATCATTTTGATATTGTTTAGTTTTTGATAGTGAAAAGTTTGAAAGTATGAGAATAAAAAAAGAACGCCTTAGCGTTCTTTTTTTTAGCGAATTTTATAGAAAATATTACTTTATTTTATTGCTATAGGTATCGTTAAATATGGGATTGGGGCAGCTTCTCTTCCGCAAAACGTGGGTAACGTTTTGCAGGAAATCGAGAAGCGTAAAAGCCGTCACGGCGATTGAGTGAAAGATTTTTATCCAATATTTTTATCTTTGGAAAAATATTGGCGGGTCTTAGGGCGGAGCCCTATAGGGTTTTTGTGGGTGGTTTCCTCCATTATAATCAGCAGAAGCTGAAGATACATAGGAGGTGGTGCTATGAAAATAAATTATGTACTGATAATAAAAATATTAGTCCTATTATTTGAAATAGCAGCCGCTATTTTAGGCTTTTTGATATAAAGATAAAAAACTAAAATAAAAACTACCCTCTAGCGACTTAGGGTAGTTTTTTATTAAACCAACTTAGGAAGCCACCTGCATTTCTATGGCTCCTTCTTTATATATATTATATTCTGAAGTAAGTATGTTGTCAATATTTAAAATTGATTTAAAAGTGATACTTTTTAATAATCGGTAGTATTTTATAGCATGGGTTGGGGCAGCGACTGTTTCAAAAATCTCGGGCAGAGATTTTTAGAAAATCCAGTCGTGTAAAAGCCGCCATGGCGACTGAGTGGAGTCCTTTAATCCATATTGTGACTATTGTAAGACTTCAAGGAAGGCTTGCTAAAATTTACTAAAATAAATTTTAGCTGTGTGAAACACATTCAATAACATGAGCAAATTCGCTTTAGCAAAATTTGCGAACTGGACGAGCAAAAAATGGTCGGGTTTTTAAGGGCGGATAGCCCTTAATCATTATTGTTGATTTCAGGAAGAACGACCACAATCATAGTTATAAAACAGGCAAGTCCGCCGATGAAGTTTGATATTGGTTCTGCGAGGAATACCCCTTTTACTCCAAGAGAGAAAAACTTCGGAAGGAGGATAGTTAGGGGAGTAACTATGATTACTTTTCTGAAAATGGAAAAGAATACTGCATATCCCGATTTCCCC
Source organism: Anaerofustis stercorihominis DSM 17244 (assembly GCF_000154825.1). Lineage (NCBI taxonomy): Bacteria > Bacillati > Bacillota > Clostridia > Eubacteriales > Eubacteriaceae > Anaerofustis > Anaerofustis stercorihominis. The sequence continues at coordinate 547,362 of NZ_DS560019.1, read as the reverse complement.
AGGGACACGAAAACTCTCTGACCCGCAAATTGGAGAGCCATCATAAAGAAACCGAAAAAATATATTTCTATTGCGGGTATGCTCTTCGCTATTAGTTTAGGGTCGTGGTTGAATATTTTAATGAATATGTCCGGGAACTCTATAATGGTTAGCCATGCAAGGAAAGTGTAGGCTATACAAACGATTGACATAAATTTTATCGCTTTTTTCAGCTTATGGAAGTTTTTTGCTCCGTAGTTGTAGCTCATTACAGGAGTCGCACCGTCTGTGATACCGCTGACGGGCATAGTGAATATTTCCCGGATAGAATTCAATATAGTCATTACTCCTACATATAAGTCTCCTCCGTAAATTTGAAGAGTGGCATTGCATATGATTTGTACTATACTGTTGGTTACGGACATGATAAATCCCGACATACCAAGGTCGATTATCCTCTTTACTCTGCTTACTCTGAGGTGCATGCTTTCTTTAGTGAGTTTTATGATAGCTTTCTTTCCCGTAAGGAATTTCATTACCCATACGCTTGAAAGGAATTGGGATATTATAGTTGCTATCGCCGCTCCTTTTACTCCCATTCCGAAGTGGAATATGAATATCGGATCCAGTATCAAGTTGGTAAATGCTCCAAGCATTACGGTTAGCATTCCCGTTTTTGCGAAGCCCTGTGCATTTATGAAGCTGTTCATTCCAAGGCTTGTCATCACAAAAATATTCCCGGTCAAATATATGGTTATGTAATCTCTTGCAAAGGGGTAGGTGACGTCGCTTGCTCCGAAGAGGTATAGTATAGGTTTTTGAAATAAAAGCCCTATTATCGTAAGAGATACTCCGAATAGTATCATCATAAGAAAAGAATTCCCCATGATTTTTTGAGCTTCTTCATCGTTTTCTCTTCCTCTTTCCATTGAGAAAAGAGGAGCGCCGCCGAAAGAAAATAGATTTGCAAAGGCGGTGACTATCATGATTATGGGAAAGCATAATCCAAGTCCAGTTAAGGCTAGGGTACCCGTAGTCGGTATCCTTCCTATGTATATCCTGTCTATCATGTTATAAAGGAGGTTTATAAGCTGTGCTACCGTCATGGGTACCGCGAGTTTCAATATGTTTTTTGCCGGGCTTCCTATGCTGAAATCTGCGTTATTATTCATACTTCCTCCTTTTATTATTTTTATATATTATTATATGACCGCTCGACTGATATAGTCAAGATTAGACGAGCTGAGTTTTTCTTTACTTTATCCTAATATTGTTTTATAGTACCTTTTATGAATTCCTTTATTATTTATCTACTGCATAAGGTAGAAGAGAGTATATTTTTGTGATATAATATTTATTCACGTAGAAATGAAGGAGACACATTATGAAAATAAATATAAAAAACAAATCACTATGTGCCGATTTTTTCCTTTTGGTAATGGCTTTTATTTGGGGAAGCGGTTTTATAGTAACAAAAAACGGTTTAGACGCTCTCAGTGGTACCCAGCTTATATTTACACGATTTATAATTGCCGCTGTTACCCTGTTTATTATAAATTTCAAAAAACTAAATCTTATTACAAAGAAGACTATAATGAAAAGTGCGGTGATAGGCTTTGTATTATTTCTGGGCTTTACTTTTCAGACTTATGGTCTGGTCCAGACATCGGCGGGAAAGAGTGCTTTTTTGACTGCGGTGTATGTAGCAATAGTTCCTTTTATAACCATGTTTGTGGGTAAACAAAAACCTGAAAAACATAATTTTATTGCGGCTTTGATGATGATAATCGGGATATTTTTGCTTACGATGAACCCCAGGGAGGGGTTAAATATAAATTACTACGACGGTATCACTTTGATAGGCTCGATATTTTGGGCTTTTCATGTATTCTTTGTCGGTATTTTTTCCAAAGATGAAGACCCTATCATCCTATGTATGATGCAAATGGCTTTTGCTGGGCTTTTTGCTTTTATACTTCTTATATTCAACGGGGAATTGTTTACTTTTGATATAACAGGAAGTATCGTTCCAATGTTATTATATCTCGGTGTGATAGCTTCGGCTATAGCATTTTTGATCCAAAATGTCGCTCAAAAGTATACTACTCCCACTCATGCGGGAATACTTATGAGTATGGAAAGTGTATTCGGAACTATCCTAGGTATTATTTTCCTAAAAGAAATTTTTACTATACAAATGTTGTTCGGTGCTGTTATAATATTCACAGCTTTGATACTTGCTGAAACGAAGTTTGCTTTTTTAAAAAGAGAAAAAGTTAAAATAGAAACCGAAGATGTTTAGTTAAAAGGAGAAATATGGATATAAAAAAAATTGAAAAAATCATAGGAAGCGAAAATGTTTTATTGGATGAACCTATGAAGAAACATTCCAATTTCAGAAGCGGCGGGAATGCGAAGTTTTATTTGACACCCCAAACCGTTGATGAATTTGTTGAAGTCGTAAAGTATTTAAAAGAAAATGATGAAAAGTTTATCGTTCTCGGAAGAGGGACAAATATCCTCGTCAAGGACGGCGGGCTTAAAGAAACGGTAGTAAGTACATTCAAAATGACCGGTTATGAAATTAACGGAGAAGTCATCACCGCAAATGCGGGAACACCGTTAGCCCTTATCGCAAACAAGGCGTTGGCTTCATATCTTGCAGGATTTGAATTTGCGGGAGGTATCCCCGGCAGTCTGGGCGGGGGAGTGTTCATGAATGCGGGAGCACACGGCGGTGAAATGAAAGACGTGCTTATCGACGTTACTGTGTTTGATACTAGTGATGGCAAAGTCAAAGTATTAAAACCGGAAGATCTGGATTTAAGATACAGACACAGCAATATCGAAGAAAAAGGATATATTGTCTTAAGTGCAAGGATTCAGCTTCATAAAGGAAATAAAGAAGAAATAAAAGCTAGTATGGATGAGTTCAAGGAGTATAGGACGAGGACTCAGCCAAGCGATCCTTCGGCGGGGAGTACGTTCAAAAGACCCGAGGGTTATATTGCGGCTAAGCTGATAGATGAAGCGGGGCTTAAAGGTTATCATATCGGAGATGCCGGTGTTAGTGAAAAGCATGCGGGATTTGTGATAAATAAAAGTAACGCATCTACCAAAGAAATCTTAGATGTTATTGATTATGTAAAAAAAGAAGTATACAATAAATATAAGGTAAAACTTGAAGAAGAAGTTAGAATAATCGGAGAAGATAATTAGGAGGTAGGATGATGAATTATGCCGATTTTAAAATCATAAAGGATAAATTGGAGAAAAGGTCTAAAATCTTATCCATAGTGCCGATTTTTATTTTTCTTGCAATGATATTTCAAATAGTGCTTTTGATAGTTCAGGCAGAAACGAGTGCAACATGGTTCAATTTTGTTCTTGTGGATCAGTTCTTTACTAATGCACATTTGTTTTACGCTGCCAAGAATATAGTATTATCCGTTCTCTTTTACGGCGCTGTCGGTATAAGTGTTCTGATAATCGGCACTTGTGCATTTTTCTGCTATAAGAATATCAAGTTTTCTTACGGGGTACTGATATTCTTCTATATAATAGACTTTATAGTAGCGGTGCTTTCCATAGATTATATACAAATGGGAGTGCATTTTGTATTCTTATGTTTGATGTTTTATGCGGTAAGGACCCTTACTCATTTAAATAGTATCCCAAAGGAAGTATGGGGCTACGGAGAATAAAAAAAGAGCTTATATAAGCTCTTTTTATTTGTATTTTACAGCTGTTCCGTAAGCGAATACTTCCGCTGCACCCTGCATTATTGCAGAGGAAGCGTATCTTACCGCCACGATGGCGTCTGCACCCATTTCTTCGGCTTCCTGAACCATTCTCTTCGTTGCCATGGCTCTGGATTCGTTCATCATTTCGTTGTAGGATTTAAGTTCTCCTCCGACCAATGTTTTGAAACTTTGTGAAATATCCTTGCCGACATTCTTTGTTTGTATACAGGAACCTTTTACCAACCCAAGCATTTCAAATTCTTTTCCTTCGATTTTTTCAGTAGTTACTAAGATCATCTTCTTCACCCTCCTCGATTTCTTCCAATCTTTCTATTACTGTATGTATCATCACACCTATAAGCGCAAGAAGTATAAGCCCGAACATTATCTTGATTATTATCGGGAATTCCACAATCATTATTATGGATATATAAACTATGAGTATCAAGCTTATAACGATACCGACCAAAATAGGTGCCACTTTCTTTTTATTTTTATTTTTCATATTTTTTATATTTCCTCTGTAAAATAATTTATTATTTTGTTTAAATCGGTTTCTTTGATGCTGCAGTTTATTAAGTAATCCTTGTACGAACCGTAAGTATTGATAATGTAATCATATACGCATTCCATATACCTTGCTTTTGATAAAAACACCTTTGATTTTCCCATTTCATAGGCTTTCATAAAGTCATTGTTTTCTCTCATGTAAGTGTGAGATACCTCATAGTTAGCTTTTATATCTCCTCTGGAGACATTGCAAAGTCCGAGAAGTATAGAAGCGACAAGTCCCGTCCTGTCTTTTCCCGCCGTACAGTGGAATAAAAAGCCTCCGTTCAGATTATCGGCGATGTACTCTATTATACCCTTTATTATTTCCTTATGTTCTATACGCTTGATATATCCCTCCGGCATATTGAAATTCTTATCTTCTTTAGTTATGTCTGCAACCATATCAACGATACTTAAAGGGATATTATAATAATTTATCCCTTCCACGTCTTTTAATTTGTTTGGCTGAAGTTCTGCTTCTTCACTGCTCCTAAGATCCAGTACGTCTTTTACTCCGTAGCTTAGCAGTATATCTATGTCCTTGTTTGTAATATATGTAAGTCCAGCAGACCTTATGAATTTATGATATTTAGTTATTCTAGGAGGAGTCGTATTGCAGTAATAACCGCCGAGATCCCTTACGTTATTTGTTCCTTCCAAAGGAAGTTCACCGGAAAAGTTTATTCTGTTTAAGTCCATATTTTATTCCTCTTTTCTAAATTTTATTTTACCACAAAAGTAATCTTCTTCCTATCAAATTATGGATAAGTTTTTATTTGGTTGAATTTACTATAATCAAGGTGTAAAATTAAATAAAAAAGGGTAGGTAAGAGAATGGACGATATTATTTTTAAAAGTGAAGAAATAAATGTCAGAGAGCATGAGCATGTAAGCAAGAACACCGGCAATGTGATGTACGAGCAGTATCTTTTAAACGACGAAGATACAAAAATGATGATAAAACAGATACTTTATCCCAAGGGAACCATCACTCCGTGGCATACACATGACTGCGCTCATGGTATGTACGTGCTTGAAGGGGTGCTTCACACCAATTTAGGAGATTTTGACAAGGGGAGTTTCGTATGGTTCAAAGAAGGTTCCAAAGCGTTTCATGGAGGAAAAGATGAAGATGTAGAGGTACTATTCATAACTAATAAAGAATTCAATATACATTATATTTAAAAACAAAAAAGGAGTATTTACTTACTCCTTTTTTGTTTTATATATACTTATATTTTTAAGCACTGTTTTTTAATTCTGATAGATAAGGATAAAATTATATTTTTACCTAAATCAAATGTATTTTACTTAAATATTTTTGGCTAATATCAAGTATTTTAAATGGTATTATCTTTTCTCTACATTTATGTTTATCATTTGTTTTTCCTCAGGTCGACTACTTTCATTCCCGTAGAAAATACTCTGTTTAAAAAAGTATTATACCCAACATCGTCTCTTTCCAGTTTAAGTGTGGGAGTGTTTCCGATGAATAGCATAAAAGCACTGTCGATTATTTTGCAAGAGGTAAAGTCCGAAAAATAATATATATTTCCCTTTGTATCGGTTATCTTTTCTCCTTCAACGGTTATCTTTCTATGGATGCAGTATTGTATTTTATAAAGGCTCATTAGAATAACAAGAGCCGTAACTGCGTAGAAGAAGATATTTTTTTCAAAGATTATACCTCCTTGATATAATGCAAAGATTATTACCCATGCGAAGAGTATGACCGAGTAAAAGACTGTTTTAGATTTCGGCTTTCTTACTGTAAAATTATTTTCATCCAGCTTTTCCGTTTGTTTATTTACGGAGTCATTCATATATTTAGTCCAAGCCGAAAAGCATATCATACCCAGCACTATTCCCAGCAGTGTTGCTATCAAACTCATTTATTTCTCCTTCTCCAGTTTTACTTCTATCCTTACGGGGTTATGGTCAGAATAGTTGAATTTTGTATCTATCGTTTTTACTTTTTTCAGCTTTACGTTAGGGGATAATATAAATCCGTCTATTACATATAGCTGAGTATTTTTGCTGTTTTCGTCGTATTCTTCGTTAAGAAGCCTTGATGTAGGTAAACTGTCGTCTACAGCGAAAGTCCAGTCTTTGCTGAATGCATCGAGATTTAATGTTCCCGGAGTAAAATACTTATCATTTATTATCGGATATTTTTTATTATCCGCATTTGGGAAATTTTGATTGAAATCTCCTCCCGCTATGCAGTAATTGCCTTTTTTGTATTCTTTATTCAGAAAATCTGTTAAGACTTTGGTTTGTTTTTTCTTTCCTTCTCCGTCATCGTAGGCTTCCATATGGAGGTTTACAAGAACCAGTTCTTTATCGCTGTTCTTGATTTTCACTCTTTCTACAAGCAGACATCTTTTCATTTGGCAGACCCTTATAGGGTATTTAAATGCTACGGGAAGAGAGTATCTCTTTGCGTCCGATACTTTATAAGGAGAGACAGTCACTATCCCCGCTTCGACTCCTCCTATCATATCCGGAAATGGATAAGGGATATATTTGCATGAGAAGTTCTTTGCAAAATAGCTTGAACCATTTAAATTATCACTTAGATATTTGACTTCGTTTACTCCGTAAGCTCTTTTAGATTTTTCGTCGACTTCCTGAAGGAATACAACATCGCTTTTATTATTTTTTATATTTTGCTCAATGCCCTTCATATTCCTTATCACTTTATCTTTGGATTCTATCCTCGTTCTTTTGCCTCCGTCCATAAAGAAATCGCTATCTGCGCTGTCGTTGCAGTAGCCCAAGTTATATGTAAGGACGCTTAATTCGTCATTCAATTTTATTTCTTTGTGCTTTTTTATCTCTTTGATCTTCTTCGCTTGTTCTGTATCCTGAGGTTTATACTCTGATAATGTCAGGTACAGTACACCTATCAAGAGAACGGCGATAATTATAATCACCATATATAAGATTATCTTCAATGCCTTCATACATATCTCCTATTTTATAAATAAATTTATCTATGTTATTAAATATTATATCATAAGTATAAAGGTAAAAAAATAAAAGAAGCGAACCTTCTTTTATTTTAACTTTGGATATACTATAAGATAATAAGATATACTTTTGGGAAAATTTATGATATAATGCACTAAATAAAATTAAAAAATATTATATTAATATTAAGTTTTATTTAATGATTATGTATAAAATAATATAATATTTTATCATTTTATACTTTTAATATAAAATTTTAAGGATGTATTATTATATGAACATATTGCAAAATTTTTTTATATTGATTTTAAATCCAATATATACAATAACAAAGAAAATTCCTGAAAAAATAAAAGAAACCTTAATAACAGTTTGTTTTATTTATCTTTTCTTAATGCAAATTTTTATAAATTCTAATTTTTTTATTTGGGATGGAATTAGTTTTACAAGTCAAGCCTTTTTGGGATGCATATTTTTGTTTTTTATAATAATTATGAGCATAAATAAAAAGCTTGAATTATTAAACAATTTTAGAGTATTACCTACATTATGGATGACCTTTGGAGTTATAATCATTATCGTTAGTTTTATTCATCCAGTAGGAGAAGGCTTTAGAGCTCTAGCTTTGACGGTTTTAATTGCATTTCCTTGTCTTTATTTTGTCTGGGGCAATAGAGGGGATTATAATAAATTATTTGAACTCATAACAAAAGCTATTGCTTTTGTTGGAGGTATGTATTTTATTTTCTGTATTTTGACTGTACCATTTGAAACTGCTGTTACACATGCAGGAAGATATGCAGGAACAGCAAATAATCCAAATTTTTTGGGAATGATATGTTCAATTGTATTATGTGCATCTTTATATTTAATTATAAATGAAACAAAATATATTTGGTTATATTATGCTGTTTGTGGACTATCATTAATGTTTTCTGTTTTATCTGTTTCTAGAACTTCAATACTTTCAATATTAATTACAACAATATTTTTTATTATATTTTATTTTAAAGTAAATATAGTAAATAACAAAAAAAAATTGATATTAAATATGATTACAATTATTCTTATATTTATATCTTTTTCAATTTTAGGATTGTCGATAAATAAAAGTATATCTAATTTATCTACGGAATATACAACAAATAAAACTAATGATTCAACAAAAAAGTTGATAAAAAATAAAAATGTAACTAAGACAAATGCTTTTGATAGATTGAAAATAGAGGATAAGGATTTAAATACTATATCTTCAGGAAGATTAACTATATGGAAATATTATCTTAAACATATTAACTTAATAGGTAATAAAGTTATTAAAACTGTATATGTAAAAGATTTAAATCTTAAAGTTTATGGCGCTCATAATACTCCGTTAGATATAGCTTATAGAACAGGGGTTATAAATGGAGTAGTATGGTTAATTATAGAGATTTTTACAGGATTAAAAGCTTTAATATTTGTTTTTGGAAAAAAATATAAAGAACCTTATTACTTATTTATGAGCATGAGCATAATAATTTTTTGTGTTTATTCGATGTTAGAAATTGCAATATTTCCTTTTAAAAGCCAACCTGTGTTATTGTTTTATCTTGCAATATCTCCATTATTTTTTAAAAAAGATATTTGAATTAAATATTTTCACATGAAAAATTGACATAAAAAAACAAGAAATATCTTTCTTGTTTTTTTTATGAAATATATGAAACTAACTGTTATATTTTAGTCTTTTGATTTTATTTACGTAACTTTCTTTTGTTTCCATTACCGCACACCACTTATCTGCCATACAAACTATAAAAGCTTCTTTACTTTTGGGGATTTTTCTAAAAGTCAAAGGCCACATATGGCTTGATATTATGTTGGCTTCCTTTTTATCTAAGTCAAAGTGTTCCAGTGCATTGTCGAGAGCTCTCTTTGGATGTCTGAAACCGTGAAAGCCTTCTCTTGTATCCCTGTCCAAATGCCAGTCATATAAGTAAAAATCATGGAGCATAGCTCCTTTTAACATTGACTCCTCGTTTACTTTTAATTTCATTTTCTTAGATAAACGGTAACTTAAAAGTGCAACGTTCAAACAGTGGCTGAATGTATCCGTACCTCCGTGCTGAGTGAAATCCTGCATTTTCCTCACTTCTTCGTGGGATAATATATGTTCTAATTTTTTATAAAAAATATTTTTTTCTTCTCTGGTCATCCTGTTTTCCATCCTATATAATTTTCTCATTTAGTATGAATAAAATATACTACAAATATATTATGAACTTATTAAGAAAAAATTATAACTAACTTAAATTTTTAATATTTTGTTTAGATTTTCAAAATCAATCTTTTATATAATTTATTATATAATAAGTTTGAAATAAAGGAAATATAAACAAAATATATAAGTGTTATTATTTTATTTGAAAAATCTCTTGACAGAAAAGATAATTTTATATATAATAATAAAGCTTAATGATTATGCGGATGTGGCGGAATTGGCAGACGCGCTAGACTTAGGATCTAGTACTTCGGTGTGGGGGTTCGACTCCCTTCATCCGCACCAATTAGAAAATAACTGAAATTCTTTGATAGAGAGGGTTTCAGTTTTTTTATTGCATTGAAATAACACACTTTATAACACACTTTTAATAATTATTCTTCTTATTCAAGATTTCATTGAAGCGGTCATTAATAAGTTTACTAGCTTCAAGGGTTTCATTTTCTATTGAGTGTCCGTATATGCTCAATGTTTTCATATTAGGACTATGGCCAACAAAGTCTTTTAGCAACGATAAGCTTAAATTATCTTTATTTAGGCTTATAAAAGTATGTCTTAACTCATGCAAGGTATGTCTTGATAATTTGTTATAATTTGCATATATCCTAAAACGTGCCGTAAGCTGTTGAGGTCGTATTCTTTCGTTATATTTATCGGTAAAGATATAAGGACTTTTACATGTTTGTTGTATATTTTGTTCTTCGAGGATTTCAACCGCGATTTGAGGAAGTATAAAAGACCTCTTTGCATTGTCTGTCTTTCCTTGTGTTATTTCTCCAAATTCATTTACAGCCCTATTTACATATAAAATAGTACTGCCGTTTATATCTCTTAAAATATCCGACCATTTAAGCCCCAGTAGTTCGCCTCTTCTAAGTCCGGTAACAACAGCGAAACGGTAAGCATATATAAATATATCTTTTGTTTTTTCTCCGTAGAGGAGGGTATAAGGCGATCTAAAAAGAGTATAAATATCTTTAGGCTGAAGAGTACCTTTTTTATCTTTTCTTCTAGCTTTTGGGTTTACTTCTAAAAATTCGGGATTAAGAGTTGTAATTTTATTCTTCCTTAGAAATTTCATGAAAGGTAGTATTGTTCTTTTTACTTCATCAATATAGCTATAGCCTTTACCTTTCTTATACATAAAATCAAGAACATTCTGTAAGTCCTGTTCCGTAAGGTTGGCAATTTTTTTATTACCTATAAGTTTATTTATGTATAGTTTGAAATGACTTTTAATATTTTCCTGTCTGCTTTTCCCAACTCTTAAGCTTTGATATTCGATAAATTGTATGCTTAGCTTTTCTACTGTTTGATTGTCATTAGTTATACTGCTTTCAAGCCAGTTATCAGCCTTTCTGTTTGCTTCTCTCTGACCATTACGTCCTTTTACTGAACTATAAAAACTTCTTCTAACACCGTCCTTTTGTACGTTTATTTGCCACCTTTGGTACTTTTCCGACCATTTGGCGGTATTAATTCTTTTTCCCATAAAAAATACACTCCTTTGATTGATTTTTAAGAGTGCTTATAATATAATAACTATTGATGAGACAGTGTATTATAAATGCACTCCTTAAGCCTTTTACCTTTGCCGAGGTAGAGGGCTTTTTTTATTCGTTTTTTATTTCTTCTGGTTTTGAAAGTAGAGCTAAATTGATACTCTTATGTTCGTTTAGGTTTATTAACTGTTTTTGTTCATAATATGTCGTACCTAATACATTTTCAAATAATAAGCGTATATCTATAAACTTATTAGTCTTTGGAGAAACAAATAGCACCTTCTTTATTTCATTTTCTGATAAATGAAATGGTGGTAAAGTATTTATTCCATTTATAGTTAATCTAATATTTATAGCATTATTTGCGCCTACATTTTTTATTGTATATATATAAAAATTATTTTTATTCTTTAAACTGAAAAAATCCGATTTGTTTCTAATAGCCATTGATAATGTTTCTGTTACAGGAAAGGTACCAGTATAATCTTTTTGTTCTAAAACCTTTTCTTTATCATATAACCAAACAACATGATCATAATTATTTTGTTCTAATTCTATTTTTTTTATATCAGATTGTAGATACTTTTCATCTTCTTTATTGTATGATAAAATTCTACTATCCATTTTATTAAATACTATTTCTTTAAAAGATGAACTTAAGTAAGGTTTTACACTTAATTTTCTTTCTTCTTTTGCTAATTCTTCTGTAAATTTTCTCTCTTTTTCTATCTGTTTTCTATTTTCAGTTAATGTATAATAAAAAATTACTACAGTAACAATAGTTGATATTACTGATGTTATTATCATTCCATAATAACCTACATAATCCGCCGTGATATCTGAATTTGTAAAGTATATAAATTTAGGTAAAACAAGTAATCCTATTATTGATATAAATAGCCCTATTACTAATATAATTAATACTATTATTAAAAGAATTTTAAATTTATGTTCTTTTATCCAATTTCCCATACAATGCACCTATTTTAATAATATTTCTTTGTTTTAATATACATTAACAGAGTAATATTATTTTATTCCTTATCTATTTTGTTATAAATTCTATCCAAGTCTTCCTTTGTGACTTTGGGCTTAGACTTTTCTTCTGCTTGATTATATTTCTGTGTGCTTTCTGCCGCGATACTATGCCCTCCGTCAGTTCCGGTGTATGCTGCAGTGCTTTCTTTTGCCATTTCTTCTTCTTTCTGTTCTTCAAGTTCCATATCTATAAATTTATTTATTCTTTTTTGTCTATTAGGTGAAAGTTTATTAAATTTGTTTAAAAGGTCTTTATTTTCTGATGATATTGTATTTTTATCATTAACAAGAGTTTTATATTTATTTTTACTTTTAAATATCAACCAAGACGGATTTACACCTAAAGCATTTGCAATACTTTCAATTACTGGTAGTTTCAATCTATTTATAAGTCCGTTTTCATACCTTTGTATAGTTGCTCCTGATATACCAATAATTTCTCCAAGTTCTCTCAAACTCAGTCCTTTTTCTTGTCTAACTTGTTTTATTCTGTTACCAATTTCTAAATTATTCATTTATATTAGTCCTTTTAATTAATTTAAGTATATTGTACTATAATATATTACATAATGCAATATATTATAGTATTTTATTAAAATATTATTACACTATGTATTGATTTATATGTTGCATAGTGTTACAATATATTAAAAAGGAGGTGTTAAGCGTGGTAAATAGTAGAAAAATAAAAGGTAGATTGAAAGAGTTAGGCTTTACACAGGAAGAGCTTGCCAATAAAATGGGTATCACTCAATCTACGTTGAGCCATAAAATAAATAATACAAGGACCTTTAAGTTAGATGAAGCTCTTGTATTAGGCAAAATTTTAGAAATTAAAGAAGACGATTTTAATTTATATTTTTTTTATTCTTAGTGTTGCACAGTGTAATTATATTCGCATTTAAAGTCGGTAACACGACCTTACAAAAATCAAAAGATATATTTATTAAAGGAGCTGAAGCATGAAACCATATTATAAACTGCGGGGGAAACTGACGGAACAGGATAAACAAATTAAAGACTTTGAAAAGTTATTAAACCGAAGCAATTTTTATATAACACAGATCATGACGGGTAAAAAGGGAAAGTATTTTCGTGAAGATGAAATATATAAAATCATTGATTATATAGGCGAAAGTGTAAAGGATATGGGTAAGTATTTTAATGAGGAGCAAAGAAAAGGGATTTAAGGAAGTCAATAATTTTCTATATCAAAGAATTTTAAGCGTTTTTATATACTACCCTAATAATTACTCACGAATGATAAAAAAGAAAGTTACATCTAAACACACCTATTTAAAACAACAAACAAAACAAAGAAAGGAGATGTAAAAATTGATTAAATTAAACAATGGATATTATGTCGATGTTGACAGGTGGAATTATATTTTAAAAAAGGAACAACCGACATGGAAGAATGAAAGCGAGGCGATAGGTTATTACTCTACACTTGAAAATGTGGTAATGGGTTATTATGACTTGCTTACAAAGAAACAAATACAAAAAGAAGAACAGAGCCTTAAAAAGACAGTAGAGGAACTAAAGAACATTAAAGAAGATTTAAAGAAAGCGGTACAAAATATCGATACGGATTTAAGAAAGGATAATTTAAATGGAAAAAACAAATAACAACGCAGTAAAAGAAGCGGATAGAAGCTTTAACGAAGATAAAGAAAATATATTACTTGAGTTAAGCATATTAAAAAATGATTATCTTATGAGTACGGGACTTGAGAGAGAATTTAAGTACCTTTTGGAAGAAGTTTATAAGAAAGGATTTGAAAATGGATTACATAAATAAAAAAAGAGCGGTAAGCCCACCACAGCAAAACCACTCTACAAGATTAAACAAAGGCATTACACCTCTTGAAATGATTATAAATAAATTATTAAAAATAATCAAGGAAAACAGCAGTTTAATATACATGTTTTTGATGTTGCTTTCCTCTTTACGGATTGTAGAGGTAATAAGGCTGATGTGTAAGCTAATATTGATTATTGGGGGTACACTTTAATGAATGATTGGGATAGGGTCATATCCCTAGTAAGTACTAAATTATCCTATATTGATTTTAGCTTAGAACAAATTGAGGAAAAGATGAGTGATATCAAAGAACTTTTAAAGCCTTACGGATATGAAGATAAATTCAGTAAGGAAGATAAAACGGAAGATAAGAGAAGAAGTAACCTAAACTTTATTTTTACCGATGCAAAATAATATATTAAAAAACACAGGAAGCGAGGAGCAATGAAAAAAGATACAGAAGAACTAAAAAAAGCAAGATACGACATCATAAAAGCAAGAGCGATAATAGAAAGAATGAAGATAGACAGTGAGCACACCGAGAGCGAAACTTTAAAGGCATTAAGCCCTTTTATTGATATTATTTATGATCTTACGGGAATGGCCGTTAAAAAACTCACAAACCATATAACCGAGGAAGAGGGCGAGCGGGAGGCATAAGCCATCTTCTCCTGTAGAGGATAAGATATGACAAAAGAAGAAAAGACAAGATATGCGGTAAGCAATATATTTAAAAATCAAGATAAATTATTAAAGGAAAATAACAATTTTATAGCAGTATCGAACTGCAAGGACTTTTTTATACCGTATGAAATAAAATACAATGAAAACCATGTAACAAGGTTTGATAAAATGGTAAGCAACGCCATAGGTTCACTTTGTCAAGATAAGGGGCTTATGATAGGACTTGAACAAAATCAAAGAAGCATTGACTTACTTTTAAGCACGATCGTAAAAGAAGTTTATAATCTCCAGGGGAATAAAAGACCTACACCAACACAAATAAAAACCGTTGAAAACTCTATAATGAAACTTAATCATATTGACTTAAGTATGAAGTTTGAGCCTATAACAAAACAAGACATCAAAAAGCCTATAAATGCAAGTATTAAAAGCAGTCTTATAAAGAGCAGTTTTATAAGACTTAAAGCCGGAGGTCATGAGGTGGACGGCGTAAGGATATATGAATTACCCGCTTTATACCTCTACAGCTATACGTATAAGGCAATAGAAACCGTTGAAAAGAAATATATAACTACCAAACAGCAGACAAATACGGGAAGAGCTTTGATAGATGATGTTTTAAAGTATTCGATTATGGATATAAAACAACAGGAGAAGAAAGGGGAAACCTTTAACAGTTCAAGAGTGTATGACAATATATTTAAAAGTGCGGGGCTTGAAATTAACAACAGGAAAGACAGAAACAAATATATAAAATATATCCTTGACAGGTGCGAAGAATTTAAGCGTAACAACTGGATAAAAGGTTATAAAAATATAAAGAGCGGTAACAAGGACTATAAAGTCATTCTTTATGTCTAACTGTAAAAAGTACTTACGGAATAACAAAAGGTGTAAAAAGTGGTAACGTTAGGTGTAAAAACTGGTAACAGACACTGTAAAAACTGGTAACGCTGGGTGTAAAAAGTGGTAACGGAATTTGACCCCAAAAACAGTCCTCAAAACCGCTGATAATGAGTGTTTTAGTCATTGCTAACAAAAAAGAGTAGAGTATTACAGAGTATAACAGAGTAATACGGAAAGGAGTAAGCCCCTTTTTTACGGGCGGGGCTTACTCCTTATCATATATACTCTATACTTTGTTATATACGCTAAAGTATATACTTTAGTACTTAATATATAGTATGTACTTCAAGGTTATATAAAGAAAATAAATAAAAGAAAGAGGGAAACCACATGAAACATATAAGCCCTAAGAATGATGAGTTTATAACGGTACGTACCGAAGTGTTTAACGATATGGCAAATGAAAATGCAGATTTAAAATCAAATCTATTTTTAATTAATAAAAACATTGAAGAAAAAGACAGAATAATAAAAGAACAAAAACAGCATATAAAAACACTTGAAAAAAAGTTACTTGCATATATGCGAGGATAAAAAGAAAGGGTAAAGCCAAATGTATGAACGACAGCGAAAGAAAATATCATGTAAATAAAATACTTAGTGATACAACTGGATATGTAGAGGATATCACGGAAGAAGACAAGAAAAAGGCAGATAAATACAGAGCGGATATAGAAGAGTATAACCTTAAAAGCGAATACCACAGGGCTAAAGACTTCTACACGGATATAAAGAACAGCATTAATAAGCCCTATATCCCAACAGGTTTTTATAATTTAGATCAAGAGCTTGACGGAGGACTTAAAGAGGGCATTTATTTTATCGGTGCTATATCTTCACTGGGTAAAACTACCTTTTGCTTACAGCTTGCATATCAAATGGCAAGACAAAATCAAGATGTACTATTTATAAGCCTTGAACAGTCAGCAAACGAACTGAGAGCAAAAAGCATAAGCAGAAACACATATATATTAAGCGGGGTAAGTAAACACCTTGCGAAGTCCGCAAATATAATTACCGATTATGAGAAGATAAGTAAATTCAATGAATTTGAAAAGGAATTGTATTTCAATGCTTTAAGTTTATACCGGGAAGAAAGCAGAAACCTTTTTATAATCGAGAGTGTATATAACTACGGTGTAAAAGAACTTGAAGAGGATATAAAAAAGCATATAGACTTCCGTAACAAAAAGCCAGTGGTATTTATTGACTATGTTCAGATACTTTCTCCGATAAATGACCGCTACACGGATAAGCAGAACACCGACAGAACGGTAACAAATTTAAGGAGGCTTGCACGTGATAATCATTTAACCATTTTTGGTATATCTTCCTTTAACCGTGATAATTATAATAATCCCGTAACAATGACAGCATTTAAGGAAAGCGGAGCTATTGAGTATTCAAGCGATGTGTTAATAGGTTTACAGCCTCAAGGCTTACAATTTGCCAAGAACAACACCGAGAAAGAAGAAAACAGAAAGATAATAGAAGAGTGTAAGCTGAGTGATGAAAGATATATAGAACTTGTGATACTGAAGAACAGGAACGGAAGAACAGGGGGAAAAGTATTTTTTAAATTTATACCTAAATATAACTACTTTGAAGAAACGGACAAACACGAGGAAGAGCGAGAAGAAGTAAAACAAGAAACTATATTTACTTAATGTGTAGAGGTTTGGTAATTGGGAAATATTACAAACGAACAGCGAGGGAACAACGGGGAAATATGTAAATATACTTATATATAAATATAAAAATACCGTAGAGGGCGGAGCCGTAAGCGTTAAGCCCTCTGCGGTATTAGTCTATTATGCAGAATATAAAAGTTTATGGGGCATAGGTACTGTCAACACCCTTATCAGAGCTTCAAACATGGTACTGGGAATATTTACCGTGTGACTTAATGATAATATGAAAAACAGCTCAAAAACGAGCGGGTTTAAATTTTCATAATGTTTGCTATGTTTTTTGAGCGTTTTTATTTTCTATACTAACCATTACTTAAAAATGAGTAAAAAGAACGTTACACCGAAGTACACCAACTTAAAACTACAAACAAAGCAAAGAAAGGATATATAAAAAATAGGTGGTAAAAAAGGATATATCAAAATTATATTATAAAGTTATAAGTATATTTAAAGATGATAAACTCATTGATATAAAAGAGGAAACGTTATTAAGTTATAGCCATTATAAAAGCACTTATCAGCGTAAAGACGATAAAGAAATATTTAAAGATTATTTTTCGAATAGGTTAGAGGCTTACGGGTTTGTTCATGATCTAAAGTATGGGATTGAAGATGATTGATTTAAAACCTGAGAAAACCTAATGCAGTTATAAGGATTTAAGGGAAATTACTTTAATTTTCATTACTTTGTAGGTTTTTGAGTGTTTTTGTTACTTATGTTTGTAAAATTACCTGACAATGATAAAAAAGCTTAAAAACCTGTTTCACGGGGGTTAAAAGGCTATAAGAAAAGATATTATATTTGTATATACCTGAGAAAACCTGAAAATTTTACTAATAAAACCTTATAAAACCTGACTTTTTATATTATAAGCACTCTTTATTATTATAATAGGTAAATTTTAACACCATATGAAGTTTTATTCTATTAACTTAAGTTTTCCTTATGGATAAAGGGGTTATCCTATTTCTTATAGTACGTAATGCACCAGTTAATAACACATATAAAGATAACACATTTTTTAACACACTTTGTGTAAATTAGGGGATTTGTCGAACATATGAACATATTTATAAAGTTTCTAAAAGTCTTATAAATAAAGCATTTCAAATGTTAGATATATTTTGTTATTTAGAAAAATAGGTATCATCCGCACCAGTTTAGAATTTAAACCGATTGTATATACAATCGGTTTTTTTGTATTATAATTTGACATCTCACGGTATAAATCATATCATAAAAGAAATAGTATAAAGCAGTATGTTGTAGGATAAATATATAAGAACAAGGAGGATATATTTATGGTTCATATCAAAACACTGCCGATAGTCAACAGTCTGATTATATCTGAAGGTAATAAATGTATAGGGGTTTACAATGAAGATGATGAAAATAAAAATAAATTTTGCGAATATGACATCAATAACAATGATGTTAAATATTTTCCATTAATATCAGATGATGAAAATATTTTTTATCCCAAAAGTGATAAAGGGGTATATTTTATATCACACACTGTTTTTGATGAAGACGGAGATTTTCGGTATGAAGTATTAAAATTATATGATAAGGTTACATTGGATTTAAAATACGAAATACCTATTTCAAAATTGATAAAAGATTGGGAAGAGGATAGTAACATACTTGAATGTGCAGAATTGGACGAAGATAAGATACTTATAATATTTGAAGTGTCTCCACTTGATTTTAGTCTGAAAGATTTATTTTCCAACGATGAGGTCGATACTTATTTATATATAAGTATATATGATGTCAAAGAAGAGAAGTTTGATATGCTAAAAAAAATAGAAGGCGATTTTTATAATATTGATTTTTACCGTCATGAAAATATAATAAAGTTTATTGAGGATAATGATGAAGAAGATGATATTATTTATTCTTATAAATTATCAGATAATTACGAGGAATTAACTTTAGAAAAAGAAGAAATAAAAAAAATAAATATCATAAACAGAGAAGAAGGAAATGATTTTTATTTTGTTGATAAAGACTTTGGATTGGAAATCATTCATAAATATTATAAGAAAAATAGGAAAGCCTGTAATGTTTATAAATCTTTAAAAACAGGTAATGAGTTTTACACTCAGCAAATAAAAATGTTTGATGATACCGATTATGAAATAATAAAAAATATGGATCTGCTTTTAATAAGTGAGAGTAGGGGTAATTCAGGGTATTTACATATTTACGAAAAGGATGATGATTTTGTATTTATACAAACTTTAGGGTGTGAAGGTCTTCTCGATATATGTAATTATGAAGAGTATGGTATCATAACGGCGGAAGATGAAAACGGCACGATGATTTTAAGAGAAAAATAAATGATTTGGTAATAAAAAGAAGTTTATAAAAATATGCTTCTTTTTTATATATTGAATGAGCGATAATTCAATGTATTTGACAATTATAATTTTTTATATTATAATGCAAGTAATTACTTGCATTATTTATTAAAAGATAGGTGAAGATATGGACGAAACGAGTTTAAAGATAATAAACGCTTCAATGAACTTGATAATGGAAAAGGGGTATTCTCTTACGACCACAAAGGAAATAGCGAATAAAGCCGGGGTAAATGAATCTACCATATTCAGAAAATTCAATGGTAAAAAAGATATAGTTTTAAATGCAATGGAGCTCAGGGAGTGGAACCCTGATTTGGCTGAAGATGATTTTAAAGGTTATTCATTTGATTTAAAAAAAGATTTGCTGAGATTTTCTCATACTTACTTGGATAAGGTTACTCCCAAGTTCGTTAAAGTATCTTTAGGGCTTCGATGTCCCGAGCTTTATGAACATACAAAAGAAGGGATAATGCAGATACCTATGGCTTTTAAAAGAGGGCTTTCTGATTATTTCAAAGAAATGTACAAAATAGGTATAGTCGGTAATGACGATTTTGAGGGTTTGGCAGTTATGTTCTTATCCATAAATTTCGGATTTATATTCTTTAAAGCTTCTTTTGGCGACAGTCTTACGCCTTTACCAAAAGAAACTTATATCGAAAATAGCATAGATGTATTTGTAAACGGAATAAAAAAATAAATATGGTATTCATATACCATATATTTTTTAAATATAATGCAAGTAACTACTTGCATATGTTAAAAGGAGGTCAGTATAATGAGTTATTATTTTATAGTTAATATTTATTTAAAGGAAAAGTCTAAACCCGAGGAGTACAAAGACTATATTGATTTGGTAAAGCCTATAGTGGAAAAATACGGGGGAGAGTATCTCGTAAGAACAGATGAAATAACGTATTTGACCGATGATTATACTCCCGACAGAATAATCATCATAAGATTTAAGGATATTCATAGCTTAAATAAATGCTTTGATTCAAAAGAGTATAAGCAAATAGAAAATAAAAGAACAGGCTTTGTAAGAAGTGAAGCCGTAGTCATCGGAGGTAGTGATGAAAATATGTGATAATGTACATCAAATAAGGATAAATTTTAATGTGACAGAGGATATAAAAAGATATGTTTATATTTATATTATAGAAGGAAAAAAATTGTATCTTGTAGACAGCGGCGTTAAGGGAAGCGAAAAAATAATAGAGGATTATTTATTTAGCATAAATAAAAGTATAAAGGATATCAAAGGCATATTTTTAACTCATTCTCACCCCGACCATATAGGAAGTGCCGCAAAGCTGAAAGGATTATCGAAATCAAAAATATATGCTCCTTATGATGAAAAAGAATGGATAGAGGATATAGATAAGCAGTTTAAAGAAAGGCCGATACCAAACTTCTATGGTTTATCAGATAAATCGGTAAAGATAGATAAATACCTAAAAAAGAAAGAAATAATAAAATTGGAAGAGGATATACATTTTAAAGTCGTGGATGCCAGCGGACACTCCCGTGGTTCGCTGTCTTATTTGTGGATAGAAAGAAATATACTTTTTACGGGAGACGCTGTTCCAGTCCCCGGAGATATACCTATATTTACGGATTTTAAAAGAAGTATTGATACACTTGAGAGACTAAAAAGTATCGATGAAATAAACTTCTGTCTCCCCGCATGGGACAGAGTTTATAATAAAAATGAGTATAAAGGTGTTATAGACAGCTCAATAAAACTGTTGAATAACATCAATGATGAAGTACGATGTTTAAAATTAAAAACAAATGATAAGAAAGAAATTTTTGAAAATGTATGTAATAATTTGAATATGAACTCATTTAAAAGTAATCCTTTATTCAAAAAGTCTGTATTATCTTGTTTAGATAAGGAGTAAATAAAAAGGAGTATCAAATACTCCTTTTGTTATTTTCTGATTATAAGCTTTTCTCCCGGATGTATAAGTTCCAAGTGATTTAGTTTTATCAGTTTTCTTGTCGTAGTGTCAAATTTTCTTGCTATATCTCTGAGTGTTTCGCCTTCTTTGACCGTATAACTTAAATATCCGTCTTTAGTACAGTTTGCATCTTCTTTTTCTTTATCCGTTATCAGTAATTCATCTTTAAATCTATCCATATCAGTGTGTCCGTGTATTCCCCGCACGCTTCCTCTGCTCGAATATTGAAATCCCGACCAGGCTTTCCAGTGACCTATGGAATAAGGTCTTTCTACTCCGTAGTCTGCTACCCAAAGAGGGTACTTAGTCAAATCTTCTTCCCATACGCTCTCGCAGTCATATGCATTTGAGTAAAATGCTGGTTTGATTTTCATTAATTTTTCCAAAGTATCCATATACACTCTTGCTATATCGTTTGCTTCTTTTTTGCTTAGTCCCGTTAGCTGTTCAAAATCCATCGCGGGTCTCAGATCCTGCCTCTTATCTTTTATAAGAGAATAAAAGAAATGTGCCTGGTCTTTTGCTTCTCTTGTATCCCTTGCCGTCACATAATGGTAAAAGCCCAACTTCATGCCTTCTCTTCTTGCATCGCGGTAGTTCCTGTCGAACTTGGAGTCTACCAGTGTAGTGCCTTCTCCGGCTCTTATATATACATAGTCTATACCATCGTCTTTTACTTCTCTAAAATTGATATCTTCCTGCCAAACACTTACATCTATACCTTTGTGTTCGCTGGCAGCCGAGACTACCGTAACGGCAGAAATGCACATTATAAATGAGAAACACACTGCTAAAATTTTTGTTAACTTCTCTTTCATTACATTTCCTCCCATTACTAGGATACGTAAAAGGAGAAAATCGGTTACAACATATTAGCTTCAATTTCCCGGGAAATAAAAAAAGGCAGATATCTGCCTAATTGTAAAATGATTTTTTATTAAAATATTTAAATGTATATATAAGTAATATTACTCCTGTTATCAACATCAAAAGCGGTATCTCAGCTATATCGGATAACAGTGGTATTGAGAACAAATGATTTGATATATTAAAGCTTATGTGAAATATGGAAGAAACGAGCAAGCTTCCCGATTTTTCATAAATATATCCCAGTATCAATCCCGCAAAGATTGCATAAGTGCTTTGAATGATGTTCATATGCATTATGCCAAATAAGAATGCTTGAATGAATACTGCTAAAGCAGGCTTTATATACTTTTTTAAATTATTGTAAATGACGCCTCTTATCATAAGTTCTTCGCTTACGGGGGCGACTATTCCTACCGCAATAATATTAAATATTACTCCTCCCGATGAGAGAGAATTTATTATTGTATCGTAGCTATCGGAGTATTTTGTTAAATCAAACATATCTATTATTCCCGAAGAGAACATAAAGAAGCTTATCCCCATTATTATCAGAGAAATTATATAAGGGATTTTACCTTCTTCGCAGTTTAAGCCTATATTTAACTTATTGTTCCTCTTTAGCATAAAAGCAAAGAATAATATATTGATAACAGATGTTATGAGTAGTATCAAAACAATATTTTCGCTTGTGAATTCAGTAAGGCTTTGTGTCGTGACCAAATTTACTTTTCCCTTATTTGTCATATCAATAAGGAAATACAACTGAAATAAAAAGCCCGCAACAAATTGATTGACTGCCCAAAATATCAAAGGATATATGCATAACCATATTTTTTTTATTATATTATCCTGCTTCATTAAATCTCCTAAACAGTCTTATGGTATAGTTTATAATTACCCTTTTCGTCTATCGTCATTATTCCATAGCTTATTTTGCCGAAGCTTCTCATGCTGCTTAAACTTCCGGGGTTAAATAGATGTATATCGCTGATTTTCTCATTCAAAGCTTCGTGAGTATGTCCGAACAATACTATATCAGCTCCTATCTCGTCTGCTTTATAGAATATATTTGTAAAAGAATTCTTTACTCCGTAGTAATGTCCGTGTGTCATGAATATTTTTTTGCCGTGAAGAGTAAATACCAAATCTTCCTTTTCTTTCATGAAATCACAGTTACCTCTTACTCTGAGGACATTCACATTTTCGTAATCAATATCAACTTCGTCCAAATCAAAGTGGTGATCTCCCAAATGTATTATATAAGAATAGTTCTTTTCTTTCTTTATTATTTTTTCCAACGTTTTTATGTCTCCGTGTGTATCGCTTATTATAAGTATCTTATCCATGATATGACCCAGACCTATTTTAACTTTTTATCCAAGATTTCTTTTGCTTTTGTAAAAGCTTTTCTTCTGTGGCTTACCATGTTTTTTTCATCAAAAGTAAGCTCGGCATAAGTCTTATCCAGTTCTTCGATATAGAAAAGAGGGTCGTATCCAAATCCTCCGCTTCCTGTTTCTTCGGTCCCGATAATACCTTTTACCTCGCCTCTTACCGTCTCGGTAGTCCCGTCTTCATAGCATATACCTACTGTACATACGAACTTTGCACTTCTGTCTTGTCTTTCTGTTCCCTCTAATGCTTTGAGAAGTTTTTCGTTGTTTTTTCTATCGCTTTTTTCTTCTCCGGCGTACCTTGCGGAATATATGCCCGGTTCACCGTTTAAATATTCTACCATCAAGCCTGAATCGTCACCGAGTACAAGCTTGCCTGTTTTTTCATGTATCGCTTTTGCCTTGATAAGTGCATTTTCTTCAAATGTTGCCCCGTCTTCCACTATATCGTCAAAAAATCCGGCTTCCGCCATGCTTATTACTTTATAATCCTTTAAAATACTTTTTATTTCATCTAATTTATGTTTGTTTGCAGATGCTATTATTACTTCTTTCATTATTACCTCTAATTATTAAATCCCAATACTTCTTTTTGAATTTCTATGAGTTCTTTTATTCCCTTTTTTGCAAGTATAAGGAGCTTATTTAGCTCTTCTTCTTTTATAGGTCTCTTTTCTCCTGTCATACCTAGTTCTATAAATTCTCCGTACTCGTTCATTACGACGTTCATGTCCGCTATGGCGTTGGAATCTTCTATGTAACATAAGTCTAATAGAGGTTCATTTTCCACTATACCTACGCTTATTGCAGCAAGGAACGAAGTAAGAGGTAATCTTTCTATTTCTCCCTTTTCAACCATTTTTGAAAGAGCATCGTAAAGGGCAACGAATGCTCCTGTGATACTTGCAACTCTCGTACCTCCGTCGGCTTGTATCACGTCGCAGTCTATCATTATCGTCTTTTCGCCTAAGATAGATAAGTCTACAACACTTCTTAAGCTTCTTCCTATTAGCCTTTGAATTTCAGAGCTTCTTCCGTCCAGTTTTAATCTGTTGATGTCTCTTTGTTTCCTCGTTTGAGTGGAAGATGGAAGCATCGAATATTCACATGTTATCCAACCGGTTCCTTCTCCTCTTAAAAACGGAGGAACTCTGTTTTCTATAAATGCAGAGCATATTACTTTCGTATTTCCTGATTCTATCAAAACGCATCCGTCTGGATACATGGTATAATTTCTCGTGATTTTTACTTCTCTTTTTTCATCAAATTTTCTGTTATCTGATCTTACCATATGATTTGCTCCTTCTATTTTCTTTCTTGATTTGAATAATCTTTAATAAGTACAGTTTCCATTATACCATTATTTTCTTCGTTTTGGTCTATTATAAAGCGAACTTTTTCAATAGAATCGGAATTTTCTTTTACTGTCAGTGAAACGCTGTTTTTATACATGTTTAACATTGCCTTATCCATTTTTTCGAATTCTTTGCTTAAATGGATATAAACGCTGTCTCCTTTGATAAGTATTTCCTTGAGTTTTGCATTATCTGCAAATATCAAGCTTGAAAATTTTGTATCCGAACAAAGATTGAAATGTATGTTAAGTGCTTCTTTTAAACTTATATTGCTTTTTCTGTTATATACGCTGTAAGGTATATAGTTATACACATTGTCACATTTCTTCGCCAGATACATGGTTTGTTTTGATTTTGCAAGCTTGGAATATTTTATTTTATTTATATTTTCCCTGTAATAAAGCTTGTTCATTTCAGTCCCGAAAGGAAGCGTATCCGAGGAAGATAAGTCAAACATTACACTGTCTACATCTTTATATTCGGTAAGAGCATATACTATGGATGTTACAAATGCAGTCTCATCACTTTTATCCACGAACTGTGCTGATTTTTCATTTAAACTTACCTTTGCAGTCGTTCCGTCTACCTGGACGCTCTTTATACTCCCCGAAACCACTGCGGGAAGGAGTCCGTTTTTAGAAGCAACTTTACCGTTTTCTTCGTTATCCGCCATTAAGTTAAGAACATTATCGAATGTAGCCTGTTCTTTATTTACTTTTCTGGTTATCGGTACTACATATCCTTCTGCATTTTTAAAGTAGACCGTAATATCTGCCTGTTCCGTTTTGGTTTCTTTTTTTATGTAACTACTCACTGTCTGCTGTACTTTTGCCGTCAGCTGAGGTTCTTTTATCGTTATGTAACTCAACGCTATTATCCCGACCAATAATAATAGTTTTATTAATTTTTTCATATCTCATCCTCTTTTAATAGTTGTATTTATAATTTTTATGAACAAGCCATGTCTAATATGCATAGCTTGTTTAATGCTTTTAAAAAGATTATAGAAATCATCGAAGGAGTATTATGGGAAAATTTATCAATAAAAGAAAATTATTTATACACTCTGTTTTATACTTTTTTGTAAACATAT
The DNA here is from genome assembly GCF_000154825.1 of Anaerofustis stercorihominis DSM 17244. NCBI lineage: Bacteria > Bacillati > Bacillota > Clostridia > Eubacteriales > Eubacteriaceae > Anaerofustis > Anaerofustis stercorihominis. Next base: position 521,184 of record NZ_DS560019.1, on the reverse strand, counting down.
AAATTAATTAGTTAATTTATAATAATGGGACAGCAATATAAAATCTTATTATTTATTATTATTAAAATAAAATAATACATTTGATTTAAAGGATTAACTTTTAGTTATATGATTTTAAATATCCAATTAATAAAACATTGCTTAAATCTTAAATAATATCATGACTTTAAATAGTGTCAACCTATGTACATATTAAGGTTGACATAGCGAAGGTGCAGTTGATATAATTTCCCAAAAATCATTAAGGAGAATATAAATGAAAAATATAAAGACAAAAGATTTGGTCATATGTTCACTGTTTACAGCTTTGGTGGCTGCGGGGGCTTTTATACGAATACCCGTTTTGTATATGGATTATTTTACTTTGCAGTTCTTATTTGTCCTCTTGGCAGGCATACTTCTCGGAAGCAGACTTGGAATGCTGTCGGTTACAATATATGTTTTGCTCGGACTGTTCGGCTTTCCTATTTTTGCTGCAGGGGGAGGTATCAATTATGTTTTAAGACCCAGCTTCGGTTACCTCATAGGATTTGTTTGCGCAGCTTTTGTATGCGGTTTAGTACTTGAAAAATCGGAGAAAAAGACATTTAAATCTTATCTTATTTCCGCTTTTGCGGGATTTATGGTTACATATTTGATAGGGCTTGGTTATAAATATATAATGCTTAATTTCTTCGTGGGCGAACCTGTTTCTTTCTTGATCGTTCTTGCTTCCTGTTTTCCGCTTGATATTCCGGGGGATATACTTCTATGTTTTATATCAGCGGTCTTGGGAAAGAAATTAGTTCCTATAGTTAGGAGGAACAGTTATGCAGTTAAATAAATTAAAAGAAAAAGTATTAGAGGGATATGATATTACTTACGAAGAAGCTTTATCATTGATAGATGTTCCTTTAGGTAAGCTTACAGAATTTGCAGATGAAATCAGAAAGGAAAAATGCGGGAATGAATTTGAACTCTGTACGATAATCAATGCCAAAAGCGGCAGATGTCCCGAAGACTGTAAGTACTGCGCTCAATCAGCGCATTATAAAACCGATATAGATGAATATGATTTTTTAGATGATAATACGATAATAGAAAGTGCATTATCCAATGAAAAGTCGGGAGTAGACAGGTTTTCTATAGTTACATCGGGGAGAAGGTTTAATAAAAAAGATGTGGATAAGCTGTGTGTAACTTATAAAAAGCTAAAAGAACAGTGCAGTATGGAGTTCTGCGGCTCTCTTGGTCTTTTGGATTATGAGGATTTCATAAAACTCAAAGAAGCGGGAATGAGCAGGTATCATAATAATCTTGAGACTTCCCGCAGGTTTTTTCCATATATTTGTACGACTCATACATATGATGAAAAGTTGAATACCATAAAAGATGCGAAGAAAGCCGGATTAGAGATTTGCAGCGGAGGTATCTTCGGTCTCGGAGAGACTATTATAGACAGGATAGATATGGCTTTTACTTTAAAAGAGATAGAGGTAAAAAGTGTTCCTATAAATATTTTAAACCCCATAAAAGGAACTCCTCTTCAAAATAATGAGCCTTTGAGATATGATGAAATCAAAAGAAGCATAGCAATATATCGATTTATCTTGCCGAATGTCCTTCTTAGGCTTGCAGGAGGAAGAGCCCTTTTTGAAGATAAAGGCAAAAAAGCTATAGAAAGCGGTGTAAACAGTGCCATTTCCGGAGATATGCTGACTACTTACGGGATTAAAACAAAAGATGATATAGATATGGTGAAAAGTATCGGTTTTGAAGTAAATGAGGTAAATTATGAGTAAAGGGATATTTATAACCGCTACAGGTACGGATATGGGAAAAACTTATATAAGCGGGCTTATTTTAAAAAAACTCATGGATAAGGGATATAATGCGGGATATTATAAAGCTGCGATAAGCGGTGCGGTAAAAGAAAATGGGAAATTCATTTCTTCCGATGCACATTATGTCAATGAAGTTTCAGGTTTGAATGAGGATATTGATAATATAGTTTCATATATGTACGAAAGCGAAGTGTCACCTCATTTGGCGCAAAAAATAGAGGGAAATAAAATCGATTTAAATAAAATAAAATCGGATTATAACAATATAAAGACTAAGTATGATTATGTTCTTGTAGAGGGGAGTGGCGGTATAGTTTGTCCCATAAGATATGATGATAAATGTAAGATCATGCTTGAAGATATAATAAAAATGTTAGAACTAAATGTTTTGGTAATAACAAAAAGTTCTCTTGGAAGCATAAACGATACCGTACTTACTTGTGAGTATTTAAAACGAAAAAATATAAATGTAGAGGGGATAATAATGAATGGTTATCAAGAAGATAATATACTACACGTTGATAACAAAAATATGATAGAGGAATTAACGGGAATAGATGTTATCATAAAGGTAAAAGGTGACTGTGAAGATATGGATATTTCCTGTGAAAATTTACTGAAATTATTTAAATAATCATTGACAAAAGATTAAAATGAGTATAATATGTTAGGAAACTAACATATTCAGAAGGTGTTTTAAATGAAAACAAAAAAAGATATAGGCAGGATAATCAATATTTTATCCAATGAACTAAAAAAATCCATGAACAAAGACGCTGCGTGTTACGGTGTAACGGGGATACAAAGCAAAGTGCTTTATTATATCAGCAAACAAAAAAGTGATATATTCCAAAAAGATATAGAAGCACAGTTCCATACAAGCAGAGCCACTGCCAGCGGGTTATTGCAGCTTTTGGAAGAGAATGGACTCATCAGAAGAGAATGCGTAGACTATGATGCAAGGCTCAAAAAAATAATAATAACCCAAAAAGGTCTTGATATCAAAGAGAGTATCGGAAAAGAAATAGATAAAACCGAGGCTAAATTGAAACTGGGTATTTCCGATGATGAGATAGATACTTTTTTAAAGGTATGCGATAAGATGTTGATCAACCTAAGATAATATTTTTTAATTATATAGTTAGGCACCTTACAGTTATGAAGCTAACTTTAATTTAGGAGGTAAAGAAATGTTAAAGACATTGTTCGGTTCTATCAGAGAGTATAAAAAAGATTCTTTGCTAGCACCTTTTTTCGTCATAATAGAAGTCTTCATGGAAGTATTGATCCCATTTTATATGGCTAATATCATTGACCTCGGAATAGAAAAAGGTAACTTAAATTATATTGTTAAGCTGGGTGTTTTTTTATTTGGCATTGCACTGGTTTCACTTATATGCGGTGTCCTTGCCGGTAAATATGCCGCAGGAGCGGCTGCGGGGTTTGCAAAAAATTTGAGAAAGGATATGTTTCATAAGATACAAGACTTTTCTTTTTCAAATATAGATAAATTCTCAACGGCTAGTTTGGTTACCAGACTCACGACCGATGTAACCAACGTACAAATAGCATATCAGATGATAGTAAGAATGCTCATTCGTTCGCCTATTATGTTATTTTTTGCACTTGTGTTTGCAATCAAAATAAATCTTCAGGTTTCGATAGTATTTTTTATCGCAATACCCGTACTGGGCGTTCTGTTATTCTTCATCGCAATCAAAGCACATCCTCACTTCGAGAGAGTATTCAATACATACGATAAATTAAATAATGTTGTGCAGGAAAATGTTACGGGGGTCAGAGTAGTAAAGGCTTATGTAAGAGAAGATTATGAAGTCGAAAAGTTCGGCGGGATATCAAAGCTTATATTCAAGTTTTTTACAAAAGCAGAAAAAATCGTAGCTCTAAATACTCCTATAATGCAGTTTACCATATATACTTGCATCTTGGCTATTTCATACTTGGCTGCAAGACTCATTACTTTCGGTGCTATGACTACGGGAGAACTTACGAGTATGGTCGTTTATGCTTCACAGATACTTTCCAGCCTTATGATACTTTCCATGGTATTCGTTATGGTGCTTATGGCACAGACGTCTGCAGAACGTATCGTGGAGGTTCTTAATGAAGAAAGTAACCTATCTAACGGAGAAAATCCCAAAACAACTGTAAAAGACGGTTCCATCGATTTTGAAAATGTAGATTTCAGCTACGGCGGAGACGGTGATAACCTTCCTTTAAGGGATATAAATTTACATATAGATTCCGGTAAAACGGTGGGTATCATAGGAAGCACCGGCAGCTCAAAGACATCTCTCGTACAGCTTATCCCAAGACTTTATGACGTAACAAAAGGAAGTGTTAAAGTAGGGGGCGTGGATGTAAGAGAGTACGATATAGAAACACTTCGAAACGAAGTTGCGATGGTTTTACAGAAGAATACTCTTTTTGCAGGTACAATTAAAGACAATCTGAGATGGGGAAATGAAAATGCGACCGATGAAGAAATCATAAGAGCATGCAGACTTTCTCAGGCAGATACTTTTATTGAAGAGTTCCCCGATAAATACGATACCAAAATTGAACAGGGAGGTACGAATGTTTCGGGAGGTCAAAAACAGCGTTTATGTATAGCAAGAGCACTTCTTAAAAATCCCAAAATACTTATTTTGGACGATTCGACCAGTGCTGTAGATACCAAAACCGACGCTTTTATAAGAAAATCATTCAGAGAAGAGATCCCTGGGACTACAAAAATAATCATTGCTCAAAGGATATCTTCCGTAGAAGATGCGGATATGATAATCGTAATGGATAACGGAATGATAAATCAAATCGGGACTCATGAAGAACTTATAAAAGAAAATGAAATATATAAAGATGTTTATAATTCTCAAGTGAAGGGAGGTAAAGAATAATGGCTAACAAAGAAGCAAATAAAAGTAATTATATCAAAACTGCCAAGCGACTTTTGGGATATGTATTCAAATCATATAAGCTGGAATTTTTTGTGGTATTTATAGCTATCATAATAAGCTCTGTAGCCAGTATGTCGAGTTCATTATTTTTGATGTATTTGATAGATGATGTCATCACTCCTTTGCTTAAAAGTGCAGTCCCTGACTTTGCGGGCGTACTGAAAGCGGTAATGTTGTTCGGTGTGATTTATTACACCGGTGTACTTTGTACTTTCATTTATTCAAGGCTTATGGTCAATATCGGTCAGGGAGTACTTAAAAAGATAAGAGATGATATGTTTATCCATATGCAGTCTCTTTCCATAAAATATTTCGATACCCATTCTCACGGAGAACTTATGAGTTTATATACAAACGATACTGATACTTTAAGGCAGATGATATGTCAGAGTATCCCTCAGGTCTTCTCTGCGGTCATTACCGTAATAGCGGTATTCTGTGCGATGTTATTCATAAGCATACCTTTGTCTGTACTTGCAGTCTTTATAATAATATTGATGATACTGGCTACAAAAATCGTAGGAGGCAAGAGCGGTAAATACTTTGTAAGTCAGCAAAAGAATTTAGGTGCTTTAGACGGATATGTGGAAGAAATGATGAGCGGACAGAAAGTAGTCAAAGTATTCTGCCATGAAGAAGAAAGCAAAGCTGAATTCGATGAGTTGAATGAAAGTTTATTTGAAAGTGCGGCAAAGGCAAACGGATACGCGAATATAATAATCCCTATAATAGCGAACTTAGGTTACATTCAATATGTACTAACAGCTATATTGGGTGGATATCTTGCTATTTCGGGCGTAGGTGGACTTACCTTAGGTGCCATTGCTTCATTCCTTCAGTTGACAAGAAATTTCAACTTCCCGTTCAGCCAAATCTCAGGGCAGTTCAATTCGATTATAATGGCACTTGCCGGTGCAGAGAGAATATTTAAATTGATAGATGAAGAAAGCGAAGAAGACAACGGATATGTAGGTCTTGTAAATGCTGTTATAGATGAAGACGGAAATGTAGAGGAAAGCGAAAAGCGTACGGGACAGTGGGCTTGGAAACATCCTCATTCCGACGGAAGTGTTACATATACGCCTTTAAGAGGAGACGTAAGGTTTATTGATATGAGTTTCGGGTATAATCTCGATAAAATAGTTTTAAATAAATTAAACCTTTATGCAAAACCGGGACAGAAACTTGCTTTCGTGGGTTCCACTGGTGCAGGAAAGACTACGATAACAAATCTTATTAACAGATTTTACGATGTAACAAAGGGTAAAATAAGATACGACGGTATAAATGTAAATAAAATCAAAAAAGCCGACTTGAGAAGGTCTCTCGGTATAGTTCTTCAGGATACGAACTTATTTACAGGGACCATTATGGATAATATAAGATACGGTAAATTAGATGCTACAAACGAAGAAGTATATGAAGCAGCTAAACTTGTTAATGCGGATAAGTTTATAAATATGCTTCCTCAGGGATATGATACGATGATTTCGGGAACGGGAGAAGAACTCTCACAGGGACAAAGACAGCTACTTTCAATAGCAAGAGCGGCTCTTAATAATCCTCCTGTTTTGATTTTGGATGAAGCCACATCGAGTATCGATACCCGTACCGAAAAAATAGTTCAGGACGGTATGGATGAACTCATGAAAGGCAGGACGGTTTTCGTAATTGCCCACAGGTTATCCACAATACGAAACTCCGATGCAATAATAGTTCTTGAACATGGAACGATTATCGAAAGAGGGGATCATGAACAGCTTATCAATAAGCATGGTACTTATTATAGACTGTATACCGGTGCCTTGGAACTATCATAACTTAATAATAAAAAGACAGCTAATGCTGTCTTTTTTAATTGTCTTTGAGTTTTTTATTTATATTTTCCGCTTCCTTTTTATAATACATATAAAAGAAAAACCATATTGCAAGTGAAATAATTATCCAAAATGCTATTGACAATATTACTGCGCCGAGTCCGAAACCGGTGGGAACCCAGCCTGCCATATAGGCACATATCATATAAATACAAAAGCCTGTTCCCATATGAACGGTGAATTGAAGGAATTTTGATATGTTTTCATAATCGTAAACTATACTCGGAACCGTAAAACCTATCCCGATTATAATCGATAACACAGCCTGCTTTATATAATCCGAAGTACTCATCATAAAAGAATTATCCTGCCCCATTATAAGTGCAATTATAATACCTATTATAGTAAACATCGTACATCCCCAGGCAATCCCGCCTAGTATCAGTTTTATTATTTTTTTCATTTTTATCCCTCCTATAGTCCCAGCTTTTCTTTAAAACTCTTTAAATATCTTCTGGAAATATAATCTTTTACTTTGTTTTTCATTACTATCATCATCGTGCAGTTGAAAGAAGGCTCTACATAATCTATCTTTTTGATATTTACTATGGTGGATTTGGAGATCCTAATAAAATCTTTTCCTAAGAGTTCTTCCACCTCATATAATCTTTTATTCGTATAACATTTTTTATCATTTAAGTATATCGTGGTTCTTCCTTCTTCTGTTCTAATTATTTCCGCTTCGGCTTTATCGATTATTATTATTTTTTCGTTATAATTTCCCGTTATGATATTATCTTTTTTAGATAATATTTCATTGATGTTTTTTATTTCCTCCGTTATCTCATCAGTAAAGATAACTGCGTAGGGTTCTTTTATATTTTTATCAAGTTTAATTTTTACTTTCATATGGATTCCCCTTCCTTAAAATCATAATATAGTATAACTATAATTCTGTCATCTGTTTTTATATAAGAGGTTAGAAATATAGGGTAAGATACAAAAATTAACATATTTAAAGAATATTTATTTAATAAAGAGAAATAATATAGGGATATAAAGTTAAATATAGGAGGATAAAATGGAAGTAGTTATTGATAGAGAAGGCTGTATTTCATGCGGACTTTGCGTTTCAACATGCGAAGATGTATTTCAGTTTGCTGATGACGGGAAAGCCGAAGTTATCAAACAGCCCGAAGGGGAAAATGAAGAAACGATGGCAAGAGAAGCCGCAGAAGGCTGTCCTGTTGCTGTTATTGGTGTAGAATAAGATATAAGGCTCCGCCTTAAAATCCGCCAATTTTTATCCGAAGCAATAAAAATTGGATTTAAATTCTTTCGCTCAAATGGCGCGAGCCTTATAACGCAGCCATATCTCATGAAAAATCTACCCGATTTTTCTATGAGTGGCTGCTACCCCTTCCCATATATTATGTAAGTAGTGTCAATATTTTATGGGGTGGGACATAATAGAATAAAAAAGAGATATAATGTTTATCTCTTTTTTTATTTAAAATTTTTATTTTATAATCTTGTAAAGTTCGTCTTGTTCGGGAGGGGATAATATTTCCTTTTTATTATTTTTAATAGTATAAATTTCTTTTTCTTCCGTTAAATATCCTATAGTGCTTGCGGGGATATTTTCTTTTTTTAAATCTTCAATCAGCTCTTTGTCGTTTTTGGTTATAAATAACATCACACCGCTTGAAATAAGTTTATACGGGTCTATACCGAAATGTTCTGCAATTTTTTTTGTTTCATCCAAAATCAGTATATCGTCAGTATTTATTACGGCTCCGAGGTTTGAATTTGTTGCCATTTCCCAAACTCCTCCGAAAATCCCGCCTTCAGTTGCGTCGTGAAGAAGACTTACTTCATGATTTCTTGCTATCAATCCTTCTTTTATCACGTTAGTGTGATTTATGAGTTCCCTCGTTTTTTCAAACTCTTCTTTTGTTAAGATATTTTTTACTTCTTCTTCTAAATCAAGAGCGGCTATTGCGCTACCTTCAAGTCCCGCATATTTGCTCATGACTACTTTATCTCCCGCACTTGGCAAAAATTCTTTTCGCTTTTCTTTTCTTCCTATACATACACCGCTTAAAATAAATTTATTTACGCTGGAAGTGACTTCCGTATGACCTCCTATGAGATCCACATTATTTTCATCGCAAGTCAAAAGGATATCATCGATTATTTCTTCCACATCTTTTATTTTTGCATATGTTGGGATAAGCATGGTTATCATTATAGCTACCGGTCTTGCCATTGCGGTAGCTATATCGTTGCAGGAAATATTTACGCATAGTTTTCCAATGCCGTTCTTGCTTCCTGTAATAGGGTCGGTGGAAATAATGAATAAATCATTTTGAAAGTCCAGCATGGCTGTATCTTTTCCTATACCCGCACCTATTTTTACTTCTTTATTTTTTATTTTGATTTTATTAAATAAAATTTTTTCCAATGTTTCGTTTGATAATTTTCCGTTTTTCATATTTTAATTTTTCTCCGTCTGATTTATAAATATTTTATCACATTTTGGTTAATACTCATAGTGAATACTTTTTAGGAGATTTTTAATGAATATCAACTGTACTTTGGACTGCAAACATCAAGAAAGCGGGATGTGTACTTTATATAAAGTTCCCCTTTATATTTCCGGACTAAGTGAAAAATGTATGTACTATTTACCAAAAGATGAGAATAAGATTTTAAAGAGTAATGAACATGATAAAATCCATTTAAAATAAATGGATTTTTTTTATGTTCATAAGTCAAATTAAGTTGAAAAATAGTATATATTTTGTTATTATAACGGTGTGTGTAACAAAAGGAAAAATGGAAGTAAACATTAGTTTTAACATGTCTTATATTAACTTGGAGGTAATTAGGAAGTTATGGAAAATTTAGACCCAAAAAAAGTATTAGCAGATTTAACTAAAAATGCTAATAAGTACTGCGGTGCTGTAAATCCGATTTGTTTGGATGATTATGTAGCATTCGGCGGCTATGAAGCGAGCAGTAAAGTTGTTAATAATGAAGTGGATGTTATCAGTATCCTTAAGGATGCAAACCTTGTAGCCAGAAAAAAATTAAATGAGCTATGTGCCGATAGGTGGAGCGGAGCCGAAACCGTTGTATGCGAAACGGAAGATCCTATGGCTACTCTTGATTTAAAAGTTCAAACGGAAGCTCCTCATGTGATCGTGGAAGCTATGATAATTTTTATGCATGTAAATAATGCTAAAAAAGGTGTTATCGTTGTAAATGATGAACTTGCATATAATAGGCTCAATAAAGCTGTAACCGATGCGAAGAATGCTGGTCTTAACGATAAAGATATTATTGTAAGTAAAGTATCCATAGACGGTTTAAAAGAAAATGCACAGCTTCTTGCAAATGTAGTTGCAATCGTACAAAACAGTTATAAACCTGCTCCTGCAAAAGGATTAAAGGGAGTTGCTATCGGAGGAAAAGTTAAAAATCCCGGCGTATATGAAATCGAAGACGGAACTACATACAGAAAATTAATAGAAGAAATAGCAGGCGGAGCCACAGGAAAAGTTAAAGCAATCAAAGTCGGTGCTCCTTACGGGGAATATTTATCCAGTGATATATTAGACGAAAAAATCAATTTCATGTCTCTTATGATGAACGGTATGGTAAGGGGTACCGCACTTATCGTAGTATTGGATGAAAGTACCGATATGGCAAAAGAAATTTCTGATTATCTTGGATTTTTATTAAATGTTTCCTGCGGAAAATGTTTTCCTTGTAAAGTCGGAACGAAGAGAATGGATGAAATGGTAAAAGAAGTTGTAAAGGGAAATGCAACTAAAGAAAACTACAATATGATAAAATCTATTGCGGTGAACATGAACATAGGTACACTTTGCCCTATAGGTCAAAAAGGTGCGGTTCCTGTTTTGACGGCTTTAGAAAATTTCAGAGACGATTTTATAAAGGAATAGTTAGGAGTATTAAAAAATGGTAAATTTAAAAATAAATAATGTTGATGTTAGCGTAGAAGAAAAAACAACTATCCTTGAAGCTGCAAGACAAATAGGTATCAACATTCCGACTTTATGTTTCTTGGAACATAATAAAATCGGAGCTTGCAGAATGTGTGTTGTTGAAATCAAGGGTTCCGATGTTCTCAGAAGTGCATGTAACTTCCCTGTAAAAGAAGGAATGGAAGTTTTTACGAATTCTCCTAAAGTAAGAGAATCGAGAAAAAATACTTTGGAACTTACTTTATCCGACCATAACAGAGACTGTACGACATGTATAAGAAGCGGGAACTGTGAACTTCAAACTTTGGCGAACGACTTGGGAGTAAACACGGTTCCGTTCAAAGGAGATTTTTCTTCGGATACATATGATGATAAATCACTTTCTGTAGTAAGAGACGAATCAAAGTGTATTTTCTGTAAAAGATGTATAAATACTTGTGCTAAGATACAAGGTATCGGGGCTTTGATAGGTAAAGACAACGGATTTGATTCTAAATCAAGACCTGTAAAAGGAGATGTCCTTGCTGATACGAATTGTATAAACTGCGGACAATGTATCATAAACTGTCCTGTGGGTGCATTGACTGAAAAAGTTAATGTTGATGAAGTTTGGGAAGCACTAAGTGATGAAAACAAACATGTTGTTGTTCAGCCTGCTCCTGCGGTAAGAGCCGCTTTGGGCGAAGAATTCGGATATGAAATCGGAACAGATGTTACAGGTAAAATGGTTGCTTCAATGAGAAGACTCGGCTTTGATAAAGTATTCGATACTGATTTCGGTGCTGATATGACTATTATGGAAGAAGCCTATGAACTTGTTGACAGAGTTACAAACGGAGGAACTCTTCCTATGGTTACAAGCTGCTGTCCTGCATGGGTAAAAATGTGTGAACAGGAATATCCGGAACTTTTGGATAACCTGTCTTCGTGTAAATCTCCTCAGGCTATGACAGGCGCTTTGATCAAAACTCATTATGCAGAAGTAAATAACATTGATCCTAAAGATATTTATGTGGTAAGCGTTATGCCTTGTGTTGCTAAGAAATTCGAAGTAGCAAGGGAACAACTTAAAGAAGATGATTTATTCGACAGCGATGTATGTATCACAACGAGAGAACTTGCAAGAATGATAAAAGAAGCGGGTATAGACTTCAAAAACTTGGATGATGAAGATTTCGACCCTATCTACGGAGAAAGTTCCGGAGCAGGCGTAATCTTCGGTGCAACGGGCGGTGTTATGGAAGCAGCTGCAAGAACAGCCGTTGAAGCCATAACAGGCGAAGTATGCGAAAATGTTGACTATGAAGCTGTAAGAGGATTGGACGGACTTAAAGAAGCAACTATAACCGCCGGAGATAAAGAAATAAAAGTTGCTGTAGTACACGGCGGTGCAAATATTAAAAAGCTTATGGATAAAGTTAAAAAAGGCGAAGCGGATTATGACTTTATCGAATGTATGGCTTGTATTGGAGGCTGTGTAAACGGAGGAGGACAACCTATCGTTAATTCTCAGCTTATAAATGCAGGATTATCTCTTCCACAGGAAAGAGCAAAAGTCCTTTATAACCAAGATAAAAATGTAAGACCTGTCAGAAAATCTCATGAAAATCCATCAGTTCAAAAAGTATATAAAGAATTCTTGGAAAAACCAAATTCACATAAAGCTCATGAAATACTTCATACTACATACGTAGACAGAAGCAATGACTTTGTAAAATAATAAAAAAATTAAGGACCTTGCATTTGAGGTCCTTTTTTATTGTTAATTTTATTAAATTATATTGTTATTAAAATTATGATCGATATTTAATTTTATTTATCTTAATAATTACTTATTTGAAGTTAGAGAACTAATGGTTTATTCATATTAAGAGTTTTAATTTTTGATTATATCTTATTACCTAACTTATAAATGTAAATATTAAACAAATCATTATTATTAATGTCGGGAGGATTCTGGTCAAATCACTTTGAAGATCATCTGCTTTTTGGGGGCTTCTGATCTTTATAATGAATTTATATAATATATATCCGATGACAGCTCCGAAAATATTGGTAACTAAATCATTTATATCAGTTGCTCTGTATAGAGTAAACAGCTGGCTTATTTCAATCATTAATGATAATCCAAAGGCAAAGTATATTACCTTTGCCGGGCTTTTGTAGGAACGACTGAGCATTGGGAGTAAAAATCCTAAAGGTACAAAGCAAAAGATATTTAGTATAAATTCTGCTCCAATTCCATTATCCAAGGGGATTAAGTTGATATTTGGATTGAAAAAGGGTTCTCCCAAGCGCGATAATCTAAAGAATTCTTTTAGTGTCGGTATCCCAACAACATTATTAAATAATAGACATATATAATAGTACATTAAAACAGAACATATTATTATTTTAGTCTTAGGTAATTCTGTGTTGTTTTTAAAAGCTATATATAAAAATATACAAATTGGTAATAACCCAATAATAAATACAGGTTTTAAATATAATGTATCCATAATAGCTTCAAATAAACTTAATTGAATTTGCATAGTGAAATTCCTGCTTTCTTATTTTTATAATTTTTTTAAGAATAAAAACAAAGCTAATTATAAACTTTTAAAAGTATAAGAAGTATAATAACAATTATCATCATAATACTTCCTAGAATTATAATAATTTTATTTGTGAGTCCTTCTTTTCTGAATATTGATTTTAATAAATTATATATACCTATTCCTAAAATCCCTCCGATCACATTATATATTATGTCGGTTATATCACTTGCGCCTATTGCAAGGATATATTGAAGCGCTTCGAAACAAAAACTAACGAGAGAGAATGATACTATATTTTTAAAAAATGAATTATGCGGTAAAAGGATCTTTAAAAATAATCCGAAAGGAATAAATAATATCATATTTCCAAAAATATCAAGCTTATTATATACACCTTCAAATAGATCGTTGAATGGTATCAAGTTTATACTTCTTGAGAAGTATCTACCGTCTTCGAATAGTCCCACGGGCGTCACATACTTGAATAATATATTGCTTAATAAAAAGTAAATATAAAATCCTATTATCAAATATAATAAAATCTTCCAAACGGATACATATCTTTCGCTTTTCATGATCTTCCCTCCTTATACCAAAAATATAGCATAAACTTTTTAGGATATTATTTAGAAAATATTAATATATTATGAAGATAATTCATATAAAAAAGACTTAAGCTTTAATTTGCTTAAATCTTTTCATTTTAAGTTATTAATTTAATAAATTTTCTATTTCTATAGTTTCCTCTTTATCTTTTTTATCACTTTTTATGAATAAATAAACCCCTGATAAAATGATAAGACCTCCAATGATTTGGAAAGGAAGTACTTTTTCGCCGAATACCAGAAAATCATAAAAGGTACAAAATAAAGGTCCGGTGAGACTTACTACACTTACTACCGTTGCGGAAACGTACTTTACGCATATATTCATTATTGCGTGTCCCAGTATTGTGCAGAAAAACGTAAGTCCGAAGCAGTTTAGATACATCATTGCCGGATAGCCGGTAAAAGGTGTTTTTGTTATTATTGCGCCCAAACCTAAAATCACTGCACATGTAGTAAATAATATAGCAAGGAACGTATATTCTTTGACTCTTTTAAGTACTCCTCTCGAACATAATAAGTAAGCACAAAAGAATAAAGCCGTCATCATTGAAATTATAAATCCTATGAAAGAATTATTTCCTTTTGAATTCAAATAAGTAAATATCCCTATGAAGAGGATACCTATTATTGCTGCTATCATTCCAAGAATACTTTTATTATTTATGGTTTCTTTAAATAAAAAGTAGGATGCTATCGCTATAACGATTGGCTGAACCGCACTTGTTATGGTTGCTATAAATCCGTTTGTGTACATAAGGGAAGAAAAATAACAAAGAAAGTGTAGTGCCATAAATATTCCTGCGAGCATACTAAATAATTTTTCTTTAGTCGTTAAAGTAAGAAAGTGTTTTCCTTCCTTATATAAAGCAAAAGGCACTACGATCAGTGCTGAAAACCCTAATCTATAGAACCCTATTATAATCGGCATGGCACCAAAGCTTAGTGCATTCTTGGTAAAAATCACAGCAGTATTGGCAAACATGATCGAAAGTACCAATATGATGTAAAATTTTTTATTTTTATTATCCATTGCCCGTCTCGTATATGATTTTAGGCTACACACCCACCATCGACATGATAAAATCAAATGCTTTCCCATAAGTGAACTCAAGCCAGGTAGTTTCGGGGCACATCATAGCACTTACTTACCACTGCTTGCTCTCGCACCTGGTGGAGTTTGTAAGGTATGATTGCACGAAGCCCAACTCTCAACATCCAAGTATGGGTGCAAACCTTAATTTTACCAGCCTCAAAGTGGGAATTCAGTCTTGCTGCAGCGGATTGCAAGTACAGGGCACCGCTAACTCCCCACCTAGTGTAGCTAGTTATAAATTATAGATTTTTTCTTCTCTTAAGTCAAGTAAAATAAAGGATATTTTTATACTCCACTGTATATTGTGGTGGCAAAAATTACATTCCACAATCGTTCTTCAAAATTTGACAAAATACTTTATTTAAGGTATATTTTAAATACTATAAATCTTTAAAGGATGTGATTATTGTAGTATGAAAAATAAACTTTTAGAAAAATTAAATACTATAAAAAAATCAAAATCGGAAAAAGACATTAATGAAAATAGTATAAATGAAATAAAATCCGAAACAGAAAATATTCAAGATATTGAAGACGAAAAATTGAATGATTTAGTTGATATCGAAGAAACAAATAAAGATGTTGATTTAGATAAAGCATATGACGATAATGTTTCTTCAAAAGATGAAAGTATAATATCGAAAGAATCATTTGATGAGGGAAAAGAGAGAGTATCTGTGAACGAAGAAATAGACGATGATACTCTTAAGGCAAAAAAACTTATCGAAGAAGAAAATATGGATGTTATCGAAGCTTTGGAGCATTTGGATAAAATGGATGAAGCCGAAGAAGTAGATGAAAATGCTAATAAGAAAAAAGCAAAAGATTATTTAAATAAAAAATTGATACCTATTTGCATTTGCTTTTTTATAACCGCTATGGTCGGTCTTTCCGCACTTCTTATAAATATGTCTACTCTTAACATAAGTATAATCGTGGATGATGAAAAACCCGTAAGTGTAAAACAAATAGGTACTTTGACTACGTCACAGGCTCTTGCAAAAGCAGGTATTTCGCCATCAAGCAAAGATACCATATCAAAACCCTTAGATGCGGAACTTAAAAATAATGACGTTATAAATATTACAAGTGCGGATAAAGTTTTGGTTACCAATGGTAAGAAAATAGTAAAAGTCGATACCGGACTGACAAATAAAAAAGATATTGTCAAGCAGGCAAATTTTAAAGTAGATAAAAATAAAAAAGTATCTTCCATAAAGCATAAGAATACTTCAGTATATGCGGTACTTGATAAAAATCAAAAACTTGTCAACAAGACACAAAAAGTAAAATATAAAACTGTTTATAAAGAAGTAGATACTCTTGACGGCGAAGATGAAAAAGTAGTAAAGGAAGGACAAAACGGTAAACTTAGTTTTATAAGCGTTGTGACTACGAATTCCAAGGGAAAAGTCGTTAACACAACTCATTTGACTAAGACAGTGGTTAAACCGGTTCAAAACAAAATCGTTGAAGTAGCGAAAGATTCCGATGATACCATAATGCTTCCTGATGCAGACGGAAAGGCTCCGGTTAAGTACAATCAAAAGATAACAGTTAACGTTACAGCTTACTGTGGATGTGCGGTGTGCTGCGGTAAATCTACCGGAAGAACCGCAAGCGGTACATATGCCACTGCGAACAGGACAATAGCGGCTTGGAGCGGACTTCCTTTCGGGACCAAGGTTTATTTCCCATCTATGGCAAACAGACCTAACGGAGGTATATACACTGTTGAAGACAGAGGAGGGGCTATAACTTCGGGAAGGATTGATATTTACTTCTCTTCTCACTCGGAAGCATTGGCTTTTGGAAGAAGGACAATGGACGCATACATACTTAAATAAAATATAACACATTGGATATCCAATGTGTTTTGTTTTATTTAATGTGACTTTGATTTTCACTTTTTTACTATTTTACTGACTGCTATTACTATTATCAGTGATAATATATTTGACATTACAATCCTTATGATTTGTAGTTCGTCTATTCCAGTAGATGATACTACATGGATAGTATTTGATATAAAGTTATTAAAGAAATGTTCGGACATATTTATCCATAGTGTACCCGTCATTGAAACACAAAGTCCCCATTCTATTCCGAGTATTCCCGCAAGTACTATATAGCCTATCCCCATTACTACAGCTGTCTGTAAATTCATCGTTTTATCATATAGACTCACCGCAACCATGACAAAATGCCATATCCCAAATAGCAGTGCCTGGATATAATTTGCAGTTTTGCAAGAATATTTTTTTTGTCCCAGGTTAAGGAACAATCCTCTAAACAGTCCTTCTTCCGCAGCTGCATTTAGTATATTTACTACTATACATATCATAACGGCGGTTAACGACGCATTAAGACTGTTAGATGCACCAGTCAGTGCGAAATTTGTAATAAAAAATTTTATGGAAGGGCTATGTCCATTTACCGTTAATATCAGTATTTCTATAAAATATGAAATGGTAAAAGTTATTATTCCCAAAGATATTCCATAAATTATTCCTTTTAGTATTCCTTTAAATTTAAATCCTATATCTGAAAATTTAAGCTGGAAACTTTTCAGTGAAATAAATAATATAAAGACTATGAATATCTTGGTTATGATATTGTCCGCTATAAAAGTCATATCTGTTCTTATGAATAAAAATTCTATATATTCCACAGCTGAACAAATAAAAAATAATAAAAGAATCGTTTTCATGATTTTTTTATTTTTCAATTTTAAAATCTCTCAATATATTTTCTATTTGTTCATCAATTATTTTTTCATTTAATGGTATTACTAAACTTGAGATTCTAAGTCCTTCAAGAAGGAAAATTATATGATTTATTGTTTTGTTTATTTCCACCTTGAATTCTTTATTTTTGATTCCATTTTGAATAATTTTATATAGTGTTTCATAAGCTATGCTGTATTTTTTACTTAGATTTAAATTTTCTTTATTATTAAATTTATAAAATATATATTCGTATGTAGCTACTATTAAGTTGTTATTTTTATTAAGAAGTTCTTTTTTTACTTCTTCAAGAAAATATTTTATTATATCTAAATTTGATAAATTTTGAGATATTAAAAGTAAAGATTTATCATTATTTTCTTCTTTTTTTATGACCTCTTCAAAAATTTCTTGTGTATTTTTAAAATATAGATATATACCGCCTCTGCTGATATTACATCTATCAATAATATCTTTCATGGTTACATCTTTAAACCCCTTTTCTTTAAATACCTCAATCGCATTATCAACTATAAATTGTTTTTTATCCTCTGATTTGCTCATTATATTCCTCCTGTAATAAAATGACACTAATGTCATAAATTAATCATATGACATTAGTGTCATTTTGTCAATTAAAAATAATAAATAAAAAAGGATAGAATAATCTATCCCTTTACTTTGATACTTCTTTTTCTTCAAAAGATGATGTGAAAGCATCTATAACTTTGTTATTATCATATGATATAACATATATCAAATAATTGTTGTTTTCATAATAGCTTCTGTTTACCACTAAATTATATTCTGTCTGATTTTGACCTTTCCACGTATTTTCATATCCGATCATATAATTATCTATGGATTTTTTAACTTCTTCTTTTTTATCCGGCTTTACTTTTGCAAGTATATATAGATTGCTTTTTGTCCTCAATGCGGATTGTCTTATTATCAGTTCTTCTAACATGCTTTCGTCTATTTTATAGATTTTATTGATTTCTTTCTCGTTCGGAGAAGTCATATTATAAAATATTGGAACATTTTTATTATCCTTTTCATATGTAAGTTCCTCTATTATATTAGCTGTCTTTCTGAGATTTAAAGTAGTTATATATTCTTTTTTACCGCATCCCATAAATAATGTAGCACAAAATATAGTGACTATTGATAAAATAGCTATTCTTCTTTTCATTTATTCCCCTCGTTTTAAAATTTCATCGGCGATATTAGTTATAATAGTATCAACATTTAAATTTTTAATATAATTATATTCTCTTAAAGTATTAATAGTATAACAATTTACTTCAATATTACATTCTCTCGCTTTATCCATTATATTTTCATCAATGCATAAAAATTGTGGATGTATGGCGTCAAAGCTATTTTCTTTTGCATAATTTATTATATTTTCAAAAAAGCCTTCATATAATGCTCCGACTTTTAATGTTTTATCTATTTCTTTTATATTTTTAAGTGCTCTGTGGTCGAATGAAGAAAATATGGTATAGTCTTCCATATTATAATCCTTTATCATATTTACTGTTTTGTGTTCAATATCATTATAAAGGTATGAAGAGCTTTTTAATTCTACGTTTAAGTTTATATCAGTATCGGTAAATAAATCAAGTACCTCTTCAAACAGAGGTATATTATCTTCATTATTTATTTTGATTTTTTTGATTTCGTCATATGTAAGTTCTCCTATATATTCATTGATATCACACATTCTTTCCAGTGTGAAGTCATGAAAAACCACTAACTTATTATCTTTTGTTAAATGTACATCAAGTTCGATACTGTCTATATCATATTTCATAGCTTCTTTAAACGAACTTATTGTATTTTCTGTCTTTTGTTTTAGCATTCCTCTATGTGCGCATATTTTTGACATATTATTCACCTTCTTTGCTCTAATATATATTACTTAAGAGGTAAAGTAAATAGGTTTAATGTTTTCATAATTTATATTTAATGGAATATAAATAATTATAAGTAAGTAGGAGGAGAATATGATAGATTTAGTAAATAAAGAGTTTGTTAACCTTGGAAATAACAGTGCGAATTTGATTTGTGATATAAAAGAAAAAAATGATACTTTTGAAATAAATTTAAAATTGGAGAATTTGCCTGTCAGCGAATATGCGGTGGTATTTATAATGAATACTAAAGAATATACTTCTGCTATATTTGAAGTTAAGAGTTTAAAATCGGAAAATAAAAAAATAAATGTTGAAAAAGAAAAAGTCAAAACCTTCGATAAAATAGAAATAGTTGATATTTATTCCGGAGATGTTTTGTTTGAGTATGTTAAAGAGGAAGAGATTGAAAACTCGGAAGAAGAAAAGGAAATTGAAATCCCTTTTTTAAAAAATAATGAAACTATAAACGATGAAAAAGAAATCGTAAAAGAAGATATAACGATAATAAAAGAAGAAAAAAACGAGAATAATAATAACATAGAAGAAGTCAAAGAAGAAATCAAAAATGAAATTTATGAAAATGAAGACGAAAGTTTCGAAAAAGAAGAAATAACTGATTTTAAAGAGGAAAAAGTTATAGATAAAAAATATGAAATTATAAACGAAGAAATAAACAGTCCTATCACCGAAAAAGATATGAAAAAAAATATTTCTTTAGAAAATGAAGTTCGAAATACTGAAGAGGATGTCGAAGCATTAAGAGGATTATTTGAAATTTTTTCACCAAAAAACAAAGATAATTCAGATGACGACAATCATGAATTTGAAGCTGCCATAGATAATATCAGTGATGATAATTCTAATGAGAAAAAAAATGATGAATTTGAGTTTGTTGAAGAAAAAACTGAATTAGAAAAAGAAGAAGTTCCAAAAGTAGTTATAAATGCAAATGATGTTTTGGTAGAAGACATTATGGAGGAATTTCAAGTAGATAATCTTCCTAAAGTGGAGGGAGATCATAAATTTTTTATCGTTGATGAAACAGATGAAAGATTAAATGATATCAACATTATATATAATGGTTTTGTAATGCCTATGCTATATCCTTATATGGGATATAAAAATTTAGAACTGGAAAACGCGATTTTACCTAATTGGATTTTTGGAAAACTATTCGAAGACGGAGAAATAAAGTATTATGTTTACGGGATTTTGGGAAGTAAAAATGATAAGACACAGCCGTTTTTAGGCTCAACTGGATTTATTTATTATGAGCCGAGTGCTTATGACGGTTTTGGATACTGGCTTATGTATATAAGTGAAAAAACAGGTAAAATATGCCTTCTTTAATATACAAATAATACTTTATAATCAAGTTATTACCAGCATATAAAAATCCTTCTTTTTAAATAATAATATAGAAAGGAGGATTATAAATGAATAAAAAAATAATGACTATAGCTTTAGCTTCATTTATGATGCTATCGACTTTTGCAGGCTGCGGTAATGTGGGTAATACCGATACTACCAAGAATAATGACAATGCTGTTGAAAACGCTGCGGACGATGTGAAAAACGGTGCCGAAAATATAGGTAATGATGTAAGAAACGGTGTGGATAATGCTGCGGATGATGTAAGGAACGGTGCTGAAAATGTTACCGACGGAAATGATAATGTAACAAAGAATGATTCTTCGTTAACACCATATCAATTTGATTACAGCGGAATGTACAGACAGTATACCTCTAATGATACCGGATATTATAATTCATCATCAACTGCTAAGCATAAGCAGGAAGGTAACGCTGCATACAGTGAAATCAAAAAGATTTCCGGAATCAGTGATGTAAAAGTTGTAATAATAGATAACAAAGCATACTGCGGAGTAAAAACACAAGCAGGCGCAAATAGCTTATCGACTAAGAAAAAAGCAAAAATCGGAAACATCATTAAAGAAAAATACCCTCAAGTAAAAAATGTGTACTTTTCTGATAAAGTTAACGGATACACTTCTTTAGTTAACGTTATCGGAAATGATTTAAGAGATATAACCGATGATGTTTTAAATTTGTTTGATATAAGATAATGACATTAAAAAGTCTCTTTGATTTCAAAGGGACTTTTTTTATTATGTTATTTTTATATTAATATTTAATTAAATTTTAGCATTTTTTCTAAAATAATGTATAATAAATAATATAGCTTAAACTTTTGTTTAGTTTTCTTAGTATAATTAAAAATATTAAATTGTTATTTGTTGGGAATAATAATATTTAAATAATGATAAATATTTAATGTAAGTATTCATTTACTAAGTGATATTAATATAAAAATGAGGTAAGGTAAATAGAATGTCTCAGATAACATCTTTTTTTAATCAGATATTTCAATCTTTTACTATATTATCGGCGATCGATATTCTTATAATGACTTTTATTATATATGCTATTATTAGGCTAATAAAAGGAACTCAAGCGGAGCAGGTAGCAAAGGGAATAATCATAATTTTGGTAATAACCCAAGTCAGTGACTGGATCGGGTTGGTTACCGTTAATTTTGTATTTAAAAATATAATTACCGTTGGATTACTGGCATTACTGATAATGTTTCAGCCTGAGCTTAGAAAAATGCTTGAAACTATCGGTAAAACAAATGTTAAACATTTAAAAGATATATTTATGGAAAAGGATTTGGATTCTCCAAGCGTTGCCGTGGATCAAATAGTTGAGAGTGTAAGTGCATTATCAAAAACCAAGACCGGTTTACTTGTTGTAATCGAAAGACAAGTTCCGCTTGATGATGTGGTTGAAACTGGAGTCAAACTTGATAGTTTACTAAGTACGGAACTATTAAATAATATATTTCAGTATGCTACACCGCTTCATGACGGAGCCGTTATAATAAACAGCGAAACCCTTAGGATAAGAGCAGCCGCTTGTCTTCTTCCATTGTCACAAAACAAAAATCTTTCTACCAGTATAGGAACAAGGCATCGTGCTGGTATCGGTATAAGCGAACATTCAGACTGTGTATCACTCATGGTTTCCGAAGAAAACGGAGTTATCTCTTATGCTATAGGGGGTAAACTTTCAAGATTTGTAGGAGAAAGAGGAATAAGGAGAATATTGACTGAAATATTGATAAAAGAACCTTCTCATAAAAATGGTAAATCTAAAATACTAAGGAGAAAAAACAGTGATGGGAAAAAATAATAGCACAATAATGACATTATTGATTTCTTTTCTTTTAGCTTTACTTTTATGGGCATATGCTACGAGTGACGGTGATAATATGGCTTATAGCAGGATAGAGGATATTCCTATCGCAATTACAAATACAAATAATTTAGATCAAAATGATTTTGTAGTAAAATTATCAAAAGAAAAGATTGAAAGTATAAAAGTATACGGAAAAGGCTCTTTGGTAAAAAGTATGAATAGTCAAAATATCCATGCAAGTGTGGATTTAAAAGATATTTCTTCAGAAGGGACCTATACTTTAAATATAAATATTAAAGGTATCCCAAGTGATGTTACCGTTGTTGATCAATCTCCTAATGTTGTAAAGGTAACGGTTGATAAAATGGGTAATAAAGACATAAGTATCCCATTGATTAAGCAGACCGGAGAACTTAAGAAAGGGTATAGTGTCCTATCCCTTTCTTCCAGTGTAGACAGTGTGCATATATCGGGACCTTCAAACAGTGTAGACAAAGTAAAAGCCATTGTCGGTACGGTAGATGTTTATAACAGAAGCGAAGATTTTACTTCAAATGTTAATTTATATGCTGTCGATGAGAATGGTAAAAAAATAAAAGATGTCGATTTATCTCCTAAAACTACGAGCGTTAATGTAAATATAGGGAGGACCAAAGACGTTGATATAAAGGTAAAAACGAAAGGGAAGTCTAAAGACGGCTATAAAATTACAAGTATAACTCCTAATAAAACTAAAGTAACAATTTCAGGTCCTGAAGATGTATTGAACTCAATCGAAACAGTAAATACCGAAGTTTTGGATTTATCAGATATAACTTCTTCAATTGATAAGAAGCTGAATTTAGTTTTGCCTGAAGGAGTTCATGTAGTGGATTCGAAGGATACCGTGGATGTCAGTGTTGCTGTTGACAGAGATAAACAAAAAACAATATATATAACATCGTTTACTTTTGATAATCTACCTGACGGACTCAGTGCAGAAGTGATCGATGACAAAGTCGGTGTTTTACTTTCGGGGGACAATGCTTTATTGAATGAAATAAGCGAAAAAAACCTTGTTGGCTCACTTGATTTATCGGGATTGACGGAAGGAACTCATTCTGTTGCAATAAAAATCAGTACCCAGGGATTACCTGACGGCGTAAAAATTCAAAGTGTAAGTAAAAATACAGTAAGCGTAAAAATAACAAAAGGACAAATATAATAGTGAGAAAATATTTAATTGAAAATATAAAAATAAATATAGAAAGTCTAACTCATAGCGGAGAGAGAGAAGTAATAATCAATAAACTTAAACTTACCGAACAAAAGGTTAAGGATTTAAAAATCATAAGGAAATCGCTAGACGCAAGAAAAAGGAATACTGACGGGATTTTCTATGTTTATTCCGTTGTACTTTCGTATCCGACAAAACCAAAAGCAAGAAGTTTTAAGGTAAGCGTATATGAAAATAAAAAAGAGAATTTAATCAATTATAATAAGAATAAAGAAATAAAACCTATTATAGTGGGAAGCGGTCCAAGCGGATTATTTGCCGCACTTTATCTTGCTAAGATGGGGTATAAACCTATTATTTTTGAAAGAGGCGAAGAAATAAAAGACAGAGTCGGAACAGTAAAGGATTTCTTCGATAATGCGGTTCTTGATGAAAATTCAAATGTTCAATTCGGTTTAGGCGGGGCAGGGACATTCTCTGACGGAAAAATTAATTCAAGGATCAAAAGTCCGCTTAAAAATGAAGTTTTAGATACTTTTATAAGCTGCGGAGCTCCAAGAGAAATAAAATATTTAAATAAACCTCATCTCGGAACGGATAAACTCAGAACAATAGTCGATGATTTAAAAGCTTTGATAGAATACTATGGAGGAGAGTTTAAATTTTCATCAACTGTAACCGATATTATTGTAGATAATGATAAAGTTAAAGGTGTCGTAGTTAATGATAAAGATGAGTTTCTTTCCGATGTAGTTATCATGGGAATCGGTAACGGTGCAAGAGATACATTTAAGATGTTACATAAACATAATGTAAGTATGGTAAGTAAATCTTTTGCTTTGGGATTTAGGGTAGAACATTTAAGAGAGGATATAGACAGATGTTGCTACAGTGATTATGCCGGACATAAAGTTTTGGGGGCTGCTGACTATAATCTTACATATCATGATGAAGAAACCAAAAAGGGTGTTTATTCTTTTTGTAACTGTCCGGGAGGTGTAGTTGTTGCGGGAGCAAGCTCAAAGGGACAGGTAGTTACAAACGGTATGAGCTTCAGAAGCAGGAATATGATAAACACCAATTCCGCTATCGTTGTAAATGTGAATGAAAATGACTATGGAAACGACCTATTTTCAGGAATAAAATTTCAGGAAGATTTAGAAAGAAAAGCTTATGAAATGGGCGGAAGCGACTATAAAGCACCATATATGAGTATATATGATTTTTTAGGCTTAAAAGGAAAGACAAATGTCAAACCGAGCTATTTACCGGGAGTAAAAGAAAGCGATTTGAATCAGCTTCTACCCGAAAATTTAAATAATGCAATAAAAAATTCTTTGATTTCATTTAATAATTTTTTTGAAACATTTTATAACGGGATAATTACCGGAGTAGAAACGAGGACCTCTTCTCCCGTAAGGATTTTAAGAGATAAAAATACATTAGAAAGTGAAAATATAAAGGGGCTTTATCCTATTGGTGAAGGCGCAGGATATGCCGGAGGTATATTATCAAGCGCAGTGGATGGGATAAAAGCCGCACTTGCCATAAACGAAAATTAATATTACATAGGAGGAAATTATATGGGAAGATTATTTGGAACAGACGGAGTAAGAGGGGTAGCAAATACGCAGTTGACATCCAAATTGGCGCACAAAATAGGATATGCGGCTACAATAAAATTAACAAAGGATAATGATAAAGCACCTACTTTTGTGGTAGGTATGGATACAAGGATTTCAGGAGACATGATTTATGCCGGATTAGTAAGCGGGATAATGTCTGCAGGAGGAAATGTTTTAAATGCAGGTATCATACCAACACCTGCTGTTTCCGTTTTAGTTAAAGAGTTCAATGCCGACAGCGGTATAGTTATTTCCGCTTCTCATAATCCATATGAATATAACGGAATAAAGTTCTTCAGTAAGACGGGGCATAAACTTCCGGATGAAGTGGAAGATGAGATAGAACGATATATATTCGACAAAGTAAGAGACAGGAATATTGTCGGAGATAAAGTAGGAAGAGAAACTAAAATTGCTTATCCGGGAGATATTTATATAAAATATTTATTATCTAAATTAAATATAGATTCTTTGGAAGGTCTTAATATCGTATTGGATTTAGCAAACGGTGCTACATATAAAGTCGGACCGGAAATCTTTAAAAAACTAGGTGCCAATGCTGTCTTGATCGCAAACGATCCTAATGGAGTAAATATCAATAATAAATGCGGTTCCACAAGTGTTAAGAACTTATCAAGTAAAGTTTTGGAGACCAATGCTGATTTTGGGATAGCTTTTGACGGCGACGGTGATAGAGTCATTTTTGTAGACGACAAAGGTAAGGAATTTGACGGAGATAAGATAATGTACCTCTTAAGCTGTTATTTAAAGGATAAAGGCAAATTGAATAAGGATACTTTAGTTCTTACGGTAATGAGTAATCTTGGCGTAAAAAAAGCTTTGAAGGCTAAAGGCATAAATATCAGTGAAACCGGGGTCGGTGACAGATACGTTGTGGAAAGAATGTTGGAAGAAGGATATAATATCGGCGGAGAGCAATCTGGTCATGTCATTATCTCTGATATAAATTCTACCGGCGACGGAATAGCTACAGCTTTGCTTGTTTGTAAAGCGGCGAAAGAATATGGTAAGAATGTAACGGAGCTTACAAAAGATTTGGTTATTTATCCTCAGGTACTGGTAAATGCAACTGTAAATAACGACAAAAAGAATGATTATGATAAAGATGATGTTATAGTGTCTGCTATTAAAAAGATAGAAGAGAAATATGCGGGAAACGGCAGGGTCCTTATCAGAACAAGCGGAACAGAACCTTTGGTCAGAGTTATGATTGAAGGTGAAAATCAGGATGAAATCAAGAAGGATGCGACTGTACTTGCTAAATTGATTGAAGAAAGATTAGTTTGATATGTCAAATAAAACTGCAGTAATAAGCGGAGCAAGCGGTGATATAGGTATTTCCCTTGCTCATGCTTTTTATAATGAAAATTATGATTTAGTACTGTTATATAATAGAAATCAAAAATCCATAGATGATTTTATTAAAGTTCATAATAGTAAGGATATAAAGATATTACCTTTAAAAGCCGATTTTACGGATATAAAAGAGATAAATAATGTTATTAATGAGATAAAAAGTAATATTGAAAATATAGATGTTTTAATAAACAATGCGGGAATCAGTTTAATTAGATTTTTTGACGAAACGAGTTTAGAGGAATGGGATAATGTTTTCAATATAAATGTAAAAAGTGCATTTATGTTATCAAAAGCATTTATTCCAAATATGATAAATAGGAAAAAAGGAAATATAATAAATATTTCTTCAATGTGGGGGATAAGCGGAGCCAGTATGGAAGTTGCTTACTCCGCTTCAAAAGCTGCTTTGATTGGTATGAGCAAGGCTCTTTCCAAAGAAGTCGGGCCGAGCAATATAAATGTCAATGTGATAGCACCCGGAGTAATTGATACAAAAATGAATAATAATCTTTCCGATGAGGATTTAAAAATATTATCTAAAGAGACTCCGATCGGTAGACTTGGAAAACCGGAAGATGTTGCAAATATGGCAGTATTTTTAGCAAGTGATAAAGCGTCTTTTATAACTGGACAAGTTATAAGTGTGGACGGCGGATTTATATTATAATCAATTTGACAATGGTCATTATAAAGTGTATATTTTATTGTAATATCAAAAATGTGTTAGGTGAAAAAAAGAATGAAAGTAAACATATTAACCGATTCTACAGCAGATTTAACTAAAGAACAAATGAGTGAACATGATATCAATGTGTATCCTCTAAATATTTATTTTGGGGAAGAAGAATATATAGATGGAGTGACTATCAATCATAGAGAATTTTTTGATAAGTTATCTACCTGTACGGAACTTCCTACGACCAGTCAAATTCCTGTAGGACAGCTCAGGGATTTATTTTTGAAATTTACCGAGAATGGGGAAGAAGTAGTTGTAATAACGTTGTCGAGTAAGCTCAGTGGTTCTTATAATTCTGCTTTACTTGTCAGAGATTCTTTGGATATGGACAGGAAAAGCAGGGTTCATCTTATCGATTCAATGAGCGTGACCTTAGGACTGTGTAATATAGTTCTAGAAGCATGCAAACTTAGAGATAAAGGTTTAAAAGGCAAAGATATAGAAGAAGAAATAAATAGGATTAAATC
This sequence comes from Anaerofustis stercorihominis DSM 17244, assembly GCF_000154825.1. Classification (NCBI taxonomy): domain Bacteria; kingdom Bacillati; phylum Bacillota; class Clostridia; order Eubacteriales; family Eubacteriaceae; genus Anaerofustis; species Anaerofustis stercorihominis. The sequence goes on along the minus strand of NZ_DS560019.1, from coordinate 493,027 downwards.
TAAAAGTACTCTTTTGGCTTTAATCGAAGATTATAAATATCTTGTAATGGGAGGCAGGCTTTCAAAAGCAACTGCATTTATAGGAAATACTTTAAATATCATGCCTGTGATTGAAATCACCGGAGGTGAAGTAGTTCCTATAAAAAAAGTAAGAGGAAGGAAGAAAGGTTATCAATTTATAATAGAAAAAGCAAGAGCGTATGGTATAGACACCTCCAAAGCTTTTTTCATGGGGCATATTGATGATGAAGAAGCTTTTAAGCATTTTGAAGAATATATGTTAAATAATTTTGATGAATTGGAAAATATCGATATATCTCCGGTAAAAAATATCGGAGCGGTTGTCGGAACTCATGCCGGTCCTCACTGTGTAGGAATAGCTTTCTTTAAAAAATAAATCAAGGGAAATAATATGGCTGATAAAAATAGAAATGATAATAAAGATAAAGAGAATAATAGACTTGCAATTACTTTAGGTCTTGGTTTATGTTTCGGTACTGCATTTGGGATATTTGCCTAGAGATTATAAATAATATATAATATAAAAATTTGATTTTGGAAGATCATAAAATACATAAATAGCAACAAAAAAAGTCCTTATCGGACTTTTTTTAGTTTCTTTTTTCTTTAACTTTAGCAGCTTTACCCACTCTGTCTCTAAGGTAGTTAAGTTTTGCTCTTCTAACTTTACCTTGTCTTGTTACTTCGATTTTATCGATTCTTGGTGAGTGTACCGGGAAAGTTCTTTCTACTCCAACACCATAAGAAATTTTTCTTACTGTGAATGTTTCTTGAACTCCGCCATGTTGTTTCTTAAGCACAATACCTTCAAAAACCTGAATTCTTTCTCTTTTTCCTTCAACAACTTTAACGTGAACTTTTACAGTATCACCTACGTTAAATTTAGTTACATTAGCTTTAAGGTTTTCGTTTTCAACTAGTTTTAATAAATCCATCGTTTGTGCCTCCCTTCATCTTCAAGCATTCTTACTTACTTCTTAAGCAGAGGAACACCCCTAATAGCTATAGTAATCAGACTTATAGCCTAAAAAGTATATCATAACCGTAAGATTTATTCAACCGATTTTTAATTTTATTTGAATAAATCTTCTATTTACTTATATTTTATCCTATTTTAATAAAATATTAAAAAATATTATTGTGTTTATGGTAAAAGAATATCAAAGAAACGTTATCACAAAAAGGGGAAATTTTATGAAAAATATATTAACAAATAAAAAAATATTTTTTACCTTTTTATTTGCAGTATTATCTTTGTTTATAACTTTTAACAGTGTGTTTGCCGTAACGGCATATCCATATAAAAGTATTATATCTCAGCCTGACGGAACAAATTTTAATGCTTATTTTAAAGGGGATGAATACTTTAGTTATTATATCGATGAAAATAATAATGTTATTGTAAAAGACGATGAAGATAACACTTGGAAATATGTAATAAATGAAAATGACAAACTTGCCCTTGGTTCTAATGTAGCTGTAAATGCAAAAAACATCAAATCTTCAAAGGATAAAAATATTAAAGCAAGTGTTTTTAAAAATGATACAAAAAAGAAAGAATACTTAAAACTACAGGAGAAAAACAGTACTTTAAGGAAGAGAGAAACTCCCGATCCTATAGATTTATCGAAGGTACCTATTTCTAAAAGCAGCAAAACATATAAAGGACTTAAGGATAAAAACTCTACAACAAGGGAACTTCCTATGGTAATCATAGATGTAAGTTTTCAAGACATAGAGACAGAGAACACCGAGAAATGGTATGACACTATTTATAATGATCCTAATGGGATAATAGCGTATTATAAAGAAGTCTCCAATGATAAGTTTACGGTGGCTCCTGTCAAAGAAACCAATACGACTCATCCGGGAACTATAAAAGTAAAACTCGACAGAAATCATGGTAATCGGGGTGCAGATTTTGTCAGTGATGATTTCGATAAAGCAATTCAGGAATCTCTAACAAAAGCCGGCTCTACAATAAATTTTAAAGATTATGATATAAATAAAAACGGAAAAATATATAATAACGAACTTGCGGTAGTCATTATTTTCGCAGGATATGAAGCTGCTGTTCCGGATCCCGCTGAACCTAATTTTTGGGCAAGTCAGACAACATATTGGGAACCTTATTTAAATGCTAATGATACATATATAATGAACTTTGTCGGATTTGCGGAAAAGCTTAAACAAACTACTTCTCCTGATGAAGCTATGAACGGTATCTCTACGCTTTGTCATGAACTCGGACATTATATTGGACTGCCTGATTTATATGATGTTGATTATGATGCAGGTGTATGGTCCGATTTTGCAAATGTTGAATATCTAAGTTTGATGGATGGTGGGAACTGGGCTTTTGAAAAGCATGAAGGTTATGTAAAAACTAAGTATATTCCTTCTCATTTAGATGCACTTTCAAAATGGATGTTGGGTTATTATGATGAATCATATATAAATAAAAGCGGAGAGTATACGCTGCATACTGCATCTGATAAGGATAAATATAATTTTTATATAATACCAACAAATGATGCAAATAAATATTTTATTATTGAAAACAGGCAATTTAAAAATTTTGACAGAGTTTTAGGTCCATCATATAAGGCAACATATGGTTTGGATAGGTGTGATCCCGGTATAGTTATTTATAGAGTTGATTCTAAAATAATTTATGAAAATTATAATACGAATACGGTTAACAGCAGTTATCATTCACCGGGATTAAGCGTTATAAAACCATTTGGCACAACTCATTCATTCCCTTCACCTATGTGGAGCGATTTTATCTATAATTTAAATGATCCTGAGAATTTTGAAAAAGTTCCGTATATGGGAATGTTGGGAAGAGAACCCGGTTATAGGACTGATACAGGTATAAAGATTGATACAAATATTTCATCTTCAGATGAAATGACAATTAAAGTTGAGCTTCCAAATGCAAAAGTAAGCTCCATAAAAGCTAAAAATCCCGATCTGAACAACAAAGGCGGGAAGGTTTCTTTTTCCGTAAAAGGTAAAAACTTCTACGGAGATATGACACTCAGTGTGTTCGATAAAAACGGAAATAAAATAAATGAAGATTGGGCTAATAAGGTAATTAAAAATGAAGATGTATATAATATAACGACAAGGAATGCAGCAATCAACTTTCCTGAAAATGCTACAAAAGTAAATAAAAATTATTTTGTCAAAGCTTCTTTCAATAACGGAAAAACTTATGATAAAGTTGCTTCGAATTTAACGGTTAAGACTTCATATAAAAAACAAGAAAACAGTAACAGCGATAAAAGTAATATTTCAATCAACAAAAATTCTAAATCACCAAATTCCGCAAAGACTTCGGATGAAGAAAATATGAATGTTTGGTTTATCATTCTATCAATTTCTGTATTGGGAGTTATAGGTATAGGGTTTAAGCTCAGACGTAATGCGTAAATAATAAAAAGAGCCATTACTTAGGCTCTTTTTTATTATTTATCATATACGTTTAAGATTTCTCCATAGAATATCATATGATAATCATTATTTCCTTCATAAAATCTTTTTTCAATGTTTTCATAGTCAATTATCCCTGTCGGGTCCATAGATTGTTTATATACGATTTTACATTCATAATGTACTTTTGCTTCATTTATTATAGGACTTTCTACACTTTTGGCGTCGCATAATGTGAGACCTGTTTCTTTATATTTATCAAAATCTCTTCCCGACTTTGTTCCCATAAATGCAATTTCTTTTTTAATTGTATCATATTCCGGTACACTTACGGTAAATGAGTCTGCATTTTTAATAAGGTCATATGTATTCCTTGAAAATCTAACCATAACAGTCATAATTTCTTTACCCCATACTCTTCCGACCGTTGCCCAGCCTATTACCATAGTGTTGACTTTATTGTCATTCTTTACATTAAGAAAAACTCCCTTTGGCAGCTGTTTATTAAGTAAATCAAAAGCTTCTTTTGTTTCCATTTTAATTTCTCCTTGTAACTATATTTAAATATTACATATTTATTATATCACTCTTCATTATTATAACATAGAAGAAAAAAGTCGAAGTTTAGTTTTTATACTTCATTTTTTATGGCATTGCAATGTATATCATTAGTGCTTATCTATTTTATATATAGTAGAGATCAATAATAAATTAGATTATAAAATTAAACAATTTAAATTATGTAAGAACATATACGCTTGCTACGATAATATCAATTATAAATATAAATCACATTAGGAATGATTTTGGTGAGGAAGAATTTGCGAATAAATACGGAAGTATAGTATTTAATATTTCAACAGTGATTTGTGTAATTGGTTTCATTTTTCTTCCTGTTTGTGCATACTTGACTTAAAATAAAAGGCTCTTAGTAAACTAAGAGTCTTTTTATTTATTTATTTTATATTCCATTAGTTCTTCTACGAATGGAGATAAACTATTACGGTCAACCATTATAAAGAGTTTTTCCTTTGCTCTGGTCATTGCTACGTAGAACAGTCTTCTTTCTTCCGCATATAAAAAATTTTCTTTATTTTTTAGAAGTAATTTTATAAGATTATCATCTGTTATATTACAGGGAAAACCCATTAAGTTATTGAATGTATTTAATATGAAGACATAGTCACATTCCAGTCCCTTTGCTTTGTGTACGGTCATAAAGTTTATATCTAAATCCGGTCTTCTGATTACCTTTATATTTACCTCTTTTTCTTCATTGACTGTAATTTCAGTCTCTTCGGTTTTTGCATATCTTAGGATATCTTTTTTATACCTTCCGAGGAGCATTACTTCACTTCCAATCGGAAGAGAATATAGTTTATCCAAAAATAGTTTTGTTAGATTATTTTTATTGGGTGAAGTTACGAATTCCACCGAAGAAACCCCGGCTCTTTTACTTTTAAGTTCTTTTTTTATTTGGTGAGGATTTTGAAGAATAAATTTATTTGATAAATTTGCAATATTGCTGTCAAATCTATAATTATTTTCTATTAAATACTTTTTAGCATTATATTCTTTTTCAAAATCATAAAATATATTTATATCACTTCCCGTGAAACGAAATATACTTTGATAATCGTCTCCCACAGCAAAAATTTCACTTTCTGATTTTCTGTATATGCTATCCACAAGTCTCATTCTGGAAGATGATATATCCTGAAATTCATCTATGAGGATGTATTTATAGTCCTTTAAATATAATCCTTTATTTACATAATCCGTAGCTTTTAATATCATATCGTTAAAGTCGATTTGATTATTATGATACAAGATTTTTTCATATGCTTCATAAATAGGAAGCACCAACTTGTAAAATGATTTGGATCTTATTTCTTCGGCTTTATTGTAATAGTTATCTATTTTTAATACATTTTCACTTTTTCTCGCTGTAGTCTTCATCAGGGTAATAAAGTTGGCTATCAATTTTTTTATAAAAGAAATATTATATGCAAAGACTCTGGATATTTCTTCATCTATATCATCGTATGAAAAATCTCTTTTTATATTATATTTATCTAATTCTTCATTCAACTTATCCGCGAATTGATTGTTTTCAAAGTCATAAGAATAAGTGAATATACATTTATCTTTAAAGCCCGGATATGTATTTAAAAAATTTATATATGCATCATAATTTTTTTGTGCCACTCTTTTATTTTTAGGATATCCCCATAAAGGTTTATTCCCCTCTTTATCGATGTAAAGGTTAAATATATATAAATCGTAATCAGGAAGATAAAATCCTGAGCATAGCTTTCTGAACTCATCTCCTAAGGGATTTGTCATAAAGTATTCATAATTTATCTTATGAAGAAATAAATAGTTGGATATCACATTTTCTTCAAATGTCATTTTATATTCATTATCAAGGCTTATAATAGCTTTTTCTTTAAGATATTTGTATTCATGTTCTTTCTTATCGAAGCTTTTAAATGGTACATACTCATGATAGTGGTTTATAAGAAAGTCGTAGAATTCATAATACTTTCCCTTTTTTAGTCTGATATCCAAATATTGGCTGACAAATTTACTTACTCCGTTTTTATAAAGGGTAACGTCGTATCCGTCCACACTGTTTATTATACTTTTACCCAGCTTATGAAAGGTAAATACATCTATATCTTCATGGGTTACTCTTCTTATTCTTTCTTTGAGCTCGTTTGTTGAGGAATTCGTAAAGCTTAATATGAGTATATCCTCTTTATTTGCTTTCCTTTTTTCAATCAAATATTTAACTCTTGCGAGAAGAGTCGTAGTTTTTCCGCAGCCCGCACCTGCTATTGCAAGTATATTTCTTTCTTCGCTGTTTACACATTCCGTTTGAGTTTTATCAAGTTCTTTTTCTTCTATGTTTGTAATTAAATCTTTTTGTTCATTCATAAATTTTATTATATCACTTTTATCAGTAACACAAAATATTATTTCTCATATTATATAAGTGTATAACAAATAAGAACATAAACTTAGGAGGATTTAAAAAGTGGAAGAAAGAACATGTAATACTAATACAAGAGGTGTGGAATGTCTAATTGTTGATAAGGTTTATGATGCCTGCTCAAAAAGAGAATGTATTCAAAATATGACATTTGACTTAGCGTTGAATGGAGATATCTCAGAATATACTTTCCTTTATGCACAATTCGGAGATTCTGAAGTTGAACAATATGAAGATGAACCATTCTTCACAGAAATGGATGAATGTCATGCAAGACTTAAATGTGTTGTAGCTATTCCGATTTATGCGGTACTTAGAAGAAAATGCGACTGTTCAATAGTAGCAGTTGAAGCTAAACCTGTATGCGGCAGCACTGTACAATCAGACAATAAAATCAGAATTCCTGTAAGTACGGTTATGGACTTAAACAGAAAATTCGTAAGACAAGGCAGATTTGCACCTGTAGCTGAATGCTTTACTGAAGCTAACTGCGTAAACAGATCAGGCGGTTGTCAAATATCTATGACACTTGGTTTCATGATCGTTGTAAGTGCAGTATCTAAAGTAAGCTTAAAGGTTCCTACATTCGGATATTGTCCAATACCTGAAGAATGCAGAGAAGAAGAATGTGCACCAAACTTCTGTGAAACATTTCTTAGTGAAGATATTTCAGCATTTAGGGATTTTTTCCCATCTAACAGCTCATGTGACACATGCGGATGCGATGACTAATATCTATTATTATTAAAACATATTATGTATTAAAAAAACGAGGGATAATCCCTCGTTTTTTATATAAATGTATTTAAATAATCTGATACATCTTCAGGTATTTTAAAATCAAATTCCATTTTTGCAATACTTAGTGTTACGTAATTGATATCTTTATAAGTTATTATCTTTGCTACCTGAATGAATTTTGTAGAGTTATCTTTGCTTCCTTCTTTTTTAGTTTTGTTTTTGTACATAACGAATTCTGCGTCTTTCTTTGCATCCTCGGGAAGTTCTTTTATTTTCCATTCATCAAGTTTAAGTGCATTGACGAAGTCTTCGATATTGTTATGACCAGAAATCATATCAACTCTTTTATCGTCTATGATAACATCGATCCTATCGCTGTTATTTATAGTATCATTGTAATCATCTATATTAAAACCATCGTTTACGTTAAATCCGCATCCTGCAAATCCTGTTAGTAACAATACTGATAATAGTATCACAAATATTTTCTTCATTTTCTTTCCCTCTTTAATAGATGTTTTATTTTAAGTTTTCAGGGTTTAGTCCTTTTAGTTCGTCTAATACAAATACTCCGTTTTTTCTGATCAGTACATCGTTGAAATAAATTTCTCCGCCGCCTTTTTCTTCTGTTTGTATCAATACAAGATCCCAGTGAAGAGAAGATTTGTTTCCGTTATCCGCATCTTCATAACAACAGCCCGGAGTAAAGTGAATACTGCCTGCGATTTTTTCATCGAATAAAGTATCAAGCATAGGTTCGTTAATGAATGGATTGATACCTATAGCAAACTCTCCTACGTATCTTGCACCTTCATCCATATCAAATACTTTATTTATTCTTTCATTATTGTTTGATGTTGCTTCCACGATTTTACCGTCTTTAAATGTCAATTTTATATTTTCATAAATAAATCCAAGGTGGTCGCTCTTTGTATTATAAGAAATAGTTCCGTTTACACTGTCTTTAATAGGTGCGGTATAGATTTCTCCGTCGGGTATATTCATATTGCCGCAGCATGGTATTGCATTCATTCCTTTTATAGAGAATGTTAAATCCGTACCCGGACCTTTAATCCTTACTTTGTCGGTTTTTTCCATTAATTCTTTTAATGGTTCTACCGCCTTAGCCATTTTAGAATAATCAAGACAGCATACATCGAAGAAATAATCTTTAAAAGCGTCTTTGCTCATTTTTGCACTCTGAGCCATCGAGCCGTTAGGATATCTTAAGATTACCCATTTTGAATTATCTACTCTTTCTCTTAATACCGGTCTTAAAACCGAGGATTGTAATGATATATTATCGCTTGGAACGTCGCTTAATTCACTTGCATTGTCTGAACATCCGATACCGATATATGCATCCATTCCTTTCATTTGATATAATTCATAGTCATTTTGAAATTCAAGCTGTTCTTTGCTTACGCCCATTAAAATTTCTCTATTTATACTTGAGTCGGTAAGTTTTAAATAAGGAAAACCTCCCGCTTTATAAACTTCTCTTACAAGTGCCTTTACCAAGTCTCTTGTATCTTCTATTCCTCCGGCATTTATAAGTACTTTTTCGCCTTTTTGAACGTTAGTCGAAAAAGTAACGAGATTATGTGCCAGTTGTTCTATTCTTTTGTCCATAATAAATTATGCCTCCATATATACTAATTTGTTATATATTATTTTACCATATTTTATTAATATTTATTATAGATATGGAAAAGAAATATTTTTTTTGATAGAATATTAAAAAACGCAGAGAGTGGTAATATGAAAAATAATGTAGTAATAGGTAAAATATTCAATGTTCATGGGATAAAAGGAGAATTAAAGGTTCGTCCTTTGACTGATGATATCAATAGATTTAAGATTTTAAAAAGATGTTTTATAAAGAATAAAGAGTATGAAGTATCGGCTGCAAGAATAAACAAAGACCAAATAATTTTAAAGCTTAAAGGTCTTGATGATAGGAATGAAGCTGAAATATTAAAAAATGAATATGTGGAAGTACTTAGAGAAGACAGCGTAGGATTGGAGGAAGGAGAATACTTTATAGAAGATTTAAAAGGGTTAAAAGTATTAGATGAAGACGATAATGAAATAGGTATCATGTCGGATGTCCTTACCAACGCTGCCATTGATATTTATGTATTTAAAATTGAAGGTAAGGAACAAATGCTTCCTGCATTGAAAGAAAATATCTTGGAAATCAACATTGATGAATATATAAAAATAAATTCCAAGAATTTGGTTTATTAGGGGATACTATGATTTATAATGTACTCACTTTATATCCGGAAATGATAGAAGCCTACAAAGAAGTAGGGATTATAGGCAGAGGTGTAAAAAGCGATAGGCTGCAAATCAATGCTATAAATATCAGAGATTATTCAAAGGACAAGCATAAAAGAGTCGATGATGAAATCTACGGCGGGGGAGCGGGAATGCTGATGAAAGCTGAACCTGTGTATGACTGTGTGAAAGATATAAAAAAAGACAGAGATGTCCCTGTAATTTATTTTTCTCCGAGAGGCAGGACTTTTAACAGCGAGATCGCCAAAGAATATGCAAACCTTGATGAAGTAATTCTTTTATGCGGACATTACGAAGGGATAGACCAGAGAGCTGTAGACCTTTGTGTAGATGAAGAGATAAGCATAGGGGATTATATTTTAACAGGCGGACATATCGCTTCTATGGTATTTATGGATACTGTAAGCAGGTACGTAGACGGGGTTTTGGGTAACAGCGAAAGCTATCAGAATGAGAGCTTTGAAGACGGACTGCTCGAAGCAAACCAGTATACGAGACCCGAAGAGTTTATGGGAATGAAAGTTCCCGAGGTGCTTATGTCGGGACATCATAAAAAAATAGAAGAGTACTATAAAGAGGAAGCACTAAAAGAGACTAAGATAAGAAGAGAAGATTTGCTTTAGTAGTAGAGTATTTTGAATTGTATAGGGGCGCGGAGTCTGCTTGCAGGTGAAGTGCCCCGTTATGTAATAAAAAAGAAACCTTATTAATAAGGTTTCTTTTTATTTAGTACTAATATATTATTTATTTTTACTTTCAAAATATTTATCAATACCGGCAGCGGCAGTTTTCCCTGCTCCCATTGCTTTGATAACAGTGGCTGCACCTGTAACGGCATCACCACCTGCAAATATTTCCGGACGGTTCGTTGCAGCATCGTCGTCTGTGTAAATACCGCCTCTTTTGTTTTCTTCAAGATTATCGGTAGTTTCCAAAATTAATTTATTTAATTTTGTTCCTATTGCCATGATTACGCAGTCTACATCTATAACGTAGTTTGAACCTTCTATTACAACCGGTCTTCTTCTTCCCGAAGCATCAGGTTCTCCAAGTTCCATTTTAACGCATTCTATTCCGCATACTTGACCTTTTTCATCTCCCAATACCTTAACGGGATTTGTTAGATAACGGAAGTCGATTTCTTCTTCCACTGCATGATGGATTTCTTCCGCTCTTGCAGGTATTTCTGCTGCAGAACGACGATAAATCAGATATACTTCTTCTGCACCCATACGTTTTGCACATCTTGCGGCATCCATCGCAACGTTCCCTCCTCCGACAACGGCAATCTTATTTGCTTTTAAGATCGGTGTATCGTATTCAGGAAGGTATGCTTTCATTAAGTTGATTCTTGTTAAGTATTCATTTGCGGAACATACTCCGATTAAGTTTTCTCCGGGTATGTTCATGAATGATGGAAGACCCGCTCCCGTACCGATAAATACGGATTCGAAACCTTCTTCTTTCATTAATTCATCAACTGTTATGGATTTACCTATAATAGCGTTAGTTACGAATTTAACGCCTTTATCTTCAAGTTGTTTTACTTCTGCAGCTACTATTTCTTTTGGAAGACGGAATTCAGGGATACCGTAAACCAAAACGCCGCCTGTCTTATGTAAGCTTTCGTATACTGTAACGTCGTAGCCTTTATTTATCAAATCTCCCGCACAGGCAAGTCCTGCAGGACCTGCTCCTACAACGGCAACTTTATGACCGTTACCTTTAACAGGTTCTACTTTTTCATCTTTGAAGTTTGCAGCATGCCAATCGGCAGCAAATCTTTCAAGACGACCTATAGCAACAGGTTCACCTTTTTTCGCGTGAACACATTTTCCCTCGCATTGAGTTTCCTGAGGACAAACTCTTCCGCAGATAGCCGGAAGTGAATTTGTTTCTTTTATTATTTGATATGCTTCTTCAAATTCTCCCTCTGCAATTTTAGCTATAAAATCAGGGATTTTAACCATTACAGGACAACCTGACATACATGGTTTCTTACGGCATTTAAGACATCTCATGGCTTCGTTTATTGCCATTTCTTCTGTATATCCGTTAGCAACTTCTTCAAAATTTTTATTACGTATGTCGGGTTTTTGTTCCGGCATAGGGTTCTTTTCTTTAATTAGATTAATCATGGTAACGAACACCTCCAGTCAAACGGCAAACATGTGCTCTGTCTTCAGCTTCTTGATCTGCATAATATGTACTTCTTTGAATAAGTTCATCCCAGTCTACCAAAGAACCGTCAAATTCCGGTCCGTCGACACAAACGAATTTATTTTCTCCTCCGATAATACATCTGCAGCCTCCGCACATACCCGAGCCGTCTATCATATAAGCTGTTAGAGATGCAACAGAAGGAATACCATGTTCTTCGGCAAGTTTACATACCAATTTCATCATGATAGGAGGACCTACGGCTACAACCTCATCATATTTATTTCCTTGTTCAATTAATTGTTTAAGTTTATCAGTGGTAAAAGCTTTTTCTCCGTAAGAACCGTCATCCGTAACCATATATAGGTTATCTGTTCCCGCACGGAATTCGTCTTCCAGGATTACCAAGTCTTTATTTTTAAATCCTGTAATCATATCTACTTCTATACCATGTTTGTGCATTCCCGTAGCAAGGGGATAAGCAAGGGCATTACCCGAACCACCGCCAACTACGCATACTTTTTTAAGTCCTTCCATGTGTGTAGGTTTTCCAAGAGGACCTACTATATCAGCAAAACAGTCACCTTCTTCAAGCTGGTCCATTAACATTGTTGTTCTTCCGACTGTTGCATAGATTAAATCTATTGTTCCGTCTTCTTCATTATGTCCGGCCATTGTAAGAGGGATCCTTTCGCCGTATTCATCGGTACGAAGGATGATAAATTGTCCCGGTCTGGCTTTTCTTGCAACAAGAGGTGCATATATTACCAGCCATGTCATATTTTCATTTAATTTTCTTTTTTCGGTGATTTCAAACATCTTCATTTTTAGCATCCTCCTGCCTTTTTATCCATGCTTTTCTTTTGCATAACTAGGTTATCATACCTATCCATTGCAGCTTCTTCAGCTTTTGTAAACAACTCTTCCGCTCTGTCAGGGAATTTAAGTTTAAGTGAGTTATAACGAACTTCACCCATGATAAAGTCTCTGTAGCTTTGAGTTGGAGCTTGACTGTCAATAGAAAGAGGATTTTTGCCTTCTGCTTCAAGATCCGGATTATATCTAATCAAATTCCAATATCCCGAACGAACCGCATTTTTCATTTCTAACATAGATCTGTTCATTCCTGCTTTAACACCATGGTTTATACAAGGAGCGTAAGCTATGATAAGTGAAGGTCCGTCATAGTTTTCCGCTTCTCTTAAAGCTTTTAGTGTTTGTTCAGGATTAGCGCCCATAGCGATTTGTGCTACGTAAACATATCCGTAAGCCATAGCGATTTGTGCAAGGTCTTTCTTTTTAACTGCTTTACCTGAAGCCGCGAATTTAGCTACAGCACCTATAGGCGTTGATTTTGAAGACTGTCCTCCTGTATTGGAGTAAACTTCGGTATCAAATACCATTACATTGATATTTTCCCCTGAAGCCAATACATGGTCAAGTCCGCCGTATCCGATATCATAAGCCCAGCCGTCGCCGCCGAAAATCCATACAGACGGTTTTATAAGCATATCTTTATTATCTATAACGTATTTTGCATATTCGTTGGAATCAGCTATCTTTTCACATTCTTCAAGTAAAATTTTACCTGTTGTTTCAGCTGCTTTTGCATCGTTCATTGATGCTATCCATGCTTTTGCCGGTACGCCGATAGTATCAGTTAATTTTTCAACTGCACTTTTCATTTCATTTCTACGAGCTTGCATTGACATAGCCATACCGAAACCGAATTCTGCATTATCTTCAAATAAAGAGTTAGCCCATGCAGGACCTCTTCCTTCTTTGTTTACAGTATAAGGAGTACTTGGAGCACTGCATCCCCAAATAGATGAACATCCCGTTGCATTTGCAATGAACATTCTGTCTCCGAATAACTGAGTAATGAGTTTAGCATAAGGAGATTCTCCGCATCCAGGACATGCTCCGGAGAATTCAAGAAGCGGTTGTTTGAACTGAGAACCCTTTACTGTATCTTCCTTGAACGGAAGTTCTTTTTCCTCAATATTATTAAATAGATAATTATAATCTTTTTGTTCTTCTTCAACTACGTCTGCGTCCGCAGGAACCATTTGAAGGGCTTTGTTTCTAGCAGGACAAACTTCTACACATAGTCCGCATCCGCTGCAGTCAAGGGCTGAAATACCCATTGTAAATAAATTATTTTTTACGCCTTTCATCTTAACTGTAGTTCCTTCAAATCCTTCTGCTTCTTCGCTGTCTAAAACGAAAGGTCTGATTACGCCGTGAGGACATACATAAGAGCACCAGTTACACTGCATACAATTTTCATGTAACCAAACCGGTACATCCGTAGCTATACCTCTCTTTTCATATGCAGCGGTTCCCGCAGGGATCATTCCGTCAGCGGTCGATAAGAAAGTAGAAACAGGTTCTTTATCTCCGTTTAGAGTGTTTGTAGGTCTTAAAATGTTATTTAAGTAATCTGTATGTACTTTGTCTCTGCCCACCATTTTAGCTTGAGGTTCATCGTCAGGTACATCTTTCCAGGAAGCCGGAACTTCTACTTTATGAACATTTTTTATACCTTCATCTACTGCCGCAACGTTCATATCAACGATTTTCTGACCTTTTTTACCGTAGGTCTTGTTGATGGCATCTTTCATATATTTAGCTGCATCTTCGATAGGTATTATGTTAGCGAGCTTAAAGAATGCCGCTTGAAGCACGGAGTTTGTTCTCCTTGCACCGAGACCGATTTTCTTAGCTATAGATACGGCGTCACAAGTATAGAATTGAATATCGTTTTCTGCTATATATCTTTTGACTTTAGCAGGAAGGAATGTTTCAAGTTCTTCATCACTCCACACGCAGTTTAGTAAGAAGTATCCGCCCGGTTTTACATCTTCAACCATATCATATTGGTTTAGATAAGCTGAGTTGTGACAAGCTACAAAATCCGCTTGTTTAACGTAGTAAGTTGATTTGATAGGTTTATCTCCAAATCTCAAGTGAGAAATCGTTACCCCGCCTGATTTTTTTGAATCATATTGGAAGTAAGCCTGAACCTTTTTATCTGTATAGTCACCGATGATTTTTACACTGTTTTTGTTAGCTCCTACAGTACCGTCGGCACCGAGTCCCCAGAATTTACATGCTACTGTTCCTTTTGGTGCAACGTTTGGATATTCTTTTGTCGGAAGCGATAATTCAGTTACATCATCAGTAATGGATATCGTAAAGTTGTTCTTTGGATTTTCGATCCATAGATTTTGGTATACTGCCAAAATATCTCCCGGCTGTGTGTCTTTAGAACCAAGACCGTAACGTCCGCCGACTATTTTTGCATTTTCAAAATTTGTACCTCTTAGAGCTGAGATAACGTCTAAGTATAAAGGTTCACCGACTCCGCCCGGTTCTTTTGTTCTGTCCAATACAGCTATTTTCTTAACTGTCTTAGGTATTACATTTAAAAGATATTTAGCCGAGAAAGGTCTATATAAATGAACTTCGATTATACCTACTTTTTTACCTTTTGCATTAAGATAATCCACTATTTCTTCCGCTGCTTCGCAAACAGAGCCCATTGCAACAATTATTTCCGTTGCGTCTTCAGCACCGTAGTAATTAAATGGTTTGTAGTCTGTTCCGATTTTTTCGTTTACCTTATCCATGTATTCCGCAACGATATCAGCTGTTATATCGTAAGCCGTGTTACATGCTTCTCTATGCTGGAAGAATGTTTCCGGCTGTTCTGCAGAACCCATAGCATGAGGATGAGCCGGATGAAGTGATTTTTCTCTGTAAGCTTTAACTGCATTCCAGTCAACCAAATCTTTTAAGTCTTCATAATCCCAAACTTCGATTTTTTGATTTTCATGAGATGTTCTGAAACCGTCAAAGAAATGAACCATTGGAAGTTTACCTGCTATTGTGGCAAGATGAGCTACCGCAGCTAAATCCATTGATTGCTGTACACTGTTTGATGCAAGCATTGCAAAACCTGTTTGACGGCATGACATAACGTCCGAATGGTCTCCGAAGATAGACAGTGCATGGCTTGCAAGTGCTCTTGCTGCAACATGGAATACTGTAGGAGCTTGTTCTCCTGCCAGTTTATACATGTTAGGTATCATTAAAAGAAGTCCCTGAGAAGCTGTGAATGTTGAAGTATAAGCTCCCGCTGCTATTGCACCGTGAACCGCTCCCGCTGCTCCTCCTTCCGACTGCATTTCTACGATTTTAACTTTTTCATCAAATATATTCTTTCTTCCGTCCGCTACCCATTCATCCATGCTCTCTGCCATAGGAGATGACGGAGTAATAGGATAAATAGCCGCAACTTCAGAAAAAGCATATGCTACATGAGCGGCTGCTGTGTTTCCGTCCATTGTTTTTAATTTTCTCACCATGATTACTCTCCTTCCCTGATGCCAAGAGCATCTCTTTGCAAGTAGTTATATTCGGGAACTTCTTGCTCAACGATTACGCTTCTCGGACACATATACTGACATACTTCGCAGTTTTCGCATAGATCACTGTCTATAACCGCATGTGCGTCTTCCATATATATTGCTTCGTTAGGACAGTTTACTTTACAGTCTTCACATCCGATACATGCCGAGTCGCAAACCTTTGCTTTATCTTCATAATCTTCTGTGGAAGAGCAAGGAACTAATTTTATTCCTTTATATGGTACCATAACTATTAAATCCTTAGGACAAGCATATGTACAATCTTTGCATCCTACGCATTTATCAGGGTCTACTTTAGCGGTTCCGTCTACAATGCTTATCGCATCATATCTGCAGACTTTTGTACAATTCCCCTGTCCAGTACATCCCGTTGTGCAGATATTATAATCTTTAGGATTGATTTTAGCCACTGCTTCCGAACAGTCTGTAATTCCTAAATTTTCATAAACTTCACTTGCTTTTTTGCCTCCGTTACATTTTACGAATGCAACCTTATCTTTTAATTTAGTTAAATCATGCATTGTATCTATGATGATTTTTTTCTTGCATTTTACTGTACATGCTACACATCCAACACATTTATCATAGTCGATAACAGCATGATTATCTATGATTTCTATAGCTCCTTCGGGACATGCTCTAACGCAGTCCGAACATGCGATACAGCCAAATCCGCAAATCTCTCTTGTCTTTTCATCGTCTTCTTCTTTTGAAGAGCATGGAATGAAGTTTGTTGCGTCTCTAGGTATCATAGTAATGATATTTTGAACACAGCTTTCTGCATTTGCACAGGCTCCGCATCCGCTGCATTTTTCTTTATCGATTATTACTCTTCCGTTAGAAAGTGTCATAGCATCGAATTTACAAAAATCGATACATGAACCAATCCCGATACATCCGTCTTTGCATTCTCCTCTTTTAAATCCAAGGTTTGCTGCTTCAGCGCAAGATTTCAAGTCCTTAAATCTTTCTTTACCGGCAGAATCCCCGTTACAGAGAATAAAGGCTACTTCATCTTTAACTTCAACTGACTCAGTGCCCATGATTTTAGCAATTTCATCGACCTTATCTTGTGTGCACGCAGGACAAAGTGCGACGCTTGCTCCGTTTGCAATAGCTTCGGCACATTCCTGACATGTCTCTTTACCACATCCGCCGTAACCACCGCAATTAACGCCCGGTAGAAGCTCTACTATTTTAGCTGCTTCTCCAGCCGCATTATGATTGGTACTCATAATGAATTCCTCCTTTACCTTTACCTACTAAAACTTACTTAAAAATTACAAGGATTATTTTTAATAAAAGTCTAATTTAATCTTACTATCAAGGGGGGTAAAAGTCAATTAAAAAACCGATTTTCCTAAGCTTAGGGATATTTTGTAATTGTGCTTTAAGATAATTATGAAACCCTTTTTTATGTTTGTTTTTGTTTGTTTATTTGTAAATTTAAAAGTCATTAATAGACTTTATAAAATTAGATAACATAAATATTTGACTTATTAAAGTAAAATATAAAGTGATAAAATCAAATTAATAAACAATAAATGTTTTTAAATAATAAAATATTTTATAAAATCGTATCATTATAGATAATAAAAAAGAGAATAATCACTATTCTCTTTTTTATTATCTATTCTAATTTATTAAAAGATTTCGTCTTCAGCTCTTCTGGCATACATTTCTTCAAGTTCTTTTTTATGATATAGATACCCTTCATCATCATAATACCTTGCATTCATCGGACATTTCTTTATGCATGCACCGCATTTGATACATATCCCATTATATTTTCTGATATCATCTTTATCGATAGAACCCATAGGGCAGACTTCAGCACATAATTTACAGTCATTACAGCGGTGATTGACCTTAGGCAATACTTTTCTTATATCGATCTTATTACCGTTTCTGTCTCTCGGAGTATAGTAAGGTCTTATGGGAGTTTGACCTTTTACATTTATTGGCTCTTTTGTATATGTATCTAAAATACCTATTCTATCAATGGTTAAATCTATAAGCTCATCTGCGACTTTTAAATCTTCACTGCCCGGTCTGTTCTTTGCCAGGATATTTGAAAAAGAATGTTCACCGACAAAGGCTCCCGCCGCAATGGAGTGAAAATTATTTTCTTCCATTATATCTCTAAGCTCAATAAGAGCGTCATCGTAATTTCTGTTTCCGAATAAAACTACAGGAACGCATAAAGCGTTATTTCCTTTGATATTATTTTTTAAGAACGGAAGAAGTACATTCGGTACTCTTCCAGCATAAACCGGGACAGCAAAAATCGCCAGCTCATCTTCTTTAAAATCAAATGTTTCTTCTCTTTTTTCTTTAGGGGTAAAATCTATAATATTTAAATCAATATTTAATTTTTTAGAAATATTATCTGCGATATATTCTGCTATTTTTTTAGTAGTACCTGTTGCACTGAAATAAACTGCATATACTTTCTTAATTTTCATTTTAATTACCTATATAACCCTTTTAAAATATAACATATCAATAAGTTTTTTACCCTCTTCATACATTTCATGATCATAATTATCAATAAAGAAATTTTTCTTTCTCATAAAATATGTAAATCCAAGGTTTTTATAAAAAGATATTGTTTTATCGCACTCTCCGGTTCCTAAGATTATCACTGATGCTTTATTCTTATAGTGTTCAAAAATAAATTTAACCAGCTTGCTTCCATATCCTTTTCCTTGATAGCTCTCATATATTGATAAATTTTTTATTTCATAAATTTTATTGGCTAACCTTAAAACTGTTATTTGACCGACTAATTCGTTTCCTTCATAGCAAAGGAACATATTTGATTTTTTTAGGTACTTACTTATCATATTTTCGTCTTCGTCACCTAAATACAATAGATCCATAAATCGTTCTTTCTCTGATTTTACCTGCTTTATCCTCATTTCGATATCTCCAAAACTAAATATTATACTACTATTATCCCCAGCAGTTTTGCAAGCTCCATAGCCTGCATTTCGCTTACTTTAGCACCCTTTATTTCTAAAAAGTTGTCCGATAGTATGATACCGTCTATAAAACTGTCTGAAAAATCAAGTCCTTTTAAACTTGTTTTAAAAAAGTTTGACATAATAAATTTGCAAGAATGTATATCCAGTCTTCTTATTTTACATTCGCTGAAATTTGCATTTGTAAAATCACTTTCATGCATACTTACATAATCAAAACTTGTTAAGTCGAAGTTGGAATATTTTAAATTACAGTCTTTTATCAAAGTATCTTTGATTATTGATTTAAAGAAATCCGCACCCACTCCTTTTGATAATATAAAATGCACTCTGGAAAAATATCCTTCATTAAAATCACTGTTGGAAAAGTCACAATTTTTAAATAAGACGTCTACAAATCCCGATTTCTTAAATGAACATTCCAAAAATCTGCAGTTTTCAAAAATCATATCGGAAAAGTTGAGTTCTGAAAAATCTTCATTACTGAATACTTGGTCTTTGATATATTTATTTTCTATATCCAGGTCTTCATCTTTTGCTTCTTCCGTTAAATTATAGAAATCTTCCGTTTCTTCCAATTCCTCTATGTTTAAGTCCAATTCTTTTGTTTTCATAGATATATGATACTATGTTTAAGTTTTTAATACAAATATTATTAATAAAAAGTTTACTTTGTTAAAGTGAACTTTAAAATAAACTTAATTGTTCTTTTTTATATTTTTTTATGATAGATTCATCTATTTGGTCGTGGTCGTACATAATATTATTTTTAATACATTCATTTTTGAATTCTTCCCAAAGAAGTTCCTGATTAGGAGAAGAACACCAATAAGTATTGCCGAATTCTTTTATATACCTGTTTTTGATTCCCGGGAAAGATTCATCCAGCTTTTCATAAAAATATTCTCTTTGATTTTCTCTTAAAGATACCGCAAAATTTGGGAAAGTGTAAACCCAGTCTGCTCCGTTTTCTTTAGCTTTTTTAACGATAGAAGTAATATTTTCTTTTGTATCGTTTATAAAAGGCAGCGTTGGTGTTAAAAGAACTCCAACGTTTATACCCCTTCCGGATAATTTTCGTATAGCCTCAAACCTTCTTTTACTGGAAGGTGCATTAGGTTCTATTTTCTTAGTGAGTTCGTCATCTGCAGTGGTAATTGTGATATTTACCGTAGTACTCGAATGTGAAGCTATCTTCGATAATACGTCTATATCTCTCGTTACTAAATCGGATTTTGTTATTATACTTACTCCGTACATAAATTTATCGATAAGTTTTAAAGCTTCTCTCGTTAATTTTTCTTCTTTTTCAAAAGAATTATAGGGGTCACTCATTGCACCTGTCATTATAATTCCTTTTTTCTTTTTTACTCTAAGCTCTTTTTCAAGTATCTCTAACGCATTTTCTTTTACTTTAACTTCGTCAAAATTTTCAATGTTATAACAATTACTCCTGCTGTCGCAGTATATACATCCATGTACGCAGCCTTTATATAAATTCATGTTATAATTTGCATTGAACCAGCCATGTTCCATATAACCGGAAAGTATTGTTTTTGCGGGTAATTTTTTCATAAGTTGTTTTATCAGCCTTTATTGTTATATTTATTTAATATTATATAATTAAAGCACAGATATCAATCTGTGCTTTAAAATTATTTAAATAAATTTTTTATTTTATTTTTTGTATCATCAAAGAAATCTTCTATTTTGTCTAAATCGATTTTAGATTTTACTGTTAAAGCCAGTTCTTTAACTTCTTCGTCCGGAAGATCTACACCAAATAAATCTTCGATTGTTTTTGTAGGTTGTTTCTTTAAATTTTCTTTAAAATTTTCATCTTCCTTAGCTTTTTTTATGATTGCTTCAAGTTTTTCCTTTTTATCTTTAGTAAAATCTTTAGATTTATTGATAAATTCTTTTGTTTTATCTTCTGCTTTATCATAGAAATCACTTTCTTTTACTTTTTCTTTATATTCCTGAACCTTGTCTTTTGCGTCATCAAAATATTCTGCTCCTTTATCTATAAGTTCGGAAGTTTTTTCTTTTGATGTTTCAAATATATCTACTATCTTACCTTTTGTTTCATCTTTCATATTGATACCCTCTATTCTTTTATTTAATTTAATTCTATGTAATTAATATTTATTTATAAATTTAAAATTTTTTATAAAATTATTTTAAATATTTATTTTTTATAAATTCCAAATCATCGTAAAGAAGATCTTGTTTAGTCATGAAAAATTCGTCCATTTTCCCCCCATGGTCGAAGTAATCCATATATATTGCGGCTTTTGTAAGAACCCTATCTTCCATTATATCTTTTCTTGCTTCCAAGTTTGCGATTGCTATTGTCATGAATAATTTATGCATGCCCATTACAGGGTGTTTTGGGTCATGAAGGAGGATATCTGTAATTTCTTCCATAGATAGTCCGTCTTTTAAAACTTCGTAAGTATTGTTTACTTCTTCTTTGATTAGCTTATAACTATTATCTGCATTTATCTTCATATTAAATCACTCCTTTTCCTATATTATACTTTAATTTTCATAAATTACTACTATTATAAAAAAAATTTGATATAATCAAAATATTAAAGATAATGGGAGGCTAAAAATGTCAAATAATATGGTAGCAGATCATGCAATAAGGCCTGTGGAAAATGATACTATCTTTACAATATCAGCCAAGGCAAGCGAAGCTGTTTTGAAATACGGTGCGGAAAATGTTATAAATTCTTCTATGGGTGTGTTGCTTGAGGATAACGGAGATTTTGTTGCATTTGAAAGTGTATATAGTTATTTAAAAGATTTGGATAATCCTAAAATTGCTGCTTATGCGAGCATAGAAGGGGACAGTGATTTTTTACAAGCGGTAAAAAAAGCATGTTTTAAAAACCATATGCCCAATGCATATATAGAAGCTGTTGCAACTCCCGGCGGTTCCGGAGCTATTCATCATGCGATCTTTAACTATACGAATATAGGAGACAGTATCCTTACTTCTAGTTTATATTGGGATCCATATAACACGATGTGTGTGGAAAACAGCAGGAAATTAGATACTTATAATATGTTTAATGGTAATGGCGGACTGGATATAGACGCGTTTAAAGAAAAGTTCGATTATCATTTGAATAAACAAAAAAGGCTTCTTACGATATTCAATACTCCTGCTCATAATCCTACGGGGTATTCAATATCTGATGAAGAATGGGATAAAATTATAGATATTCTTAAACAAGGGGCTTCAAATAAAGAAAATAAAATCATAGTTCTAGTCGATGTGGCATATATAGATTTCTGCGATGAAAAATTTGACAGGCGTGCATTCATGGAAAAGTTTGCGGGGCTTGAAGAAAATATCTTGATTTTATTTGCCTTTTCCGCTTCAAAGGGATATACGATGTACGGACTTAGAAACGGAGCACTTCTTTGTGTAACGAGTAAAGAGGAAATAGCAAAAGAATTTTTCTATACAAATCTTCATTCAAACAGAGGTACTTGGTCTAACGGAACGAAAGGTGCTATGAAAGTTCTTACTGATATAATAAACGATGAAAACGTCGGCAAGCCTTTTTATGAAGATAGGGAGCATTATGTAAAACTCTTGAGAAAAAGGGCAGATGTTTTCTTGGAAAAAAGTAGCGAAGTAGGTTTGGAACTTTATCCTTATAAAGATGGATTTTTTGTTTGTATACCATGTAAAAATCCTTTGGAAGCTTGCGAGAAATTGATGAAGAACAATGTATTTGCCATTCCTCTTCAAACGGGGCTTAGATTTGCGGTTTGTGCGGTAAGTGAAGATAAATGTATGGTTGCTCCTAAGAAAATAAAAGAAGTTTTAGCGGAATGTGATGAATAATCAAATAAAAAACAGAGACGGCTCTCAACGGAGGGTCGGCACTAAAAAGACTGTACGACGGAGAAAGACCGTAAAAGCTTCAGGGAAAAATGCTGATACCAAAAGAGGAGCTGCGACGACTTCTGTCAGATATGATGAATATGGTCGTCCCTATAGAGTTAGAAGAGTAAAAAAGAGAAAGTTCAGAAGAAGAGTCAAGGAAGTTATTATTATTGTTATCGCTTTACTTCTTGCATGGGGAGTTTTCGTTGTAGTTCACTACAAGCCTTTTAATACCACTACTATAAATAATGTAAAACTTCGAGGAGTTTTAAAAGAACAGATAGTTTTTGAGGGACCGGATAGTGAGTATATACAAACAGGGAAAACATATAGATTTAAAGTCAAGGATATGGTAAAAGATATCTTTAATACAAAGGTAACCGAAGATATAGACGCTAAATCAATAAAAGTAAAAGTTACCACAAACGGAGTTAGGGACTATGTAGATATAAAGAACAATACCATAAAAGTAAGCGACAGTATATTAAGCGGTTCAAGAGTAGACGTAATTGTAAGTTATAATAATTTGAATAAATCATATAGTTATAGTATAAAAGATAACTTAAGTGAGGAAATTGGTAAAAATATGATTATAACTAACCCTAATGAATATGATGCTGTCGTAAACAAAAACAGGCATTTGCCAAGTAATTATAAACCTAAAGATTTGGTAGAGGCAAATGTGGATTATGCTCAGTCCAACTTGGCTGTAAGACCTCTTAGAAAAGAGGCCGCAAAAGCATTGGAAGCCCTTTTTGCAGACGCAAAACAAGCAGGATATGACTTTTATGCATTAAGCGGGTTTAGGTCTTACAAAATGCAGGTTGATGTTTATAAAGACAATATTGCCCAGTACGGAAGCGAAGAAAAAGCTAACTTTTATTCGGCAAAAGCGGGAGAAAGTGAGCATCAGCTCGGTCTGTCTATGGACGTAACTACAAAGGAAGTTGATTTTAAATTGACAGAAAGCCTTGGTAATACCGATGCCGGTAAATGGCTGGAGGATAACTGTTATAAAAACGGATTTATAATAAGATTTCCTAAAGGTAAAGAAAAAATCACAGGATACAGTTATGAACCTTGGCATGTAAGATATGTAGGAAAGACTTTGGCTAAAGTGCTTCATGATAACAAGTTAACATTAGAGGAATATTTTGAAGAAAAATAAAAAAGAATTCAGTACAACTTATATTTATAAAACAGACAAAAAGTACGAGGGAGAGAATGTATACTATTTTTTAGAAAATGAGTACGACTATTCTTCTCGTACTTTTAGATATATCATACGAGAAGGCAGGCTTTTGATTAATGATAAAGACGCTATGTTCGTCGATATATTAAAAGAAGAGGATATAATCAAAGTATCTTTTCCCGTAGAGGAAGCTGATGCTCCTTCTACCGATATGAAAATTGACATTATATATGAAGATGATGATATAGCTGTAATAAATAAAAAGCCCGGAATGGTAGTCCATGTAACGAAGTCACATCCTTTGGACACACTTCAAAATGCAATATATCATAAATGGGAAATCGAAAAAAAACATTTTAAAACAAGATTTGTAAACAGACTTGATATGGATACTTCGGGTATAGTTGTAATAGCCAAAAACAAATATGTTCATCATTTCATTCAAAATCAAAGTATAAATAATCAAATTGATAAAAAATATGTTTTGATTGTAGATGGGATAATGGACCAAAAAGAAGGATATATAAATGCTCCCATAAAAAGGGCCGAGGGACATCCTCTGAGGCGTATCGTAGCTGAGGACGGTAAAGAATGTATAACGAAATATAAAGTTATAGAGGAATTTAAAAATCATTCTTTAGTGGAAGCAAAGCTTATTACCGGCAGGACTCATCAGCTTAGAGTTCATTTTTCTTATGTTGGACATCCTATCCTTGGAGACAGTTTATATAACGAAAATAAAAGTGAACTTATATCTCATCAGGCTTTGCATGCAAAGAGCATTTCTTTTGTTCATCCGAGAGGAAACAAGCCTATGACCTTTGAAGCCGAGCTTTTTGATGATTTTAAGGATGTTTTGGAAATATTAAAAAAGAGTTAAAAACGTTGAAATTTAATATTTGAGGTATATAATAGTAAAAGTATTAATTTTCGGGAGGAAATGTGATTTGAGTGCTGCTAAAAAGAAGAATTATTTAAAGGGAGCCGCCGTGCTTGCCTTTGGCGGAATAATAGCGAAATTTTTAGGTATGTTTTTAAAACTGCCTTTAGTAAGAATATTGGGCGACTTCGGAATGGGGTTATACGGAAATGCATATCCGGTATATACATTCCTTCTTGCGATATCTGTAATAGGACTTCCCGTTGCCATATCAAAAATGGTTTCCGAGAGGATAAGTCTTGGGAAATATGACGGAGCTTACAGAGTATTTAAGGTTGCTATCGTAACTTTAGCCGTTATCGGAGCGATATGCTCCAGTGTAATGTTATTTGGGGCTCATTTCTTTATTTCCGTATTTAAATGGCATCCCGACACTTACTATTCCATACTGGGATTATCTTTTGCTCCTCTTTGCGTATGTATACTTTCATCGTTTAAAGGTTTCTTCCAAGGTATGCAGAACATGACTCCTCCGAGTATATCTCAGATAGTAGAGTCTATAACAAGAGTTGTTGTAGGTCTTGGACTTGCAGTATTTTTATATAACAAATTAGGAGTTGCTTTCGGTGCCGCAGGTGCTACTTTCGGTGCTACCGCAGGTGCATTTGTTGCCAGCTTCTTTTTATTCTTATGCTTCTTGAAAGTAAGACCTAGACTTAAAAGACAGATAAGCAGACAAACCAGTAAATCAACTGAAGATGCAAGAACAATTTTAAGAATACTTGCTTCTATTGCAATACCGATTACTCTTGCATCTTTAGTTACATCTTCAATGAATTTAATAAACTCTTTTACGGTTTCAGCTTTTCTTCAAAAGGCAGGATTCAGTGTAAATGAAGCCACGGTACTTTGGGGACAGCTATCACAAAGAGCTCAGACCATCATAAGTATTCCTCTTATTTTGTCTTCTTCTCTTGCGGCAAGTCTTGTTCCGACAATAAGTGAATCCTTTGTAAAGAAAGATTTAAAACAAATAAGGCAAAAGACTTTCTTAACGTTTAAAGTTGTTTTAATGATTGCTCTTCCTTGTATTGCAGGCCTTGTAGTTATGTCAAGTGAAGTGACCACTTTATTGTTTGGTGATGCAAACGGTGCTAATATGCTTAGGATACTCGCTATAGGAATCGTATTTACAATGATTTCGACAACCATGCAGGGGATTTTGCAAGGTGTCGGACTTCTTAATACTCCCGTTAAAAACTTAGCTGTAGGCTGTGTTATAAAACTTATTTTGAATGTAGTACTGATACAAATACCGTGGCTTAATATCTACGGAGCTATACTCGGGACTCTCGGTGCGGACTTGGTCGTTGCAAGTCTTGACTACAGAGCAATAAAAAAATTCCTCGGTTCCACTTACGGCGGTCTTGGTATGGCATTTATCAAAAACCTGTTTTGTGCGGCTGTTATGGGTATAGTTTGTTTCTTTGTTAAAACGTTCCTTGGCGGAATTCTTAGTAACAGTATATTGACCGTAGTCGTTATATTGGTTGCCATGGTAGTATATCTTGCACTTATTTATATAACAAGAGTTCTCAATATAGAAGAAGTAAGAAGTGTTATAGGAAAATAATAATGAAAGCTACAAATAAAAATACAATAAGCGAAATAACCAATAAATACGATTTCAGATTTAAAAAGGATTTGGGGCAGAATTTTCTTACAGATGAAAATATAGTTTTAAAGATAGTGGACTCACTTGAACTTACAGATGATGAAGTCGTTCTTGAAGTCGGTCCGGGAATGGGCAGCTTGACTCAAAAGCTCGCTGAAAGAGCTTATAAGGTATATGCTGTTGAAATAGATACCAGAGCCGTAAATATGCTTGAAGAAACCTTAAGTGAGTACAATAATATTGAAATAATCAATAAGGATATATTAAAGACCGATTTAAGAGAAATACTTGAAGATGCTATTAAAGAAAATAGAAAAATCAAGTTTATTTCCAATCTTCCGTACTATATTACTTCACCTATTTTAATGAAAGTCTTGGAAGATAAAGTTATGTTTGAAAATATAGTGGTAATGCTTCAAAAAGAAGTCGCTACCAGGCTTAATGCTAAAGTGAATACAAAAGATTATTCATCATTTACCATTGCGGTTGATTATTATGCCGAAGTAGAAAGGCTTTTTAATGTACCGAAGACTGTTTTTGTGCCTATGCCAAAAGTAGATTCCACTGTTTTAAGAGTGGTACCAAGAAAAGAAAGTAAAGTTGATGTAGATAATCAAGATATGTTTTTTAAAGTGGTTAAGGCTGCTTTTATGAACAGACGAAAAATGGTATTTAATTCCCTTGCAAATGGACTTGCCGTAAATAAAGATTTACTTAAAAATGCACTTTTAAATTCAGGGCTCGATGAAAAGGTAAGAGCCGAAAATATAACCATAGAGCAATTTGCTAAATTATCCAACGAGATAAATAATATAAAAAAATAAAAAGAGCTTTAAGCTCTTTTTTTATTTCTGTTGTTTTTTATTTTTTTACTGTTTGGTTTGCTTTTACCGCTTTTATTTGTAAGTTTCTTTTTATGGACTTTTGTTTTTTTATTTGGTTTGGTGTTCTTATTGAATTCTCTTTTCTCAAATACCAAACAGTCCGGAGATGTTCCGATCAGGTCAGTTCTTCCTATTTTTAATAAAGCTTTTTTTACTCTTTCTTTGTTCTCCGGTTTATAATACTGCATTAAAGCTCTTTGCGTTTGTTTCTCTTCGTAGGTCTTTGGAATAAAGACCTTTTCATTCGTCAGCGGATTTTTCCCGGTGTAGAACATGCACGTTGACAGCGTTCCCGGTGTCGGATAGAAATCCTGAACTTGTCTCGGTCTTAAATTATTTTGCTTTAAATAGACTGCGAGTTCTACAGCTCCTTCAAGCGTACATCCGGGATGAGAAGAAATAAAGTAAGGAACCAAAAATTGATTAAGTCCCATTTTTTTATTTGCTTTTTTATATTTATCTACAAACTCTTCATATACTTCTCTGCCCGGTTTTCCCATTTGTTTGAGTGTTTTATTGTTTATATGTTCGGGTGCGATTTTAAGCTGTCCGCTTATATGATATTTTACTAATTCTTCCAATACTTTGGGATCCTTTTCCAAAAGCAAATAATCGTATCTTATACCGCTCCTTACAAATACTTTTTTTACATTCTTTACTTTTCTTGCTTCTCTTAAAACATCGATAAACTCGCTGTGGTCCGCATTTATATTTTTACATGGGGTAGGGGATAAACATGTCTTATTAAATCCTATACATGTTCCATGTTCCATTTGCTTATTACATGATGGGTGTTTAAAGTTTGCGGTAGGGCCTCCTATATCGTGTATATAACCTTTAAACCCATCTAAGGTAGTCAACAGCTTGACTTCCTCAATTATACTCTTTTTGCTTCTGGACTGAACCATACGTCCCTGATGAAATGTAAGGGCACAGAATGAACAGTTGCCGAAGCATCCTCTGTTTGATGTTACGGAGAATTCGATTTCCTTTATTGCCGGTATTTCTTTTTTATACATCGGATGAGACTTTCTTGTATATTTAAGTCCGTATACCTTATCCAGTTCTTCTCTGTTTAAAGGCATCATTGGCGGATTTTGAACGAGATAATTTTTATCCATGAATTGTATCAACGTCTTGCCCGTTATAGGATCTTGGTTTTGATACTGAGCTTTAAATGCTTTATTATAATTTTCTTTGTCTTCATTAACTTCTTTGAAAGATGGAATGATTAAAGAATTTTCTATATTTTCTATTTTAGCTGTTATATAACAAGTCCCTCTGACGTCTTTTATTTCTTCAAGCTGCTCACCGTTTCTTAGTCTGTTTGCTATTTCTCCCAATACCTTTTCTCCGCTTCCGTAGGTAAGCATATTGGCTGTCGAGTCCGTTAATATGGAGCGCCTTACTTTATTATCCCAGTAATCGTAATGAGCAAATCTTCTAAGACTTGCTTCAATTCCTCCGATTATTATGTTTACTTTTTTATACGCCATTCTTATCATATTTGAATATACAATAACTGCTCTGTCCGGTCTTTTGTTTGCTTCTCCTCCTTCGGTATAGACATCGTCATTTCTCTTTTTCTTTGAAGCTGTATAGTGATTGACCATGCTGTCTATATTTCCGCTGTTTACCAAAAAAGCATATTTAGGTCTTCCGAGTACTTTAAAGGCTTCTTTATCTTTCCAGTTGGGCTGGGGGATAACACCGATATTAAATCCCAGGCTTTCGAGGTGTCTACCTATGATTGCGGTACCAAAAGAAGGATGGTCTATATACGCGTCTCCCGTAACTATTATAAAATCCAGTTGGGAAATATTTTTTCTTTCCATTTCATATTTTGTTGTTATTAAAAATTCATTATTTATTTTCATATTAATTTTCCCTTAAACAGTATAATAAAAAATTGTTATCAAATATTACGTCGACTTTTTTTTCATCTATTAAATATGAAATGAATGCTTTTAAAGTTCCTTCTACCAAATGGTATTGTACATAATTTATTTCTATTTGATAGTAATCAAATACTTTTTTTGTAATGACATTTAAACTTAATGGTCTTTTTAAAATATCCAGAAGTAAATTTATTATTTCAAATACCTTATTTCTATTTAATTCGATTAGATTTTTTAAGTTGCTTGAAGCTTCTGCATGAGTAGGGATAAAAAAATCTCCTTTTAGTGTTTCTAGATAATCGAGTGTTCTTAAAAAGTTTTTTATATCATAAATTGTAGCTATATGATATTTATTTAATACTTCCTTTGGGAACAAGCTGTCTCCAACGAAATATACATTATCGTCTGTCCTTACACCTATCATATCATAGCTGTGTCCCGGAAGGTTTATTATTTCAAGTCCTTTCGGTATATTATTAAGATCAACCGAAGCATTGCTTGATTTTGCCATTAAAAACTTTTTTTGAAGCCTTTTGGGAGGGTATGCTCCGTAAATAAATGCCGGTTCCAATATCGTATATTTGGTAAAAGCGTGCTCTATTTCATTTGTGCTTATTTTACATCCCGTTCTTTTTTCTAAAGTATCGTTTCCGCCGATGTGGTCTGCATGAGAATGTGTATTGATTATACCTTCAAGCTCCCATCCTTTTTCATCTAAAATTTTTAAAACTTTTTTTGCATAGTCTTTTCCGTTTCCGGAATCAATCAAATATATTTTATTATTATCGTATCTGTAAAAACCTATTTTATTGGGTGAGTCCATATAAAAAGTATTATTACCTACTTGAATTAATTCGTACATATATCATACCTCAAAAATATTCTTAAGCTATTCTAACATAAAAGTATAAAAAGACAAAAAAAGAAAGGCATTTGCCTTTCTTTTTTATGTAATTAATTTATTTTTTGTTTGCAATATGATGAGGACCCATAGAATCAGGAGCAGAATATTTTTCTCTTCTTAGTTCATATAATTCATCAATAACATTTTGTGGGATTGTAGCTTTTTCTACGATACCCATTGCTCTTGCTGCAAATTCTTGTTGTGCGATGAATTCTAAGCTTTCCATTCTATAGTAAGCTGTTAGTACATCAGGACCGAATGTTACGGCACCGTGATATCTCATTAATACTGCGTCATGGTATTCTACATAATCTTCGATATCTCCGCAGATTTCGAATGTTCCAGGTAAACCGTATTTGATTACAGGGATTTCACCTAAGTTAAGTGCTGCTTCTGTACAGATTGGTTTATCTAAAGGCATATTAGCTGCTGCAAATACTGTTCCGTATAGTGGATGAGCATGAACTACCGCATTTACGTCTGGTCTTAACTGATATATTTTATAATGAAGTTTAAATTCACTTGTACCTTTCCATGGACCGTTTTCTTCAACTAAATTACCGTCTTTATCTACTATACACATCATGTCAGGTGTCATGAAACCTTTGCTTACTCCTGTTGGTGTGATTAGGAAGTTACCATCATCTAATCTTATTGAAATGTTACCATCATTTGTAGAACAAAGTTGTCTGTCGTACATTTTACGTCCTACGTCACAAATCGCTTCTCTTAACTCTTGAATATTTTGACTCATTTTTTCCTCCTTGAGACATATAAATCTTTATTTAATCGTATTATATACTATTTAAAATTAATTGTAAAGTACTTTTGGTCACTTTTTTTATTAATGTTACATATGTCACCTGCTGTTAAGTTTTAACAAAAATTATTTTGTTAAATTTTTCATATAAAGTGCTTTAAACGCTTATATAATAAGGAATAGAAAGGTTATGACAAAATGGTAGTAACGTTTACTTATTGACATTTAAATTTTTTTTAATTATAATTAGTTAAAATAATTATTAGAGCTATTTATGGGTAAGATAGATAGTTTAAGGAGGAGATACCAATGGCAGATTTAGAATTTAACAAAGACCTTATATTTTTTGATGTGGAGGCTGACAGTAATTTAGATGCACTTGATAACGTTGCACACAAATTATTAGATCTTGGTTATGTAAAAGAAAGTTATGTAGAAGCGGTAAAAGAAAGAGAAAAAGTATTTGCAACAGGACTTCCTGTAGAAAACTTTGCAGTAGCTGTTCCTCATACAGATGTTGAACATGTTAACAAACAAAGTATTTGTGTTGCTACTCTTAAAAAACCTGTAACATTTGAAGTTATGGCAGGTGCAGGAGAAAAATGTGAAGTTTCGATTTTATTCATGTTAGCATTAAAAGAACCACATCAACAATTAGCTATGCTACAAACAGTTATTTCTCTTATCCAACAAGAAGATAAACTAAAAGCGATTTACGAATCAAAAGATAAAGATTTGATTTTAAAAATTGTTGAAGAAGAATTAGCTAAACAAGCAGAAGAAGCGTAAGAAATTAATATAGTTAATTAGAGATTTTCTCTAGAAAAAAGGAGTTAGACGTATAATGTATTTAATAATAGTTGATTTTATGATGCACATGTCATTCGGTAAACATTTATATTTTATATATGAATGGCTGATTGAACATTTATATTTAGTAGGATTTGTAGGATTTTTATATGGGTGTGTACTGTTTTACGGTACCGTTTGTGCGAAAAAATACATACCTAAAGATTTTAATGATTTTGTATTTAGTGAAAGTGCAAAAATATTAAAACTTGATTCATCAATAAGTATAGATGATCTTTCAAAACAAATTTACACTAAGTGGGTTGAACATGTTCCAAATTTACCTAAGAAATATAAAGTTCCGACCAAAAAGGGTTTTTGGATTGAAACACCTACGGTAAAGACTTTGGAAGAAGATTTGAATATTAACAGACAAGCAATTGTTACGATGTTTAAATCCAATAAAAAAGAAGGCGAAGTAGCTGAAAGTAAATAAGTATTTATATTTATACTTTAAAATTTTTAATTTAATATCAACTACGAATACTTAATATGTTTTGATTGCTTTTTTATTATTAGTTAATAAGTATTTAATTTAAAAGAGAAAAATAAAATTTTATTTTTCTCTTTTTGTGTAAATATATTTAATTAAATGGAGCATTTAAGTATTTCTTTTATTATATGATAAACAGCATTTTGGTTATTCGAATATGGACTTATCATATCAGATACGTCTTTTAAATCTTTGCATGCATTCTTTACACATATACCAAGTCCCGCATTTTTCACCATTTCAATATCGTTTGTTTGATCTCCTATTGCAATAATATTCTTTTTGTCTATATTGTAACTATCCGCAATTATTTTTAATGCATTATATTTATTTACGCCTTTGGGGAAAATTTCTATCCAGTTCTTTTCTGATTGTGTAATGTTTATATCATATTTTTTAATTATATCAAAAATTTCATCATATTGTTTTTTATTGTTTATATAGCATGTAATTAAAATAGGTTCCTTTACATTTTTTAAGTTTATTTTTATTAAATCTTTGTCAGAATAAAAAACTTTTTCCTTCAGCATATCTGCATTAGTATTTATTTCATAGTAAAAGCCATCAGGACTTTGTACCCCTACAGAAGCATTTATATACCTAAGGTCATCAATAATATTATTAAAATCATTTTGATTTAATGTTTTTATTATTTTATGATCTTCTTTATAAGTATTGAAAATCAATCCTCCGTTACAGCATATATGATAATCATTGAAAGAACTGATCTTTTTCGCTATACTCCTTGTTGCACTCAGTCCTCTTCCGCTTGCTAATACAGTGATGATATTTTGTTTTTTGCACCAATTTAATGCTTTTAGATTTTCTTTTGTTATATTCTTATCATCATCCAATAAAGTTCCATCTAAATCAATCGCAATCAATTCATACATGATATTGCCCCAATTTGATAAATAAAAATATTTAAAATAATATTATGAATTGAAGTCATAGTCGAATATATAATACTTTTTCATATCTTCAGTGATTTTCCACTGACAGTCCCAATTCGTAGGGAATGTAACCAGGTCACCTTCTTTAAAAAAATATTCTGCAGATTCGTTTTTCCCTTTTACCGAAGCACTGCCTTTAATTATGAGACATGTTTCTTGTTTGTCTTTATATTCCCAATCGAATACGCCTTTTTTATGTTCCCATATTTCGCACTTTTTCATTATCTTTTTTTCTTTATCATTGGGTCTTCTTATCAATACTTTCATAAGTAATCTCCTTTTTAAAATATAAGCCCCAAGCAACAAACAAACTCAGGGCTTGATGCAAGCTGTAAATATAAAATATTTAGTAGATAAATATCTTATTCAACTTCTGTTATCCATTTTTTATAAAATAAATTTTTGACTTCATTTAAGTTTAGTTTTTTAGCTTTTTCAAGGAATGTTTTATCCTGAACGATATTTATAACAGCCTTTAATAAAGTCAACTGGTCTTCATTTCTTTTCAGTGCCATATTAAAAATAAACTGGGCATCTACTTTTTTTGTTGCATCTTCAATACTGTAAAACGATACCGGCTCTTTGAGCCTGAGAACACAAATAGCTTGTTTGTTTACATGGATCGCATCGGTATGCGGTATCGCAACCGGGATATGGCTATTAAGCCCTGTGGGAAATTTTATTTCCCTTTCTATACAAGCCTCATAAAAAGATGGTTTTACATAACCCTTTTTGTATAATTCATTAAAAGTTAAATTTATTGCATCTTTCCAGTTTTTTGCTTCTCCATCTATCACTATAACGTCATTAAGCATAATAACCACCTTTCCTTTAAAGTAATATATTATAGATTGTGGATCGCTTTTTCTTTTTGTTTTATCAGTTCATCCCAAATAGGGATATCAACGACTTTTCCGTTACCGATTTGCATAGCAAGTACCCAGGCTCTGAGAGTATTATCAACTGCTTCCAATACTTTAAAGGCTTTTTCAAGATCAGAACCGACGCAAAGGGCACCATGATTGCCAAGTAAAACTATATCATGGTATTTTATCTGCTCTTCAAGACCTTTGTAAATATCAGATGTCCCGCCTTTTCCCCAAGGCAGGCAAGGAATACCTCTCGTTAGAAGGAACTCTTCGTGACATTTGGGGTCGACTGTTTCTCCGAGCATTGAAAATGCGGTTAAATATACGCTGTGGCAGTGGATAACAGCGGTGCAGTCAGGGCGATATTGCAGTGCAGCCAAGTGCATTTTATATTCTGACGAT
Organism: Anaerofustis stercorihominis DSM 17244; assembly: GCF_000154825.1. Taxonomy (NCBI): domain Bacteria; kingdom Bacillati; phylum Bacillota; class Clostridia; order Eubacteriales; family Eubacteriaceae; genus Anaerofustis; species Anaerofustis stercorihominis. The sequence continues at coordinate 458,285 of NZ_DS560019.1, read as the reverse complement.
TTCTTTACCGTTCCTTCCAACTGCTTTCCGTCCATATCCAAAACAGCGACTTCTTCTTCCGTCAGTGTAAGTTTTCTTGTTCCTGAAGGAGTAATAAATAATTTTCCCAAATTTCTGTCAATAATTGAAATGTTTCCTTGAAATGCATTTGTAAATCCTTTTTGTTCCAATAATTTTGAAATCCTGATTAATTCCTGTTTAGTATTCATTTTCTATACCTCTTTATTTAATATTATAATTCAAATTAAAATCCGCCGAATAATTTACCTATCAATCCAACCAGTACTACTTGTGTCTGTTGGAATCCTCCGCCTGTTATTAGAGGAGTCATCGAGTCGATTACGCCTACATCATGTGCTAATCGAGTTGCTATAGGAGCCATGAAGTTCAGACATAAGATAGTCCATGCCAAAAGGAATGTTCCCGCAAATATAGCTTTAGGTAAGTTCCCTTTTGATACGAATGCAGCTGCATGTCCGGACCATATCATTCCCCCAAATAAACCTATAGGGAAAAAGGTTATGTTAGGAAGTATGAATGCCAGTAAAATAGTTATAGGCATTAGAAACATAGTTACTATCATTCCGCATTTATCTCCAAGACCGATTGATACATCCATACCGATAAGAATATCAGCGTCTTCGCCTAGTTTCTTTTTCATAAATGACCTTGCTGCATTCGATAAAGGAACCAATCCGTCCATTAATAATGAAACCATTTTAGGCATTAATACGATTACGCTTGCTACACCTATTGCCATTGTAAGTATCGTTCCAAAACTTTGTTTTGTGATCAGTCCAAGCAGTCCTCCTACGAAGAAGCCGACTATTGATGGGGCTGTCCACGCAGTATATTTTTCATTTACATTGTTTATATCAAAATATAGTTTATTTAGACCGGGTATGAGGTCATATAATTTAGCACCGAGCCATGAAATAGGGTAGTGGGTGAGCTGAGTATCCAGTGTGGAGCAGGTGATACCTTTAGGCATATTGAAGTATCCCTGCCATGAAGTTGCGAGCTTGTCTCCGATTTTGCAGGCTACGACAGTTAAGAACAATCCTATGACTATGCCTAAAATATTTGCAACAAGAATTGAAGCTCCGAGTGATAATGCAACGTAGTATGTAACGGCAGAAGTCAATATCGCATTATAAAAATTCCATATATCTACATTTAGAGTTTTTACTACCTTAAATCTGACTAATATAAAGTTTAGTATAAAGCCTAATGGTATAAGCCATAATGCAAAGCTTGTAGACCACACCATGGATGCTATGCTGTCCCATCCTAAGTTGACGGTGGTAAATCCGGTACCCAGTTTTGTATAATAATCCGTCGAAGGTTGTACCGTCGTAACAAGCAAGTTTACCATTAAGTTGATACCTGCAAATCCAACACCTATCATCAATCCATTCTTAAATGAATCAACAAACTTCAATCCAAATATTATTCCTAAAATCGTTACAAAGAATGGCAGAATGATTGAACCGCCCATATCGAGTAAGAATTGAACCGCGTTTAATATAATATCCATTGTTTTCCTCCTTATTGAATTTTTAAGATGTTATTAATCTTCACTACTGATTTTTTTTAATATTTCTGTTAATTTTTCCTTTGTTTCTTCTTCTTCAAATCCTGTTATCAATGAAGCTACGGATAATGCCGGACAGCTTATATTTTCTTCATGGATAAAATTATTCCAGTTGCTTGATGTGAACAGTACTATATCAAAGGCATTTGATTTTGTTTCCGCTTCTTGTATCGTGCTTTTTGAAATGTCTATTGATACTCCCGCATTCTTAGCAATATCTTTAACTGCTGCTTCTGCATAAGATGATGTAGCTATTCCGCTTCCGCAGGCTACCAATATTTTTACTTTTTTCATTTTATATTCCTCCTTTCTTTTATAGAGTTTCGTCTGCTATTTTGATTAAATTTTTGATACCTATTTGATTTGAATGGTCTTCGAGAGATTGTATACAATTATCCAGTGTATAATTCCCAGTTATCATCACATCTCTTGGGATAAGTCCGTTCACGATAGAATCAAATGCCATTTGTATTTGTTGTAGTGTCGTATGGAACAGACCCTTGATTGTAAGTTCGGAGTAATGAAGTAGGGCGGTGTCTACTGTTATACTCGTTCCCGGAGCACATCCCGCAAATTCAAGTACCAATCCTCCTTTTCGTGCCATAGGTATTGTTAGTTCCCATGTCTTTGGGAGCCCTACCGCTTCAATCGCAACATCACAGCCTCTTTCGTTCGGTGTTAATGCTCTTACTGCCTTGATTTGATCCAGTTCTTCCGTAACATGGACAGTCCATTTAGCTCCCATTTTTTTTGCCATTTCTAATCTGAATTCGCTCATGTCACAGGCTATTACCTGTGCACCCATTGCTGATACATATCTTATTATCCCAAGCCCCAACGGTCCCGCTCCGTTTACGACTACATAGTCACCGAGTCTTACATTAGCCGCTTCTGCGCAGTGCATGGCACATGCCATAGGTTCCACTGCCGGCGCAAGTTCCAACGGAACATTGTTTGGAACTTTAAAAGTATTTTTTTCTAATATCTTTTTATCCACAGCTATGTATTCAGTCCATGTCCCTCCAAGCCTTGTCATGTTCGGACATATATTGCTTAAACCTTTTTTGCACCAGTAACAATTCCCGCAGGCTGTTGCGTCATGGGCTACTATTCTGTCTCCAACTTTAAAATCTTTACATTCTTCATCTACTTTGTAAACAAGTCCGCTTGCTTCATGGCCGAATATCGGATACTCTCCTTGACCTCTGTCTATTGCATAAGGTCGCTTATACCTCTTTACGTCCGTACCGCAGGTAGTAACGTAGCAAACTTTCATGATAAGTCCGCCTTTAGGGCATTTTGGCATTTCTCTCTCTTCGATCCTGATGTCATTTAGTCCGTAAAATATTGCCGCTTTCAAAATAATTCCTCCTTTATTTTTTATATTTTTATTGGCTATGATGAATATTGTTTTATTAAGTCCAGTATTTCATTTTTGTTCGTTGCATTTATTAGCACGCTTCTTGTGTTTTTGTTTTGTAATATATTGAATAACTGCATAAGAGCCTTCTTATAGGTATTCTCATTTACCAGAGACAGTGTTATCACAACTTTTACGGGGTCGTGTCTGGGAAATCCGAATATAACGGGTTTCTTCAGCGTCGTAATGGAAAACCCCAGCTTTTTACAGTATTTCCCCGGTGCTAAATGAGCGAGGACTATTCCCGGTACTATTACCATTTGAGGACCCATTTCCTCTATGCTTTTGATTATTGCGACTTTATACGCATCTGTTATAAAGTTTTTTTCTTCAAGTATTTTAGTTCCTTTGATTATTGCTTCCTGCCAGGTACCGCAGAGTTCATTAAGTCTTATAAATGACGGTGTGATCAAATCTTTTAAATTTATTTCACTTTCGTTCGTATATTCCGGTGCATTATTTCTGTTTTGATTTATAAGTTCCAATAATATTTCATACTGGAGCTGAAGTTTATTTACTTTGGGTCTGTACTTCATTGATATTTCTGCAATTTTTCCGGCAAGCTCCAATTGGCTATAATCGATTTTACTTTTGATAAATTTTGCCCTTAAATGTTTATTGATTTCTAAAAAGTCATTGTGGTTAAACATAGGACTTATTTTTATATATTCGTCTTTGCTTAAATTAGCAATTTCAACGGTACTTATTATGTAGTCAAAATTTTGGTTGTTTTTATCCAAATTTATTATTTCTCTTTGAGAAACGATTGCTTTTATTTCAACGCTAAACAATGAAGAAAGCTGCATTGCCACTACTTGTGCTGTTCCGTATCCGGATCCGCATACTACGATTGCCTTTGGCATATCCGTTTTTTCGTTTAGCTTACTGTGAAGTGCGGCTAAAAAGTGCATTGCTATATACGAAACTTCCTGCTCGTTGATTTCTTCCTTGCAGTACTCACTTAAATGTCTGCATACGATTTTTGTATTTCCCAGAAGGTCGGAATATTTCTGCTCCATTTCGGGATAAATGGGATTTAATATCCTTTTTTTATATTTGATTCTGTACACTGTAGGTATTAAATGCGTTATTAGACCGTCTATTACGTCCTCTTTCTTTTCTTTAAAATCCACTGCGTATAAATTGCCTATTTCTTCGACCATTTTTGTAGCAATATTTCTGATTATTATCGCTTCTGTCTCATTGAATTTGTATTTTGTGTTTTTTGTGATTACTTTTGCTCCAAGCAGATGTACTGTAAAGTAATAGATTTCTTCGCTTGGTATGGTTATAGTAAAACGAGTATTTATATTCTCTATGATTTGAGAAGTAAGTGTGTATTCAATGCTGTTATTTAAAGTTGTTTCTCCTGTGATTTCTTTTAATGAACAGTTCCTTGATACTCTGTACACGATTATTGATAAATGTATTAGGAGTGAAGAAAATGTTTCATCTGAAAATATTTCTCCCAGCTCTTTTTCAAGGTGTTGTATTTGTCCGATTAGGAATTCTCTGTCAAGATCTTTGAATAAATCATCAAGCAGTATCGTGTTTGCTCTTTCCTTTAAAGATATATTGCTTATGTAATTGATTACGTATGAAGGTGTTAATACTTCATCTGTCAGTTCTCTGTATAAAGCACGTCTTTTTATTTCATCGATTTGTATTGAAATTCCTTTTCCCGCTTTTTTTATAAGTTTTGTATTTTTATCTTCAAGCCATTTTTCTGCATTTTCCAAATCTTTCGTTATCGTACTTATTGAAGTCGATAATTCGTTTGATAATTTTTCTATAGATATATATCCGTTTCTCTTTAATAAATATCCGATTATGAACGAACACCTTTCTTCCGCCGAATACTTATATTCGTAAGGGTGTGATATATTCAAATAGTTATTATAAAAATCTTGAGATTGTTTGTTTTTTATGACTAATAATCCTTTTTTATAATCTCTGTAAAGAAATGAATATTTTTTATTTCTCAAATATTCTTCGATTTTATTTACGTTGTATCTGATTATTCTTTCGGAGCAGTCAAGTTCTTTGCTTAGACTCTTTACGGAGACATAATCGTCTTTCTCAAAAAGTGTTCTTAAAATTTTGAAACATCTGTTATTTAGTTCCATGTTTCCCACCTCTTATCTTTAAATTATCAAACACGTCTTTTCTGTTCAATCAAGTGCTGCATGTATTATTGTCAATTGTGATTTACAAAAATGAAGTTATATAAAGAATAAAATATTTATTGAAGTTAAGTAGGATAAAATAAGATTTATGTTTGTAAAATGTATTTTAATGAGGATAAATATACAAGTAATAAATATTATCGGTTATTTTTAGTATCGAAACGAAAGTTATTGAAAAAAGGTGTAATCATGAATATAATAAAGATGTATAAATAAATTAAACAAAGGATATATAATCATGGAAAAAAACGAGATTTTACAAAAAGGTAAAAAAGTTATTGAAATGGAAAGATATGAACTTGGAAGACTAATGGACAGTTTAGACGATAATTTCGTCAAAGCTGTGGATATGATAACCGAGTGCAAGGGCAAAATAATATTGACGGGTACAGGAAAATCGGGACTTATAAGCCGAAAGATAGCGGCTACTCTTTGCTGTACAGGAAAGCCTGCTTTTTTCCTAAGTGCATATAACTGTGAGAACGGGGATATCGGTGCTATACAGCCCAATGATTTGATTATTGCAATATCTAACAGCGGGGAAACAACTATTTTAAAAGAATTGGTAATCCCTTCGGCTAAGACTATAGGTGCAAAGGCTATCTGTTTAACGGGTAATACGGAATCCACACTTGCTAAATTATGTGATGTGGCGTTATACATAGGAGTAGAAAAAGAAGCTTGTCCTACAGGAGTAAATGCTACGACTTCAACAACGAACACTCTTGCTATGGGTGACGCTCTTGCTATGGTTAGTGAAGAAATAAGAGGTGTTACAAGAGAACAAGTACTTTTCTATCATCAAGGCGGAGCTTGGGGAGAAAAATTAAAAGACGAGTTTGAAAAATAGATACAAATGTATAATCAGTATTTTAAAAGCTGTTCACAAATTTGTGAGCAGCTTTTTTATTAAGAATAGTTTATTTTTGTTTGCATTTCTTCCCTTGATAAGCTTGTCTTACTTTAAATTCATGGTGAAGAGAGTTTAATACTGATTTCTTGTTTCCGCTCCATAAAGGAGCAATCAAGATCTTTTTTGGACCGTCTCCCGTAATCCTATGGATAACGATATTGTTTGATAAATGCTCAACGCAGTCTATCACAGTGTCTATATATTCTTCCATTGTATAGACTTCAAATTTATTCAATTCATACTCTTTTGCCAGATCAGTATCTTTTAAAACATGTAGGAGCTGAAGTTTGATTCCCTGGATGTCTTTATTGTTTAAATAATGTATAGTTTCAAGGATATCTTTTCTGGTTTCTCCCGGCAGACCGAGTATAGTATGAACTATTACTTCAATACCGCGTTTTCTCAGTTCTTTTACGGCACTATCAAAGCATGATAGCGGATATCCTCTTCTTATATACTCTGCAGTTTTCTCATTTATCGTTTGAAGTCCCAATTCTATCCAAATCGGTTTTATATTATTAAGCTCCTCTAATAGATCTAATGCCTCTTTATCGAGACAGTCGGGTCTTGTTGCTATGGAGAGTGCTACTATATTGGGGTGAGAAAGTGCTTCGGTATAAATCTTTCTTAAATAATCTGTCGGAGCATATGTATTCGTGTATGCCTGAAAATAAGCAATGAAATTTGACGCATTTGTTTTTTCCCTTAGTATTTCTGCCTGATTATTTATTTGGGTCGTTATATCATCAATACCCTTTCCCGCAAAATCTCCAGAACCTCCTTTGCTGCAAAAGATACATCCCCTTGTATCTATCTTTCCGTCTCTATTCGGACAAGTCATTCCTCCGTTTAAGGCTACTTTATATATTTTTTTGTTATATCGTTCTTTTAACATATAATCCAATGAATAATAAGGTTTTCCGTTCCAGTTTTTCATAATAAAATCCTCCTTGGATTTGTCTTAAAATATCATATCACTTCATATTTTTTATTACAATTATTTATTTGTTAAAAATGATAACGGTTTACAATTAAAAATTATATAAAATAGATAAAATTAAAATAAATTTTATTTATATATTGTAATTTTTTACTTATTTTTATAAAAAATAAGTAAAAGAAGCTTAGAAAAGTTATAGAAAATAGGCTTTTTATTTATAACGAAAGGCTTGTTTTATTTTTTTTAGTTTCTTTTGGAAAATAATGAAAAGTGCTTGAAAAATTTTCAGCAATGCTTATAATAAAGAGAAGAAACAAATAGAACAAAAGGAGAGAAGAAAAAATGGTAAAATTATCACCTTCAATATTCGGAGCTGATTTTGGAAGACTTAATGAACAAATCAAAGCAGTTGAAGACTGCAATGTAGAAATGTTACATATTGACGTAATGGATGGGAATTACGTTCCTAACATCGCTTTTGGTCCTGACCAAATTGCTATGCTCAGACCTCATACAGACTTATTCTTTGATGTACACATGATGGTTACAGAACCTGACAGATACATTGAAAGAATTGTTAAAGCAGGAGCACAGATGATAACTGTACATGCCGAAGCTACTACACATTTACACAGAAGTTTGATGCTTATTAAATCATTTGGCGTTAAATGCGGTGTTGTTCTTAACCCTGCAACTCCACCTGATGTACTTAAATATGTATTAGACGATATAGATATGGTTCTAGTTATGACAGTTAACCCAGGTGGCGGCGGTGGAGCTTTCAATCCGACTATGATTGAAAAAGTCAGAGAAATTAAAGAAATGATCGGCGACAGAGATATTGATATCCAAGTTGACGGAGGCGTAAACGCTGATAACGTTAAGTCACTTGTTGATGCCGGTGCGAACGTAATAGTAGCAGGTTCTTTTGCTTTTACAGGAGATGTTGCTAAGAACTTAGACGATTTAAGAAAAGCTGCAGATGCATAAATTTGATGTGTCAAGTTGTATTAATTTAAATATATAAGGAGAAAAGAAATAAAATGAAAGCTGCAAGATTATATGGAAAACAAGATTTAAGACTTGAAGAAGTTCCAATGCCTGAAGTTAAACCGGGCGAAGTTTTAATTAAAGTTAAAGCTGTTGGTATTTGTGGATCTGACCTTTCAAGATATACAAAATTAGGACCTAAATTCCCTGAAAAGGGTCCATTGGTATGGGGACATGAATTTAGCGGTGAAGTTGCCGAAGTTGGTGAAGGCGTAACAAGTTATAAAGCAGGAGATCATGTAACTGCATGTCCTGCACTTCCTTGTTTCGAATGCGAATACTGTAAAAAAGGTGAATATGCAAGATGTATGACTCTTGAAGTTATCGGTGCTGTTAGAGACGGTGCTTTTGCTGAGTACATCGCACTTCCTGAAAGAAACTTGGTTCCACTTCCTAAAAGTGTAAGTTTTGAACAAGCTGCTTTAATTGAACCAACTTGTGTATGTTTCCACGGTTTATATAAACTTAACATGCAACCCGGAGATGATGTAGCGGTTATGGGCTGCGGACCTATCGGTTTACTTGCTATTCAATCTGCAAAGGTATTTGGAGCTAAAAGAATAATTGCTATAGATATCATGGAAGAAAAACTTGAATGGGCTAAAGCTTGCGGAGCAACTGATGTGGTTCTTTCAAAAATCGATGATTACGATTCAGCTAGAAACGGTGTGCTTGATGTAACAAACGGCAGAGGCGTTGATGTTGTTATCGAATCAGGCGGTACTCCTGTAACATCCGCTCAAGTATTGGGTCTTGGATGTAAAGGTGCCAAAGTATTATACTTAGGTATCCCATACGGCGATATTACTATTCCAAGAGAATATTTTGAAAAAATCGGAAGAAGCGAACTTACAATCTACGGTGCTTGGAATGCTATTCAACAAGGTTTCCCTGGAAAACCATGGACAAGCGTAGTTGCTTTCCTTGAAAAAGGTATGCTAGACTTTTCTCCAATAATCACTCATAGATATCCTTTAGACGAAATTGAAGAAGTATTTAAGGCTAATTATGAAAGAAAAACATTATTTGGTAAGATTTTATTCTTCCCAGAAGGAGTAGAAAAATAATGGAAGGTCAATTTAAAACAATTGCGATCGGTTCTGATCATGCTGCAATAGAAGAAAGAAAATTACTTATTAAAGAATTGGAATCTTGGGGAATCAAGGTTATCGATAAAGGACCTGATGCGCCAAAACCTCCTGTTCAATTTTCTCAAATCGCTGAAGCGGTTGCTTTAGATGTAGTTAATGATGAAAAAGGTGAAACAGGCGGTATCTTAATGTGCGGCAACGGTGTTGGTATGTCTGTAGCTGCCAATAAAGTTCCCGGTGCAAGAGCTGCTGTTTGTAACGAATTATTCACAGCAAAATTTGCTAAGAGCGATACAAAATTAAACATCCTTACAATGGGTGCCAGAGTTATTGCGCCTAGACTAATGGCTGAAATAGCTAAAGTTTGGATCGAAACTGAATATTCAAAAGAACCAAGATTTACTGAAAGACTTGGCGTTATGGCTGAAATGGAAGCTAAATACAGAACTAAATAATTAATAAAAAATCGAAATCCTTCAGAAAGCAGCCTTTTCTTTGGGATTTCGTTTTTGTATTGACCTAAATATTAAATAATTGTATAATAAGACATGGTAAAAAATTAAGAAAGGACGTACTTATATGGATAAAATAGCAGCTTCGATAATGTGTGGAAATGCATTGGAATACGGTGATGAATTAGATGCACTAAAAGCCGCCGGAGTAGATATGATCCACTTTGACGTGATGGACGGAGAGTTTGTTAATAATATCGGTATGGGACTTTATATGCTTGAAGGTATGAAGAAACATAGCGATATGATTTTCGATGTTCATTTAATGGTTGTAGAACCTGATGTATACTATGAAAGAATTGCAGAAGCCGGTGCTGAATATATTTGTATTCACGCAGAAGCAGTAAAGCATTTACATAGAAGTATTTTAAGAATAAAAAAAGCAGGAGCTAAAGCAGGTGTTGTTTTAAATCCTTCAACTAATTTAAATGTTTTGAAAGAAGTAATAAAAGAAATCGATTTGGTATGCCTGATGACTGTTAACCCGGGCGGTTCGGGAGAAAAATTCATACAAAATCAATATAAAAAAATTGCAGATTTGAAAGAAATGAAGGAAAAATATAATCCTGATTTATTAATAGAAGTTGACGGTAATATCGGACCTGAAACTATTCCGGGATGTGCAAAAGCCGGTGCAGACGTTTATGTTTGCGGAACCAGTGCCATTTTTAAAGGTGACAGAGATTTATATAAACCTTTAACAAAAGAGATGAAAGATATTATACATAAAGCAGTAGGGGAGGACAAATAAGATGAATGATTTAAAAGTATCAGCTTCGATTATGTGCGGTAACCCTATGAAGTTTGGATGGGAATTAGACAAACTTGAAAAAGCCGGCGCCGATTTGATCCATTTTGACATGATGGACGGACATTATGTTGAAAATATTGCAATGGGTATTTATATGCTCGAACAAATGAAAAAAAGAACTTCAATACCTTTCGATGTTCATTTGGCAATGTTCCACCCTGAAAAACACATTGAAAAAATTGCAAGTATTTTAGATGAAAATGATTGTATTCACGTTCATCCGGAAAGTACAGTTCATATCCATAGAGTTTTAAGAGATATAAAGAGAATGGGAGTTAAAGCGGGAGTTGCCATAAATCCTGCAACTAACGAAGATTGTTTGGAATATCTTATCGATGATATAGACATGGTTTTGGCAATGACGGTTTCTCCCGGATTTGCGGGACAAAAGTTCATTAAGCAAACCCTTGGCAAAATAGAAAATATAAGAAAAATGGCTGATGACAGAAATCCCGATTTAATGATAGCAGTAGACGGGAATATAAACGCTGAAACCATTCCGGGATGTGTAAAAGCCGGAGCGGATGTATTGGTGGCAGGAACATCATCAATCTTTAAAGGTGATGATGCTGATTATAAAGAGCTTATTCAAAAAATGAAAGACTCTGTAAAATAAAAGAAAGAGGTAAATAATAATGAGTGAAATGATGAGAGGCTTATGCCTTAATGAGGACAGACAACTTGAACTTAGAGAGTTCCCTGTTCCTGAACCTAAAAGAGGATATGTTAGAGTTAAAGTAAAAAGAGGCGGTATCTGTGCTACAGATTTAGCATATTGGAAATTCGGTTCTGACAGATTAGGTGAATTACCTGTTATTATCGGACATGAAGGTTGTGGTGTCGTAGATAAATTAGGTGAAGATGCAGAAGGTGTTAAAGTAGGTGACAGAGTTGTTGTTATGACTACATATAAAGTATGTGGTAAATGCAGAAACTGTGCGGTAGGTAACACAAATGTATGTATTGAAAGATTGGGTATCGGTTCTAAAAAGAACGGTGTATTCGCTGAATATGTAGAAGTTCCTGCAACAAGCTGTATTCCAATGCCTGATAGTATGAGCTTTGAAGAAGGTGCGTTGATCGAAGTACTTGCTTGCGGTATCCATGCTGTTAGAGAAACAACTACTACACATGCTGATGAAGTTGTTGTAGTTTGCGGACCTGGTCCAATCGGTACACTTGCTGCTTTAGCTGCTAAAGCAAACAACTCGACAGTTATTTTAACAGGTATCAACCAAGATAAACATAGATTGGAAATCGCTAAAACATTAGGTATCGATTATTGTGTAAACCAACAAGAAGAAGATTTAAAAGCTCTTGTTATGGATTTAACAGACGGTTATGGTGCTGATGTTGTTGTTGAAGCATCAGGTGCTTATCCATCATTAAATACATGTCTTGATATCGTTAAGAAAACCGGTACAATTTCTCAAATGGGCGTATTCCACGGTCCATCTCCTGACTACTTAGATTTAGGTAGAATTCAAGAAAAAGAAATCAGAATCCAAGGTACACTTTCTCAAAAACCAACTGCTTGGAGAAGAGCTGTTGATTTAGTTGCTGCAGGTAAAATCAATATTAAACCATTAGTATCTGATGTTATGAAACTTGAAGATTGGGAAGAAGCTTTCAATAAAGCTGCTAACGTAACAGGATTTAAAGTATTATTCGATCCTGAAATGAAATAGTTTATAATAAACTAAATAATGTATTCAAGATAAGGTGGTTTATAACCACCTTATTTTTTAAAAATACAATAAAATAATCAAGAAAAGCCTAAGCAAAATTACTGTGTTACATATGTAATGATAAAAATAAAAAAATTACATAAGTAATTGACAACGGGAATATTATGTTATATAATACGTGATAGATAAAATTTTGTTATTTAGGAGAGTGAAATAAACATGGCTAAAAAAAATGTAGTTATTACAGGCGGAGCCAAAGGTATTGGTAAAGCTATTTGTGAAAAATTTGCTAAAGAAGGATATGATATCATAATTGTAGATTTTGATGAAGCTGGTATGCTTGAAACTAAGAAAGAATTAGAATCAAACGGAACAGTTGCTCATGCAGTTAAATGTGATATTTCAAATCTTGATAATGTTAAAGAAGTTGCTAAATTAGTTGAAAAAGAATATGGTTATTTAACTACTTTAGTTAACAACGCTGCAATTGCACCGGGCGGAGATCCAAAAGAAATCAGTTTAGATCCTGCAGTATTTGCCAGAACTATGAATATTAACGTAAACGGACCTTATAATATGATAATTTCTTTAATAGATCTATTATTAAAAGCTAAAGATAAAGATCAAGTTCCATCAGTAGTTAATGTTGCTTCAACAGCTGCATTCTCAGGCGGCGGCGGAAGTGTTGCTTACGCTGCAAGTAAAGGTGCTGTAGTTTCTATGACAAGAAGTATAGCTAGATTCTTTGGTGATACAGGTTTAAGAATCAATGCCGTAGCTCCGACTTTAATCATGACACCGCTTATGGCAGAAAGATTTAAAGATGATCCTCAAGGACTCGAAGACAGAAAGAAAACTGTTCCACTAGGAAGATTTATGGATGTTACGGAAGTAGCTGATATTGTTTATTTCTTAAATACACCATCATTTATTCACGGCGAAGTTGTTATTGCTGACGGCGGTAGGAGTTTAAGCGTTTAGTATGAGTGAAGAAAATAAAACATTAACTAATGATGAAGTTAATGTTACTGAAGAAGAAAATGATAATCTTCTCAGTGAAGACACAGTAGAAACAGTAGAAGAAGAAAAGGAATTTCATCTTGACCCTACCAGTGGTGAAGATAGAAGAAAAATACTTGCAAGTTATAAAAAAAGTCTAAGAAAAAGAGCGTTTTCTCCTTTAATAGGCGGAAATGTCGGCATTAATCCCATTGATTTGATGAAAGAGGAAGAGGCTCAAAAAGCTGCCAATAATCAAACTCTTGATATTTATGATCTGACGGAAAAAAGAATAGCCGATATGGAAAAAAAAGTATCTCAGGCTACTTTTATGGCAAGGCTTGCATTCGGTGTTGCTGTTTTCTCTCTTTTGATGCTGTTATTCTTATTAAGTGTTACAAAATTTGCTTAAAGAAGCTTAATTATAAGCTTCTTTTTTAGTTTATTAAAATTATATTAGAACTTTACTTTAACTTTAGTAATAAATTATAATAAACGTAATATATATTTACTATAGCTTTAATTAAGGAATTTAAGCCTATATAAAGGTTGACAAATTTTAGTTAAAGTATTATACTTAATACGTAACAAAGTTTCATTTGTGTGTAAATGTAACAGTTACATAATTTAAATTAATGAGATTTTAATAATCCATTGTGATGATTGACAATTTCATACTTAAAAACGGTTAGAATATTTTTTGAATGCTTACAACTTCAACCGGGGGTGATTAGAGATGAAAACAATATTAGTAGCCTGTGGAACAGCTATTGCTACATCTACAGTAGTTGCTAAAAAAGTTGAGAGACTTTGCGAACAAAACGATATTGAAGTAAAGACTGTTCAGTGTAAAGCTGCAGACGCTGCTTCAAGAGCAAATGAAATATTACCAGATTTGGTAATTGGTACATGTGATTTACCTGGCAACTTCCCTTGCAAGACACTCAATGGAAGAGCATTTTTAACAGGTATTAAACTTAAAGAATGTATCGATGAATTATTAGAAGTATTAAAAAATTAACTTCATTAGGTATTATACGAATTTTAAAAGTAAGCGAAAAAAATATTTAACATAGAAAACAAACAATTTTAATTTTAAAGGAGAAAAACAATGCAAGTTGTAACAAACGCGTTTAGTTATATTATAGACATGGGCGCATCAGTAATGATGCCAATCATCTTCACAATTTTAGGCTTAGTAATGGGTGCTAAATTCGGTGAAGCTTTAAGAGCTGGTATGACTTTCGGTGTTGGTTTCATCGGACTTAATGCTGTTATCGGTATTATGTCTTCTACAATTACACCGGTTGCACAAGCACTAGTAGATAACTTAAACTTCCCACTAACAACTATCGATGTTGGTTGGGCTGCAGGTTCTGCTATCGCATGGTCAACAGAAGCCGTACCTTTCGTATTCCTAGCAGTTATCATAACAAATATTATTATGATCGCTTTAGGTTGGACAAAAACAATGGACGTTGATATCTGGAATTACTGGCACGTATTATTCTCAGCATCAGCTATCCTTCTTGTATGTAAAGGAACAGCTTTAGCATGGGTATTCGCTATAGGTCAAGCAGTATTAATGATGGGTATAATCTTTATCGTAGCTGACTGGACACAAGCTGACTGTGTTGAAGTATTCGGTCTTGATGGTATCTCACTTCCACATATCCAATCAATGTGTAACTGTATCGTAACATATCCATTGGATAAATTATTAGGAATGATCCCTGGCGTAAAAGACATTCACTGGACAAGTGAAGGTATCGTAGAAAAGCTTGGTTTACTAGGTGAACCAATCATGATGGGCTTCATCATCGGTGGTTTCTTATCAGCATTATCTCAATTTACAGCTCCTGAAGTAAATGTAGGAACTGCAATTCAACAAATTCTAATCGTTGGTATGAATATCGCTGCTGTATTAGTTCTTATCCCTAGAATGGTTGCTCTATTAATGGAAGGTTTAATGCCAATCTCAGAAATGACACAAGCATTCCTTGAAAAGAGATTCCCAGGAAGAGAATTATACATCGGTCTTGATGCTGCCGTAGCTACAGGTCATCCATTCGTTATTTCATTAGGTCTATTAGCTATTCCTATTATCTTAGTAGAAGCAGTTATATTACCTTGGAATACAGTATTACCATTAGCTGACTTAGCTGCACTTCCATTCTACGTAATTTGTGCCGTATTACCTAACAAAGGTAACTTATTCAGAGGTTTAATAGAAGTAATTATTATGTGTATTATCTATCTAACATTCTCTACATATGCAGGTACAGTTATGACAAACTTAGCAGGTGCTGCTAACTTAACAGTTCCTGAAGGTGCTGCTCAATTATCAAACATCGCTCTTGGTGCTCAATGGATTACATGGTTCCCATTCATGTTAGCTAAAATGGTTTGTCTATAAAATATAATTTTATAGTATTACATTTATAACATTAAGAACTTAAAGTAAATTTTATTAAAATCTGATCACACCCATGAACCCTTACAATAGTAAGGGTTCTTTTTTATATTTGAAATATATATAATTTGTATTTTAACGGACCATTAAAATATTGCAATTTATATTAGTTTATGGTATATTATTTAAGTATTAAATATGCGCCCTTAGCTCAGCTGGATAGAGCGTTTGACTACGGATCAAAAGGCCGGGGGTTCGAATCTTCCAGGGCGCGCCATTTTGTAAAATTAACACCTTTAAGGGTGTTTTTATTTTTAGATTTTAAGTAGAATTAAGTCATAATTTGACAAAATACCAATAGTAGTATAATATAAATAAATAGAAACTATATGTAGTAATATATTTTGGAGAAAATATGAAGAAAAAAATTATTTCAACTGTTTTAACTATAATTTGTTTGATGACTTTTTTATGGACACCTGCGACAGTGAGTGCGAATAAGTCTACACAGCAAAAACTCAATGAAACACAAAAACAAATTAAAAATAAAAACTCTGATTTAAAAAGTGCTTCAAATGAAGCTGATAAGCTTTCAAAAGAAATCAAAAGTTTTGACAGTAAGATTTCTAAATTAAATCAGAATATTGAAGAGCAGGAAGATAAACGAAGCAAAGTAGAAAAATCTCTTTCAAAAGCTAAAGAAGAGTTAGAAAAAGCAAAGAAAGAAAAAGAAAAGTATAAAACAGTCTTTGATGAGAGAATGAAAGTAATGTATATGTATGGAGATACTGGCTACTTGGATATCATTTTTTCATCTGAAGGTATTTCTGATTTATTAAATAATATATCAAATTATAAAGACCTTGTAACTTATGACCAAAATATAATCAATAGACTTCAAAAGGCTGAAAATAAAATTTCTGCTGAAACTGCAAAAATTTCTGCAAATAAAAAAGAATTAGATGATTTGATTAAAAAACTTAAAACAAATAAAGAAGATTTGGATGTTTTGAAGGCTGCTAAAGATCGTCAATTAACTGATACGAATGAAGATCTAAGAGGCGTTAAGGAACAGCTTGATATATTGCAGAAAGAAGCTGATGAACTTAATGATAAGCTATATGAAGAAAATATGAAGAAGCAAAGTAATTACTCTAAAGGTGATCCGGGTACTTATGGTACCGGCAGAAAAGCCATATTAAATGTTGCAAGAGCGCAAATAGGGAATTACGGCGGACAGAAGTTTTGGAGTTGGTATGGCTTTAATTATAGAGTATCATGGTGTGCTTGTTTTGTCTCATGGTGTGCTAACCAAGCGGGGTATTTAAGATCGGGTACAATACCTAAGTTTTCTTATGTGGATAATGGCGCAAATTGGTTTAGATCCAGAGGAAGATGGCAGGGAAGGAATTATACTCCGAGAGGAGGAGATATTATTTTCTTTGACTGGGACGGTAATGGCGTCGGAAATCATGTCGGAATAGTTGAGAGTGTTAGCGGAGGAGTTGTGAATACAATAGAAGGTAATAGCTCTGATGCCTGCAGAAGAAGATCTTATTCTATTGGGTCATGGAATATAATGGGATATGGTGTTCCTAATTATTAATAGTGAATTTAATTGAATATTAAAATAAATATAAAAAAGCTCTGCTTATGCAGAGTCTTTTTTTGTTCATTTAATTATTTTAAGGCATTAATAGCATCAAAAAGTTTTTTTGCTCCCATTTGTGGGTAATTAAGAGCTAGTCCGTCTATTACAGGAATATCTGTATCAGGAACCTTTACACCTACTTTTACGATTGCTGCAGGATTTTCTGATGCGATTAATTCTTCGATGTTGTCTGTAATTACATTACATTTTACTACTTCTACGTCTTTTCCGCAATTTTTTTGAATTAAATCTTCAAATTTAGCAAATTTTGCATCTTTCATGCTTGCTGCTACTATAATTTTCATATTTTACTCTCCTTACGATTTTATCCTTTAATATTATAAATTAAATTTCATTTGATTTCAAGTGTTCTGATGTAAAATTAATATAAGTTGACTTTTGATGAAGACGGATTAAGTGTTTTTAGTCCTCCGTCAATATAAAGCACTTGTCCTGTCATATAATCAGATAAATCAGTTGCTAAAAATTCGATTACTTTCGCACAGTCTTCTGTAGTTCCAAGTCTTCCCATAGGTACTTTTTCAGTTAATTCTTTAAATTGTTCTTCAAAGTGTGCATCCCATTTAACCGTGTGTATGTAGCCCGGTGCAACCGCATTTACATTTACTCCGTAAGGCGCAAGTTCAAGAGCAAACATTCTTGTCAGAGCATCTACTCCGGCTTTTCCTGCAGAGTAATGTGCCTGAGTGATAAATAGTGGAACAGAACCTCCTACAGATGAAATATTTATTATTTTGCCGCTCTTTTGTGCTTTCATTTGCTTACCCGCATATTTGCAGAAAATAAAAGCAGATAAAAGATTTATATGTAGTGCGTGTACAAATTTGTCTGTTTCCATTTCTGTTGCAAGAGCAGGACCGGCTCCTCCCGTTCCGCCTACATTATTAATGAGAATATCAATATGTCCGAATTCTTTTATTACTTCTTCAATTACCATTTTTCCGAATTCATCATCTGTTGCATCACCTTCAAATGCCATTGACTTTCTTCCCAGTACTTCAATCTCTTCTTTTACTGTAGGAGCCAATACATCTTCTTCTTTGAATTTAGAGGCTTTTATGTCTAAATCCGTAATTACTACATCTGCTCCGAGCTTAGCAAGTCTTAAAGCGTATTCTCTTCCTATTCCTCTTGCTGCCCCTGTTATTAAGGCAACTTTTCCTAAAAGTTTCTCTTCCATTTTTTCTCCTTTTATAATTATCTTATTGTTCTGCCACCGTCAACGTGGATTTTTTGACCTGTTACATTACTTGACATATCACTGGCAAAGAATAGTACTGCTTGAGCAATTTCTGCTGGTTCTGAAAATTTTCTTAGAGGGATTTCGTTTGTAACTCTTTTTCTCTTTTCTTCGCTGAAAAATTCTCTGACCATATCTGTTTCTGTAGGTCCCGGAGCAACTATATTGCATCTTATTTTATTGATACCATGATTTTGTGCAACTGAGCGCATTAATAATTCAACACCAGCTTTACTCATTGCATAAGCGCCGTTTCCGCTGCTTGGCTGTTCTACTGCAGATGAAGAAATACTTACAATACTTCCGCCTGTTTTTTGTTCTTCCATTTGTTTTAATACCAGGGTTGTCATGTAATATGTTCCGTCCATATTTATTTGCATAAGTTTATGATATTCTTCGTTAGTTATATCCAGTATGCTGTTCTTAGAAAGACCCATACCCGAGTTATTTACCAAAATATCTATATGTCCAAATTCTTCTATTGTTTTATTAACCAAATTAACACAATCTTCATAGTTTGAAATATCCGCTTTTATTGTAATTGCTTTTGAGCCCATTTTTTCAATGGTTTCTTTTACTTCATTAGCTGATTTTTCACTTGAGCGATAATTAATAACCACATCTGCACGGTTTTTGCCAAAAAGCTCTGCTATTGCTTTTCCTATTCCTGTTCCCGCACCTGTTACAATTGCTACTTTTCCTTTTAACATTTTACTCTCCTTTGTGTCTTTTAAAGATTTTTAATTTGTAATAAATATAAATCCTTACATTTGTAACATATTATTATAAAAGTAATAATATGTCATGACTTTTTTTATATTCTATCATACTTAATATTGACATGTCAATAAACATAATTACCTTTATTAAATTTTTTAAATGATAATAACCTTTATATAATTATTTTACGAATTTTATAATTTTTAAAGATCAAAAACATAACTAAGATTAAAAGAAAAAGAGTGGATAATTTCTTATCCACTCTCAGTCTTAACATTTTAATAAAGTTACTTTTTTTATTTTTGGTTTATAGAATTGTTTTTCGTTCTTTTAAATAAATCTTTTTTTGTTCTCGTAATAAATACTTAAAAATAAAATAAAAAATTATTTAACAGCGTTTACTAAATCTTCTTTGAATTGTTTTAGGCCAACACCTGTAAGTAAGCATCTACCGTTAAGAAGTGGAGTATCACCGATGTCTCCAGGAATATCAGTAGTACCAACGATTACGTCTGGTTTGATAACTTTAACTTTTGAAGCAGTTTCAGCAGCTTTACATTGAACTGTTTTAACTTGAATACCAGCTTCTTTACAAATTCCTTCACATTTTTTTGCAGCTACTGTAGATGTAGCAATACCTGTTCCACATGCAACTAAAATAGTTTTCATATAATAAAATCCTCCGTTTAATTAAATAAATAATATAATTCTAACCTGCCCAAAATATGTACTTTTAAAGATTTATTTAAAGCAACTTTTATTACAAACGGTTTAACCGTTTTGTACCGAACTTGATTTAGAGCCCAATAATTTTACCATAGCTTCAAAGAATTCAAGTTTAAATTCTTTAATGCCAACCTCTGAAATCAACGCTTTTCCGTTAATGACGGGTATATCAAACTCCTCATTCATATTTGTAGTAGTAACTATAATATCAGGATCAATCATTTTTTTTCTGGCTTTTGCATCAGAGGTCTTGCATTGATATGTATCAATTTCTATGTTCTCATCTTTACATAACGACTTTAATTTTTCAGATGCTAAAGTCGATGTTGCGACACCGCTTCCGCATACAACTAATACAGTAATCATAATTATCCTTTCATACTACTTTTGCACAAAACTATTATATCATAAATACTTTTATTTGAAACAATAAAATTAGGATTTTTTGAAAAAAAGTTTCGTTATGTTACAATTGCTCACAAATAAAATTTATCATTATAATATTGTAAATATTTAATTTTATGCTCGTTCCTACACTTTGAATTTTAATATTATATTTACTTTTTTTCAATATGTTTTTAAAAGTTTTACTGTTATTTTAATGGTATTTTTGTTATATAAATTATATTGAAAATATAAAATAATTAATTTAATATAAAAAATACTTTTCTTAAATTTTTCTTAAAAATTCAATGTTCAGTTGATAGAATCCCTTATAAATGTTAGAATAAATAAGGTATCGGTGTGCCTGTAGCTTAATGGATAGAGCAAGCGGCTTCGGACCGTTTAGTGGGGGTTCGACTCCTCTCAGGTGCGCCATTGAAAGAAGAGGGAAAAATGAAACATAGTATTATCAAAAAAATAGGTATAATTATTTTTTCTTATATCCTCATTATTTGTGTTGCTTTTTATTTTTGCGATAGTATCAAGGAAAATCCGACAGTCAGATATTCCTTAAAATCAATCAGTGCAGGACTTGATTATGAACAAAGAATGTTTAAGGGGCATAGCGGTAAAAAAAGTGTAGAAAGAATAACCAAACCTTTTTTAACGAAAAAAGACCTTGATAAAATAGACTTAAAAAATGTAAATAAACTTATGATCGTGGCTCATCCAGATGACGAAACTTTATGGGGAGGCGTTCATCTCATAAAAGATAATTATTTGGTATTGTGTCTGACTAACGGAAAAGCGACAGGAAACGTAAGATATGATGAGATAAACAAAGTATTAAATAAAACTCACGATAAAGGAATTATACTATCTTATCCCGATGCTTATAAATTAGAAAGAGTCGATTGGGGTAAAGCCGGATTTATTCCTTATATAACCGAAGATATTAAAACAGTTCTTACATATAAAAAATGGGATGAAATAGTAACTCATAATCCTGAGGGTGAATATGGACATATACATCATATTTATACCAATAATATAACAACAAAAGTATATAAAAAATATATAAATAAAAATAACTTATATTATTTTACAAGATATTATAAAAAAGGTGATTTATTCAAAGTAGAAGATAAACTAAAAAAGCTTCCTCAGGCTGAAGTAGATGAAAAAATGGACTTGCTTGATTTATATGCTTCGCAGCCGGGTGCATTCGTTAAGTACGGCCAAATGATTAAATATGAGAAATTCATAAATGCAAAAGACTTTAAGAATTCAATATAGATATTGTTAAATAGTAAAATTATGTTATAATTATTAAAAATAAGATTTGCTTATGGAGGATAATATGAACGCTAAAAAAGCCATGGTTATTGTTGAAGGATTATTGGTAGTAGCATTAGCAATATGGGTATTTTTCTTAAAATAATATACAACTAAGAGGGTAATATGCTGATTTGCATATTACTTTTTTATAATATAACTTAATAATATAAACTTATAAAAATTTATATTAGATTAAGAGTATTTAAGAAATATCATAATAAAAATATACTTTATAATATATAATTTGATAATAACATGATATTAGATTAAATTGATGTGAATATATATTTATGTTTTAAAACAATATAGGATTTATTTAATGTGGGAGGAAATTATGATTAGTTTAAAAGAGATAAAAAGTCGTGCCGCCGAACTTCTTAAAAAGAATTTATGGCGACTTCTCGGTTGTGTGTTATTAGTATCTTTGGTTTCAATGGCTATATCTTATATAGGGACCAATATTTTCAGTGAGGTTCCATTGATGCAAATATTGATATACTTGATTAACTTATATGTGTCCACAGCCCTTGGGATAGGACTTTATAAGATTTTATTTAAGATAGATGACGAAAAGGATTTTAGTGTAACCGACTTGTTTTCATTTTTACCTAATGTAAAGGAATGCGTGCTTGTATATTTACTTCAGCTTTTACTTATTATTATAATAATAGCAATATCTATTTTACTGGGAATGATATTCTTTACAAGTGATTTTGTGAACATCTATAACTCATATCCTTTTATTTCCCGTAATATGATGGCAAATATAATTTTATCTATTTTTCCGAAGATATTGTTTTACGTTTTGATTGTTTCTGGAGTATCATTGGTATGTGATATTTTTCCGGCACTGTCTATGGGTATTGTTGCAAAAGAAGATGAAGGTTTAAAGAAAAATCTATTCAGTAATACTTTTTCTATTGGGTTTAAAAATATTAAAAACTATGTTTTATTGAATTTATGGTTTTTGTTATTGATCATTATTACTTGTATTCCTTTCTTTATTGCCCTTTTTGTAGGTGTAGGCAGTGAGAGTGGTTTTGGTGTTATACTTGTGATTTTGATTACGATACTTTGGGTAATATGCATTATAGGTCTGTCTTTATATTTTTCTTTAGCAATCGCTATTTTATTTAATAGGATCCTTAAAAATAATAATGACAACGATAATTTAATCGAATCTAAATCAGATTATGAGAATGATATAAATGAAAATTTATAAAAGATTTTAATAAATAAAAATAAAAGGACTTAAAAAGTCCTTTTTTATTTTTTATATGGAATTATTTATATTTAAATAATAATTTTAAAGGTAGTAAATTAAGTGAAATTCTTTATAAAAATAAGTGAATATTTATATTTTTAAGGAAAAATAAAGTTTTGTTTGCTAGAATTAAAATGAATAATTATAATATTTTGTTTATAAAAATTTTAAACCAAGTGTAATAATCAATCATAATTATATCTATAGTTGAATAATTATTTAAAATTAAAAAATAGATTTAATTTTCAGAATTTTTTTAATTCTTATTTTCCTAAGTGGGTAAATATGGTATAATAAATTAATTATACTTATTAGTCTTTGACTGGGAGGTTTAGTATGTTACATAGAGAAGATAACACACAAAAAAAATACGCATTTTTAAAAGATACGCTAAGTATGTTTTATAAAAAATATGGTTATGAGCAGATAACTATACCTATGTTTATGCCATATGAATTATATAAAAAATTTAATTTTTCACATCAGAATGAGGAATTGAAATTAATAGACGGAAACGGAAATATTTTGGTGATAAGAGCTGATGCTACTTTCCATGTTTTAAAGACAGTCTCAACACTTAAAAGCAAGGAAAATGAAAAATATTTTTATGAAGCAAAAGTATTCAGAAATATGAATAAAGATTATACTTTAGATGAAATCAATCAAACCGGAGTAGAATGTTTTTTAAAGGAAAGCGATATCGTGGACAGCGATATCATAGCGCTTGCAATAAACAGCCTTTTTGCCCTTGGTATTAAAGATATAAGACTTGATTTATCACATGCCGATTTTGTATATGCATTGATTGAGGAAATCGACGAAATCAAAAAAGATGAGGTAGAGATAGTCCATAAATTTATTGAACAAAAAAACAGAGATGATTTAATAAGTTATCTCGACAAGAAAAATGTTGATATAAAATATAAAGATAAGTTAATTGATATTTGTATGCTTTTCGGAGATTTTGAAGAAGTCATAAATAAAGCAAGAACCATAGCAATAAATGATAAGATGAACGATGCACTTGATAAAATAGAGGGCGTTTATAATATTTTAAAACTTTATGATTTGGATAAATATGTTTATCTTGATTTGGGCTTTACAAATGCTATGAATTATTACAGCGGTATCATGTTTAAAGTGTATTCCATAGATGCCGGAGGAGAAATCATAAACGGTGGAAGATATGACAGACTTGCAAGGAAAATTGCGGGAAGAAGCGGAGCCTGCGGGTTCAGTCAAAATCTTGATTTGACAGCTCAGATTTTATCTGATAACAATGATGATTTCTTCAGTGTCGATTATTTGATTTACTCTATCAAAGAAGACATAAAAAAAGGAATCGATATGTCAAAACAGTTAAGAGCTAAGGGATATAACGTTTCTTTAATGGAAGGTAAAAATTTCAAAGTTGTCGACAGAAAAAAGAACAGGAATTTAAAAAGAGAAGAAATCGTGAATTTGATAGGAGAATAAAATGATTAAAATAGCAGTAGCAAAAGGAAGAGTAGCTAAACAAGCTATTAAATTATTTAAAGAGTTTGGTATTACTTTTTCCGAATTTGATTTAAACAGAAAATTGATTTTAAACAGTGATGACGGAAGTGTCCAAATGGTTCTTGTTAAACCGAGCGATACGCCTATATATGTTGAAACCGGAGTTTGTGATTGCGGTATTGTAGGTAAAGATATTTTACTTGAAGATAACCCTGATGTATATAGATTGTTTCCTTTAAATATAGGTAGATGTAAGATGTGTGTGGCAGGATTTAAAGGCACCGATATAAGAAATATGAAACAGATCGTTGCGGCTTCAAAGTTTGTAAATACAGCTAAAGAATACTTTGACGGTCTTGGAATCAAGGCAAAGATCATAAAGATAAACGGTTCTGTTGAACTTGCCCCTCTGCTTAATATGTCGGATGTAATAGTTGATATAGTTGAAAGCGGGGTAACTTTAAAGGAAAACGGGCTTAATGTGCTTGAAGAAATTTTTGATATATATTCTGTTTTTATAGTTAATAAGGCCAGCCTTAAAATGAAACATTCATCTTTAAAGCCTTTTATAGAGAACTTGCAGAAGGCAAGCGATAGGATGGTGTAGAGATGAATATAGTAGATTTAAGAAACGAAAAAAATATTTTAAGTGTTGTCAAAGAAAAGCTTCAAAGACATGGGAATAAGTTAAACGAAGTAGAAAAGTTAGTTGAAAATATAATAATAGATGTAAAAGAAAATAAAGATAAAGCCTTACTTAGAATGATGAAAGACTTTGATAAAGTAGAAGTTGAAAGTCTTAAAGTAGATAAAGAAGACATAAAAAAGGCTTATGAAAATGTTGATAAGGATTTTCTTGAAGTATTAAAAGAGAGTAAGGATAATATAGAAAAGTATCATAAAAATCAAAAGTATTCTCATTTTGATATGGATGAGGGAAGAAAAAGACTTACGCAAAAAGTCACACCTATCGAAAGAGTAGGGCTTTACATACCCGGAGGCAAAAGCCCTTATCCTTCCACCGTACTGATGAATGCGGTTCCCGCAAAAGTAGCGGGAGTAAAAGAAATAGCTTTGATAACGCCTCCTAATAAAGAAGGCAAAGTCAATGAAAACATATTGGCAGCAGCGTATCTTTGCGGTGTGGATGAAATTTATTTGTCGGGAGGTGCGGGTGCCATAGCCGCTCTTGCCTACGGTACCGAAACCATTAAACCTGTCTATAAAATATGCGGACCGGGAAATTTATTTGTTGCAGAGGCAAAGAGAAAAGTTTACGGAGATGTTGATATAGACATGTTGGCAGGCCCAAGTGAAGTCCTTGTTATTGCCGATGAAAAATCTGATCCGAAATTTGTAGCGGCTGATTTATTATCTCAGGCAGAACACGATGAAAATGCGGCTTGTATTCTTGTTACGACGTCAGAGGATTTAGCAGGTAAAGTAAAAGAAGAAGTTAATAACCAGCTTAAAGAATTATCTAAAGTTGATATCGCAACTAAATCGGTTGAAAATTATGGAATAATATTTGTCGTTGATAATATTGATGAAGCTTTCGAAGTTTCCAATGAAATTGCTCCGGAACATTTAGAATTATCTTTGGAAGAACCTTTTGATTATATAGATAAAGTACAAAATGCCGGAACAGTATTCATGGGAGAATATACTCCCGAGCCTGTAGGGGATTATTTTGCAGGTTCCAATCATACTATCCCTACATCTGGAAAAGCAAAATTTTATTCTCCGCTTTCAACATATGACTTTTTAAAAAGGACGAGCATAGTATACTATTCAAAAGAAGAGCTTACAAAACAAAAGGATAAGATAATAAAATTTGCAAATAAAGAGGGGCTAACCGCTCATGCAAAAGCCATTGAAAGGAGATTTGAATAATGAGCATTAAGGACTTGGTAGTGCCGGCTTTAAAAGATTATGAGTATTATAAAGCTGCGGGACAGGACTATAGAATAATTTTAAATGCTAATGAACATTATCAAAATTTCCTCGGAACAAAACTTCAGGATGATTTTATCGACAGAATGAAGAGTATAGATATAAACAGATATCCTGACCCTTATGCCAATAGACTCAGAGAAAAGTATGCTAGCCTTATTGGTGTAGCTTCGGAGAATTTGATTGCTACATCGGGTTCCGATGAAGGAATAACAATAATAAATAATACTTTTATGGATAAAGATGATATTGCCATAAGTTATGAGCCTACATTTTCCATGTATAAACAAGCTGCTATTTTAGCCAAAGGTAAATATATAGGTCTTAATAGTGATAAAGAAGATTTATCTCCCGATATAGATAAATTGATTGAAGAAGCAAATAAAAATAATGCAAAGATAGTTTACATATGTACTCCGAATAATCCAACGGGATATTTATATTCAAAAGACGAAATAAAAAAAGTAATAGATAATACCAAAGGGCTTGTGATTATTGATGAAGCATATATTCACTTTGCGGAAGATGACAATATGGATTTGCTTAATTACAGTGACAGAGTCATTATTTTAAGGACTTTGTCAAAGGCATTCAGCGGAGCGGGGCTTAGAGTAGGTTTTATTGTTGCAAATAAGGAAATAATAAACTTTTTATTTGCCGCAAAGGCACCTTATAATCTATCCGTTACCTCGCAGACAGCGGGAGAAGTTCTCGTAGATAATCATGAACTTATAGAAGAAGAATTAAAGGTTATAAAAAAAGAAAGAGACAGAATAGTAAATGTTCTGAAAAATTATAAAGATATCCTTATACTTCCACTTAATGCAAATTTTATAACGATAAAAACCGAAAAAGCAAAAAAACTGTATGAAGAATGTGAAAAAAGAAGTATCTCCATAAGGTCTTACGGAGATGAACTTGAAAATGTAGTAAGAATCACTGTAGGAAGTAAAGAAGAAAATAATGAAGTAATAGATGTGATAAAGGAGGTTTTCTAAATGAGGTCAAGTTTTGAACACAGAGTAACCAAAGAAACAGATATTGAAGTAAATCTTAATTTAGACGGAAGCGGTGTCGTTTATTCCGATACGGGTGTGGGATTTTTTAATCATATGATAGATTTACTTGCAAGTCACTCTAAATTCGATATTGATATTAAAGCAAAAGGTGACTTTGAAGTTGATAATCATCATACCGTAGAGGATATTGGGATTGTTCTTGGGAAATGTTTTAAAGAAGCGATTTCGGATAAGAGAGGCATCAACAGGTATTCGACCTTCTTTGTTCCTATGGATGAAGTCTTGGCAAGAGTATGTGTGGATGTGAGCGGAAGAGGCTATCTTGTTTATGAAAATCCATTTACGGTCGAAAGAATAGGTGATTTTGAGACAGAAATACTTGAAGACTTTTTATATGCATTTTGTATAAATGCGGGTATCAATTTAAATATCAAAGTACTGGACAAGGGAAATAATCATCATATGTGTGAAGCTATTTTTAAAGCTTTGGCAAGAGCTTTAAGAGAGGCAACTGCAATTGTCGGTGATGATATCCCTTCAAGCAAAGGTGTATTATGATAGGAATAATCGATTACGGTGCGGGTAACCTCAGAAATGTATATAACACTTTAAGCAGGCTTGGTTATGAAAGTGTAATCACTAATGATACAGAAGTTTTAAAAAACTGTGAAAAGCTGATTATACCCGGAGTAGGCGCTTTTGAAGACGGGATGAAGGGGCTTAGAGAAAATAATCTTATTTCATTCTTGAACGATTGGGTAAAGGACGGTAAATATCTTCTCGGTATATGTCTCGGAATGCAGCTTCTGTTTGATAAAAGCTATGAAATGGGCGAACATGACGGTCTTGGTTTTATAAAAGGCGATGTCGTACCCTTTGATATCCCAAAGAGTTATAAAGTTCCTCATATGGGGTGGAACGAGCTTATTATAAATCAAACTGACAATATCGTAAAAGATGTAAATAATGGCGAATATGTATATTTTGTTCATTCTTACCATGCGGATAAGATGAATGATGAAGATTTGATTGCTTACAGCGAATACCATTATAACGTTCCGGCAGTAGTAAGACACGGAAACGTAATAGGAATGCAGTTTCATCCGGAAAAAAGCGATAAAACAGGTACAAAATTACTTTTAAATTACTTAGGAGAATAATATATGATAATATTTCCTGCAATAGATATAAGAGACAATAAATGTGTAAGACTTTCTCAGGGGGATTATGATAAACAAACCGTTTACTTTGATAACCCTTTTACCGTAGCGGAGGATTTTGAAAAAAGAGGTGTAAAGTATCTTCATATCGTAGACCTTGATGCTGCGTTGATAGGGAAGCTTACTAATTTCGATATTATAAAAAAGATTATCACGGATACAAATATGCTCATCGAAGTCGGCGGCGGTATAAGAGGAGAAGAACAAATCAAGAAATATGTTGATATAGGTGTGGACAGAGTATCTATAGGAACAAAAGCAGTCAAAGATTTTGCATTCCTAAAAGAAATGTCTGAAAAGTACCCATATAAAATAAGTCTGTCTTTAGATGTAAAAGACGAATATGTCTATATAAAAGGCTGGAGTGAAAACAGCGGGATTTTGATTTGGGATTATCTTGATAAAATAAAGGATTTGCCTCTTACCGGTATAGTTGTGACTGATATTAAAAAGGACGGTATGCTTAGCGGGCCGAGCTTTGAATTGTATAGAAAGCTTAAAAAAGCAACGAAGCATAATATAGTTGTATCGGGCGGCGTATCTTCACTTGATGATATCAATAAATTAAAAGAAGATGATACTTACGGAGTGATAGTAGGTAAAGCTTTATATGAAAATAAGTTTAGTGTAGAGGATATAATATGTTAGCAAAAAGAATTATACCATGCCTTGATGTTGACCACGGCAGAGTGGTAAAGGGTAAACAATTTGCGAATATAAAAGATGTGGATGACCCCGTTAAATTAGGTAAAAGATATTCCGAGCTGGGTGCAGACGAACTGGTATTTTACGATATTACCGCTTCAAGCGATGAAAGAGATATATTTATACATACCGTAGAGGATATAGCAAAAGAAGTCTCCATTCCTTTTACTATCGGAGGCGGAATAAGAACAGTCGAAGACTTTAGAAAAGTACTGCTTGCCGGTGCGGATAAAGTAAGCGTCAATTCCAGTGCCGTTACTAATCCAAGTATAATTTCCGACGGCGCCAAAAGATTTGGTTCTCAGTGTGTTGTTTTATCTATAGATGCAAAGAGAAATGATAAAAACAGCTGGGATGTTTATGTAAAAGGCGGAAGAGAAAATACATATATAGACGCTGTTGAGTGGGCTAAAAAAGGCGAAGATTTGGGCGCCGGAGAAATTTGTATCAATTCCATAGATACCGACGGAGTGAAAAATGGTTTTGACCTTGAACTTATAGAAAAATTAAATAGTATTTTATCCATTCCTATCATTGCCTCAGGCGGAGCAGGAAGAATGGAGCATTTTCTTGAGGTATTAAAATCTGGTGCAGACGCTGCTTTGGCAGCCAGTGTATTTCATTTTGGGGAAATAGATATTATGGAGCTTAAAGAGTATTTAAAAGATAATAGTATAGAAATGAGGTTGTGAAATGGATTTTAAAGATTTTAAACTTGATGATAGCGGACTTCTGCCTGTTATCGTTCAGAATTATAAAACGGGGAAAGTATTGATGCTCGGATATATGAATGAAGAAGCTTATAATAACACTCTTAAGACGGGTAAGGTAAACTTTTATTCAAGGAGTAGAAAGACACAGTGGCTTAAAGGTGAGACAAGCGGGAACTTTTTAAATGTCGTTAGCATAAAATCCGACTGTGATAACGATACTTTGCTTGTTAATGCTGATCCTGTGGGACCTACCTGTCATACCGGCAGTGAAAGCTGTTTCTTTAACGATATAGTAAAATCAGATAAAGAAGAGAGTGCACAAATTTTATTTACGCTTCAGGATACTATCAATCAAAGAAAAGAAGATATAAAGAAATTAGAAAAAATGCCTACCAAATATGAAGGTTCATATACACAGTATTTACTTATAGAAGGAACCGATAAGATTTGCAAAAAAATAGGCGAAGAGAGTGCGGAAACTATAATTGCCGCGAAGAATGATGATAAAGAAGAAATCATATGTGAAGCCAGTGATTTGATATATCACTTATTAGTATTATTAAATGACAGAGGAGTAAAAATAGAGGATATTTTTAGTAAACTTAACAACAGACATAAATAAATTTAAATTTAGAGAATAACAAAGGAGGGTGTAAATGAAACATAAAGATACAGAAATCAACTTTTCGGATATAACACCTGAAATCAAAGATTTAAGCAAGACGTGCTTGAATAATTGTTATATAGAAAAAGATCTATATGCAATTCACAATGTAAACAGAGGACTTAGAGATGTTAACGGTGTAGGTGTATTAACAGGGCTTACGGAGATTTCCGATGTTTGCGGAAGTGAGATTGTAGACGGAAAAAAAGTTTCGGTCGAGGGATATTTAAGATATAGAGGTATTCCTATCGAATCATTGGTTGACGGATTTTTGGAAGATAACAGATTTGGTTTTGAAGAAGTTACATATTTGCTTTTGGCAGGCAAACAGCCAAACAAAAAAGAACTTGAGGCTTTTACCAGTCAGATTGCAAAATATAGATCATTGCCGCCTTCTTTTGTAAGAGATATAATCATGAAGGCTCCCAGTATAGATGTAATGAATACAATGGCAAGGAGCGTCCTTACATTATATTCTTATGACGAAAATCCGGATGATATATCGATACAAAATGTGTTGAGGCAGTGTATGCATCTTATATCCATATTCCCAATGATAGCTGTTTACGGTTATCAATCAAGCATACATTATCATCAAGGTGAAAGCTTATACATTCATCCACCTAAACCGGAGTTATCAACTGCCGAAAATATACTCCATATGCTTAGACCGGATTCTAAATATACTACTCTTGAAGCAAGGATTTTAGACCTTGCACTTGTACTTCATGCGGAGCATGGCGGAGGTAATAACTCGTCATTTACCATGCATGTCGTTTCATCTTCCGGAACAGATACATATTCTGCCGTTGGTGCGGCTTTAGCGTCACTTAAAGGACCTAAACACGGCGGTGCAAATGTTAAGGTAGTAAATATGTTTGAAGAAATAAAAGCTAATGTAAAAGATTGGGAAGATGATGAGGAAGTAAGTTCTTATTTAAATAAGATACTTGACAAGAAAGCTTTCGATAAACAGGGACTTATCTACGGTGTTGGTCATGGTATTTATTCTACTTCCGATCCGAGAGCTCTTATATTTAAGTATTTCGTTGAAAGGTTATCTGAAGAAAAAGGGCTTACCGATGAATTTAAGTTGTATGAAAGAGTCGAAAGACTTGCTCCCGATATAATCAAAGGCAAATTTAAAACATACAAAGATATTTGTGCAAATATTGACTTTTACAGTGGATTTGTTTATAAAATGCTTGGGATACCAAAGGAATTGTTCACGCCTTTGTTTGCAATAGCGAGAATTTCCGGCTGGTCTGCTCATAGGCTTGAAGAACTTATTAATGCGGGAAAAATCATAAGACCTGCTTATATGAATGTTCAGCCTAAGACAGAATATATCCCTTTGGATAAAAGGAAATAAATAATTAATTCAACGGTTTAGATGATAGCATATAAAATTAAATAATTATAAATAAAAAAGAGCAGAAATCTGCTCTTTTTATTCTTTGTCATTTTCGAGTATTTCCGTAATCTCAAGCCATCTTAGTTCTTTTTCCTCGAGTAGATTTTGGATATCATTTAATCTTAAAGATACTTTTTCGACTTTTCCTTCATTGCTGAAGAAGTCGGGATCGTTCATTTTTACCGCAATTTCTTCTTTGTCGCTTTCCAGTTTATCCATTAAAAGTTCTATATCTTTAAGTTCTTTTTCATATGCTGTTCTTTTATTGTTGCTGAGCTTTGAAGTATTTCTATTATCTTTATTCTCTTCTTTTTTTACTTCTAAAGTTTTTTCTTTTATTTTTGTATTGATTATACTTTCTTTTTCCATTGCATAATCATAATTTCCGTCGTATACTTTGATGTCTTTTCCCGTCAAATACATTATTCTGTTACAAATTTTATTTAGATAATATCTGTCATGAGATACGCTTATCACTGCACCGTTATAAGATAGAAGCGCGTCTTCCAATATTTCTTTTGTTTCTATATCCAAGTGATTTGTGGGTTCATCGAGTATTAAAACATTTGATTCTTTCATCATCAGTTTTGCTATGGCTACTCTGCTTTTCTCTCCGCCGGATAATGTGGAAATCTTTTTATTTATATCGTCTCCCGAGAACATCATACATCCCAAAATGTTCCTTATTTCTCCGTCATCTGCTCCGGTTGATCTTCTCAGCTCTTCTATTATTGTCAAACTGCCGTCTAAGTCGTTATGTTCCTGTTCGAAATATAATACTTGGCATTTTGGATTTTTCTTTATAAGTCCGTTATTTTCTTTGAGTATTCCCGTAATCAGCTTTAAAAAGGTCGATTTCCCCGTTGCATTTCTGCCGCAAATCCCAAGTCTGTCTGTACTGCCTATTGTGATATTAAAATCATTAAATAACTTTTTATTTTCGGTATAGCCAAATTTCAACCCCTCTACAGTTATGGCTTTTTTACTGACCATTGGCGTATATCTAAATCTTATGTGAGAGTTTTTTGAGGTATATGGTTTATCTACTTTTTCTATTTTATCGAGCATTTTCTCTCTGCTTCTTGCTCTTTTTACGCTTTTTTCTCTGTTAAATTGTTTTAATGTCTTTATTACTTCTTCTTGTTTTTTAATTTCTGCCTGTTGTTTTTTATAGGCATGTTCTTCGCTTATAAGTCTTTGTTTCTTCTTATAAATGTAATCTGAATAATTCCCGCTATATATATAGCATTCTTTGTTTTCTATTTCCACTATTTTATTTGTAAATCTATCTAAAAAATATCTGTCGTGACTTACAACTATGACTGTGGATTTAACTGAAGATAAAAAATTTTCCAGCCATGTAATACTGCTTGTGTCGAGATAATTTGTAGGCTCATCGAGTATCAAGACTTCCGGAGAAGAAACGAGTAGTTTTGCAAGAGCTACTCTCATCTTTTGTCCGCCGGATAAAGTAGATATTTTTTTATTAAAGTCACTTTCACTGTAACCAAGTCCTTTAATAATTCCTACCATTAAACTTTTATACTTATATCCGTCCATATCTTCGAATTCTGTTATAAGTTCATGGTATTGCTCATTTAACTTATTAAGTTTTTCTTTATCTTTTTCAAAATCTATAAGCATAGAAATATTTTCTATTTCTTCTTCTTTTTTTGTGTATTTTTCTGCTCCTAATAGTACTTCATTATAAATATTATTATCTAAGTTTAGGTTTAAGTCCTGTCTTAAAAAGCCTATCTTATCTTTGTCTATTTTGGATAGATGTCCTGTATAATCCTCATCCAAACCCATTATAATATTAAGTAAGGTGGTCTTGCCGGCTCCGTTACGACCGACAATGCCCACCTTATCTTTATCGTTTATCATAAGTGAATTAATAGTAAATAAGTGTTCGCTTCCAAAGCTTTTATTTAAACTATTTATATTAATCTGCATTTTATTATTTATCACTCCTTGGATCCTGTGATAGTTGTTCAGCATCTATATTAAATAGATCCTTTATAAATGTGACTCTTTCAGGTTGATTTACTATCCAGTATGATACTCCTCCGAGATTTCCGAAGTTCCCCGGTAATGTAAAAGTCTGTAGGTCATCTATGTTGAAGTCTTTAAATGAGAAGCCTAAAGACGCTATCTGTGCAAATTTTAAATCTGTTTCGACCATATCCTGAACGAGGTTGTAAATTTGCGGGATTTTTGAAAAACTTTTTTGTCTCTTGAATTCATTGAAAATAGCCTTCATTATTTTTTGCTGGATGGCTACTCTTCCTATATCTCCGTCGGGATATGCACGGTATCTGCTGTAATATAAAAGCTGCTCCCCGTTTAACTTTTGTTTGCCTTCTTTGATTTTAATACTTGAATAATCATGTCCGTTTTTTGCATATAGATTTTGATGAACATCGATGGTCACACCGCCCATTACATCTGCGATTTTAGGGAGTGCATCCATATCGATACCGAGGTAATAATCTATTTGAACTCCTCCAAGTACGTCACTGACTGTATTTTCTAAATATGTAACACCGGTATTAAACATTTTTGTTTGATCCTGTTTTTCCGATTCGCTCAGACCTAAACTGGCATAGTAAAAACATGAGTTAACTTTATCTCTTCCCGATGTGTTATATATATTTACTCTGCTGTCTCTGGGAACGGAAACCAGTTTGATTGTTTTTTTGTTTGTGTTTATGCTTGCAAGCATTATTGTATCCGGTCTGAATATCGTTTCTTTTTTGCTTCTGCTTTCGTTTTTATCTATACCGAATATGAGGATATTCATCGTATCCGCTAGTTTTTCTGAGTTGTTTAGCTTTGTTTTATCACTAAATCTTGTATATTTTGCACTTTGCATAGGATTTTCGTTCAATATATCATATCCCAAGGTCTTTGCAAATCCAAGTCCGCTGGAGGTTAAAATTATGGCTAATGCCAAGATTACGACTATTATATTTTTCTTTCCCTGATTGCTTAGCCCTTTAGTTTTTTTCTTAGTTCTTTTTAATGTTTTTTTTGGTTTTATTGCTTTATTTTGCTTCATTTTATTCTCCAAAAAAGATTTTATAATTTATTATTATAGCATAAAATACGACGTTATCTATTATAATTTTAATGTTTTTGTAAGCATTTAATAAATATTTGTAAAAAGTATAAGAAAATGATATAATAAATAATCAGCTAATTATTACTTTTGTAAAGGAATAACTATGGAAAAAGTAAGTAAAGAAAAAATTAAAAAATATAAAAATTCCATATTTATTAAAAGGCTCATAGATATAATATGCGCTTTACTGCTTAGTGTAGCTTTTATTGTTCCGGGAGTAGTAATTGCTATTATTGTTAAAATATCCGATGGTGGAAGTGTTTTTTTCGTTCAAGAAAGAGTTGGCAGAAACGGGAGGCATTTTAATATAATAAAATTCAGGACTATGAGAGAAGGCAGTGACAAAGAAGAAGCCAAATTACTTAAAAAATCGAGGAACGGTTTTGTTCAGATAAAACAAGATCCCAGAGTTACGGAGTTTGGAAGATTTTTAAGAAAGACAAGCTTTGATGAAATCCCTCAGCTTATAAATGTTTTAAAGGGAGATATGAGTTTGATAGGTCCCAGACCTTTTATCCCTATCGAAACGGATTTACTGGATGAAAATGAAAAACAAAGATGTATAGCATATCCCGGACTTACCGGACTTGCTCAATTAAAAGGAAGAAGCAAGCTTAATATACATGATGTCGTAAAGTTGGATATTGAATATATTAATAATTACTCTATATTTTTAGACCTTAAAATTCTTTTTTCCACTATTTTTGTAGTGCTAAAAGGAATATAAGGAGGTATTTAAAGTGCAAAATAAAAACATAAACAGAAATAGATTACCCCAAAATAATAAACCAATAAAAAAAGAACGAAAAAAAAGTTTTATCAGAAAACGATATAAAGAAATAATAATCATATCAGCTATTTTAGTCTTTTTTTTATTTTCCGTTTTTCATACAGAGGATACTGTAATACTTAATTCACAGAAACATATTACGACGGAAACTGCCGAAAGCTACATCTTTACAAATTCTGAATATGTGGACTTAAAGGAGACCACGCCCATAAAATTTACGGTTAAAGAGGGACAGAAGGTAGGCTCAAATACGAAGCTTTCTTCAAGTTATAAAATAAAAACCAATAAATATATAAATGATGCGATAAAAGTAATAGACTGGAGGCTTAAAAATAAGTCATATGAAAGCAGGGAAGTTTTTTTTAGAGACCTTAGCGAGCTAGAGGAAAAAATAACAAGTACTCAGGATAAATACGACAATGCCAAGAGTTCAAATAATACTACCAGTATAAATAAATATGGAGCTTCCTTAACAAAATTAAAAGATAAGAAGAATATGATGCAGAAATCCATGAAATATATTTTTGCAGATTCTGCCACTCTTAAAAAAATAAAGAGTGAACTCAAGAGTAAAAAATCTTCAAAGAATAAATCCCTTACTATTTCAAATTTGAATTTTTCATTTACGGGAAATATATATTTTTCCAGAACGGGATATGAAGAAGTCCTTAATACCAATGTAATGGGAGCTTTAAGTAAGGATTATTTTGATTATTTAAAGGGATTTAAACCACCAAGTACTAAAGATGATAAATCTATTATAAAAATCGTAAACAATCAATGTGCTTATGTATGTGCGGTCGTTAATAAAGATACATATGTCGAAGGGGAAAAAGAGGCAAAAAAATATAATAAATCCGTGAAGAAAAATCATGATTTAAAAACAGACGGAGAATATTATGATTATCTTTTAACGAGAGTTGATATGCTTATTACTTATCCTACAATCAAATTTGAAGATAACGATGAAGTCTTGGATGAAGGTTACCTTATTAATTCTATGGATTACGGAGATGATAAAAAAGTTTTGGTTATATGTTTAAAAGATGCTTTTGATCATTTGATAAACGTAGATAAAACAAAACTTAATATTCATACGAATGAAGTAAATGTTTTTACAATACCGAAAAGTGCTATAATTGAAGATGGAAGTAAAAAGTATGTTTATGCACTTACAAGCGGAAATTTTAAGGAGCTTGTGGAGGTTAAAGTATATGAAGAAGGTTTTAAAAACGTACTTTTAAAACCTAGTGAAAATCCGAGACTAAGTAATAATATGGAAGTTATAACTAATCCTGATTAGGAGGTATGAAAATGAGTATAAAAGATAATTTGGATAAGATATTAAATAACATAAAAACATCCGGTGATAACAGTGCTTTTAACGAGAATGTAAAATTACTTGCGGTAACAAAATTTAGGACTAATGAAGAGATCAAAGAAGTTATCGATTACGGAATAAAAGACCTTGGTGAAAATAAAGTAAAAGAATTTTTGGGAAAATATGAATATTTTAAAGGACAGAATATAAATTGGCATTTTATAGGTCATTTGCAAAGAAACAAAGTAAAAGATATTGTCGGTAAAGTTCATCTCATACATTCTGTCGATTCCATTCGTTTAATGGAAGAGATAAATAAGCAAAGTGAGAAAAAAGATATTATTACAAATATTTTGATAGAATTCAATATAGGCAAAGAAGAAAATAAATATGGGTTTGATGAAAGTGAAGTAGAAGAAGCTTTCAATAAATCCATTGAGTTTAAAAATATAAATGTTATGGGGGTTATGTGCATGGCTCCGTTTACAAAAGATAAAGATGTTTTAGTGAATGTTTTTAGAAAGTTAAGAAAAATTTATGATAATTGTAGAAATATGTATAATAAATGTGATAATATAAACTTATCTGTAATATCTATGGGGATGTCAAATGATTATCAAGTCGCCATAGATGAAGGTAGTAATATTGTCCGTATAGGGACAAGTATATTTGAAGGAGAATAAAATGGGATTTAACGATTTTATAGGTGAATTAGGCGAAAAGATTGTAGGGAAAGATGAATATTACGAAGACGAATACTATGAAGAAGATGATTACTATGATGATGAACCTAGAAAAGGCGGATTATTTGGTAAAAAATCTTCAGTAAGAACTGAAAGCGCACCTGTTGCGACACATGCTGCTTCAACGGTTATGCTTGTTGAACCGAGAACTTTTAATGACGCACCATTGGTTTGCGATAAATTAAAAGGCGGGATTACTGTTGTAGTAAATATGGATAAAGTAGAAAATGAAGATGCTAAAAAAATATTTGACTTCTTAAGCGGTGCCGTTTATGTACTTGGCGCAAGTATGAAGAGAATTGCTCAAAATGTGTTTATTTTAGCTCCTTACGGCGTTGAAGTAGAAACACAGGAAAGACCAAACGATTCTTATAATACATCAACACGTTCCAGAGATTTATGGGAGTATGAAGACTAAATATGGGCGAATATGAATTTTTCATATCCAGAATAGAAGATATGGCACTTTTATCCGATAAAAAAGGTGGAAGTGTCTTTTCTAGTTTCTTGGATCCTTCCGACCAAATGGTTGGCGGAAGAGAAATCGGCAGATATAAAGGTAAAGACTGTTCATTCTTTGGCGGTCACATATATACTGAAAGAAAGATAATGAGTATATTTAAGGAAGGACATGAGCCTGAGGAAAGTGAATATCCGATTAAAGTATTAAAATCAAAGGAAGCTCTTGATGTAAGACATCAGGACGTCTTGGGTTCTATACTTTCTTTAAGTGTAGATAGGTCTAAAGTGGGAGATATTAATATACTTGATGATCATATAGAGATTTTTGTTTATGATACAATAAGTGAATTTTTAGTAAGTGAACTGACTAAAATAGGCGGGAACAATGTAACCTTCTATGAATGTGATATAAATGAAGCCAGTGTGATAGAACCTAAATTTAAAGAGCTTAATATTATAGTTCCTTCCATGAGGCTTGACGCTGTTATAGGTAATATATTTAAGCTATCCAGAAATGAAGCTAATATGTTTGTAAAGGGCGGCAAAGTCAAAATAAATCATAATCAGGTTTCTAAACCTGCCATGACTGTAAAGGTTGGGGATATGATATCAGTAAGGACGAAAGGCAGAGCTATTGTAGACAGCGAGAGCGGTCAGACTAAAAAAGGCAATACTAAATTGCTGGTTAAAAAATTTGTATAAGCAGGTTTAAATGGAAATAAAAGAATTTATTGTGACAGAAGAAAAACAGAATATAAGATGCGATAAATTTTTATCCGATAAATTGGAAGACTTTTCAAGGGAAAGTTTAAAAAAACTTTTCAAGGAAGGAGAGGTCTTTCTTAATGATGAAAAAGTCAAGCCGTCAAGAAAATTGATTGCCGGTGAAAGGGTTAAAGTCAATTTGCCTGAACCTGAAGTTTTAGATGTTATAGCTGAAAATATACCTATAAATATAGTATATGAAGACGAAGATGTGGTGATAGTGGATAAGCCTCAGGGAATGGTCGTACATCCCGCTAACGGAAATCACTCGGGAACACTCGTGAATGCTTTAATGTATCATGTGAAAGATTTATCTTCTATTAACGGAGTTATAAGACCCGGAATAGTTCATAGGATAGATAAAGATACTTCGGGGCTACTTATAATTGCGAAGAACGATAATGCTCATAATCATTTGGCGGTACAGTTTAAGGAGCATTCTATCAATAGAAGGTATAAAACCATATGTCATGGGATAATACATGAAAATTCAGGGACGATAGACGCACCTATCGGAAGAGATAAGATAAAAAGAAAAGAGATGTGTGTAACGCAGAGTAATTCCAAGAGAGCAGTAACTCATTTTGACGTAATTAAGCGATATGATAAATATACGTTTTTAGATGTTCATTTGGAAACCGGACGTACTCATCAAATAAGAGTTCATCTTAAATATATTTCTCATCCCGTTATAGGGGACAAAGTATATGGATTTAATAGTCAAATAGACAGACCTTTTAAAGGACAGCTGCTCCATGCCTATAAACTAGGATTTATTCATCCCAAAACGAATGAATATATGGAGTTTAACAGTGAGCTGCCGGATTATTTTTATGAATTACTTGACAGATGATTATAAGAAGCTCAAATTGAGCTTCTTTTTTTATGTTTAAAATACCAATAAGCCGTTAATAATTTCACAAAGGAGATAATTATGGGAACATACATTAATTTTCATGGTGAATATAAAACTAGATCTTATTTTGAAGGATGGTATTTAAAACATCAGACAGATGATTTTATGATAAGTTTCATACCCTCTTTTCATATTGATGGTGACGGGAATAAATTTGCAATGATTCAGGTAATAACAGAGGATA
The DNA here is from genome assembly GCF_000154825.1 of Anaerofustis stercorihominis DSM 17244. Classification (NCBI taxonomy): domain Bacteria; kingdom Bacillati; phylum Bacillota; class Clostridia; order Eubacteriales; family Eubacteriaceae; genus Anaerofustis; species Anaerofustis stercorihominis. Next base: position 417,834 of record NZ_DS560019.1, on the reverse strand, counting down.
AAACCTATAAAGTAAAATATGATATAACTGAGTTTAAGACATATAAAAGAGACTTCTACGTCAAAGTCGGGAAAAGTGAATTTTCGAGGGAAGGTATAATATTAGATATTGATGCTGAGGATTTGAAGATAAAAGGAGGTATATCTTACGGAGAGTTTTCGCCTCTTATTTATAATATAATGGGACCTTTTAAATATGTTCCTTTTATGCAGTGCTCACATGATGTTTTAAGTATGCATCATTCGATAAAAGGCAATTTAAATATAAACGGAAAAGTCATAAATTTTGACGGCGGCAGAGGTTATATAGAAAAAGATTTTGGTTCATCTTTTCCCGAGAGATATATTTGGACTCAATGCGGTTTTGATTACGGCGGAAATAATTCAATTATGTTTTCCGTAGCCGATATACCAATACTTAATTACGGTTTTGAAGGACTTATAGGTGTCATTCATTATAAAGACAGGGAATATCGGTTTGCTACCTATTTAGGTGCTAAAGTGGTTTATAAGACAAATGACAGCTTGATTGTAAAACAAGGAAAATACAAGTTTTATATGAAAGTTTTAAATTTCCCTAATTTGGATTTGGATGCTCCGGTGTCGGGTAAAATGGACAGGATAATAAGGGAAGGGCTCAAGTGCAAAGTAAATTATAAATTGATAGGTCCTGAGAAGTTAATATTCGATGTTATAAATGAAAATGCAAGCGTTGAATGGGAATTATAAAAGCTATAGTTTTTCTATAGCTTTTTTTATATTCACTTAAAGTAAAAATATACTTAAAACTTAAAAAAGTTAAAGTAAACCTCCAGCTTTTCTCAAATACGACAACACAAAGAAGTATAGTAATACTAAATTAAAGTAAAGGACAAGTTATATGAATACTAATAAACTTCCAAAGGAAATTATAGATATTCTGCCTGATGAAATACTTAAAGTTATTGATGAAGTAAATATTCATGATGAAATAGAAGAAATAAGATTAAGACTTAACAGAAATATACATATAGTCGGTTCAAAAGAGGATATTTTAATTCCCTACGATGTTAAAAAAGAAGATATAGAAGGTATATTAAATTTAGCTACAAATTATTCTTTTTATGCCAATGAAGATAGTTTGCTCAAAGGGTTTATTACAATCAAAGGCGGGCACAGGATAGGTTTTTCAGGAAGCGTGATAATGGAGGATAACAAAGTCATAGGGCTTAGGAATATAAATTCACTCAATATAAGGATTTCTAGGCAAATAATAGGTGCCAGTAATTTAGTTTTAAACTATATTTTAAATAAAGGAGAAGTCTACAATACTTTGATAATATCTCCTCCTAAAGTCGGTAAAACGACATTACTTCGCGATATTTCCAGGGTAATATCCACTAATAAGGGAGATTTTGTCGGAAAAAGAGTATGTATCGTGGATGAGAGAAAAGAAATTGCAAGTCTTCATGATGGAGTAAATGAACTTAATATCGGGGATAAGACTGATGTACTTGAAGGGATAAATAAAAGTGACGGCATGAATATGTTAGTAAGAGCCATGTCCCCCGAAGTTATAATAACCGATGAAATAGGAAAAATAGATGATATTTCTGCGCTTGAAAATTCTGTTTTAAGCGGGGTCAAAGTAATCTCTTCCGCGCACGGTAAAGATATGAAAGATATTTTAAGGAAGGATAATTTCGTTTCCATAATAAAAAAGAAAATTTTTAACAGATATATATTCTTATCCATAGAACATGGAGAGAGATATATTAAAGAAATCTATAACGAAAAGCTAGAGAGGTTGATGTGATGTATATTAAATTACCGGGTATGGTTTGTTTGTTTATATTCAGTGTTTTATTTTCAAGAAGTATAACCAGGAAAATAAAAAACAGACTTCTTGAACTTGAAGAAATAAATAGGATCTTAAATGATTTTATAGTAAGTATAAATGTCGGATTATATGATGTTAACTTTCTTATTACTGAGGCAATTAAAATCACAAAGACTACATATCATGATTTTTTGAGAGACGTAAAAACTACTATGATCAAAAAAGATTTGAGTGATTTTTCTGCGATTTGGTTTGAATGTTTAAATAATCATAAGTTCAACATTTCCAGAGAAGAAATGATTTTGCTTGAAAATATCGGAGTCAGTTTATCTTTTAATGATAAAAACAGAATGGTAAAACAGCTTACTTTAATTCAGTCCGGTTTGACGGAAGCAATAAAAAAAGCTAGAGAAGACAGGGACAGCAAAGTAAGTTTATACGAAAAAATGGGGGTGTTGTTCGGTAGTTTTTTGGTAGTAATTTTTATTTAAGGAGAAGCAGATATGCAGATAGATATTATTTTTAAAATAGCGGGAATAGGTTTTATAGTTGCGGTTTTAAGTATAATCTTAAAGAAAAGTGACAGGGATGATATGGCTACCATGGTAGCTTTAGCGGGAATTATAGTTGTTCTTATGCTGGTAGTAAATATGGTAAATGACTTTTTCGGTACGGTAAAAACGATGTTCGGGTTGTACTGATATGGATATTGTAAAAATAGCTATGATAGGGATATTGGGATCTGTTATAAGCTTATTTTTCATAAAAGATAATAAAGAATATGCACTGTTTATTTCAATAATTGCGGGAATTATAATCTTAGGTTTTGCCATAAAATATCTTTATGCGGTAATAGATGTTGTAAATACATATTCTGTTAAAGCAAATGTGGACATGCTTAATATAAAAGCCATATTTAAGATAATTGCCATAGCTTATATAGGTCAGTTTTCAAGTGAACTCTGTCTGGATAGCGGAAATAAGACTTTAAGTACCAAGATAGGTTTCTTTACAAAAATAATGATACTATACTTTTCTCTTCCTTTGATTATAAGTTTATTTTCTTATATTGAGGAAGTGATTTGATGAAAAGGTTATTTGCTTTAATATGTTGCTTTGTTGTTTTTATATCTATCCCAGCTTTAGGATACTGTGAAAACAGTAACGGCAGAAATAGCGAGCAGGATTACGGAGCCTTAGTAGATAGTGTCTATGAAAAGGGACAGCTTTATAAATTGGATCTATATACCAATGACAATAATTTTTATGAACTTTTTAACTACGGGAATATAAAAAATTTTATAAGTGATGTTGTAAGCGGTAATTATTCCTTTGATTATAATGACTTTATAAATGCTTTAAAAGATTTATTTTTTATGACATTAAGAGAAAGCATATCCATACTTCTAACTTTTATAGCACTGTCTATATTTTTAAGTCTTATCAACCTTCTCAATACTTCTTTTATGAATAAGGAGATAAGTGATGTAGCATTTTTTGGTATCTACTTGGTTCTGGTCGCACTTATAGTAAAGACTTTTTTCAATATAGTTACCATAGCTTACTCTCTTATAAAAGCAATCACAGGTTTTATGAACGTACTTCTTCCCATAATAATAATCCTTATGAATTTGAGCGGGAATGTATTTTCGGGAAATATAATAAGTATCAGTTTGGTATTTATAATCAACTTTTTTGCATCGGCGATGACTTATTTTGTAATACCGACTTTAAGTTTTGGTTTTATCCTTAGCATAATGGACAACCTCTTGACAGATATAAATATTTCATATTTGGTATCGTTCATTAAACAAGGTGTACTTTTTATAATGGGATTGTTCTCGGTACTTTTTGTAGGTATCTTGAGCATTCAAGGCAGCTTGTTTTCATCTCTTGACAGTCTTTCCGTTAAGACTGCGAAGTTTGCTGTGAGTAAGTTAGTTCCGGTTCTCGGTTCTCTTATATCCGACAGTGCGGATACGGTAATAGGATTTGTAAAGGTGATTAAAAATTCCGTAGGACTGATTGGCGTTTTGATACTTATATCGCTTTTGCTGATACCTTTTATGCACATGTTGTGTTCCATAGTCACATTGAAAATATCTGCATTTTTAAGTGAGCCTTTGACCGATCCTAGGGTAAGTAAAGCCTTGAATGATGCTTCAACTTTTTTAAGTTTGATATTTGCATGCTTCTTGGTTGTAGCGGTACTTTTTATAATGCTTATTGGAATAATAGCAATGCTGGGAGGGTAAGATGGCTGATTTTGCAAAGAATTTTTTATATTTGATAATGGTAATAAGCATATTAAGGCTGCTTTCTCCTTCAAAAGAATATGACAAATATATTAAGTTTTTTATATCTTTACTTCTCGTGGTATCCATTTTGGCTCCCATATTGACCATAGTTAAAAAAGGTGAGTTTTCTTCTCTCTTAAACGATAGTTATGTGAGGATAGATACGTTTGAAAGTCAGATCAATGAAGGGGTAATTGATACTGACAGCTTAATAATAGATGAATATAAAAATAAGCTGAACGATAGTATAAATGGAATAATAAAGAAGAAATATTATATAGATTCTAAAGTAAGTGTAAGGATAAATGAGGATCAAAACAGTGATATGTACGGGGATATTAAAGAAATTGATATTACTTTAAATGAAAATGACATAAAAAAGAAAGATAAGATAAAAAGTTATTTAAGTAAAACATATTTAGTGGACTTAAATAATATAAATATTAAGACAGGAAGTGTAGGGTAATGGATAAAGATAAACTAAGCGGTATCATTAATAATTTTATTAAGGGTGAAGATAAAAATAAATCTTTACTCATAATACTTCTGGTAATCGGACTTTGTTTAATATTATTTTCTTCTTTATTCTCGTCTTCCGATAATAAAGATAAAAAAGAGACTTCTAAGGAATTATCTTCAAGTGAATATAAATTGAGCTTGGAAAAGAGTATTGAAGAAACTTTAAGTAAAGTAAGCGGGGTAGGGAATGTAAAAGTCACTATAACTCTCGACGGAGAAATAGAAAAGAATATTGCTTATAATGAAAGCAACTCTACAAGTACTTCCGGAAGCGGTGATGCAAATACTAATGACAGCAGTAATTCTTCAAAGGATGCCGTTATGGTAAGAGATGGTTCCAATGAAAGTCCATTTACGACTAAGGATAAATATCCCGAAGTTGTGGGAGTTGTTATTGTGGCAAGCGGAGCGGGCAATAAGACGGTTCAGTATTACATAACCAAAAGTGTAGAGGCGTTACTTAGCTTGCCTAGTTATAAAGTGGTAGTTTTACCAAGTAAAGAAAATATATAAGGAGAATGGGGTTATGAATAAAATCAAGAAAAAAAATGCAGTTTTGGTGGGGCTGGTTACGTGTTTACTGGTTATCAGCATTGCCAACTATACATTGTTTTATAAGGGGGACAGTTCATCTGTAGCTAATGTAAATAATAATGAACCAAGCAATGCTACACTTGTTTCTAATATAAGCGAGGATGATGTACTCAGCGGTAATGCAGAATTGTCGGATGAATTTTTCAGTGAATATAGACTCAACAGAGATAAGATAAGAAGTCAGAATTTGGAAGCTCTTCAAAATATCGCAAAGGATTCTTCGGCTGATAAGAACATAGTTAAGGAAGCGGTTGAAGAAAGTGTAGCGATTTCAAAGTTGTCGGAAACCGAGCTTGTAGTGGAAAATTTAATCAAATCTAAAGGGTTTGATGATGCTATAGTAATTATCCATGAAGGGTATGCTAATGTAATTGTGGACGCAGATGAACTGAGTCCCGCAGATGCTTCCAAAGTTCAAAATATAGTAAATAAAGAATGTAAAATAGATATTTCCAAAATAACCATTGCAACAAGCAATACAAAAAAGGACGATAAAGATGATAAGACAGATACAAATGAAAAAACAAAAGAAAATACTGGTGAAAGCAGTGCAAGTATGAATAAAAGTATATAAAAGGAGAGAAAATCTCCTTTTTTAATATATTTCTACATAATACGACAAAATACGACTATATATTATTTTATCATATTTACGAGATAATGGTAAAATTTGGTAGTATAATATATTATAAGATATCGGAGTTTAGTATGTGCATGGGAGGATAGTTATGAAACCATTAAAAGCAAAAGTTAGTATTACTCTGGATGAACAAATTATTAAAGATATTAAGAAGTTAGCAGAGTTAGACGACAGGTCATTTTCTCAGTATATTAACATTGTTTTAAACAAGCATTTACTGGAACGAAACATGGGTAAAAAGAAGAAGTCATAAAAAACGCCTTAAGGCGTTTTTTTATTCCCTGTTTACCATATATATCCCTATACAAACCAATATCAAAGAAATCATACCAAGGATATTGAATACATTTCCTTCTTTTAATAATACTGCAGATAGTATTACACCGCATACCGGGTTTAAAAATCCAAAGACCGCAACTTTTCCTACGGGATTATATTTAAGGAGTATTGACCATAGTGAATAAGCAACAGCTGATATAAGAGCCATATATATCAAAAGAAGCGTAGAATTCAAATTAAAACCGCTTACTTTCCCTCCCGTAAATATTCCTATCAATATCATTACTATTCCGCCCAAAATAAATTGATATCCGCTTAAAACCACAGGCTGTTCATTTTTTGAATATTCTTTTACGAGTATGGAAGATAATGCATACATTACCGCGGACATGAATATAAGACCTTCTCCGCTTAATTTCATGTTTATGTCTAAACTCGCTCCATTTAAATTTATTATAACGACTCCCATAAACCCTATAATACAACCAAGCATTTTTTTGATCGTAAGATTTTCATGTTTTAACATCAAGGAAGGGATTAGTATAGCTAAAAAAACATTTGAAGCTTCTATTATGGAAGCCTTGACTCCCGTTGTATTTGCGAGCCCTACGTAAAAACAAACATACTGAAGGACTGTTTGGACCATTGATAGTTTAAATATAGATTTGTAAGATTCTTTTTTAGGAATTAAAAGCTTTTTGGAAATGATACTTCCAATTATAATAGTGATGATTCCCGCAAGTGTGAACCTTAATCCCGCAAAAAGCATTTGGCTTGCCGTATCGGCTGAGGCGATATTAAAAAGCTTATATCCAATCTTGATTGACGGAAATGCGCTTCCCCATAAAATGCAGCATATGGATGCCAGTAAACATATTACAATCGGTTTTGTTAAAAAGGTTTCTTTTGTCTTATTCATATTTTCCTCTCGATATAAAAAAGCCCTATATTTGGGCTTTATTTTTTCATTAAATAATTATATAACTCTCTTTTGTTTAAATTGTTTTCTTTCGCTAATTTCTTTATTAAATCTTTAGGATGTTCACCCTTTTGAATTTCCATATCAAATATTTGTTTTGCTTCCTCTTTTGTAAGTAATTTTTTTTCTTCCTTATTTCCTTCCACCACAATGACAAATTCGCCTTTGATTTCCATATCATTTAACATGGCAATCAATTCTTTCGGCGTTCCTCTGTACGTAGTTTCGTGAAGTTTTGTGATTTCTTTTGATATAGCGGTTTTCCTGTCACCTAAAACATTGTCAATAGCTTTTATCATATCAATCAATTCGTAAGGAGAAGAATAAAAAATCAAAGTTTTATCAAAATCTTTTAATGTGTTTAATTTTTCTTCTTTTTTATTATTCTTTTTAGGTAAAAATCCTATAAATAAAAATTCTTCACTGTTAAATCCGGATAATATGAGAGCCGGCAGAAGTGCATTTGCTCCCGGAACAACGGTAAATTTAATATCGTTTTCTATCAATTCTTTTACGAGTATGTTTCCCGGATCCGAGATTAAAGGTGTTCCCGCGTCTGAAATCAAAGCCAAAGTTTTGTTTTCATTTATCAAGGAAAGAATATAATCTATTCTTTCCTTTTCGTTAAATTTATGATAGCTAATCAGCTTATTTTTAATTTCAAAATGATTTAATAATTTTATTGAATGTCTTGTATCTTCACATAAGATAACATCTACTTCTTTTAAGACCTTTATAGCTCTGAAGGTCATATCTTCGAGATTACCGATCGGTGTTGATACTATATATACTTTATCTTCCATATTATAAATATTGTTGTCTTATAATTGTATCTTCTCTGTCAGGTCCCACCGATACTATACCAATCGGAACTTCACAAAGTTCTTCAACTCTGTTTACATATTTTTTTGCATTTTCAGGCAGTTTGTCAAAATCTCTGATTTGTGAAATATCTTCATTCCATCCTTCAAATTCTTCATAAACAGGCTCACATTCTCCCAGAACGGTAAGTTCTGCAGGGAAGTCCGTGATTATTTCATCTTTGTATTTATATCCAACACAAAGTTTTATTTTTTCCATTCCCGTAAGAGTATCGAGTTTTGTGAATACTATGCTTGTAAGAGAATTTACTCTTACGGCAAATTTAAGTATTACCGCGTCGAGCCAGCCGCATCTTCTCGGTCTTCCCGTTGTAGTACCGTATTCATAGCCTTTTTCTCTTAGATAGTCTCCGTCTTCATCAAATAATTCAGTAGGGAACGGTCCTTTTCCTACTCTTGTTGTATAAGCCTTAGCGATACCGCATACATCATCGATATAAGCAGGGCCTATGCCCGAACCGATACATGCTCCGGCTGCTGTTGGATGAGATGATGTAACATAAGGATATGTTCCGAAGTCTATATCGAGAAGTGTTGCCTGTGCACCTTCAAATAATACTTTTTTACCTTTTTTGATGTAATCATAAATAATAACCGTAGCGTCATCTACGTACTGTCTTATAATATCCGCACATTTATTGTACTCATCAAAAATATCTTCGAATTTTAACGCTTCTCCGCCGTAAACTTCCACTATTTCTTTATTTACAGCTTCAAGATTGATTTTTAATTTTTCTTCAAATAGAGGTGTATCTATTAAATCACAAATCCTGATACCGCTTCTTTTGATTTTATCTGTGTAAGCAGGTCCGATACCTCTTTTTGTTGTTCCTATATCGTTTTTACCAAGTGATTTTTCTATTAATTCATCAAGCACTCTGTGATAAGGCATAATTACCTGCGCTCTTTTATCAATGATAAGTTTATCGAATTTGACCCCTTGTTCTTTTAGTGTGTTCATTTCCTTAACTAACCATGTAGGGTCAACTACCATTCCTGCGCCAATAATTGATGGTTTATCCTGGATAACACCTGAAGGAATAACATGTAACTTATATGTAATGCCGTTTGCTATAACTGTATGTCCCGCATTGTTCCCGCCTGAACTTCTTACAACTATATCGCATCTGTCTGTAAAGTAATCTGTTATTTTACCTTTTCCTTCGTCGCCCCATTGTGAACCGACTACTACTAAATTTCCCATCATAATACCTCCTAGTACTTTATAACGACACTTTATTTTACCCCATTTGGTATATATAATCAATACTAAAATCCTTATTTTACTTACTTTTCACGCTGTCTATCTGAATTTTCAGAACTTAATTGATAAGCAAACTATTTAATATCATAATTGCCAAAATATGATATAATTATTTATATCGAATGAAGGTGTATATTATGAGGATTACTGTTCTAAATGAAAATATGGTATATAGAAAAAAACTTATAGCCGAGCATGGTCTCTCTTTACTGGTTGAGACTGGTGATAAAAGGATATTGATGGATACGGGGCAGAGCGATGTATTTATAAAAAATGCAGAAATGCTCGGTATTGATTTAAATGATTTGGATGCGATAATTATTTCTCATGGACATTATGACCATGGGGGAGGACTTGATTATCTAAATGAAATAGATAATATACCAAGTATTTATATTAGTGAAAAAGCATTGATTCCAAAGTTCAGTATAAATAAAAAGAATAATAAATATTATTTTAATGGGATTGAAGTAAATGATAATATAAAAAAACATTTTCATTATATTTATAATAAGGAAGAAATCTTTAAAGGAATATATTTAGTAAATAATATACCTTATAAGAATGATTTTGAAAATAAACCGAGTGGATTTTATTTAAAGCAAAATAATAAGATGTCTATGGATTTAATGTATGATGAACAAATATTAGTAATTGAGACTTCCAAAGGCTTATCTTTATTTATGGGATGTTCTCATATGGGAGTGATGAATGCCATATCCTATATAAAAGATATGTTTAAAGGTAAAAAAATATATTCTTTATTTGCCGGCATGCATTTAATAAATGCAGATAAGGATAGGATTGATAAAACGATAGGTATGCTTAAGAAAGAAAATATCGACTATATTATGCCTTGTCACTGCACGGGATATAAGGTATCTGCTAAAATCAGTGAAGAATTTGAAGATAATTATGTTGAAGTTCAGTGCGGTAGCGTTATAGAAATATAAAAAGGATACATATGTATCCTTTTTATATTTTTGTTCTGTTTTTTAACTGCAACTGAAAATTGTTTTGTGAACGGAATGAAAGTTATGTAATATAAATATTTTATTAAAATTTATCCGGGTCTAGCTTTTTAATAAGTTTCGCAGGATTGCCCGCAACCATAGTATTTGCTTCGACATCATGTGTTACGACACTTCCCGCTCCGACTATAGCGTTTTCTCCTATTGTTATTCCCGGAAGTATGATAGATCCTGCTCCGATCCATGCATTTTTCTTTATATGTACGTCTTTTATCGTTAATACGGGTCTGTCGTAAAAATCATGATTATTTGTGATAATTGAAACGTTCATTGCTATTTGTGCATCATCATCGATATAAATATTGCCTGCAGACATACACTTAAAATAAGCATTTATTGAAACATTGTTACCGATATGAATATTTTCTGCAAGATTTATATAAATAGGTGGTGCGATATAACAGTTTTCTCCAAGTCCTCCGGTAAACAATTTTTTTAAAAGTAAATCATATTCATCTGAAAACGGCAATGTGTTGTTTAGTTTGAATAAAATGTCCGTTGTTCTTTTTGCGGAGTTGGCTCTTTCTTCGTTTGGAATTCTTAAATCAAGTCTTTTTTCTTTCATAATACATACCTCCACTGATTATTGCTTCTTACTAAATATTATTTTCTGTTTCCGTTACTGTCAAATGTTTCTTTTAATTTTTTCTCTACGTAAAATATAGGTGTTATCAAAACAATCAATTGAATGGACTCATTTACGATAGTTACATTGCCTAAAAAATCATCACTTTTACCTATTGTAAATATTGAAGCTATAATTGATAAAACTAATAACACAATACCTAATTTATACCATATATCTCCGAATAGCTTATGAGCATACGTCCATGTATCTTCATTTTTCATCGACATTGATGTTCTGTATCCGAAAGCCATATTGATTGTCTTTGGTATATTTTTAGTAAATAATTTCTCGAAGATTATCATAATTATAGGCAGCAATAAATTCATTAATAGCATGAATATCCAAAATCCCATTATATTATCCTTTTTATTTTATTATACTTGAAAATGCAGATATAAATAAATGATTTATAAATATTTTTTAGTTTTTTTCTTTCTTTTTATTGCCTCATTTTTATATGTTTCAATCCTTTTTTCTTTAACAGTCTTTTTACTCTTGTCAGAGTGATAATATATTAATCCGTATCCAACCGCATCGTATGCATGATCATTTTTATCGTCAGCCACGACCTCCGGGTTTCCCTCTTCTTCCATTAAATCTTTAAATGTTTCAATGAACGTTTTACACGACTTAAAAACTTGAAACTTTGCATAATCGGTATCTGTATTTTTATCATTTATTGGTTTTAAATATTCATGAAAAGTGCTTTTCCTGAGTTCCCTAGATGTTATAGCTTTGGTAAACGGAACGGTAAAGCCTCCTTGTCTATAATAATCAATGAGGGTTTTCCCGCTTATATCCCTATGATGTTTATTGAAAGCGTCGAGCCCTGCGACACATACTTCAATATCCTCTGTTTCTTCTTTTATTTCACCGTTTTCATCGACATAAGGTTTTGTCATCATTTCCATTGCATTTTTACCTTGTTCTGAATACGGGATCCTTATATCTGTGTGTTTTCTCGTATATTCTCTGTAAAGATAAACTATCCCGTCTTCGCTTATCGTAAACCATGCAAAGTAAAAAGGGTCTGCATATCCGTTATCCACAGCCATCCATCTTACCCAGTGTTTTGGTATTTCAAAGTCATCTACGATATGTATTCCTTCGTCAAATTCTGGAAAGGCTCTACCTTCATATATATCCCAGTCACCTTCTAAATATGCTTTTCTCTTAGCTTCGGGCAGATTTTCAAGTCTTCTTATATATTTAGGGTCATTTTCCGTTAAGATTTTATTATCATATACTCTTGCAGGTATAAATTTTATTTTATTCCCGTTTTTTTTGTCTTCATATATTTTTTTACCATAGTCAGTAGATGTTATATATCTTGCTTTTACCCAAGCATGACCGATATTGCCCGGATTTGCCGTAGCTCTGAAAAATGTCGGGTATCCTTTGGGACTTCTAAGACACGACAGTAATATCTGTACCCATTCCTCTTCAAAGTGAGTAAGTTCATCTATTCCGATATAATCAATACTTCTTCCGTCATATCTTATGGCGTCATTATAATTGGATACGAATCTGAAAATATTTTACTTTCATTGATTAATGTTGCGATTTTTTTTGACGCATTATATTTATATATTATACTCGGTACTTTATTGAACCATTCACTTATAAGATTTGCCTCCAAATCATCATAGGTTTTTCTGAAGAGGTATATTGTGCTTTTCTTATATATAAGTGCATATTTAAGTGCGTCCATTACTAAAGCACAGCTTTTGCCTCCTCCTTTTGCTCCTCCGTATAATACTTCTTCCTCACTGCTTTTGTGAAAAATTTTTTGTTTTTCGTTTTCTTCATAATCTATCGTTACTTCTTTCATTTTATCCTCCTCATATTAGTAAAATTTTATCAAAATGGGTAAAATAAAAATTAATGAGTTTTTAAATTCAAAAGGGGATAGATAAGTGACTGCGGGCGCGGAATCTGCGTCAGCAGGCGTAGTGCCCGCAAAGGTAAATATTATTGTAAATATACAATAACCGGAGTATAATAATCAGAGAATTTATTTAATAAAATTAATAGCAATTTTTAAAATATTCTGAAAATATTTCACGATTTTTGCTAATAAATCGGGTCGAAATCTCATATTTTTTAAATTAATACTCCTTCGGTAGGAAATAATCTTTTTTTATGTAAAAGTATGTGATATACTATCTTAATAAAAAAGATGTAAAATTAAGGAAATAATTTATTATATATAGTTAAGGAAAGGAATTAAGAAAATGTTAAAGCTAGAACATGTTAAATGGAAAGCAGAAGACGGCGAAGAAATCATAAAAGATATAGATTTAAATATTGAAAGCGGTAAACTTGTTGTTGTTACAGGGCCGAATGGGGGAGGAAAGACTACTCTCGCAAAACTTATTGCAGGGATTGAACAAGTTACTTCAGGTAAGGTTATATTAGATGGTAAAGATATCACAAATGAAGATATAACCACTCGTGCAAAAGAAGGTATTGCATATGCATTCCAGCAGCCTGTTAAGTTTAAAGGACTTACCGTAAGAGATATTTTAAAACTTTCTGCGGGAAAAGATCTCGAAGAGGGGGAGGCTTGTGCTCTTTTAAGTAAAGTAGGACTTTGTGCCGAAGAATATATCGACAGAGAACTAAACGACTCTTTATCCGGAGGGGAAAGTAAAAGGATAGAAATTGCGGGAGTGCTTGCCAGAGATGCAAAACTTCTTATATTTGATGAGCCGGAAGCAGGTATAGACCTTTGGAGTTTTTCTAAATTAGTTGAAACTTTTGAAATTTTAAGAAAAAGAAATAAAGGGACTTTGCTTATTATTTCTCATCAAGAGAGGATTTTATCGATAGCTGATGAGATCATAGTTATTTCGGGCGGAAAAGTCAGAGATATGGGAAGCAGAGAAAAGATACTTCCTACATTGTTTAAAGAAGAAAGGGCAAATATGTGTCCTAAGGAAAAGGAGCTATAGATCATGAATAAGACAACAGAACAGATATTACGTGTAGTTTCCGGCTTTACAGGCAAATTCGAAGGTGCATTTAATATACGAGAAGACGGAAAATGTGCGGGAAGGCAGTCAAGCAAAAATATTAAAATCGAATCAAAAGAAGACGGTCCCGGACTTGTTATTCATATAAAACCAAATACCAAAGATGAAAAAGTTTATATTCCGGCTTGCGTAACACACGGAGCTGTGGATGACCTTGTATATAATGATTTTTATGTAGGTGAAAATGCAGATGTAACCATAGTTGCGGGCTGTGGAGTTCACACAGATGACGGTCATGATGCAAGACATAACGGTATTCATAGATTTTTCTTGGAAGAAAATGCTCATGTATTATATGAAGAAAAACATATTGCAACCGGAAAAGGCGGCGGTCTTAAAAGAATAGACCCTGTAACGGACGTAAATCTAAAAAAAGGTGCAGTCCTTGAAATGGATACTATCCAGCTTGAGGGCGTTGACAGTTCTATACGTAAAACAAGCGGTGTATTGGAAGAAGGTGCAAAGCTTCTCGTCAGAGAACGTATAATGACTGACGGAGAAGAAAAGGCAAGGACAGATTTTGATGTAGTGTTAAAGGGCGAAAATTCCAAAGTAGATTTGATTTCCCGTTCTGTAGCTAAGGGGAATTCTTATCAGGAATTCAATTCTAAAATTAACGGAGAGACAAAATGTAAGGGACACTCCGAGTGTGATGCGATATTGGTTGATAACGGTTCGGTATCTGCTTCACCTTCTTTGATAGCTTCTGATATTGATGCTGAACTTATCCATGAAGCTGCGATAGGAAAAATTGCGGGAGAACAAATCCTTAAGCTTCAAAGTTTGGGGCTTACAAAAGAAGAAGCGGAACAAAAAATTATATCCGGCTTTTTAAAATAGTACTTACAAAAAAGAGATGTAACATCATCTCTTTTTTATTATTTAAAAGTTTTAGTGTAAATATAGCTGTTAATTTGTATAATGTATATATAATTAACATGGCTGCAACCGGAAGTTTACAAAAAAACTTGTAGTTGCAATCAAAAGTTGGTAGAAAATAATTCATTCAGACAGTATCATTAGGGCAGAAAGAAGGTGGATAAAATGAATTTCAACACAAACTTACAAAACTTAAGAAAGATACATAACTTATCCCAAGAACAGCTTGCGGAAAAACTTGATGTATCAAGACAGGCCGTATCAAAATGGGAAAACGGTACATCATATCCCGAAATGGATAAATTACTTATTTTATGTGATATATTCTCCCTTAATATGGACGAACTTGTAAAAGGAAATATATCTTTGGATGATAATAGTTTTAAGGAAGATAAGGCTCTGTATGAGAATGCTCAAAATAAGTTTTCTAAAATGATAACCCTAGGAGTATTCTTGATTCTTCTTGGTGTAACGATAATGAGTATGTCCGATGGATTGATTAACGGAGGAAACTTCTTTATAAATACCTTTAGTTCAATATCTACTATATTATTTTTTATTTTGGTTACGATAGCGGTATTCATATTTGTTTATTTTGGGATCAATCATGCTCATTTCGTAGAAGAACACCCTTATTTTGACGATTTCTATACAAAAGAAGAAAAGAGTGCTTATAACAGATTATTTGCCGGAATGATGGCTGTAGGGGTGGGTATCATATTGGTTGCCGTTACTATTCTGGTAGGCGTTGAGGAAATCTTAAAAACCGATGTAGATGATATCCCTGCTGCTATCGGGTTGTTTATGTTTATGATAACAATAGCTGTAAGTATATTTACATACTTTGGAATGCAAAAGGCTAAATATGATATAAATGACTATAATAAAGAAAATAAACATCATGATATATACTCACCTGAAAAGAATTCACTTATAGGCAAAGTTTCGGGAGTAATAATGCTTATTGCTACTTTTATATATTTAAGCTTGGGCTTTATTTGGAACTTATGGCATCCCGGCTGGGTCGTATTTCCTTTAGGTGGCGTGCTTTGTGCTATAGCTACGATAATTATTGGTGATGATAAATAAAAACATGAAATCAATAAAAAAGAACCTTTCTTAAATAGGGTTCTTTTTTATATGAGCATACCTATCAATGCACTCAATATTCCTATTAACGCTCCGACAGACACGTCTTTTATAAAATGTACTCCGCCGATAACTCTTATAATTGCAAGCAATACGCCTAATATAATGATTAGCGTTCCGTAAGGAATATATATAAATAAGCCGGAAGTTCCTATTACAAATGCGGAAAATACATGTCTGCTGGGAAATGATTTGCCTTTTGTATCTTTGTTGAGTATCGGTTTTATATCAAATATTTCATATGGTCTTTTTGCATCAAATACTTTCCTAAATATACTTAATAGCATAAAGGGAATTAGAGTAGAAAGTATAAGTCTGATTACACCATGAACATTAATAAAAACAATAATTATAAATATGGGGAATGATATAAATATCAGATTTGTTACTATTTTATCTATTATATTGAGAAAACTTTTCTTATTTTTATCTTTATAAAAGGGTTCATATAATTTTAAATAAAATTCTTTATTCATATATATTACCTAATCGTTTTTAAAATGGTCCTTGACTTTTTTTGCAAGTTCCTCATTCATTCCGTCTACTTTAACTATTTCTTCAATAGATGCATTTTTTAGTTCTTCCATATTTTTAAAATGCTTTAAAAGGTTCCTGCATTTGACCTTTCCGATCCCTTCAATTTCTTCAAGCGTAGTTTTAAGAAAGCTTTTGCTTCTTAGGTTTTTATGATAATCAATAGCAAATCTATGGACTTCTTCGCTTATATCGTTTAATAGTTTTCCGGCAAATTCGAAGTCTCTTATATTTCTTGCTTCTTCATTGTTTTTTACTACTTCTTTTAACTTATGTTTATTGTTTTTCCCAAGTCCCAAAACTTTTATATTAAAATCAAATGTGTCTACTACATTTTTGACCGCATTTACATGACCTATGCCTCCGTCGACAAAAATTACATCAGGAAGAGGTAAAAATCTTGGGTTATCATCATTTTGTTTGAGTTCTTTCTGTGCTCTGTTCAGCCTTCTGAATACCACTTCTACCATACTTCCGTAATCATTTGGACCTTCTATAGATTTGACTTTAAATTTTCTATATGCTTTATAATTTCTTTTTGCTCCGTCAAATACTACCATGACTCCTACGCTGTCCACACCCGAAGTATTGGATATATCATATGCCTCATATCTGAAATTGCCTTCTTTGCTGATATTTGCGTATTTATTTATTTCTTCAACGGCTTTCTTTTCCATCAATGCTTTTTGTTTTTCTTTTCCTATTATATTTTCAAGATTTAATTTTGCATTGTCAGTGGCAAGCTTTAATAGTTTTTTCTTTTCTCCTTTTACAGGTACTTTTATTTCTACTTTTTTAGATTTTAGATTTGTAAGCAGATCCTTAATATTATCTATATCTTCAAATTCTTTTTCAACTAAAATCAAAGGGGGGATAAACGGTGTATTGGTATAGAACTGTTTTATGAATGCGGCCAACACTTCGCTTACATCTTTTTCATTCTGACCTTTTAATATATAATTTTCTCTGCCTACTATCTTTTTATCTCTTAGGGCATAAACTTGTACACAAGCCATATCTTCTGCCATGGCAAGCCCTAAAATATCCATATTGTCCGCATTGGCATTTGATACGTTCTGTTCGCTTTTTAGACCTCTGATTGCAAAAATCTTGTCTCTGACCTTTCCTGCATTTTCAAAGTCAAGGTTCTCGCTGTAGCCGTTCATTTTGTTTTCAAGGCTTTGAATTATCTTAGATGTCTTTCCGTTCAGTATATCTATTATTTCTTTTATATAACGGTTATACAGCTTTGTATCTATATTGCCCTGACATACTCCAAGGCACTGCCCTATATGATAATTTAAGCAAACATTGCCTTTTTTGACTCCGCTTTTAAGTTCTTTTTTACACATAGCTATAGGGTATAACTCATTTATGGTACTCACTGCTTTTTTTGCATATGTTGCATTTGCATAAGGTCCGAAGTATTTATTCCCGTCATTTATATATTTTCTTGTGACGAATAATTTGGGATACTCATCTTTTATCGTTATCTTAATATATGGATAAGTTTTATCATCACGCATTAAAATATTATAGTATGGTCTATACTTCTTTATTAAGTTACATTCCAGTATTAATGCTTCCATTTCGTTATTGGTTATTATATATTCAAAGTCTGCAATGTTTTCAACCATTTTTAAAACTTTTGGTGTATGATTGGAATTTTTTCTGAAATATTGGGTTACTCTATTTTTAAGTACCTTAGCTTTGCCAACATAAATAATAGTGCCGTTTTCGTCTTTCATAAGATAAACGCCGCTGTTTTCGGGGAGTAATTTGATTTTATTATTTAAATTTTTGCTGTATGCTTTACTCATAAAATTTTCACCTATGTATCTTGCTTTTTACACCAAGTTATTATATCATATAACTTGTTTAATTTAAATAAATCGGGAGTATGACATGAAAACTAAATTTAATGAACTTAAAGTCAGTAATGATAAATACGATGTCTATGTAACACAAAAAGTATTTTTTGGATATACCTTAAAAAAATTTTTAAAAGGAACCTTTTACGATATAGTTCAGAAAATCGATATAAACGAAAATCTTTCAAATGAAGAATTAGAACAGATCGCCTACGGCATGCTTGATTAAACAGAGTTTAGCTCTTGTTTTTTTTATAATTTTATTTTATTATGCATATACTATATTTATGGATAATAAGAAAAAAGGATACTTAGCGACTTTACTCATGAGTTTAATCATGGGTATGCAATATATTTTTATCAAAGATTTAGTGAAACTTTCAAATAATAATGTATTTTTAGTATTAAGCTCAAGATTTTTTGTAGCTTTTATCGTAATGCTTATTATATTCCTTATAAAGAAAAGACCTATCGACTTATCTTTTAAACATAAAGAAATGTTTAAATTATCTTTTTATAATCCCGTTGTTAATTTCTCTTTTCAGACTATTGGAGTTATGATGTGTCCCGTTACAACAGTAAGTGTTCTTATTGCTTTGATACCGATAGCAAATGTTATTGTAAGCTATTTTATGCTACACGAAAAGCTTACGATCAAACAGGCTTCCTGCATGGCGATATGTATTGCAGGAACTATTATAGCCAGTGTGTCTTCTTCCGTTAATAATAACTACCATTTTGCTATAATAGGCGCAGCGTTGATAATAATGTCCATATTCTCGAGGGCAATATATCAGGGAAAGTTTAAACAAATCGGAAAAGATGTGGATTTGAACGATGTTTGTTTTTATCAAATATACTATGGATTTATAATATTTTTGATCATATTACTGGTATTTATGTTCCTTTCTCCTACTCATCAAATAATATCCGTAATAAGAAATATTGATTTTATTTACGGGATCTTGTATCTTGCACTACTTGCTACAATTGCAGTATTTTATTTAAATAACTTTGCTGTGAAAAATATCAGCGTTATAAGTGTAGGGCTTATGAATAATGTTACTGTTTTGGTTTCGACACTTGCGGGAATAATATTCTTATCGGAAACTTTTAGTTATATTCAAGGTATAGGACTTATCATGATATTGATAGGAAGTTTACTGTATTACCATACTAAAAAATAAAAGAAGCAATTATGCTTCTTTTTTTAATATTACTTTTCTTATATTGTCTATAGTATTTTTATGCTTTATTTTTTTTACTTCCTCGCCAAATGCGTACGTTTTAATGATTTCCAGGTCTTTATAATTATTATCTTCCGGTACAAATATATCTTTATTCAATATCATAAAATTTGCATAATAATTTTCGTTGATAATACCCATATCATTTAAATGTTCGGCTTCTTTTGCCTCAATATACAATTCTTTTTTTATTGCGAGGTACGGATACATATTTTCTTCTATTGATTTTTTTACTTTGTTTAACGGGTCTAAATCTGGGAAATGTTCCGCTGCATTTATTATGGTGTCATTATTAATGAGCCTTCTGTTTGATTTTTTCTTTAAATATTTGATAGTACTGTGATGGATCAAATATTCATTTACTCTGTTATTTACACTTTCAGAGTAATTATCTTCTTTTAAAATAATCGTGCTTATACCCTTATTAAGCAAATAATCATTACATTCGGATAATATTTGCTTCTGCGTCTTACTGTCTAAATTACCGAAATAAACTTCTGCTTCTCCCAATGTATTAAACTTTAAATATTTATTATATTTAAATAAAAGAAGAGGAAGCATATAGACATCTTTTACTATAAATGAAGGTATTACAGTTTGATTATATAAATTAATCATTTTACCTACGTCATTTTTTAAGTCTATTTCATCCTCTACATAATTTTCTTTATATAATTTTACAATTTTTCCATCTTTTATTAACATACTTCTGTATATATCATATGGATTTTCAAAAGTATGGATATTCCCATTATAAACTAGGACGTCAAAGTACATGGACTTCCTCCTTTAAATTGATATGTACGTTTATAATTTGGGATTTCCATAGCACTTTCTGCAAACCGGTATGTAGTTTTGATTATCGCCTATTTGAATTTGTTTGCCTGAATAATTGGGTTTGCCGTCAATTATCCTTAAATTCATTGTAGCTTTTTTATTGCAGAACCAGCAGACTGTTTTTATTTCTTCAATTTTGTCTGCATATATAAGTAGATTTATACTTCCTTCAAATAAATTGTTTTGTGAGTCGTTTTTAAGTCCGTAGACTATAACCGGTATATCCATATAATCCACGATTTGAGTAAGATCAAGAACGTGCTGTCCTGTTAGAAATTGACCTTCGTCGATAACTATGCAGTGTATTTCTTCTTCCTGCATTTGTACGATTTGTTTAAAATCAGTATTTTCGTTGAAAGTCATCGCTTCTCTTTTTAAGCCTATCCTTGAACCTACAAAGCCCTCTCCGTATCTGTCATCGAGTTCCGAAGTAAATATCAATACGTTTTTACCTTGTTCTTCATAGTTGTGGGCTATTTTTAATACTTCTATTGATTTTCCTGCATTCATAGTTGAATATCTAAAGTATAATTGTGCCATTGTTTTCTCCGTTTTTACATGTTTATGTTATTGAATATTTCATATTTTGTATAATCAAAATCAATTGCTTTTGCATTTATTTTTCTGGCTAATATATTATATTCTTTGTCTATATCCAAATCATTTAAAGATTGTCTTACTTTATCTTCTCCTATGGATAAGTCGATTACATTTTGAATGTATTTTTGATAGTTTATATTATTGGTGTCTTTAAATTTTTTTAAATATGAATTATTAGAAGTTATTATATTTCCGGATGAGTCTTTTTTTGTATATGATATTTTGCTGATCTTATTATTTTCATAAGTGACCTTTAGTGTTGCATCATATCCGTTTTTGTCATATTTATAGTTTTGTGCGGTATATGTTGTTGCGAAATCAACATAGTTGATATTATTTTTCCCATTTTTTATGCTCTTTAAACCTTCACTCAGTAATTCGTTATATGTTTTATAAACATATTCAAAGTCTTGATTTGTGTTCTTTACATTATCTTGATTTTGAAGGACAGCAGTATTTAAAGTTTTAATATAAAACCATGTTTCGTTATTATTGTTATCGCTCAAATATAATGTTCCGTTAGTTGATAAATAATTAAAATATATACTGGTTAATATTTTATTTTTGACGGTAAGTTTCATATAAGGAGCTTTTGAATCATTATCAAATTTTTCTGCAAATATATAATAATTTCCGTCTACATACTCATGTTTTACTTTGAAATCTTTTATTTTTCCGCTGTCTCTGTCATTTACATTATTTTTACCGCAGGCAGTAAAAATTACTAAAGTTAATATAAGAGCGAGTAGGATAGAAAAAAGTTTTTTCATTTTATATCCTTATTTAAAAGAAATAAATATATCTTTCTTTACTTTCTAAAAACATTTCTTCATATTCACCCATAATATCACTTGAAAATAATTCTATTGCGTCAACTATCTCATCATTACTTCTCAGTATGAGCGGGGGAGATACTGTATACTTCTTATTTACATATATTCCCGAAACATCAAGGAATTCTATATCGTCCGGATTTTTTACTTCTATATTTTCTTTGTTTATATTATCAAGTTCTTTCTTAACGGCTTTAGCCAAGGAAATCGAAGCATCTCTTGGACTTAGCTTTTTTAAGTCATAACCGCTCGCCATTTCAAAGAACAAGTCATTAAATACCTTGTCACATTCTTCTTTCGAATAATCGAAATCATCTAATTCCTCTTCCCAAATAGTATTTTTAAGCCATAACCCCAAAAATACTTCAAGGGGAGTAAATTCTTTATCTTTTCTTGCAATATATATATTTACTCCGCTCCCGTATCCTTCATTTGAAATATATGTTATTCTTTTTATCTTAAGTTTATTTGCTTTCATAAATGAAGAAACAATGATTTCTTTGTTTTCTTCTAATTTTGCTAATTCTCCTAATAACATGATCGTCTCCTTTTTTTATATTATTTTTATTATAGTATAGTTTTTTTATTATTTTGTCATATTTTTATGAAAATTTATTATTTGTTCTAAATATTTATCGGTTAAATAAGCACTTGCAATTTTATTTTTTCCTTTTGTCTTTACTCCGTGAAAATCGCTTCCTCCGCTTATTAAAAGGTTCCTTTCAATAGCTAAATCATAAAAATACTGTCTTTGTTCATTTGAGTGTTTGGGATAAAATACTTCTATCCCGTTTAGACCATAATCCAATATTTCATTATAGTTGTCAACATCTTTAATTAATCCGGGATGAGCCAAGAAGCTTATTCCGCCTGTATTTTTAATTAGTTCTACAGCTTCGGGGATCGTAACTTTTTCATTCTTTACGAAACAAGGCATATCATCTCCAATATATTTAGCAAATGCTTCCTCGGTATTTTTTACGTATTTAAGCTTAACCATTTCTCTCGCAATATGCATCCTGCCTACCGAGGCATCATCAGTATCTTTTTTTATATTGTCATAATCAATTGTTATATTTTCTTTGGCACTTAGTTTTTTTATTATTTCCCTTGCTCTGTTTTTTCGTTTGTTTCTTAAATAAGTCAATTTGTTATTTAATTCTTTGTTTTTATCGTCTATAAAATATCCTAAAATATGAACGCTTTTGTTTTTGTATGTTGTAGAAAATTCTATTCCTTTAATGATTTTTATGTCATAATTATCTTTAAAATTTTCAAAGGCTCCAATTGTGTCATGGTCGGTAATTGCCAATGTATCTACACCCCTAGCTTTACACATAGGTATAAGCTCGTCTATGGTGTTCGATCCATCAGACATTATTGTATGCACATGTAAATCCGCTTTAGACATTTTAGACCTCTTTAATCAATTCTGAAAGTTCTTTTTCGTTTAAGTGATATTCTTTACCACAGAAATGGCATTTTAAAGTAATACCATGATCTTCCTTTAGTATATTTTTTAATTCTTCTTTTCCCAGAGCTAAAATCACTTTTTCTATTTTTTCCTTCGAACAGTTGCATTTATAAACTACATTTTCTTTTCCCGTAATTTCAACTTCGCTGTCGTCGAAAATATATCTTATTATATCTTCGGGAGTTTTGCCTTCGCTAAGTAATGTAGTCATGTATTCTAACCCTTTTATTTTTTCTTCCAAATATCTGATATCTTCTTCCATTGCATCCGGAAGAAGTTGTATGATCAGTCCTCCAGCTTCTTTCACGAAGAAATCTTTATTGTCTACGAGTACCCCCAGTGAGACAACGCTTGGGGTTTGTTCGCTCATTGCGAAGTAATATGTGTAATCTTCCGCTATTTCTCCGCTGACTAAATTTATTTCTCCCACATAGGGGTCTCTTAGCCCCATATCTTTGATCACTTTTAAAGTTCCGTTTCCGACTATCTTTTTTACATCTAATTTTCCTATATCATTTAAATAAATTCCTGTATTAGGATTTATTATATCGCATTTTATTTCGCCTTTTGGGTTTGCCGTAACGGTTACTTTTTTTATCTCTCCGTCACAGTCAATAATGCTCGTAACCATATCATTGTCGTTTTTCATTGTATAACCGATTAATCCAGTAGCCATTAAACTTCTTCCCGCACATGCTGTTGCATTAGGGCTTGAGTTGTGGATTTTTCTCATTTCTTCAACTGTATCTTTTGCTGTTATAACAAAAAATATAATAGGTTTATTTTTAAGATTTCCTCTGATCATATAGTCCATTTTATTTTCACCTCGTTTAAGTAAGTATACTATGTTTATCTTTTTTTTTCAATTTATGTTTTATTTTAGTATGGATTTTATGTATTATAATAAGGGGCGCGGAATCTGCATAGCAGGCGCAGTGCCCCGAAGAATTTATGGATTTGAGGATTTATAATGAAACTGATAGATTTGCACTGTGATACTTTTTCAAGAATGTATGAAAATAATATTTTAAATGTAGAAAATAATGATCTGCATATAGATTTGAATAAACTTATAAAGGCTGATTCCTATCTCCAGGTCTTTGCTTTATTTGATAATAAAGATAAAACCGATTATAAATTAGAAGAATTTAATAAACTCATAGACTTTGCATTTGATTTAATAGATAAAAATAAAGGCAAGTATAATTTAATAAAAAACTATAATGATATTGAAGATACCCATAAACAGCATGTCTTGATTTCCGTAGAAGATATGGGGAGTGTCGACGGCAGTTTTGAAAATATTAAGTATTATTATGACAGAGGGATTCGTATAGGAACTTTAACATGGAATTATGAAAATACATTGGGATTTCCAAATACTATGGATAGTTCATTAGGTCTTAAGAAATTTGGGAAAGAAGCGGTAGAATATATGAATGAACTCGGAATAATAGTTGACGTTTCGCACTTAAATGACGGAGGGTTCTATGACGTCTCGGATATAACTAAAAAGCCTTTTATCTCTTCTCATTCATGTTCACGTGAATTATGCAATCATACACGAAATTTAAAAGATGATATGATTAGAATAATTGCAGATAAGGGTGGAGTTATTGGTATAAATTTTTATAGTTTATTTTTAAATGAACAAATTTCGGGAGCGACAAAAGAAGAATTGGAGCTTTTGATAAAAAATAAAAATTATGAAAAATTAGATGAAATAATAGGTAAACAAGTTAGTAAAAATGAGGATATAGTAAAGCACCTATCTCATATTAAAAATATCGGAGGCAGTGATGTGATAGCTTTCGGTAGCGATTTTGACGGTATAAGCTGCAGTCTTGAAATGAAAGATATTTCAGGAGTCCCTTCATTGATTCCTTTACTTGAAAAAGCAGGGTTTACAGGTACTGAAATAGAGAAATTATATTATAAGAATACTCTTAGATTGTTTAGTGATTGTCTTTAATATAAAATATATATTTAATAAAAGTTTATATTACAAAATAAG
The DNA here is from genome assembly GCF_000154825.1 of Anaerofustis stercorihominis DSM 17244. NCBI lineage: Bacteria > Bacillati > Bacillota > Clostridia > Eubacteriales > Eubacteriaceae > Anaerofustis > Anaerofustis stercorihominis. Next base: position 392,431 of record NZ_DS560019.1, on the reverse strand, counting down.
AATAAAAAAAGAAAAGCATGTTGCTTTTCTTTTTTACAACCAATTTCTTGGATTTTGCGTTACTCCGTTTGCATGAACTTCAAAGTGACAATGAGGTCCTGTAGAATATCCGGTACTGCCCCCGTATGCTACAGTTTGTCCTCTCCTTACCTTTTGTCCAACGGATACTTTTACACTTGAGTTATGTCCCAGTAGAATGGTTACATGTTTTCCTTTTATTAGTCCCGCATCTATTCCTACGGCGTATCCATATCCGCCATACCAGCCTGCAATAGTAACCCTTCCGTTTGCAGGTGCAACGACACTATCACCATAACTTAAACCGATATCCATTCCCGCATGGTATTTATAAACCCCTGATATAGGATGATACCTGTAACCCTGTTCACTTGTAACATAATAATTACCTGGAGTAGGCCAACCCAGTGAACCATTTCCTGTATTATATATTTCATTTGTTGAGGAACCGCTTTGAGATGCTAATTTATTGCTAAGTTCATTTTGTTCCGCTTCAAGTTTTTCAACTTCTTTTTTTAGGTCTTTAATATCGCCTTTTACATTTGCAAGCTGTGCATTTTTAGCTATTTTTAATGTATCTAAATCATCTTTATTTGAATTTAATTTAGAAATTAAATCTTCTAATTCTTTTTTTTCTTTTGCGATCTTATCTGTTTTTGTTTGTATTTGTTTTTCAACATCTTGAAGTTTTTTTACTATATTTTGATCATAGCTTACAAGTTCCTGGACAGTTATTACCTTGCTTATCAAATCAGAGAAATTTTCTGAAGAAAAAATCAAATCAAGATATCCGGTGTCTCCGTACATATACATGACTTCCATTCTTTCTTTTAAAAGATCTTGATATTTTTTTCTTTCTTCTTTGGCTTTTTTTAGTTCTTTTTTTGCTTTTTCTAAAGATTTTTCCACTTTCGATTTATTGGATTCTTGTTCTTCTATTTTCTTTTCTAGTTTTTCAATTTTTGTATCATAGCTTTCTATTTGATTAGATAAATCATCTGCTTTACTTTTTGAACTATCAAGACTATCTTTTTTGTCTTCAAGTTTATTTTCTACATCTTTTAATTTTTGTTTAGTACTTTTTGCTGTTACGGTACTTTGCGTGAGGGGTAGGGTAAAAACACAAATAAACACTAATATTAATGATAGTATTCTTTTTTTCATTTTACTCTCCTGTCATTTTCAATAAATTTTTTATTTTTGTGCTAAATATTTACATAATTTAATGGATCTACAGCATATCCGTTTTTATATACTGCAAAATGTAAATGCGGACCGGTGGAGATCCCTGTACTTCCGCTGTAGGAAACAACCTGGCCTCTTTTTACTTTTTGTCCTGTTGATACCTTTAGAGAACTGTTATGAGCCAACAGTACCGTTATATGATCCCCGTTTATGTTACCGCAGTCTATAGATACCGCATATCCATATCCTCCGTTCCATCCGGAATAAGTGACTTTTCCGTTTGCGGGAGCTCTTACTGGAGTTCCCGTACTTACACCTATATCAACTGCTCCATGGTTTGTGCTGGCACCTGCGGTCGGTTGGTCTCTATGACCAAAATAACTGGTTATGTTATAATGTCCAGGAACCGGCCATGAAAGAACACCGTCTTTACTGCTTGAACTTGAGCCTCCGCCGGAACTGCTTCCCCCTGTATTGCCGCCGGAATTCCCGTTTCCTTTATCTTTATCCTTGTCATCCTTATCTTTTGAACTGTCATTTCCATTATTGTAATTTACATTGGTTGAGGCTGCACTTTGTGCCGCTATCTTACTGTCCAAATCGGATTTTTCTTTTTCCAGACTAGCTATTTGCTTCTTTAAATCGTCAATTGTACCATTTACATTTTTTAATTCTGAGTTTTTTGCGATTTTTAAGGTATTTAAATCGTCTTTATTTTTAGCTAAACTTTTTATAGTAGTATCAAGCTCTTTTTTGCTACTGGATATTTTAGTAGTTTTAGTTTTAATATCATTTTCTGTATCTTGTAATTTAGATATAATATTTCGGTCATAGCTTACTAAAGACTGAACTGTTATTATTTTACTGATTAAATCAGAGAAATCGGTTGAGGAAAATATCAAATCAAGATAACCCATGTTTCCGTACATATACATGGTCTCCATTCTCTCTTTTAATGCATCTTGATATTTTTTTCTTTTCTCTTTTGCATCTTTTAATTCTTCTTTAGTTCTAATTAAATCTTTCTCTAATGTTGATTGCTTTTTTTCTTGTGCGCTGATGGTATTTGACAACTCAGATATTTTGCTGTCAACATCTTTGATTTCTCCGGATAAATTATCCGAAGTGTTTTTTTCATTATTTAAATTGTTTTTTTTACTGTCTATTTTACTTTTGACGTCGTTTAACTTTTCTTTATCTGTCTTTGCATTTACAGTATTAAATGTAAATGGGGTTGTGAATACAAATGATAATACTAATAAAATTGATACTATTTTTTTATTCATGGCTGTTACCTATACATCTAAGAATTTCCTAATCGAGAAAGCACTTCCTGCTGCACCTATGATTATTCCGTAAACGATAAATAATAATGTTACTTGTCCCATTATTATTCCCGGAGGTGCTATTCCGCTTCCTAGAGGAAGTCCCGTTCCTCCGCCTTGAATAAATCCGATTACATAGTAGTAAATATTTCTTATTATTAGGATAGATACGCTGGAACCCAAAAGTCCGAGGATACTTCCTTCTATTAAAAATGGGAATCTTATAAACCAGTCCGTGGCACCTACGTATTTCATAACCGTAATGTCATTTCTTCTTGCATAAACAGTTAATTTAATGGTGTTATAAATGATAAATATACTCACTATACTTAGAACTATAAATATCACTATACAAACCACACTGGCCATATCGTTAAATTTAAGAAGGTTATCAACAACTTCTTCGCCGTAAACGACATCTTTTACTCCTGAAATATCCTTTGAGTAAGAATACATGTCTTTTAGCTTTGTAGAATCAGTTACTTTAACTATGTAAGATTCTGGAAGAGGATTGTTTTTCCCTTCATATCCGTTTAATAAATAGGATTTATCTCCAAAATCCTGTTTGAAATTTGTAAGAGCATCGTTTTTAGATTCATAAGTTACACTTTTACATAAACTATTTTTTTCTATATTTGTTTTTACACTATCTTTTTGTGCTTGGGTCAGTCCGTCATTAAGATAAACTTTAAGCTCTAAATTGTTTTCAATTTCACCTGTCATAAAGTTTAAATTTAATGCAAAAACGAGGAATACTCCGATAATGATAAGTGCGGCGACTACTGATAAAACAGATGCTACACTCATCAAAGAGTTTCTTTTGATATTTTGAAAAGAGTCTCTTATGAACACCTTTATAGTTGATAATTTAATTGTTATATCCTCCTTTTCTGTCTCCGATTATTTTTCCGTCTTTTAAAAGCACTACTCTTCTTTGCATAGCGTCGACTATTGTTTTATCGTGTGTTGCTATAAGTAAAGTAGTTCCTCTTCTGTTAATGTCATGAAGAAGTTTCATTATCCCTATTGAGGTATGAGGGTCTAAGTTACCGGTAGGTTCATCGCATATAAGTATCTTTGGATTATTTATGATACTTCTTGCAATGGCTACTCTCTGCTGTTCCCCCCCTGATAATTGATTGGGATATTTTCTGGCTTTATCTTTAAGTCCAACCATTTTTAAAACATTTGGGACCCTTTTATGTATTTTATCGGGTTTATGCTGCATAACTTCCATTGCAAAAGCAACATTTTCGTATACAGTCCTGTTTTCCAGAAGTCTGTAATCTTGAAATACTACGCCTACATGCCTTCTTAAAAATGGGACTTGTTTGTTCGTTAAGTTGTTTAAATCATATCCCGCAACGGAGATGTCTCCGTAAGTTGGAGATATTTCTTTTAATATAAGTTTTAAAAGTGACGATTTTCCGGCTCCGCTTTTTCCGACAATAAATAAAAACTCGCCCTTATCAACATTTAAATTAATGTCTTTAAGTGCAGCTTCTTCTCCGCCTTCATATATTAATGATACATTATTTAAAGTAATCATACTTACTCCTATTCTAAATTTAAATAAATACTAAAAATACACATCTAAATATTACACTTTTAATATATTAATAAATAATTAAATAAATTTAGATGTTTTATTAAAACATTATAGCATATTTTGTCGTATTATCAATTATTTTGTCATTTTTTAATAATAGACAGCATCCATTTTATGGCATATATAGGTATATTTTCAAAAATATTAAAGAAAAGAAACAATATGTTGAAGATCAAGTGAAGGATATGTGGATTTATGGCTTTATAAGGAAATAAAATAAAATTATATTATGATATAATATTAATGAAATATTAATAATTTCCATAAAGAATATTAAATATTATGGTTTATAATTTATTTAACACTTGATTAGGGGGAAGACCATGGGTAAATATAATATTTTAGTAGTAGATGACGATAAAGAAATAGTAAAAGCAATAAATATATATCTTTCCAATGAAGGCTATAACATATTTGAAGCTTATGATGGATATGAAGCATTAAGTGTTTTAGAAAAGGAAGAAATCCACTTGATAGTTCTCGACATAATGATGCCCAAATTGGATGGTATAGCAACCATAACTAAAGTTAGGGAAAAACAAAATGTTCCGGTCATATTTTTGTCTGCAAAATCCGAAGATACCGATAAGATAATAGGCCTAAATATCGGTGCCGACGATTACGTAACTAAGCCTTTTAATCCTTTGGAACTTATTGCGAGAGTTAAATCTTTGATTAGGAGATATACGATACTAGGTAATATGAGTGAAAAAGAAGCTGATAATATATTGACCACCGGTGGACTCAGCTTAAATGAAGATACTACAGAGGTGACTGTTGACGGAGAAGAGGTAAAACTTACGAGTACTGAATTTAAAATACTGAAGCTTTTGATGTCCAGACCTAATAAAGTGTTTTCTATGGAGGAAATATATGAAAAAGTTTGGGGAGAGCTTTCTTATATGACTGATAATACCGTAGCGGTACATGTAAGGCATATAAGAGAAAAGATAGAAATAGATCCTAAAAATCCAAAATATTTAAAGGTGGTGTGGGGAATTGGATATAAAATTGAAAAACATTAAGGAGAATAAAAGTCTACTTAATCATATACTTTTAATAATAGCAATATTTATTATATTTAGTTTTGCTGTTAATAACGGAAATAAAGTTATTTTAAATAAATCGTATCAGATGTTCGGTAACCATGCATATCTTACATCTTCCGATTACGGTTATAAACTGGATGAAATACATGCTTATTTAAATAATGCTTTATACAGAGAATATCAGGAGGTGCATGATGGGGATCCTAAAGCGGATCTGCAAAAAACCGTTGCGTCTATGTCGCCAAAGTTGAGAGGTGAACTAAAAGCTAACGTAATAGGCAGTTACGGACCTGAAGTTTCTTATTTTATAATGGATAACAATACGGATATTGTATATAGCAATTCAGGTGCAAAAAGTGATTCTGAATTTGAAAAAGAATATAATAAAGATGGTTATACTTTCATAAACACAAGAAGCAATGTTACAACCACATATGTAAACGGAAAAAAAGAACTTCTTAATGTTTCATATAATTTGACTAATAATTTTGATATGTATGATGATAATAATTCATATCTTCAGACTAAGGTACTACCTCCGACTGTGTTGTTGGCGGTAAACCATGATTTTACAGCCGGAGGTTATTTTAAAGATAGCTATGATGTTTATAAATCCGACGCTGTATGGTCAACTATAGGTTTTGTCTTTTCATCTTTTTTATTGTTATATTTACTGATAATTATAAAAAAGAAATATGGAATAAGGGAAACTCTTGATGTTATAGGACAGATATTTAATAAGGTTTTTCTTGAAATCAAATTGTTTATGGCATACTTTATTTATGGTAATTTTTCCAGTATCAACGGTACGATCGCAGCAATACTGTTTATATTTTGTCTTTACTGTGCGGCAATGTATGATAATGAAAATTTATTGAACGTATCTTTATATAAAAAGGTAATGGAAATATATAAGAGTAATCAGGTATTTAAACCGTTCAGTAAGAAAGTTCAGTCAAGAATGGTTAACGGTATTACTAGATGTGTTGTTTCCGGAGGGATTTTAATGCTTGCTTTTCTTCTTATAGCCATGGGGATATCCGGACCTTATGAACAGTTGTATGCACTCATAATTGTCGTTTCTTTTATATATTTGCTGTATTCGATATTCAGATTGTATTCATCTTCAATAAAAAGTGTAAAAGATATAGAAGATGTGTATAACTATACAGAAACTCTGGGGCTCGGACATTTTAATGAAAATATTTATTTAAGCGATAACAGTTATTTTAAAGAAATTGAATATAACTTGAATGCACTTAACGAACACATTAAAGAAGCAGTTGAGGAACAAGTAAAAAGCGAAAAAATGAAGAGTGAGCTGGTAACAAATGTTTCTCATGATTTAAAGACCCCTCTTACATCAATCATAAATTATGTTGATTTAATGAAGAGAGAAGATATAAAACCGGAAATAGCGAAGGAATATTTGGAAATATTAGACAGTAAATCTCAAAAGTTAAAAAAATTGGTAGAGGATATATTTGATATATCTAAGGCTACGAGCGGGAATATAGAACTTCATAATACAAATATAAATTTAAAGAGCTTGATAAATCAAAGTATAAGTGAATTTAGTGACAGTATTAATGAAAATGACCTTGAAGTTAGAGTAAATGTGGATGATGACGTTTATGTTTATGCTGACGGAGAAAGACTTGGAAGGGTTCTTGAGAATCTTATTCAAAATTCGGTCAAATATTCTCTCAAAGGAACAAGGATATATATAGATTTGGAAAAAGACGGTCCTAGTATAACAATAATCAATATTTCAAATTACGAAATGGATTTTACAAGTGATGAAATATTAACCAGATTTGCAAGAGCGGATAAAGCAAGAGATCTTGAAGGTTTTGGGTTGGGGCTTTCCATTGTTCAAAGTTTTACCGGACTGATGGGGATTGACTTTAGTGTTACTATAGATAAAGATTTATTTAAAGCAAGACTTGATTTCAAAAATAATAAATAAAGTATAAGACGACATCAATATTTTGATGCCGTCTTTTTTTATTAAATATGTAATTAATATTAATATTTATTTTAATTGGTTTTTATATGTTATAATCTGTTTTATAAATTATAATTTAAGAGGTCAGTAATGGATAAGTTTTTATTTATTGTTTTATTTGTAGTTACATCATTAGGTATTGCATTTATAAAAATCAAAGAATATTATTTATATAAAATATGCACCAAAAGCGCTTATGCTAAAGTAATTTCCATTAAATCATCTTATGGGAATAATAAAAAAATCGCAAGTGCTGTTTTAACATATAAAGTAGACGAAAATTTTATTAATGTAAAAAACAGCTTGGATTTAAACAGTGAAATGATAAAGAAAGATGATGTCATTGAAATTTTATATAGTCCAAGAAAGCCGGGTCAAAATGTGTGTTTTAAGAGAGAACTGCAAACTTCAAGGATGTTTTTGATTTTTCCTATATGGGTATTAACATTGATAGCTTTAATAGTTTCTTTCATTATTTAGATTATATAATAATAAAAAGCGGATAATAATCCGCTTTTTTTGTTTTTATTATTTTGCGTAAGTCCTAGCCCCGTCCATTAGTATTACTTCGCCGCTTATGTATGATGCCATTTCACTTGAAAGGAATGCTGTCATATAAGCTACATCTTCCGGTTCTCCGAGTCTTCCGACAGGTACCGTAGCTATTTTTTTCTTTAACATTTCATCATCGAACTTATTTAACAGTTCTGTCTTGATAAGAGAAATTGCAAGTGTATTACATCTTATGTTTTCAGGTCCGTACTGTACTGCCATATATCTCGTAAGTCCCAATAAGCCGGCTTTTGATGCGGAGTATTGAGGGCCTCCTCCCATTCCCGAATACATTGCAGAAGAACCTATATTTATTATGCTTCCCCCTCCTGCTTCTTTAAGGAGATCTAATCCTCCTGCCATGATAGAATAAAATGAACCATATAAATTTGATTTTAATACGGTATCCAAATATTCCGGAGTAAGTTCATCTATTTCTACTACCTTTGAACCTCCCGCATTGTTTACTATTATATCCAGTTTGCCAAATTTTTCTTTAATATCATTTAAAGTTTCTTTCATTTGGTCAAAGTTTCCGACATCGCATTTATAACAGTAAGCTTCTCTACCTAAAGCTTCTATTTCTTTAACTACCCCATTTGCTGCTTCATCTCTTGATAAATAAGTGAATGCAATGTCCGCTCCGCACTCGGCAAGAGCAAGACAGATGGCTCTTCCTACACCTCTGCTGCCGCCTGTAAGAAATGCTTTCTTTCCTGTTAAGTCAATTTTTAACATAATTATTTCTCCTTAAACTTTGTATATTCTATAAGATAAAGTTTATCACAACTTAAATATAATGTAAATTAGGATTTAGCTAAAAAATGCGGGCACTACGCCTGCTAAAGCAGATTCCGCGCCCGCCGTTTTATTATAAAATCAATTAATCGGAGAGTTTTATAAGTTCATCTTCATTTAATATTTCGATACCGCCTCTGAAAAGTTTTATGATATCGTTACTTTCAAAGTGTTTGAGCATCCTGCTTACCACTTCTCTTGCACTTCCCAAATGATTTGCTATTTCTTCATGAGTCATTTTTATTTTATCATTTTCATCTCTGTGGAAAAGAAGGAATTCCGCAAGTCTGGAATCGAATTTTTTAAATAATACTTGTTCTAAAATCCACATTACATCTGATAACCTTGAAGACATAATGCTATTAACATACTTTGACATCTCGATATAATTATTAGCTATATCTTTATAAATATGTGTAGGTAAAATAGCTACTTTTGTATCCTCCATTGCTTCAATGAATATATCAAATGTTATATCTTTCATCACGCATGAAGCAGACATTAAGCATATATCATTATCCATCAAATAATATAAACTAAGCTCTCTCCCGTTTTCCGAAATCATATATGCTCTGAGCTTACCGCTTAAAATGAATATAAGTCCCGTACATGTTACGGAGTTGTCGTGAACAGTTTCGCCTTTTTTATATGTCTTATGTTTTAATTCTTTTAATATAGTGTTTTGACATTCACTTTTTAGGTCATCCCAAAAGGGAAGGAATTCTTTCATATTGAAATTGTAATCATTCATATTTTTTACCGCCTTATTATATATTCTATAATTATTATTCTTATTTGTCCATTATGACTTTATATTTTCCTTATGTGACTTTGTCACAGTCTTTTATTTTTTATTTGAATATAATATAAACAAATAACAGGAAAGAGGTAAGAAAAAATGAGTGTAATAGATTTAACAAATAAGACTTTCAAGGAAGAGATAAATGATAATAGATTGGTGATAGTAGATTTTTGGGCTCCTTGGTGCGGACCATGCAGTGCTTTTTCTCCGGTAATAGATGAAGTGTCAGAAGAAAGAAATGATATAAAAGTATGCAAGGTCAATGTAGATGATGAAAGGATGCTTGCTATGAAGAATAAGGTAATGTCAATACCTACACTTTTGATGTATAAAGACGGCAAACAAGTGAAAAGAACTCAAGGTGCCATGACAAAACAAGAGCTTTTAGAAGTTATCGACCAAGTACAATAAATAATATATAAACCTTTAAAATTAAATTGTTTGAAAAAAGAGCGGAAGCTCTTTTTTTGTTAGAATTAAAATTAAGTCTAGTCAACTGTATTTTTAAATTATAATATTTTAAGTTAAATATAAATGATTTATGATTTATTAAAGGAAGTAATCGATAAAAAAATAAAGGTTTATTGTAAATTTTAAAATGTTTATTGAGTATTGAAAGGGCTATATAATAAAGTTTTTTAAGATTAAAAGAAAGATTATTAAAATCTTTCTTTTTTGTTTAAATATCTAAGGTATATTATGTAAAACCGAACAAATTTTCTAAAAATTTGTTGTTATTTTAAAAAATTTGTGATAATATCATATTAATGTTTAAGGAGGGTATTATGACAGACAAAATTGTTATAAGAGGCGCTAGAGAAAACAATCTTAAAAATATAGATTTAACCATACCGAGAGATAAGCTGATAGTTTTTACCGGACTTTCCGGTTCGGGGAAATCATCTCTTGCTTTTGATACAATATATGCCGAAGGACAGAGAAGATATGTTGAAAGCCTTTCCGCATATGCAAGAATGTTCCTCGGTCAAACAAATAAACCTGACGTTGATAATATTGAGGGACTCAGTCCGTCTATTTCCATAGATCAAAAAACCACAAACCGTAATCCTCGTTCTACCGTAGGAACGGTAACCGAAATATATGATTACTTCAGACTTTTATTTGCGAGAATAGGGACGCCTTATTGTCCTAAATGCGGTAAGAAAATAGAGAGTCAAAGTATAGATACTATAATAGACGATATTCTATCTATGGAAGAAGGGACTAAGATACAAATATTGGCTCCCGTTATAAGAGGGGAAAAGGGAACTCATAAAAACTTTCTTACTCATCTTAAAAAAGAAGGTTATCTCAGAGTATTTATAGACGGAGGGCTTTATGACCTTGATGATGAAATAAAACTTCCCAAGAATAAAAAACATGATATAAGCGTTGTAATAGACAGACTCAAAGTTAGAGATAAGATAAAATCGAGACTTAACGATTCTGTGGAAACCGCTCTTAATTTGAGCGAGGGGCTTGTTATATGTAAAACCGATGACGAGGAAAAATTATATTCTGAGAAATTTGCCTGCATGGACTGCGGTATCGCAATGGATAAACCTGAACCGAGAAGTTTTTCATTCAACTCACCTTTTGGTATGTGTATGGAATGTAACGGTATCGGATATCATCAAACAATAGACCCGGACCTTGTTATTCCCGATAAAAGTATTTCTATAAATGAAGGGGCATTATCCAATTTTGTAAGCAGTGACGATAGCACTTACTATTCAGTGATTGTCAAAACTTTGGTAGAGAAATATAATTTCTCCATGGATAAACCTTTGGAAGAAGCGAGCGATGAATTTATGGATGCACTTCTTTACGGAGATAAAGATAAAATCAAAATCGGATTTAATTCTCACTTCGGAGGATACAAGGAAAGAGAAATAGTTTTTGAAGGAATAGTAAATAATTTAGAAAGAAGATACTTTGAAAGCAGCAGTGAATATGTAAAGGCTAAATTCTCAAAATTTTTGTCTAATATCACTTGCAGTGCCTGTAAAGGAAAGAGGCTAAACGATAATTCCCTAAGCGTCAAAATAAATGGGATTAACATTATCGAACTCACAGAAATGTCAATAAGAGACTGTAAAAAATTTATAGATAATTTGGTCCTTAACGAAAATGAAGCTAAAATAGCGGAACTTGTGCTCAGAGAAATAAAATCCAGACTTGGATTTTTAAATGATGTTGGACTAAGTTATCTTACTTTGGACAGAGCAGCCTCTACTTTGTCAGGAGGAGAAAGCCAAAGAATAAGGCTTGCTACTCAAATAGGTTCAAAGCTTACAGGTGTATTATATGTTCTTGATGAACCGAGTATAGGGCTGCATCAAAGAGACAATGAAATGCTTTTAAATACTTTAAGAGAGCTTACCGATATAGGTAATACCGTTATCGTCGTAGAGCACGATGAAGATACGATGAGAGAAGCGGATCATATAGTTGATATCGGTCCCGGAGCGGGGATTCACGGCGGAGAAGTAATAGCTAACGGTCCTTTAGAAGAAATAATAGATAACAAAAATTCTATAACTGCGGATTATTTGTCAGGCAGGAAAAAGATAGATGTTCCAAAAGAAAGACAAAAAGGCAACGGACAGTATCTTGAAATTATCGGTGCCAGAGAAAATAATTTAAAGAATATTGATGTAAAATTTGAGCTTGGGAATATGACTTGTGTTACCGGAGTTTCGGGTTCGGGAAAAAGTACTTTGATCAATGAAATACTATTCAAAGCTTTAAGAAAAAAACTTTTGGGTTCCGTAGAAAAGTCTGGAAAACATAAGGAAATAAAAGGCTGGGAAAATCTTGATAAGATAATAGATATAGACCAGTCTCCTATAGGACGTACGCCGAGATCCAATCCTGCTACTTATACAGGAATGTTTGATCTTATAAGAGATGTTTTTGCTTCGACAAATGAAGCAAAAATGAGAGGTTATAAAAAAGGTCGTTTCAGCTTTAATGTAAAAGGCGGAAGATGTGAGCACTGTAAAGGTGACGGTATTATCAAAATAGAAATGCATTTTCTTCCCGATGTGTATGTTCCTTGTGAGGTTTGCAAAGGTCATAGATATAACGATGAAACACTTCAAATTAAATATAAGGGAAAGAATATTTCGGAGGTACTGGATATGAGTGTCGAAGAAGCTTTGACGTTCTTTGAAAATATTCCATCCATTAAATCCAAAGTACAGACTTTATATGATGTTGGGCTTGGATATATCAAACTCGGACAGCCTTCTACTACTCTTTCCGGAGGAGAGGCTCAAAGGATTAAGCTTGCAACTTATCTGTCAAAAAGACAAACAGGCAAAACTTTGTATATTTTGGACGAACCTACCACAGGGCTTCATATGGAAGATGTTAAGAAACTACTCGAAGTCCTTTACAGACTCAGAGAGGGCGGAAATACAATCCTAATAATAGAACATAATCTTGATGTTATAAAATGTGCGGATTATCTGATCGATTTAGGTCCCGAAGGAGGAGATGGAGGCGGAACTGTGATTGCTACGGGTACTCCGGAAGAGGTAGCAAAAGTCAAAGAAAGCTATACCGGACAGTTTTTAAAGAAAATATTATAAATATAAATAACACCCTAATATTATTTGGGGTGTTTTTTTGTTTACGATGTTTGATTTTTGAACTTTTAAATTACCTTTATTTATAGCAATATAAGATAGCTATATACTAACCTTAACAGATATGTATTGTTTATTGTAAATTATATTTGTTATAATGAAAAAAACAATATAATATTATTATTGACAAAACGTTACAAAAATTACACTTTTTGTAACGTTAGATTTCAATACACATTGAATTGATATTTGTATCAAATTGTATTTATATTTGGATAAAACGAGTAATCAAATAGTATTTGAGTAAATGTATTAATTCTTTACAAAAAGTGTAGATTTTGTATCTAAAAAAATATTGATAAAACAAATTAAAACTTTTATAAAATGAAGTAAAAAAATAAATATTAATACAAATCTTTTGAGTTTTGTATTAATATTTATACTTTAATTGATAAAATTATTAGTTACAAAAAGTACACTTTTTATAACTAAATAATTTCATATATATATAAAAAAAGGAGATTTGACTATGAAAATTATGCGTCTAAAAATTATGATAAATCTATTATTAATTACTTTTCTTTCATTATTTTTATTTGTCGGGAATGCTTTATATGCGGGAGAAAATAAAAATATATATGAAATTACGGATTTTAATTCTTTAATTGATAATATCAATAATTCAAACGGGAACGTTGAGCTAAAAATAAAAGGTGATATCCCTATAACAGAAACGATCATAATACCAAAAGATAAAAATATAATTTTAAGCGGAGACGGTACTCTTGTAAGAGATAATGGTTTTGTAAGCTCAGAGCCAACATTGATTTCCATTGAAAAGGGCGGCAGTTTAACAATAGACGGCATTACAATAGACGGTAATAATATACCTGTTCATTTTAGTCACGAAAAGGGTAGTTTAGTAGATTGTAAAGGGACTTTTAAATTGGAAAAAGGAAAGCTGTACAGGTCTGTAAGTTCTGGTTATTGGAGCAGTACCATAAATATATCCGGCAGTGATGCAGAAATGATAATGAACGGGGGCAGTATTGAAAATAATACTGTTGCAAATACCGACATCAGCGGGAACGCAACTCAATATTGCGGTATTGTCGGCGTTTATAAAGGCGGTCGTTTTGAACTCAATAACGGAAGCATAAATGATAACATTTTGGATATAAATGATACGATGAATACGGCTGCTGTATATGTAACACCTGAATTTTTTGGAAGCTCTTCCGCAGATTCTTATTTTAAAATGACGGGGGGAGAAATACTAAACAATGCAGCAAATTTCGGAGCTGTACTTGTTGGAACAGCCGGACAGCCGTCTTATAAAAATGAAGCACACTTTACAATGGATGGAGGAATTATAAAGGGTAATAAATCCGTCACAGCCATAGGCAGCGGAACTAATCCTGCCGGAGGTTACGGGGGAGGTGTTATGGTCAATGTGAGCGGGAATTTTACTTTAAATAAAGGAACTATAAGTAATAATACTTCAAGGATGGGTGCCGGAGTATGTGTAAATGACGGATATGTAAGCCATGGAGCTATGGACGGGGGAATCGATCATAATGCTTGGATAAATCAGTTTCATTGTCCAGGCTCTTTTACAATGAACGGAGGAACAATAGAGACTAATATCAGTAAGAACTATATTTTAGGTGATGACGGCTGCGGAGGAGGCGTGTATGTATCCTCAAATAAAGTTGTTTTAAACGGTGGTGTAATACAAAACAATAAAGCGGAAAGACAAGGCGGGGGGATATATGTCGGGTCCGTTCCATATCTCTTAAAAATGAATGATGTAGTAATAACGGAAAATAATGCGGATTTCGGAGGAGGTTTATGGTTCTGCCCTACAGGAACTGTTGAAATCGCCGTTAAAAACGGTGGTGCGGTATTTGATAATGCTGCAAAAACAGCAGGTGATGATTTTATGGGCGAAAATAAAAGTGAAGAGGAACAAAAAAAATATTATGCATATTTGTCAAGCAGAATGCTTGGGGGCGGTAAAACAACTTGGTATGAAGATAGTGAGAATGCAAGGTTTAAAGAAACCGAAAACCCGATAGAAATGTCTGAAACCAATAAAAATATGCCGGTAAAAGAAAATATATATCTTCACTCTAAAGCATCTCAAGGAGCAAAAGATCTTGCCAACAAGGAGAAAAAGCTGATTATAAAAAATAACGAAGCAACAAAAGGCGGCGGTGTCGGCTCAAATGGAGCAATTAAGATAGGTCAAAGGGATAATGATGAACTGTCATTAAGAGTAGAAAAAAGCTTTGCAGATGATTATCCCGATAATTTAAAACCGGATATAATAAAAATATATTTAACGATTGACGGTGTTAAAGTAGATCATATTTAATTAACAAAAGAAAATGGATATAAAGGCTCTTTTACTCATCTTCCTAATGTAGGAAATGTATTAAAAAAATATAACATAGTTGAAGAGGATTTAGACTTATCAATACCTGTTTACGGTGATGCTGTGTTAAACGGAAAAACAATTACCATTAAGTTGATAAACCGATTAAATAACGAACGGGACGAAGGTGATTTAAGTGTATCAAAAACCGTCATTGGAAAGGATATAGACACTTCGAAAAGATTTAAATTCATTGTAACGCTTAATGATAAATCAATAAACGGTAATTACGGTGATATGGAATTTAAAAACGGTGTTTCTTCTTTTGAACTGAAACATGGACAAAGTAAAATTGCTAAAGGACTTCCTTTGAGTGTGAAATATTCCGTAAAAGAAAGCAATTATAATGGATATAAAGTAAAATCTATTAATAGTACCGGTGAGATTAATAATAAAATTTCTAATGTGAAGTTTGAAAATCATAAGATAAGTAAGGGTTCATCTGTAAAAAATTCTCCTGAAACGGGAGATGATAATAATTTATATATGTATATAATCTTACTTGCTGCTTCCGTAATAATGATATCGATAGTATCATTTACTATTAATAAAAATAATACTAAATAATAGTATATAAATTTCAGGATTAAAAAATAGGCTCATTTCTCATATGAGTCTATTTTTATTCTTTAATTTATTATGGTTTTTACTTTGAAATGGGATTATTAAGATGTATAATTAATGGGAATGATATTTTTATTGAACAATAAATTTTATTTATATAAGGAGATATTATGAAAGCAACAATACTTTGTATAGGTGATGAAGTTTTATGCGGAGATGTTTTGAATTCTAACGGAACTTTTTTTGCAAAAGAACTCACGGAAATAGGAATAGAAGTTGTAAAGCATGTAGTAGTCAGTGATGATGAAGATATGGTGGAGGGTGCATTTAATGATGCGGTAAATATAAGTGATTTGATTATTACTACAGGAGGTCTGGGACCTACTCTTGACGATATGACAAAAGAGGCGATAGCTAAAGTTACAGGAAGACCTTTGGAAGAAAATGCGGAAGCCAGACATCATGTCGAAACTTATTTTAAAAATAAGGAAAAGGATTTTGTTTTAACTCCAAATAATTTCAGGCAGGCATTATTTCCAAAAGGAGCAAAGATATTGAGTAATGACAGAGGAACGGCACCGGGAGCACTTCTTGAAATTGACGATAAAATGATTATAATGCTTCCCGGACCTCCAAGGGAAAATACTCATATGTACAACAAACATATCAAGGAATATTTGATGAATAAATTAAATAAATTCTTTGCCGTAAAAGACTATATGACTGCGGGAATAGGAGAGTCTGAAATAGAGTACAGAATGAGAGATTTGCTTCCGGATTTAGACGGGGTCAATGTAAATACATATTTTAATGATAGCGGTGTTAAAGTAAAAGCGGTATCAAAGGCCGATAATTTAAAACATGCCGTTGAAAATCTGGATAAAATAGATGATATTATAATGAACAACTTTAAAGAATATATCTATTCGGTTAAAGGAGAAACTTTGCCTCAAAAATTTGTTGCCTTGCTTAAAAGTATGGGGCTTACATTTTCTTGTGCGGAGTCCTGTACGGGCGGGCTTCTTGCAAGTTATTTAACGGAAATCCCAGGGGTAAGCGAAGTATTCATGGGCAGTGCCGTTACCTATACCAATGAGATAAAGCATTCTCTTTTGGGAGTTAAAAACGAAACCTTGAAGAAATACGGAGCGGTGAGTTCTCAGTGCGTTGAAGAGATGGCTCTTGGTTGTGCTGAAAGGTTTAATTCCGATGTTGCAATATCCATAAGCGGGATTGCCGGACCGGACGGAGGTACTCCCGAAAAGCCTGTAGGAACGGTTTATATGGGATTTTATTATAAGGGAGAAGTTACTTACACTAAATATAATATAACCGGGGAAAGAAAAAGAGTTCAAATGCGAAGTGCATATTATTCACTTAATAATATGTTAAAAATAATGCAATAAATTGTTGACTAATCTCAAAACTAAATGTATAATTAAATAAGAACAAATGTTTGAAAGGAAAGTCAAAGTAATGAATCCAGATAAAGAAAAAGCCTTAGAGCTTGCAATGAGAAATATAGAAAGCAACTTTGGAAAAGGTGCGGTAATGAAATTAGGCGATAAACCTGCGGTTACCATAGATGCTATTTCAACATCATCTATTTCCCTTGATGCGGCCCTTGGTGTGGGAGGACTTCCAAGAGGAAGGATAATCGAAGTATACGGTCCCGAATCTTCAGGTAAGACAACCGTTGCCTTACATGTTGTAGCGGAAGCACAAAAGGCGGGAGGGGTCGCTGCATTCATTGATGCGGAACATGCTCTTGATCCTATTTATGCGGAAGCTTTGGGTGTTAATATAGACGAACTAATCGTATCTCAGCCGGATACGGGAGAACAGGCTTTGGAAATCACTGAAGCTCTTGTAAGGAGTGCTGCTGTAGATGTAGTGGTTGTGGACTCTGTAGCTGCCCTTGTTCCAAAAGCGGAAATAGAAGGTGATATGGGGGATAGTCATGTAGGTTTACAGGCAAGACTCATGTCTCAGGCTCTTAGAAAATTAGCCGGTGCGATAAATAAATCAAATACCACGGCAGTTTTTATAAATCAGCTTAGAGAAAAAGTTGGTATCATGTTTGGTAATCCGGAAGTTACTCCGGGAGGTAGAGCATTAAAGTTCTATTCCTCTGTAAGACTCGAAGTAAGAAGGATAGATTCTATTAAAAACGGTCAGGAAATAATAGGTAACAGGACGAAAGTCAAAGTAGTTAAAAATAAAGTAGCTCCTCCTTTTAAAATCGCTGAATTTGATATAATGTACGGTAAAGGTATTTCCAGAGAAGGCGATATAGTGGATATGGCGGCTAAGTACGGAATAATCAAAAAAGCCGGTGCTTGGTATTCCTATAATGATGAGAAAATAGGACAAGGAAGAGATAAAGCAAAACAATTCCTTGCAGATAATCCGGAAATTGCAGAACATATAGAAAAGTTGGTATTGGATGAAGTTTTGGGCAGGAATAAAGAAGAAGAGCCTGAATCTGCCGATACCGTAAAAGCCGAAGAATAAAAAAAAGAACAGCTTTTGCTGTTCTTTTTTTTATTCTTTTGTTGTTTTTTGAATTCTTGTAATTATAATTAATATAAAAAACAAAGATGAAAATAATATTAAAATCCAATTTTTCATGTCGTTATTATCTCTTGTTTCGGGATTTTCAGGTTGTATGTTATTATTACTTTTATTTCTTTTTTTAATAGTTTCTTTATTTGTAGTAACATTGCTATTATTACTATCATTACTATTATTGCTATCATTATCAATGTTCTCGGTGTCGGTTATTATTTTTACGGTCGTTATGCTGCTTGCTTCGCTAGTAAGTCCGTATTCATTTCTCTTTGTTCTGGTTATAATGTCGTAGGTTTCCCCATTTTTATATATACCTTTGAATATACCACTATCTTGCCATTTGCTGTAATTATCTTCTCCCGACTTCGATATGGCATATTCCTGTCCGTCAATTTTTTCTACTTTAATTTCGCTTTCATTTGCAGAGATAAATTGCGGAGCATCCGGAGTAGCGTTTTTTATTATAGCAATTGTTTGAGTATCGCTGTCTTCAGTTACTCTGTTATCTCCGATATTGACTATCATCAAATTTTTTAACTTATTTAGGTGTTCTTCACTAAATTCTATTTTATCTGTAATGCTTGTTATAAAACTTTTACCGTCATCCAATGAATACTTCCAATTTGATGAAGTGTTTATTAATGAAAGATCATTATATGAAAGTGTCGCAGTTGGAACGGATAATTTTATTTTATCTTTTACGGTGTTTCCTTCGGAGAATATGCCATTTGTTATAATAATGTCTTGCTCCACGTATGAATCTTTACCGCTACCGATTCCCTGAGACCTTTTACCGCCTTGGGCATCAATATATCCTCCGTTTATTATTATTTTCTTTACTTTTGTGCCGTTTCCTCCGCCTATTCCTGCAGAGCCGTATCCTGCTCTTGCGGTTATATGTCCTCCGTTTATGATTATCGTTCCCGCATCTAAAAGATTTCTTCCCAAATATTTATGATGAGCACCGATAGCTGCGGCAGCATTCCCATTTCCCACGCTGTTTGTTGCACAGTATACATTTAAATTTCCGGTGCTTTTCTCTGAAAATTCTATCGTAGCATTTGGTGCAACATAAATAGATGCTATTTGAGAGTCTCCTCTATATCCTATTTCGTTATCACCTTGTAATGATATAATTGTTTTCCCTGAATTTATTGCTACCTTATCAGAACCATGTAATATTTTTAAATCCTTAAATGTTATATTTACATCTTTAGACGTTTCTATTATTAAAGAATTGCTGTTGCTTTCTCCGGTTATTTGATATCCGTTGGGATTTAACTTATCCTCAATTACGATATTATCTTGAGTTATTTGAGTGTCTGTTATATTTATAGATCCTTTTGAAATATCAAGAAGTGTTTGTTCTTTTGCAAGAGCTGTTGTTGGATATATGCAAAATATTATACTGATAACTATAAAAACACATAGTGTTTTACTAATTTTGTTATTCAATTTATATTCTCCTTCTTGATTTTCTTTTTATATAATAATTATTATATTTTATAAATTTCTCAGATTACAGAAAGTTGTATTAATTACTCCTTTTTTATAATGATGTCTGAGTTTTACTTATATAATTTATCAGATAAAGTCGCGCACATTACCGCTTTTATTGTATGAGCTCTGTTTTCCGCCTCGTCGAATACTTTTGAATGTTTGCTTCTGAATACTTCGTCCGTTACTTCCATTTCTTTAAGTCCGTATTTTTCGTAAACATCTCTTCCCACTTCAGTATTTAAATCGTGGAAAGATGGAAGACAATGCAGGAATATAACATTTTCATTTCCTGTCTTCTTAAGCATTTCCATGTTTACTTGATAATCTTTTAAAAGTTCAATTCTTTCCGCAAATTTGTCTTCTTCTCCCATGGATACCCATATATCAGTATATAGGGCATCACTGTCCTTAACTGCTTTATCGATATCATCGGTAATTAAAATAGTGCAGCCGTTTTCTTTTGCTATTATTTCCATTTCTTTTACTAGGTCTTCATCAGGCCAAAGTGATTTTGGTGCCGCTGCGGCAAAGTTGATACCAAGCTTTGCACATCCTATAAGTAATGAATTAGAAACATTGTTTCTTGCATCTCCGACATAAGTAAGTTTCATATCATTATTATTATCTTTGTTTATATGCTCGTACATTGTTAAAACGTCTGCCAATAGTTGTGTCGGATGATATAAATCCGTAAGTCCGTTCCATACGGGTACACCTGAGTATTTTGCTAAATCTTCTACGGTTTCTTGTTTAAATCCTCTGAATTCAATTCCGTCAAACATTCTACCCAGTACATTCGCAGTATCCTCAAGAGATTCTTTTTTACCCATTTGAGAGTTTGTTAAAAATGTTACATGCGCACCTTCATCGTAAGCGGCGGTTTCAAACGCACATCTTGTTCTGGTTGATGTTTTTTCAAACAATAAAACAATATTTTTACCTTCCAGTAAATCTCCCTTTTCGCCTCTTTTTTTCTTGGCTTTTAGCTCCTTTGCTAAATCAAGTAAATATTTTATTTCTTCAGTCGTATAATCTTTAAGTGTTAAAAAACTTCTTCCTTTTAAATTTATGCTCATTTATTCCTCCTAAAAATCTATATCTTCTCTTACCAAAGGCATGCTCATACATCTTGGGCCGCCTCTTCCTCTTACTAATTCACTTCCTTCTATTGAAAGTACTTTAATGCCGTTTCTGTCTAAAATTTCATTAGATATTTCATTTCTGTTGTATGTGATGACTACTCCCGGAGAAATAGCCAGTGTATTGGTGCTGTCGTTCCATTGTTCCCTTGCTGAAATAACACTGCTGCTGCCTCCGCTTTTTATTAATTTTACACTTGGCAGATTAAGTGCTTTTGCAAGTGCTGTTTTTAAATTCTCTTCAGCTTCGTATTTAAGTGTGGATTTCCCTCCTGATGTAATGGTTATGACTTCTATATCGTTTAGTATATTAGGGAATATTACAAACTTATCATAGTCGACCATTGTAAATACGGTATCAAGGTGCATAAAAGCTCTCTCATGAGGTATTTTAACCGCTAAAACTTTTTTTACTCCGCTGTTTGAATTCAATAAGTTTGAAGCTAGTTTGTCTATTCCTTCCAATGAAGTTCTCTCGGAAAATCCGATAAGTACACATTCTTTGCTTAATATAAGTACATCTCCGCCTTCCAAGCTCATCTTTTCTTCTTTGTTATCGAAGTAAACGGGTACTCCTGAAAAGTCGGGATGGTATTTATATATAAGTCTTACAATCAAACTTTCTCTTCTTCTTATAGGTGTTTTCATCCTGCTGAGTGCGACGCCGTTTTTTATTACCACACCGACATCTCTCATAAAATATAGGTTTGGTATCGGTTTAAAATAGTAAGGATATTTATCCTGCATATAATCTGATAATGTCACTCTGCTTGATTTGACTTCGCTTTCGCTTAGCCCCGCAATTATACATCTTATTAACTCTTTGTTATCTAAGCTTAATAAAAATTCTCTGAGTCCGTTTATAGTGATATTGTCATACTGAACTTCTTCCAAAGCTAACTCTACAAGTTCTTTTTTAGCCTGCTCATTATTGTTTATTACTTCCAATAGACAATCTGTCACAAATAATACTTCAGTTCCCGTTTCTTTTAAAACTTTGGCAAAACCGTCATGTTCTTTTCTCATTCTGCTCATCCAAGGGATATCATCGAATAATACTTCTTTTAAATCCTCCGGAGTAATCCTGTCAAGTTCAAAGCCCGGTCTATGAAGCAAAATTTTATTAAGTTTTCCAATTTCACTGTTAATTGATAATTTATCCATAATAACCTACTTTTTTATAATTTTTTTGTTATAATTGTTATAGTGTGTTTTCTTATACACCGAGTGCATAATATCAAGTTATATATTACCACATTATGCCTTTGTAGTAAAATAAATAAATGAAAAATATTATCATATAAAGGAGAAATTTTATGTTTCCAAAAATAAAAATTGACTTACATGGGATTAGAGAAAATACAACAAGAGTATGTGATAAATGTAAGAGTATTGGAATAGATGTGACTGCTATAACAAAAGTATTTTTAGCAGATGAAAATATAGCGGAATGTTTGGTTACGGGAGGGACTACAGCACTGGGAGATTCGAGAATAGAAAATCTTAAAAACTTAGGTTGCTTTAATATGGAAAAGTGGCTGGTTAGGATCCCCATGGAAAGTGAAATCGAAGATGTTATAAAATATAGTGACGTATCGCTTAACAGCGAGATAAAGACTATCAGACTTCTTAATAAAGAAGCTTATAAACAGGATACCACTCATAAGGTAATATTGATGGCAGACCTCGGAGATTTAAGAGAGGGCTATTTCAGTACGGATGATTTACTTAGTGATGTAGACAAAGTGCTTCAAATGAAGAATATAGAGCTTTATGGGATAGGGACTAATCTAACATGTTTTGGAGCTATTATCCCTCGTCCGGAAACACTTCAAAAACTGGTCAAAATAAAAGAGAGAATAGAAAACGACTTTGATATAGAATTAAAGGTAGTTTCTGGAGGGAACTCAAGCTCTTATACTTTAGTCGATAGAGGAGAAATGATTGACGGTATAAATAGTTTGAGACTTGGAGAAGTTATCCTACTCGGTAATGAAACCAGCTACGGGACACCTGTAGAGGGACTTCATCATGATAATTTTATTTTGGAAGCACAAATCGTTGAACTTAAAGAAAAACCTTCCGTTCCTATCGGGGAAATAGGGATTGATGCTTTTGGGAATAAACCCGAATTTGTAAATAAAGGAACGATGAAAAGAGCGATTATTGCTGTGGGTAAACAGGATGTAAGGATTGATGGTATGACACCTGTTGACAGTGATATTGAGATCCTTGGCGCGAGCAGTGACCATACGATTTTAGACTTAACAAATGTAAATAAGATATATAAGTTAGGCGATACTGTTTCATTTAAATTGGATTATGGTGCTACCCTTGCCGCAATGACAAGTAAATACGTAGATAAAGAGTATATTGATTAGTATAAAGATTAAGATTGGAAATAATAAAAAATGGCAATGGATATGTTAAAAATTTTTTTATGGTCATATCTACCCGGAATACTTTCAGTTTCTATTGCTTCAGGTTCTTATACCGATTATCTCTATCATAAATATGGAAAACCGGTTAAAGATAAATATATCAATAGAAATCCTAAAATTGAAGATCCATTATGGAAAAGACCTCTAAGGTTAAATTATGAAAAAAGATATCCTTTATCGTCAAAAAGAAGAAAAAGATTTTTATATTTTTTATTTCTTACTAGGATGAATTATATTATAACAAATATATTTACAGTTGTAATGTTTTTATGTATGGTTTTCGGGCTCGGTACATATGATACCCTAGTGGATATTGCTGTACTAAAAATGTTAATTATTGATGGATTTTGTATATTATGTTGCATTCCTTTTGGATTAATAGTTTATGTTATATGCCTTGTTATTGATATATGGTTTGATAGTGATACTTCATCGGGTTCTTCTCATCATATGATTGATATTTGGTGGGGATAAAATAAAAAAGAACACTTTTGTGTTCTTTTTAAATAAACTCAACCATAACAGTATTTGCAAAATCCAATCCCTTGTAAGTAAGGCGAAAATGATTATCTTCTATAGTAACTAAATTATGATTTTTAAGATTTTCAATTTTATCTTTATAAGTATCAGTGAAGTCTATATTAAATTTTTTATTTATTTTATCAATATCAATCCCTTTTATTTTTCTTAGCCCAAGCATAATATACTCTCCTATAAGGTCTTTTATATTTAGCTGAGTTTTTTCCATTATTGGAAGAGTATCATTATTTAAGTCATTTATATAATCTTTGATATTGGATTTATTTGTCTTTCTGATATTATTATTAAATCCCGAAGCATTGCTTCCAAATCCGATATAATCTTCAAAGTCCCAGCAACTCATATTGTGTCTGCTTTCATAGCCTTTTTTTGCAAAGTTTGATATCTCATATTGCTCATAATCGTATTCTTTTAATTTGTTTATACAGTAGTGATACATCTTCCTGTCCAGTGTGTCATCTATGATTATATTATTTTTTCTATAATTATCATATAGCTTTGTTCCTTCTTCCAGTATTAATGAATATGTAGATATGTGAGAAGGACTTATCATAATTACTTCTTCCAAACTGTCAATAAAATCGTTTAAAGTTTCATTTGGAAGTGAAAACATCAAATCCACATTTATATTATCAAATCCGGCGCTTTTACAAAGTTCGTAAGATGATAGGAATTTTTCGTATGTGTGTATCCTTCCTATTTTCTTTAATGTATCATTATTTGCGGATTGAAGTCCCATGCTTATTCTGTTAAAGCCTGCTATTTTATAGTTTTCCAGTTTTTCATCCGTTATGCTTTCCGGATTTGCCTCGATAGTAATCTCCGCGTCTTTATTTATGTTGAATTCACTTTTTAATATATCCATTATATCAACTATGTATTTGCTGTCTACATAGCTGGGTGTTCCTCCGCCAAAATAAACAGTAGAGATTTCTCTACTGTTTATTTCATCTTTTCTTAGGATTATTTCTTTTTTTAATGATTTGTAATATTCATTTATTAAATCTTCGTTATTTGCAAACGACGCAAAATCACAATAATAACATTTGTGTTTGCAAAAAGGTGTATGAACGTATATAGATATGTTATTCATCTAACTTAAGTACTGCTGTAAATGCTTCCTGAGGTACCTCGACTTTACCCACCTGACGCATTTTCTTTTTCCCTTCTTTTTGTTTTTCAAGAAGTTTTTTCTTTCTTGTTATATCCCCGCCATAGCACTTGGAAAGGACGTCTTTTCTGAGAGCTCTTACGGTTTCTCTCGCAATGACTTTTCCGCCTATTGCAGCTTGAATAGGTATTTCAAACATCTGTCTTGGGATTTCTTCTTTTAATTTTTTGACTATTTGTCTTCCTCTTGTCTGTGCTTTTTCTCTGTGAACGATAAAGGACAATGCATCGACTATTTCTCCGTTTAGTAATATATCCAGCTTTACAAGGTCTGCTTTTCTGTAATCCAAAAGTTCATAGTCCAATGAAGCATAACCTTTCGTTCTTGATTTTAGAGTATCGAAGAAGTCATATATTATTTCATTTAAAGGCATTTCGTATTTTAAGTTTACTCTGTTTTCATCTATATAATCCATGGTTTTATATATGCCTCTTTTACCTTGGCATATTTCCATGACCGCTCCCACATATTCGCTTGGAAGCATTATGTTTGCGTCAACAAAAGGTTCTTCCATGAAACTGATTTCGGGAACAGGAGGAAGGTTGGTAGGGTTGTCTACTTTTAATTCGCTTCCGTCTGTTTTCGTTACATGGTAAATAACACTTGGAGTAGTCGTTACTATATCCAAATTGTATTCTCTGTCAATTCTTTGCTGTGTTACTTCCAAATGGAGCAGTCCTAAAAATCCGCATCTGAAACCAAATCCCAATGCGACCGATGTTTCCGGTTCATATAATAATGAAGCGTCGTTCAATTTAAGTTTTCCCAGTGCTTCTTTTAAATCTTCGTATTTGCTTCCGTCCGCGGGATAGATCCCGCAGTATACCATAGGGGTGATACTTTTATAACCCGGCAGAGGTTCTTTTGCAGGATTTTCTTCATCCATTATGGTATCCCCGACTCTTGTGTCAGCTACATTTTTTATGCTCGCACATATATAACCGACATCTCCGCTTTCGAGTTTATTTGTAGGTGTTAATGTACTTGTAAAGATACCCACTTCTTCAACTTCGAAAGTTTTTCCCGTTGCATAGAATTTTATTTTTGTCCCCTTTTTTATTTCTCCGTCTACTATCCTGGTGCTTATAACGACTCCTTTGTATTGGTCGTAATAAGAATCGAATATAAGTCCTCTTAAAGGTTCTTTGTTTTTTTTCTCAGGGGGAGGAACATCTCTTACTATTGCTTCCAGAACATCATCTATATTTAAGCCTTCTTTAGCCGAAATAAGAGGAGCTTCATCTGCAGGAAGACCTATATAATCTTCAATTTCTCTTCTTGCCATTTCCGGATCTGCACTCGGTAGGTCGATTTTATTTATTACCGGGATTATTTCCAAATCATTTTCAAGTGCTAAATATACATTTGCCATTGTCTGTGCCTGAATTCCCTGAGTTGCGTCCACTATCAATATGGCTCCTTCGCATGCTGCAAGGGAGCGGGATACTTCATAAGTAAAGTCCACATGCCCCGGAGTGTCGATTAAATTCAAATAATACTCTTCTCCGTCTTTTGCATGATAAACGAGCCTTACTGCCTGAAGCTTTATAGTAATACCTCTTTCCTGTTCAAGGTCCATTTTATCCAAGACTTGACTTGTCATTTCTCTTTTGGAAATAAGTCCTGTCTTTTCTATTAATCTGTCGGCTAAAGTTGATTTACCGTGATCTATATGAGCTATTATACAAAAATTTCTTGTTCTTTCTTGTTTTGTTTTCATTCTTCACCTTTTTAAATAATAATGTTAATAAATTTTACCACAAATTTATTATAAGTAAAAGTATCATAAAATAAAATACATTATATTTTTGTTATTTTAAATATAAATATTTTTATATATGTTTATACTTTTTTATAAAATCTCTTTTGCAATGATGTTTTATATTTGTTGTTAATTATATTTATAATGTATATAAGTAATGTAAAATATTAAATTTAATTTCTAAACCGACAAAATGGTTAATTGGCTTATAAATATTATTCTCCATTGAGACTTGTATAGGTATGGTATAATAAAAAAATAAAGAATTATTTAAAATATATATAATAACCGAAAACGGATTATATTTAAATGGAGTGACAAATCGGTATTTGCTGATAATAGAATTGTAGATGTATTTATGTTTTTTCATTATAAATACATTAATAAATAAAATAAATTTTGAGGGAGTGTTATTATGAAATATATAGTTGATGATAAAAAATTAGATGCAGAACTATTTGTTTCTTTTGCCAATAAAGTTTGGCAAGGAGATTATGATATAAAAGAAACACAAAAGGCATTAGAGAAAACAATTAATATCACTGCATATAACGATAATAAACTCGTTGGATGTATCAGGATATTATCTGACGGTTATTACTTTGGTACGATAACGGAATTACTGGTACTACCGGAGTTTCAACATAAAGGTATTGGCAGTAGATTATTGAACCTTGCAAAAGAAAATGCTCCTACAATGCTATATTTCGGTGCTCAGCCAGGTGTAGAGGAGTTTTATGAAAAGAACGGCTGTGAAAAGGGGATGCAGTCTTATATTATTAAAAAATAGAGTTTTTTTATAATATAAGTACTTTGTATATTTTATTGATTGATAAAATAAAAAAAGAATATCATGTAAGTGATACGGATAATGATGGACAAATATCTGTTGTTACTGATGATAAAATACTAATGTTACTTACATAAGTAATAGAGTACATATATTTAAAGCATTATATACACCAAAGAGTATCAAGTTTATTTGTTTTTGTTTTCTTATGAACATTTAAGATATATTTTTTTATTAATCAAATGCAAGATGAAATATGTTTTGTGGATTAACTTTCTATAGTTAAGTTTGATTGACTTTTATTTTTCCTTATGATAAGGTTTACTTAGCGATTTGTATGAGTTCGTAAATCAGGCTGAAATTCATATTTGATGAGCATTTATGTAATTAGTCATATATTAGAAAAATATAGTCAAGTTCATTTATTAAAAATAAAAGGAGGTAAAATTATGGGCTTTCATAAAGAAAATGATTTTAATTGGGAAGGTATAGAAAAAGTAGACTATAAGACCGCTTCTACAGATGGACCTATAAGCTTTAATAAAACCGACAGGCATACATTGGTAGGTGACGGACAGAATACTTCTTTTCATACAAGATATTTCGAATGTGACGGAGGAGGGTATTCTTCTCTTGAAAAACATGCTCATGTCCATGTTGTGATTGCGGCAAGAGGAAAAGGTGTGGTTATAGTAGATGATGAAGTATACGAAGTAAAGCCTCACGATTTGATTGTCATTCCTCCTTGGGCAAAACATCAGCTTGTAAATGCTTCCGAAACAGAGCCTTTTGGTTTTTTCTGTATAGTTGATGCCGATAGAGACAGGTTCCAAACTCTTACAAGAGAAGAAGTGGCGGAAATGCAGAAAAACGAAAAGGTTGCAAAAGCAATCAGAGTTCATGAAAAATACTGGGGTTAAGATATGGCGGTTTTAAAATATAGCATAAAAGCAGAAAATGAAGGATATGCAAAGACAAGAGTCAAAGCAAGGAACTTTGAATTTATTATTGACGAACCTCAAAATGCAGGAGGTGAGGACGCCGGTCCCACACCTGTGGAATATTTGATCGGTGCTTTGGCGGGATGTCTTGGAGTTGTTTGTAATAAGGTTGCAAAAGAAATGGATATTAAAATAAATTCTCTTAATATCGATATAGAAGGTGAGCTCGATACCGATAGGTTCGAAGGTAAAAATACCGACAAGAGGAGTGGGTATAGAGAGATAAGAGTAAATATAATAGCAGACATCGATGCAGACAGTGCTAAAAAATATCAATGGATAAAAGCTGTCAAAGAAAGGTGTCCGGTGAGTGATAATATCTCTAATCAAACTCCGGTTAAAATCAAGCTTTCATAGGTAGACGTATATGATTTTAATATATTAAAGAAAAATAATAATAAGCCGAAATCAATATTTTTATTCGAAAATTTCATAATTTAAGTTTATTAAACTAAAATTTATTAAAAATTAAAAAAAACATTTGCAATATAGAAAAAAAAATAGTATACTTATTAGGCTACGAATATAGTGAAGAATATAAAATTATTTTTTTATATAATAATTTGTCAAAAGGGGTGAAAGAGATGAAAGAAGGAATCCATCCAAAATATGGTAAATGCAAAGTAACTTGCGCTTGTGGAAATACTTTTGAAACAGGTTCTGTAAAAGACGAAATCCGTGTTGAAATTTGTTCAAAATGTCATCCATTCTATACTGGTAAACAAAAACTTGTTGATACAGGCGGTAGAGTTGATAGATTTAAGAAAAGATATAATATGGACTAAATATAATATAGAAGGAGGCATTATTTTATGAAAAGAACGTTTCAGCCAAATAATCATAAAAGAAAGAAAAATCATGGTTTCAGAAGCAGAATGTCTACTCCAGGCGGAAAAAATGTAATCAGAAACAGAAGAAAAAAAGGTAGAAAACAATTATCTGCTTAGATATTAACTGCTAGGGCTACTTAATGTAGCCTTTTTTTATATATGATAGGATTAAATCATGCAAAGATTAAAAAAAAGTATTGATTTTAAAAAAGTTTATAATAATAAAAAATCCATTGCAAACAGGCATTTGGTGTTTTATACTTTAAAAACCGAGAATGAAAGCAGGATCGGTTTTTCAATCAGCAAAAAAGTAGGCAATGCAGTAATAAGGAATAAAATAAAAAGGCGTCTTAGAGAAATTTCTAGGTTAAATGCATACCAAATAAAGGACGGCTATGATATAATATGCATTGTCAGAGTTTATGCTAAGGATATTGACTATAATACATTAAATAATTCTTTTTTACATTTGGTAAAAAAAGCCGGATTGTTTTTGGGAGATGATTATAAAAATGGCAAAGATAATGACGGGAATAGTTAGGTTCTATCAAAAAAATATTTCGGGACTTAAAAGGCCTTGTTGTAAGTATATTCCAACTTGCTCGAATTATGCACTGGAAGCATATGAAAAACATGGTTTTATAAAAGGTACTATTCTTAGTATATATCGAATTCTTAGGTGTAACCCTTTTTCAAAGGGGGGCTATGACCCTGTCCCTGAGAAATTTCTATAGGAGGAAAAAAAGAAAGTATGTCGTATTTATATATGCTGTTTGGTAAAGTATTGCTTTTTATCTATAATTTCGTTGGAAGTTATGGATTAGCTATCATTCTTTTCGCTTTATTTGCGAAATTGATACTTTTGCCAATATCATACAAACAAATCAAATCAACACAGATTATGAAAGTAATCAATCCTGAAGTTCAGAAAGTTCAGGAGAAATTTAAGAATGATAAAGCGAAGCAAGGGGAGGAAATGTGGAAAGTATATGAAAAATACAACTACAATCCTATGAGCGGATGTCTTCCGTTATTCCTGCAGTTTCCGATTATCATCGGTTTATTTGGGGTAATCAGACAACCTGAAGCTTACGTTTTTATAGATGGTATGAAACATGTTTCAATGTCTTTTTTATGGATCAAAGATATAAGTGTTTCTGCACTTGATATAGCTAGAGCAAACGGATTTGCACTTCCTACATTTCTTGCTATGATTATTCCGCTTATTAACGTTATTGCTACATATATACAGCAAAAGCAAGCAACTGCAAATCAAGCTACCGAAATGGGTGGCACTATGCAGATGATGAATAATATGATGACATTAATGATCGGTTGGATGTCGCTTACATTTCCCGGAGCGTTATCGATTTACTGGGCATCTACTACTATTCTTGGGATATTGCAAACGGAGATTATGTATAAATTTATGCCGATAACTGCCGAATCACTGCATGTTAAACCAGTAAGTAATTATACGGAGGTACCAAGTGGAAAAAAGAAAAAAAAGACGTAATAGGAAAAGGTAAAACTATAGAAGAAGCTGTAAGCGATGCTCTAAACAAAATAGGGGCTTCCAGCGAAGATGTTACTACTAAAGTGCTTGAAGTACCTACTTCGGGATTTATGGGTATAGGTGCAAAAGGTGCAAAAGTAGAAGTGACTTTGATTGATAAATCTGATGAGATTGCTAAGGATTTCTTAAAAGATGTATTAAAGACTATGGGGATTAACGCATTGATTTCTGTTGATTTTGATGAAGAAGATAACAATATGTTTATTAAATTAGATCTTGATAATATGGGTATCTTGATCGGTAAACATGGTCAGACTTTGGATTCACTTCAGTATTTGACAAGCCTTGTCGTAAATAAAAATTCTGAAGAATACATAAGAGTTATTCTAGATATAAATAACTACAGAGAAAAGAGAAAGACAACTTTGGAAAATCTTGCAGATAAACTTGCAGATAAAGCTATCAGAAGAAGAACTAATGTGGAACTTGAGCCTATGAACCCTTATGAAAGAAGGATCATTCATTCTTATCTACAGGGAAGAGAAGGTATAACCACTTATTCTGTGGACGAAGGTATAAATAGACATTTGATAATAGAATACAAAGGTTAATGAAAATGCTGCTTTATGCAGCATTTTTTATTTTGTTCACTATAATTTATCCTTATGAAGTCAGTTGATTTAATCCTATAAAATAGTATTGTTTATTTGTTGTAACTATATTGAAAACTATTCATATTATATGTATAATCATGTATAATTATGCCGATAAAGTAAAGAGGCTCTGCATGAGTAATAAATTATATCTAAATAAAATATTGTCAATTACATCAACAAATAAAATTGATTATTTATACGATGAAGTATTTTTTGTGAATTATTTTATTTTTAGACTTAAAAATTATAATATGGCAGATAAAGTATTGATTGAAAAGTATAAAAAAAACGGAGATATTGAAAATTTATATTCATATTTTATTGTCAGTAATAAAGATAATAAAAAATTATTTCC
Source organism: Anaerofustis stercorihominis DSM 17244 (assembly GCF_000154825.1). NCBI lineage: Bacteria > Bacillati > Bacillota > Clostridia > Eubacteriales > Eubacteriaceae > Anaerofustis > Anaerofustis stercorihominis. The sequence continues at coordinate 360,219 of NZ_DS560019.1, read as the reverse complement.
CCGATACATCATAATAATTGACAGGAACGGTGAAGGCGGAGTTCATGTATACGAAGATACATTTTTTATGCATGATGATAAATTACATGACAATATTTCTTTGTACCGAACCATAATGAAAAAAATCTTTGAAATATTTTTCAGAACGAAAATAAAAGGAGTATAAATAATGATTTATACTCCTTTATATTATTTCTATTTTTTTAGTACATATATTTATAAAGTCTTTGTTGTTCCTTGTTTTTTTCATTAAATTGATTACTCTTTCCGATAAATCCAAACTGTCAAGAGAATTCCTTCTGAGCATATTTGCACAGTTTAACTCTTCTTCGTTTAAAAGTAAATCTTCTCTTCTTGCTCCTGATTTTATTATATCTATTGCCGGGAATACTCTTCTCCTTGCTAAATCTCTGTCGAGTATCAGTTCCATATTACCTGTTCCTTTAAATTCTTCGAAGATGACATCATCCATTCTGCTGCCTGTATCTACAAGTGCGGTTGCTAATATGGTAAGGCTGCCTCCGCCTTCTATATTTCTTGCGGCGCCGAAGAACTTTTTAGGATAATATAAACTTTCAGGGTCCAGCCCTCCCGATAATGTCCTGCCCGAAGATGGTACGACTAAATTGTTTGCTCTTGTAAATCTGGTTAAGCTGTCCATGAGTATAACAACATCTTCGCCTACTTCTACCAGTCTTTTTGCTCTGTCTAAGACCATTTCCGCTGCTTTAATGTGATTCGTCGGATTTTGGTCAAATGTAGAAAAGACCACATCCGAGTCTATGCTTCTTTGTATATCCGTAACTTCTTCCGGTCTTTCATCTATTAGGAGTACGATCAAATGGATTTTGGGATGATTTTTTCTTATTGCTTTTGCAATTTGTTTTAATAAAATGGTCTTGCCTGCTTTGGGAGCCGCAACGATGAGCCCTCTTTGACCTTTTCCCACCGGAGAGAATACATCTATGAGTCTGGTAGAAATTATATTATTTTCTGTTTCTAAGGTTATTCTTTCATTTGGAAATATTGGCACCAATCTTTCGAAGTCTGTTCTCCCGACTATAGTTTCCGGGTCTTTGCCGTTTACTTTTTCCACATATAAAAGAGCATCAAATTTTTCTCCTTCTGAAGAAAGTCTTATTTTCCCTTTTACCAGATCTCCTGCTTTAAGTTTATATTTTCTGATATGCTGAGGAGCGACATATATATCATTATCTCCCTGCAGATAGTTATTGGTTCTTAAAAAGCCATATCCGTCTGAGAGGATATCCAGAACACCTTCATGTGATTCGGAATATAATGTCATATCCTTTTCATCGTTCTTTTGAAGTTTCCTTTTTTCTTCTTTTAAGATATCGCTTGTTTTTCTTCCGTTTACACCCTCCAAGAATAACATCGCATAATATTTCTCGCCTTCTTTGGGCGGACGAACTTTCCCTGATAAAACATCGCCGCTTTTTATTTTAAACCTTTGAACCTGGCTTGCCGCAACATAAACGGCGTCTTCCGGTTTTTTCATGTCTTTGGGTCTTAAAAAACCGAAGCCTTCGGGAAGGACCTGAACCTCTCCCTCCATATTGAAACTGTTTGAAATAGGGTCTTTTAATTTAGAATACTTTTTTGTGTTGTCCTTGTCCTTTTCTAAGATCAAATCTATAATTTCTGCTTTTTTAAGACCTGTGGTTTTTTCTATACCGAGTTCTTTGGCTTTTTCTTTAAGTTCCGCGACTTTTAAATTGTTTAAGTCTTCACTATTCATTTGTTACCTCCGAGAAAATGAAACGAATAAAATCATTTAGATGTTTTAAAATAAAATAAATTGTTAAAGAGACTAAATTGAAATAATTCTATTAGATATTTTACTATGGTTAGATGAATAAATCAATTAAAAGTAATTATTTTTTATTTATTTAATATAATATAAAAAAGACGGAGACTAAGAAAAATGTGGGTTGGAATAACATTTAATAAAATATTGTTTTATTTTGTATTTTTGGTTTTATTATACTTTATAACAAAGAAGTTTATTTTAAAAAGATAAATAGTCTCAAACCCTTGATTTTTCAAGAGGTAATCTTTATTTAATAAATAAATGATTAATATTCTAATGTTTTTTTAATCAAAAAAGGCCATTTTTTTCTTTTATATTTCACATAAGAGACAAGAGGCTGTCAACATAGGGTTATATACTTAAGGCTGTAAAACAGATAAGGTTTTACAAACAATTTCCCCTTTAATTTTAGAATGTTATGATTTTCTTTAAAATTAGGAAAAATAATCCTTTATAAGGAAGAAATAAATAACAAAGAAAAAAGACCGCAAGGTCTTTTTTCTTTTGTAAAAAACAAGTTATATATTATCATTATTAATAATAAGATAAAAATCCTATATTAGTTTTTAATTTTGTTTTGAATATATTCTATCGTAATTCATTATAAGATATTATCCGAAATATGTTTTTGCTATAAAAGCATGAATTATAAATAATATTTAAAATTTTATTTTATCAGTAATGTATTAATGATTATTTTTAGGAATTAAATTAGTAATTTAAGAGAGTAATACTTAATTTATTAAATCGGTTTTTTATTTATCTTTTATTTTTTATGAGTCAAAAAACGTTAAAGCTTTTTAAACTTTTCACATTAAAAACAATGGTATGTCAATTTTTAATTGTATACTTATGTTGTAAAAAGTTTTAGAAACTTTTTCATAATTTCCCCTAAATGGTATGTAAAGAAATTTCATATCATTCCCTCATTTTATCAAAAAAAGAACCCCGTTAACGGGGCTCTTTTTTTGTATTTTCATTTTATTAAAATTTTTAACAATATATTAAGAGACGATTATTAAAGGACGTCCTTAAAAAATTCTTAGAAATAATAAGATTTTTTGGTAAAAAAGGTTTACTTTGTGTAACAAAACAAAATTTTGTATAAATAACAAATAAAATTGATTTTTATGTCATAAATACGTTGTTTATTGCATAAATATATTTATTAAATGCTTATATTCATTATATATTTTCTGTTACAAAAAGTAAGCTTTATGTAACAATTTCTTTGCATTATATATTTAAAATATTATAAAGGAGAAATTATTAAATGAAGAATCACTTAAAAAAGGGTATAAGCTTAGCTGTTACTTTAATGATGGTTGTTTCTTTACTTCCTGCTTATGTCTTTGCGGATGACGTAAAAGACTGCGGTGAGGGTAATCATGTATGGAATAAAGAATATACTGTCGATCAAAAAGCTGCTTGTACTGCTGACGGAGAGGAGTCCATTCACTGTAGTGTCTGTGACAAAGTAGATGAGGATAGTAAAAAAACTATTCCTGCAACAGGTCATAATTTTGAACAAAAGGTAATAAAGGAAGCAACTTGTACAGAAAACGGCGAAGAAGGTCTTGTTTGTACGAATGAAGGTTGTGATGTCGTTCTTAATAAGACAACTATCTCTGCTACCGGTCATAAGTACGGGGATCCTGTAGTTGTTGAACCTACTTGTACAGAAGCTGGTACATCTACAAAGACATGCACTGTTTGCGGTAATAAAGATGTGACTACAACACCTGCTTTGGATCATGACTGGGAAAGCGAAAAAAACAGTTGACAAAGAAGCAACATGTACGGAAGCGGGCAGCAAATCTATACATTGCAGCAGATGCGATGAAACAAAAGACGCTGAAACCATTCCTATGATTGAACATACATACGGAGACGAAACGCTTACAAAGGCTCCTACATGTACTGTAGGTACTCAAACTTATAAGGTTTGTACCGTTTGCGGACATGAAAATATATTATCTACTGCATCAGACGAATTGGGTCATGACTGGGAAAGCGAAAAAACAGTTGATCAAGAACCTACATGTTTGGCAGTGGGCAGCAAATCTACACATTGCAGCAGATGTAGTGAAACAAAGGATAGTGAAGAAATTGCTAAACTTGATCATAGTTATTCCGATGAATGGACAGTTGATAAGGAAGCGACTTGCAAAGAAGCAGGAAGCAAATCTCATCACTGTACTACTCCGGGCTGTACAGAAAAATCCGATGTTACGGAAATAGAAAAGACTGATGATCATATATATCCTGAAGAATGGACGATTGATGAAGAAGCAACTTGTACGAAAGTTGGTTCCAAGAGCAAGACTTGCAGTGTTTGCAGTAATAAGATAGAAGAAGAAATCCCTATGATCGAACATGATTATAAGGAAAATATAGTTAAAGCCGCAACATGTACGGAAGCTGGAGAAAAGAATTTAAAATGCAGCGTATGTGATGATGTAAAGGAAAATTCTACGGAAGCTATCCCTGCACTTGGACATAAATACGAAGAAAAAACAGAAGCTGCAACATGTACTAAAGACGGCAAGACATATAAAGAATGCAGCGTATGCGGAGATAAGGTAGATGAAGTTATCATTCCCGCAACGGGACATGACTGGGGTGAATATGTGGTAACAGACCCTACATGTACAGATGCGGGTAAAAAGGAAAGAGTCTGCAAGACATGCGGTGAAGAAGACAAAGCTTATGAAATCCCTGCTATGGGACATAAATATGCAGAAGATTTTACCGTTGATAAAGAAGCGACTTGTACTGAAGCGGGAAGCAAATCAAAACACTGCTCAAGATGTGACGATAAGACTGAGGTTACATCAATAGACGTTTTAGGTCATGATTATGCAGAGGCGTATACAGTAGATACAGAACCTACATGTACAGAAAACGGAAGTGAATCACAGCACTGTTCAAGATGTGATTCTACACAAAACAGCAGAGATATTAATGCTACCGGACATAGTTATGCCGACAAATACACTATAGTAAAAGAAGCTACATGTACGGATAAAGGCTTGATGGCTCAAAAATGTGAAAAATGTGATGCATATCAAAATGAAGTTGCAACAAAAGCATTGGGACATGATTACAGCGATGAATTTACTGTTGATGTAAGTGCTACATGTTCAAAAGAAGGACTTAAATCTAAACATTGTTCAAGATGTGAAAGTGTAACCGAAGAAACAGTAATCCCTAAGAATGACGTTCACAATTACGGTGCATGGGAAACAGCATTGGCTCCTACATGTACTACAAATGGTGCAAATGCAAGATTTTGTTCTGACTGCCATAAGATGGATAAAGTCGTTGTAAAAGCATTGGGACATAAATGGAACAAAGGTTATACGGTAGATAAAAAAGCAACATATACAGCTAAAGGCTCTAAATCTATACATTGCTCAAGATGTAATGCCAAGACAAAAGTTACATCAATACCAATGTTAAAACTTTCCAAAGTTTCATCATTTAAAGTAAAAGCCGGTAAAAAATACGCGGTTGTATCTTTCGGTAAAGTTAAAGGAGCTACAAAATATGAACTTTATCGTTCGACTAAAAAGGGCAGCGGTTATAAAAAAGTTGCCACATTAAAATCTACAAAATATACAAATAAGAAATTAAAATCTAAGAAGACTTATTACTATAAAGTAAGAGCTGTTGCGGGAAGCAATAAGGGAAGCTTCAGCAAGGTTCTAAAAGTAAAAGTTAAATAATAAAATTATTAAAATAAAAAAGACCTCATTTTCATTGGGGTCTTTTTTTATTATTTATTTCCGATACTTTATCATTTCGGTTTTATAAAGATTATTTCCTTTTGCGTCTATTGCGACGATCAAAGGGAAACCTTCCACGTAAAGCTCTCTTACGGCTTCAGAAAGGAGATTGGGGTAAGCAATGAGCTTTGCTTTTTTTATGCATTTTTTTATAATAGCTCCGCAGCCGCCCACTGCCGCCAAATATACCGCTCCGTTTTCTTTTAAGGCATTTTCCACTTCATCGTTTCTTTCGCCTTTTCCTATTATGAGCTTAAGTCCTTTTTCAAGGAGTAAAGGAGTGTATTTATCCATTCTTGCGGATGTTGTGGGACCGCATGAACCTATTACTTCTCCCGGCTTCTCCGGGCAGGGACCCGCATAATATATACACGCGCCTTTTATATCAAAGGGAAGTTCTTCGCCTTTTTCGATCGTTTCGATCATTTCTTTATGAGCTGCGTCTCTCGCCGTATATATGGTTCCCGTTAAATATATTTTATCTCCTGCATTTAAGTTAAATATTTCTTCGTCGGTCAAAGGTAATGTTATTTTCTTTTCCATATCATATCTCCGTTTGTGTATGTCTCGATACGTGACATCCTATATTTACACTTATCGGAAGTCCCGCTATATGGGTAGGGTAAGTTAAAATATTTACCCCTAAAGCTGTTGTCGTTCCTCCAAGTCCACCCGGACCTATCCCAAGATTATTTATCTTTGTATATAATTCTTCTTCCATTTCAGCGTAAAAGGGATCTTCATTTTTATGATTTATATCTAAAAGCAATGCTTCTTTTGCCATAAGTGCGGATTTTTCCATGGTTCCGCCTATTCCTATTCCTATTATCATCGGAGGGCAAGGCTTACTTCCCGCATTCTTTACCGTGTCTAAAATAAAATTTACTACACCTTCATAACCGTCGGCGGGTTTTAGCATTTTCGTTGCTCCGCAGTTTTCACTGCCGAAACCTTTTGGCATTACTTTGATATTTACCTTATCTCCCTTTACTATATTATAATATATGATTCCCGGAGTGTTGTCTTTTGTATTTTCTCTTCTAAGCGGACAGCCGACTACGCTTTTTCTGAAATATCCTTCTTCGTAAGCTTCTCTTATTGCTTCGTTTATTTCATCATAAATATAGTTGCCTTTAAATACAACTTCCTGTCCGACCTCCAAAAAAACGATACACATCCCCGTATCTTGGCAAATAGGACAGTTCTCTCTTGCCGCGACTTTTATGTTCTCGTTTATTACATTTAAAAGTCCTTTTCCTATTTCCGATTTTTCTTCTTTTTCTTTTTTGATCAGCTCGTTTTTTATATCCGGACAGAGGAATATATTCGCTTTTAATATCAAATCTTTTACTGTTTTTCTTACTAAACCGGTATCTATTTCTCTCATAATAACCTCTGAAATTTATTATATTTTTTAGTATATCACAGCAGAAAAATATTTTCTACTTGTGAAATAAAGTAATAGTAAAAATTTTGATTTGTTATATAATTGATTTAAATATACTTAATAAAGGGGAAGCGTTATGAATAGTAATGAAATAATCAATGAGCTTAAAAAAATGAGTGATGAAAAGTATAAGAAAAATATTATTAAACTGGGTATTCCCGAAGACAGATGTATAGGTGTTCCTATGGCGGATTTAAGGAAATTTAGTAAGAATATTAAAAAGGATAACGACCTTGCAAGAGAACTTTGGATAAGCGGATATCACGAGGCTATGCTTTTATCTGTTTTGATAATGGATAAAAAGTCAGTCACGCTTGAATATATAGAAGAAATAATGAATGATGTCATTTCTTGGGATTTATGTGATCACTTATGCAAGAATATAATCATTAAAATAAAAGGATATGAAGATCTTATATATAAATGGAGCAGCAGTGAAAAACTATATTATAAAAGGGCTGCATTTACTCTTATTGCTTCTTATGTTATTCATAATAAAAAAGCTGATGATGAAGCTCTAAATAAAATGCTTCAAATAATAGAAGAAAACAGCGATGATGACAGGGAACATGTAAAAAAGGCAGTGTTGTGGGCACTTAAAGAAATCGGTAAAAAAGATATGGAGTGGAAAGATAAATCAGCAAAAGTATCAAATAAATTGATATTATCAGGCATAAAATCAAAAGTATGGATCGGGAATAATGCTTTGAAAGAATTAAATACATTGGTTAAAGTCGAAGGGCGGACAAGGCTTATTTCCAATAAATCAAAAATGGGAAGTAATGTTTGATTTTTCTTATTAAAATACATATGAAAATGTTTAAATTGATAGTATAATATTTATAAGTAAAAAGGCAGGGGTTTTATATGTCAGATAATATTATATTTAAAAATGTAAGTAAGATTTACGGCAGCGGAGAAAATACCACGACGGCTCTTAATAATGTAAGCTTTGAAATAGAAAAAGGTAAATTTACGATTATCGTAGGTCAAAGCGGTGCGGGCAAAACGACTCTTCTCAATCTTCTTGGAGGGATGGATTCTATAACCGATGGGAGTATTATTGTAGGAGGTAAAGATATAAGTTCATTTAATGAAAAAGAACTTACAACATACCGAAGATATGATGTAGGTTTTGTTTTTCAGTTTTATAATTTAGTACAAAATCTTACCGCAAAGGAAAATATAGAGCTTGCCACTGAAATATCAAACTCCGAAATATCAGCCGAGAAAGCACTGGAAGATGTAGGGCTTTTAAACAGAAAAGATAACTTTCCTTCTCAGCTTTCGGGAGGAGAACAGCAGAGGGTATCTATAGCAAGGGCATTGGCAAAAAATCCGAAGCTGCTTTTATGTGACGAACCTACGGGAGCTCTCGATTATAAGACGGGAAAGTCCATACTAAAACTTTTGCAAGATATATGTTTTATGAACAATATCCCCGTTATAGTCGTGACTCATAATCTTGCACTCATGTCAATGGCTGATAAGATAATCAAAGTAAAAAACGGAGAAATAAGCGATATAATCATAAACGAAAATGTTAAAAATGTAGAGGATATTGAATGGTAAATATGGTTTCGACTTTAAGGTCGACCAATATTTTTCCGAAGGCAAAAATATTGGATAAAACCCTTCCATTCAAACGCCATGGAGGCTTTTTACGTAGTCGGATTTTATATAAAAATCTACCCGATTTTTATATAAACGACTACTACCCCGACCCGCATATTTTTCATTATATAGTTTTAAAGAGCATTTTTAATTATCAAATAGTTTAATGCTAAATTATAAAGTAAATATTATATTTATAGAAAAGGTAAATAATGAAGACTTTATTAAAAGACTTATTCAGAGAAATCAAGACAACTAAAAACAGATTTATTTCAATCCTATTGATCACGTTATTAGGTGTTTGTTTTTTTGTGGGTTTAAGAGTTATCGGTCCTCAGATGGAATTTACCGCGGATAAATATTTTAAAGATACAAATCTATATGATATTAATTTTATGTCTACATATGGCTTTAATAAAAAAGATGTTGAAGCGATAAAAAATGACAGGAATACAAAAGATATATTTGCAACGTATTCTACTGAATTATTATTAAAACATGGTGATGACGGTATAGTTGCAAAAGCTTTTGGAATGCCGAACTATAAAGACATAAATATGATGAAATATGAACTTATTAAGGGGACATATCCCAATAAGGATGATGAATGCGTTATTTCCGATAATTATATGGAGTTTAAAGGCTATAAATTAGGTGATGTGCTAACTGTTGAAGAGCATTCCGGAGCAAAATTAAAAGTTAAAAAATTAAAGATCGTAGGCAGTGCTTCTTGGTCTTATTATATTACCGATGATGATTACGGTTCTTCCACACTTGGCAACGGGAGTATAGATACATTTTTGATTTTAAATAAAAATTCTTTTGACAGCAGCGTATATACTGATTTGTATATTACCCTAAATAATTTAGATAAAGTAAATTGTTTCAGTGAAGAATATGAAAATATAATAGATAATTATAAAGATAATATAAAAAAAGTAACCGATGATAGAGGTAAAGAAAGATTACAGGAAGAAAAAGATAAGGCTTATAAGAAGATAAAAAAATCGGAAGATAAGTTAAATAAGAAGAAAAAAGAAACCAATGATAAATTAAATAAAGCTAAAAAGACATTGGATGATAGTAAGGCAAAATTAACTAAAAGTGAAAATGAATTAAAAAGTACTAAAAAAGATACTAAATCAAAGTTGGAAAAGGCAAAGAGGGATTTAGATAAGGCAAAAAAAGAAATACCCGCTAATGAAAAGAAATTAAAAAAAGCAAAAGAAGAAGTAACTAAGGCGAGAAAAGAATTTGAACAAGGTAAGTTACAGTTTGAACAATACGTCGCAGGTCTGACTGCGCAGGAAAAGGAATATCTGAAAGATGTACTAGATAAAAAACAGAAAGAGCTTGACATTGCGGAAGCTAAAATATTAAAAAGCGAAAACCAAATCAAATCTTCCCAAAAAGAATTGATAAAGGCAAAAGAAAAAGTAAAACAGGGATATAAAGATTTAGAAAAACAAAGAAACAAAGCGGATTCGGAATTCAAAAAAGCGGAAAAGCAAATTAAAGAGGGCAGAGAAAAATTAAATAAAGGTTATAGAGATTATAATAAAAATAAAGCAAAGGTTGATAATGAATTTATAAAAGCAGAAAATAAAATAAGGTAAAGCTAAAGAAAAAAGTCGATGATTTAAAAGAAGTAAAATGGTATACATTGGGCAGAACCGCAAATGAAAGTTATTTCAGCTATTCTGAGAACTCAAAGAAAATAACATCGGTAGCAAAAGTGTTCCCAGCAATATTCTTTTTGGTTGCTGCTTTGGTTTGTTTGACGACAATGACTAGAATGGTAGAGGAAAAAAGAACGGAACTTGGTATTTTAAAGGCTCTTGGTTTCGGTAAATGGGCTGTAAGTATGAAGTTTATCGTATATGCGTTTTCAGCCAGCTTTATAGGCAGTGTGATAGGTCTTATAATCGGATTTACCTTCGTACCTAAGATGATTTATAATGCGTATAGGATACTTTATAAAACACCTAATCTGATAACCGTGGTTTATCCTTCATATATTGCTTTATCATTATTTATAGGTGTCATGTGTACGGTACTAAGTGCATATTTTGCATGTAATAGTGACCTTAAAGAAGTAAGTGCCAGTTTGCTTAGACCTAAAGTAATGAAAAGCGGAAGAAAAACCTTCCTGGAAAGGATACCAGCTGTATGGAATAAGATAAGCTTTAAATGGAAAATAACAATACGAAATTTGGTAAGGTATAAAAAGCGTCTTATTATGAGCGTAGTGGGTATAGGGGCATGCTGCGGACTCTTGATAGCGGGATTTGGACTTAGGTATTCCATATCCGGTATTGTTGACTTGCAGTATAACAAAGTATGGAATTATAATATGGAAACGTCTTTGGATACCGATATAACGGTTAAAGAGCTTAATGATATAAGGAGTACATTCAATAAAGATAAGGAAATAAAAGACAGTAAGTTATTTTATAAGGACACCTATAATGTGGAAGGAAAGAAAAAAGACTACTCATTTTCTTTGATGGTTCCCATAGATAAAAGTGCGGTCAACGATTATATCTATTTAAACGATTATGAGTCGGATAAAACCGTTCAAATGCCGAAAAGCGGGGTTATAATTACAAGCAGGCTCAGTGAAATAGCAGGTATCAAAAAAGGCGATATAATAAAAATCAAAAATATGGATGATAAAGAGTTTGAAGTCCCTGTTGTAAATATAATCAATAACTATGTTTATCATTATATGTTTTTAAGTGAAGAATATTATAAATCTACAATGAATGAGGATTTAACTCCAAATTTGATTTTATCGAGATTGGCTCATAATGATGAAGCTACTTATGATAATATAAGTAAAGATTTGCTTAAAGATAAAAATATCAATAGCATCAACTTTAATAAAAGGCAGGCGGATAACTTCGCAGAACAGCTGGACAGTTTGGATTTTGTTATAGTTGTTATAATTATTGCTGCTGGCATGCTTGCATTTGTCGTAATGTTTAACTTGGATAATATAAATGTAAGCGAGAGGATAAGAGAGATCGCAACTATAAAAGTGCTCGGTTTTTATAATAATGAAGTAAACTTTTATATAGTAAGAGAAAATATAATACTTAATATTTTGGGTATTATAGTAGGCTGTATAGTAGGAAAGTACTTTCATATTTACCTTATGAATACAGTAGCCGTAGATTTTGTTCAGTTTTATAAAGGTATTTTGTTCTCGAGTTATATATATGGGATAGTTTTAACGATAGTATTTGCGTTTGTTGTCAATCTGTTCCTGAAAAAGACTTTGAAAAAAATCAATATGGTCGAATCACTTAAAAGTGTGGAATAAAAGAGAAGTTTTACTTCTCTTTTTTATATTGCTATTTAATAATATAAATTAATAAAATTTAAGATTTTCTTCCTATTTTTCTTTCTTTTTTAGTTTTTATTTGATAAATTAATATGTATTCTTTTGTGGTTTATAGGGTAAATATAGTAAAGAATATTCAGTGTTCTTTATTTAAAATAAGGTAAAGATTAAAATATAATTAAAAATGAAAATTAATTTTATAATCTATTGACAAAGTATTTCCTTGGTGGTATATTTATGACAGTGTTAGCACTCAGGTTTGAGGAGTGCTAATAAGAAGGAGAAAGGAAAATGAACTGGGACGATAGAAAATTTAATATTTTAAGAGCTATCATAAATGATTATATCAAAACAGCCGAGCCTGTAGGTTCAAGGACCTTGGAGAAAAAGTACAATCTCGGGGTATCTTCGGCAACTATCAGAAATGAAATGTCGGACCTTGAAGAAATGGGATTTTTAATAAAACCTCATACTTCTGCCGGAAGAATTCCTTCTACCAGTGCATATAGATTATATGTTGATAACTTCATGAAAAAGAATGCTTTGGAGTCTGAAATCAGAGAGGCTGTCAGAGCAGAATATGATAATTATATGCTCGAACTTAATAATACGATAGAAAAAACTTTGAATATACTTACTAAAATGACCAATTACACATCACTAGTCATGGCACCGCGATTATCTTCTCTTAATGTAAAAGATGTTAAGATTGTTTATATAGAAGAAGATAGGGTAATGCTTATAGTAGTTACCAAAGAAGGGCTGATAAAAAATTCTGAAATAAGGCTTAAAACTTATGTCACACTTGAAGAGATAGAAAGAATAAATAATGCTCTCACCACTATAATAAAGAACAGACCTGCGAACGAAGCCGTCAACTTATTAAGTGAATTGGTTGAGGGATTAAGTGAGACGGAAAACAGGATACTTTCGGAAATAATGCCGGTATTCAGAAGTTTGGTTGAAAATACCAATTCTTCAAAGATATATGCCAGAGGAGTCAGTAAGATACTAAACTTTCCCGAATTCGGGGATATAGAAAGGGCAAAGCATTTTATAGATTCGGTTAACAGTAAAGAGGCGCTTGAAAGTGCTATTTCTGTTGATAGTGACGATAGTGATATCCATATAGTGATAGGAAATGAAAATAAAGTCGAGGACTTTAACGATTGTTCTATTATTACCGCAAATTATAAGCTAAACGGTAAAACGGTAGGAACTATAGGTGTTATCGGACCGACAAGGATGAATTATGATTACGCAGTCTCGACACTTGATTTTTTAAGTGATGAGCTTACCAAGCATATTACAAAAATTTTTAAAAAGTGAGGTAACTAAATGAGTAATGATAATATTAAAGATATAAATGAACTTAGAAAAGAAAAAGAAGAGAGAGAAAAGAAAAAAAATATGAATAAAGATGAGAAAAAGGATGTTAATCAGGAAGAAGTGACGGAAGAAACAGCTGAAGAAGTTAAGGACAGCGTAGAGGAAAGTAAACCTGAAGAAAAAGAGGAAGTCAAGGAAGAAAGCATGGAAGAAAAATATGATAAATTAAATGACAGTTATATGAGACTCTTGGCTGACTTTGATAATTACAAAAAAAGAGCAAGTAAAGATAAAGAAGCTATGATCATATATTCAACATCTAAGTTTGCGGAAGGTTTGTTTCCTATAATTGATAATTTTAAAAGGGCTTTGGATAGTGAAGCAGATAAAAAAAGCGGTTTCTATGAAGGTGTAAATATGATATTTACACAGCTAACTGAATTACTTAAAAATGAAGGTATAGAAACAATAGAAGCTCTTGATGAAAAATTCGATCCAAATAAACACTATGCGGTAGCGGTGGAAAAATTGGACGATAAAGAAGATGATATCATTCTTGAAGTTTTTCAAGATGGATATATATACAAAGAAAAAGTCTTAAGACCGAGTATGGTCAAGGTAAATAAGTTAAAATAAAGGAATAAGGAGAGTAAGAAAGATGAGTAAAGAAAAGATTATAGGTATCGATTTAGGTACTACAAATTCATGTGTATCAGTATTGGAAGGCGGCGAAGCCGTTGTTATAGCAAATGCGGAAGGTGCAAGAACTACACCATCAGTAGTTGCATTTACAAATGACGGAGAAAGACTAATAGGTCAAGTTGCTAAAAACCAAGCAGTAACAAACCCGGAAAAGACAGTTGCTTCAATAAAGAGACATATGGGAAGCGATTATAAAGTTGATATCGAAGGCAAGAAATATACACCACAGGAAATTTCTGCTTTTGTACTTCAAAAACTTAAAAAAGATGCAGAAAGTTATTTGGGACAAACAGTTTCTAAAGCAGTTATTACTGTTCCTGCTTATTTCTCAGATGCTCAAAGACAGGCTACAAAAGATGCAGGTAAGATTGCGGGTCTTGAAGTTCTTAGAATTATCAACGAACCTACAGCAGCAGCTTTAGCTTATGGTCTTGATAAAGAACAAAGTCAAACAGTAATGATTTTCGACCTTGGTGGCGGTACATTCGACGTATCGATCCTTGAACTTGCAGACGGAGTATTTGAAGTTAAGGCTACAAACGGTAATAACCACTTAGGTGGAGATGATTTTGATAATAAAATAATCGATTACTTGGTTAGCGAATTCAAGAAGACAAATGGTATTGATTTAAGCGGCGATAAAATGGCTATGCAAAGACTTAAAGAAAGTGCGGAAAAAGCTAAAATCGAACTTTCAAGCAAAACTACAGCACAAATCAATATTCCGTTTATTACAATGGATGCAGCAGGTCCAAAACATTTAGATGTCACATTAACAAGAGCTAAATTCGATGAACTTACAGCTGATCTTGTAGAAGCTACAATGGAACCTGTTAGAAAAGCTATTGCGGACTCAGGTCTATCAGCAAGCGAAATCCATAAAATCGTATTGGTGGGCGGTTCTACAAGAATCCCTGCAGTACAAGAAGCAGTTAAGAAAATTACGGGAAAAGATGCGGACAAAGGTATCAATCCTGATGAATGTGTAGCTATAGGTGCAGCTATCCAAGGCGGGGTACTTGCCGGTGATGTTCAGGACGTATTACTTCTTGACGTAACTCCTTTATCACTTGGTATCGAAACTCTTGGAGGAGTATTTACAAAATTAATTGAAAGAAATACTACTATTCCTACAAAGAAAAGCCAAGTATTCTCTACAGCTGCAGACGGCCAAACAGCAGTAGATATCCATGTACTTCAAGGTGAAAGAGGTATGGCAAGCGGAAATAAAACTTTAGGACGTTTCCAATTGACAGGAATCCCATCAGCTCCTAGAGGAGTACCACAAATCGAAGTTACATTTGATATCGACGCTAACGGTATCGTAAATGTTACAGCTAAGGATTTAGGTACGGGTAAGGAACAAAATGTTGTAATTCAATCTTCTTCAAATATGAGTCAGGAAGATATTGATAAAGCCGTTAAAGAAGCTGAACAATATGCAAGCGAAGATAAAGCTAAAGAAGAAGAAATCACTGTTAGAAATAATGCTGATGCAGCCGTATATAATGCTGAAAAGACATTAAAAGATCTAGGAGATAAAGTAACCGATAAAGAAAAAGCTCCTGTAGATGAAGCAATCAAAGATTTAAAAGAAAAATTAGAAGGTTCTGATGTTGAGGCTATCAAATCAGCAACAGAAAAATTAAGTGAAGCTTTATATCCAATCGCTGAAAAACTATATGCTGAACAAGCAGGGAACGGTGCAGGTGCTGCTCCTGGCGCAGATGTAAATGGCAGCGCCGGCGAAACCAAAGAAGACGATAACGTAGTAGACGCAGATTACGAAGTAGTAGATGACGACGACAAATAAACTGTCTAACTTCACCCTGCCTAAGCCGCAGGGTGATTTTTCATAATATATAAGGGAGTAAATAATAATGTCAAAAAGAGATTATTACGAGGTTTTAGGAGTAGATAAAAGCGCCGGCGAAGACGAGATAAAAAAAGCATACAGAAAGCTCGCTATGAAATATCATCCGGACAGAAACCCTGATGATAAAGAAGCGGAAGAGAAATTTAAAGAAATAAATGAAGCATACGAAGTTTTATCCGACCCTGATAAAAAATCCAAATATGATCAATTCGGACATGATGCATTCGACCCAAATATGGGAGGTGCAGGTTTTGGTGGTGCCGGGTTCGGCGGCTTTGAAGATATGTTTGGTGATATATTTGGTTCTATGTTCGGCGGAGGTTTTAGCGGAGGCGGTGCTTCCAGACAAAACGTTCGTCAAAAGGGCAGAGATTTAAGAGTCAATTTAACGCTTTCTTTTGAAGATGCTGTCTTTGGATGTAAAAAAGAAATCAAAATAAGAAGGACAGAAACTTGTGATACTTGCGGAGGTAAAGGTGCGGTAAACGACTCTGATATAAAGACCTGTGATAAGTGTCATGGTACAGGTCAGGTAAGAGTAACTCAGCAAAGTTTGTTTGGAACGGTTCAAACGGTCAAAACTTGTGATGAATGTAACGGTACCGGTAAGAAAATAGTTAATCCTTGTAAGACCTGCGGTGGCGAGGGGACTGTTAAGAAACAGAGAACTCTTTCCATAAGGATACCTGCGGGAGTAGATACCGGAAGTGTACTTCCTCTAAGAGGAGAGGGCGAAGCAGGAAAGAATGGCGGACCTAACGGAGATGTTTATATTTATATTTCTGTTAAGCCGCATGCTATATTTACAAGAGAAGAAAATGACATATACTGCAAGATCCCTATTACATTCGTTCAGGCTGCATTGGGAGACAGTATAATGGTTCCTACTGTAGACGGTAAAGTTAAACTTAAAATACCTGAAGGAACACAGTCAGGACAGGTATTCAAGCTTAAAGGCAAAGGGGTACAAAACCCTAACGGTTTCGGTAAGGGAAATGAATACGTTGAAATCAAAGTTGAAGTTCCAAAGAACTTGAATGAAAAGCAAAAGGCAAAATTAAGGGAATTTTCGGATATTTCAAGCGATAAAAACAACGAGCAAAGCAAAGGCTTTTGGGATAAAGTAAAAGATAATTTTAAATAAGAAGACCGCAACTGCGGTCTTTTTTAGTTTTAAGTATTAGATTTGGTTATCATTTGTATTAGTACTGATTATTCGCTTATATTTTTTCGTTCATGTAAATATTTTTTTGATATCTTGGTTTATTTATATTTTAAATATCAACTTATTTTCAACATATTAGTATTGTACAATTCTGCATAATAATAATTAAAATGATTTAATTTATACATTCATTTCTGATTTCATTTCTTTTAATCTATTTTTTAAGCTCTCAAAATTTATTATATTTATATTTGATTTTTTTGAACATCATATAATAATTTTACTTTTATTTAATTTATATTATAAATAGTTTGTCTCCAAGGGTAAATGCTACATCTTAATATAATTATATAGGTTATTAAAAAGATGTTGACCAAAAAATATATATAACGAAAAACACATTTTACTTTGAGTTTTTTACATCGGTTTCTATAGTATTTTCTTTAAATGTATTATATATTGATGCAAAAATTATTATAAAAAAACCTATAAAAGATAATGTATTAGGCAGTTCGTTGAAAAAGATAGCTACCCATAAAGGATTTAATACAGCTTCTATGATGGAAATTAAAGAAGCATTTATTGATGAAGTCCCTTTTATTCCTTTTGAGAAAAATATATAAGCCATAAATACCTGAATCGTCCCGAGTAAGAAAACAGCTATACTTTCGTTTATTGTTATAGACTTGATGGGATTGATAATAGCGAAAGGTAGCAAAACGATTACTATCATAAAGTTTGATAAGAAAGCAGAGTCCACCGTCGAAGAATTTTTAAATCTATTTATAAAAAATACTCCTGCAAAGGTAATGCCTGAGAATAAAGCTATTAAATTTCCTATTATTTTTCCTGTTCCTATATCATTGAAGAAAAATAACACGACCCCTACTGTACATAAAAGAATTGTTAAAAGTTGGTGTCTGGTTGCTTTTACTTTGTTTATAAAAAAGTCCATAAATATCACAAATATGGGAGCTGTATACTGAAGTATTATTGCATTTGCGGCGAATGTCAGTTTATTTGCTATAACAAACAATACATTGGTCATTGCTATACAAAGGGCGCTTAAGATTATTTTCCTATTAAGTTTAGGTATTGATTTTTTAAGGTATATACCGAAGGCTATCAGACCTATAAGGGCTCTGAAAAAAGCTATATTGAAGGGATCGAAGGAAATTATTTTTACCAGTATTCCTCCGCTGCTCCAACATAGGGCAGCCAATAAAATATATATATTTGCATTTATTTTTGTTTTCAAGACTTCATCCTTATTTTTTATTTCTTAAATTAAATGCCGGATATGCTTTTCATATCCGGCACAAAAGCATACATCACGAAAGTATCGTGATATATCATTCAATATTGATAAATTTTATATTTCTTTTTTCAAAAGAAGCTATTTTCGTAAATCCCGCCAGCTTTAAAAGCTCCAAGGCATACTTATAGCCTCTTATTATGTCCTGCGGATTATGTGCGTCGCTGCCTACTGTTATTATTTTTCCTGAATATTCTTTAAAAATTTTTACCAGCCATAAAGAAGGAAAAGTTTCATCTACTCCTTGAAACAAACCAGATGTATTTATCTCTATGCCCTTTTGCATATGAGCTATTTTTTTTATTATTTCTCTTAGACAGTCTTCATAAGGAGAATAATCAAATCTTATCTTCGTATCTTTATAAATATATCTTATAATGTAGTTAATATGGCTGATTATATCAAAATCCGAAAATTCATTTAACTGCTTGTACATTTTCTCCAAATATTATATATATATATCATTGATATCACATTTTGAAAGGTCGATATAATTTAAGTCGATATCTTTTTCCAAAGAATGAGTGGAGCATAATATTATATCGAAAGGGTTCTTTTTTATAAATGACTTTGAGAACTCCAAGTCTGCATCGGCTTGCGAAATTTCAACTCCGAATAAGACTTTAAGCTTTCCCCTGTTTTTTTCGTTTATTATATTTATTTTCTCTTTCAGCTTTGAGAAATCCTTATTTATCGGAAGCTTTGGAGGTACACATTTGACGGGATAGAACAGAGGCTCGGTCGTATCGTAATTGCCTGTTTTGTAAGGTCCGTCACTGTGTATTACTTCAAGATGATCCGTTATGGCTATTTCACTTAAGTTTTTTTTGATGGCAGTGTGTACTATATCTTCCAATTTTGCATTGGAATCTCCTGATAAATCGGTGTGTATATGATAATCAATAAGTTTCATTTTATATGTTATGACCTATGTGCATACGTCCTCCGTCGACGAAAAGTACTTCTCCCGTAAGCATATCTGACATATGAGATACCAGGAATAAAACGACATTTGCGGTATCTTTTGGATAACCGACTCGTCCCAAAGGCATTTTATATTTGTAATGCTCAAGTATAGCTTCTTTACTCCCATACCTTTTTATCATCAGATCCGTTACCACAACGGCAGGTGCAACTGCATTTACCCTTATCCCGTCTTTTGCATAATGCTTTGCATAAAACATGGATAGACCATATACGCCTGCTTTAGTCGATACGTATTCTTTACTTTCTGTCCTTCCCATAAAAACGGAGGCGGAAACTATATTTACTATCTTGCCTTTACTTTCTTTCAACAACGTATAACTATTTTCTGTTACGTAGGCTGCCCCTTTGACGTTGACAGCAAACATCTTGTCATATGACGCTCCGCTGTTTACTGAAATAACGGCATTATTGACTATTATATCCAGACGTCCAAATTTTTCTTTAACTGTTTCGATCATGCTTTTTACATCGTCTTCATTGGAAATATCACATTTTATATAATAAGGGTTAGGTCCTATTTGAGATATATTATTCAATGTTTCAATGCACATTTCTTCATCCATGATATCATTTATGATCACTGTTGCCCCGGCAGAAGCCAATACAGAGGCGATCTCCGCTCCGATACCTTTTCCGGAACCTGTTATAAGAGCAACTTGATTTGAAAGATCTATTTCATAACTCATTTATATACCTTCTTTATTTTTACAGCCATTGTTTCTGCAGGATGTTTTTAAAATCCTGCAATGGCATTTTTTTTGCTTTTTCTAAAAAATTGCTGTCCTGAACGACTTTTATTATCTCCTGCAGCATTTGAAGCTGTTTGTTATCGTCAACTACCGACATGTTAAAGACAAAATCAACATTTACTGTATCATTTGGATCTTGCATGCTGTTAAATAAAACTTTCTTTTTGAGTTTTAAAATGCATACGGCATTCTCGATCACATGTATGGCATCGGTATGAGGAATAGCCACCGCAACGTTGGTTGGAAGTCCCGTAGGGAACTGTTTTTCTCTTAGGATACAATTTTCTTTAAAAGTATTTTTTACACACCCATTATTGAATAGTTCATCTGCTGTAAGGCTTATTGCTTCCTGCCAATTCGATGCATCACCTTCTATGATTAAAACCTTTTTTAATTTCATTATGTTTTCTCCAAATATAAAAGAATTTAAATCTCGGGATCAAATAGGATCTTGAGATTTTGACCTGAGGCGGCAGCTTCAAATGCTTCTTTATAGTCATTCAATCCATATGTTTTCGATATCAATGCTTTTACATCTACTTTTTTTTCTGCTATCAGATCGGCAGCGGTCTTCCAGCTTTGAGGTACTTGACTCAAAGATGAATATATCTTCAGTTCCTTATGTAAAACAAGCCACATATCTATGCTGCCTATTTCATGCATTATCCCCATTTGCAGAAACTTCCCTCTGCCGGCAGTAAGCTCTATACACGTTTTCATGGATTTATAGTTCCCCGAACATTCAACGCTTATATCGACTCCGTATCCCTCTGTTTTACTATAAACGATATCTTCCAAATTTTCTTTTGAAATATCTACTGTGATGTCTATACCAAGCTCTTTAGCTTTTTTTAGCCTTTTTTCGTCAGCTGAAAGTCCCGCTAAAATTACTCTTGCTCCGTAGGCTTTTGCTACGAGCGCAGTAATGAGACCTACGGGACCTGGGCCGGATATCAGACACCAATCATTGGCTCTTACTTTTGCGGTTTCAACTATTCCATGAACCGCACAAACTGTAAGTTCCGTCATACAAGCTTCTTCATATGTGACATGATCCCTCATTTTTATAAGGCTGGAAGACGGAGCCGTGACGTAATCGGCAAACATACCATTGACTTTGGAGCCTATCCCTTTTCTTTTTATACACAGATTGGTGGCACCCATTTTACAGTATCGGCATTTACCGCATAATTCGTATGTAGTCATTACAACGACTCTTTCACCTTTTTCAAAACCTTTTACTCCTTGACCGATCTCATCGATTATCCCGCAGCCTTCGTGGCCTAAAATAACGGGAAGCTCGAGCCTTTTCGCACCGTATTTGATATATCCCAGATCGGAGGCACATATCCCGCTTCTTTTTATTTTTACTCTTACGAACCCTTGTGTAGGGGGTGAAACAGGAAAATTCTTAAGCTGCAATGTCCTGTCTTCATTCAGACAAATCCCTTTCATTTGATTTTCCATTTTTATCCTTCTTTCTTTTATTGTCGTTTAGTTATATCTATCATTCTTTACTACTTTTACTTTTGCTTTTTTTAAACCTTCAATAAAAGTATCTAAGTCATTAAAGACATAAGGTATAGCTACGATCCTTCTTCCTATGAGATGGACACGTATCTTCTTTTTGAATCCGTATTCCACTTGTTTTATATTTTTAAAAACGTAAGTCTTTTTAGGAGCTATACCGTCATAATAAATTATGCTTTTTTCTGTTAGAATAATTTTATTTATCTTGTGTCGGAATAAATACATGAAGCTCAGCAGTAAAGAAACGAAATAAAACAAGAATTTCATACTTCCCATAAATTTATAATCGAGTCTGAATATATATATAAAAATAGAACATATCAAAAAACCGCTGCCTATCAATATATAATGCTTCTTATACTTTTCGCTTAATCTAAAAGTTTTCATATCATCACTCTCACTTTGTATATAATACAAATATTTAGGATATATCACATTAATCAAAGGTCAAAGGGATATATCTTTATGGAAGTTACTTAAATTGGATAATATTTTTATTTTTCAAATATCATCTTTGCCGCATATTTATCCCCAAATACAGCTCTTCCCAAAACTACGGCATCAACACCTATTTCTTTTAAATGAGTAAGTCTATCCAGATCTATACCTCCGTCAACCCACATTTCAAGAGATGTGTTATCGATGATATCCTTTACGTAATTTTCCATTTTTATTGAATATTCCTGCAACGGATCACCGTAACATGCCGTAAGTACCAATACGGAATCTACCAATTCAAAATATTTGTTTGTATTTGAATCCAGATCGTAGTTGCTTAAACCGATACCTGTTTTGATACCCGCTTTCTTATAGGCACTTATGACTCTTTTGGGATCTTTTAAATGATTTATATGGATATGTACGATATCAATATTATCCATTTTTGAAATAGGTTTTAAATATTTCAAAGGATCCATCACTTGCAAATGTACAGATACCTTTGATGTCGTGATGGAACAGACTTGTTCTAATGTTTTCATCCCGAATGTTATTTTTGCATAAACACCATCTTGTATATCCATATGTATATTGGAAAAATGTTTATCAACAAATTCTGTTTCCTTTTGAAGATTTAAGGCATCACCAGAGGCGATTGAAGGACTTATTATCATTATTTATCTCCTCTGAATTCTCTTACTTTATTCATAAAAGCTTTGACTCTGTCGTATTTCGCTTCTTTATAAAAATCCCCGTCTTCTTTGAAAGTCGTTCCCACAATTGCGCCGTCACATGCAGCTAATTGCATTTCTATATTTTCGTATCTGACTCCGGTATTGGCGAAAACAGGCGTGTTTGGAACTACTTTTTTGACTCTTGTCATTATTTGAGTATCCGCTTCTCTGCCTGCTAAAAATCCTGCGACCATTAAAGCGTCCGGTTTACAGTGGAAGACCGTAGAATCCGCGATTTCTTCCCAGCTCCTGTCGACAAGATATTTCGCAGCCTCCGGTACCAGGTTATACATACATTTGACATCCTTTGCTCCTACTGCGATCTTATGACGCATGATCTTACCTGTATCATATACAGCTATACCATGGTCTCCCGCAAAGGAACCCGTAAATGTGCCCCTAACGAATTTTGCACCTACCGAAGCTGCCAAATCGAATGTCTTATAAGGGTCGGAAATTATCTGAACTCCCATAGGTATTGTAAAATATTCTTTTAATTGTCCTATGACACGGGCCATAGACATTGCCGTTATGATAGGAACGTCTCCCATGTATGGGAAAGAATATTCATTTGAAATCAATATCCCGTCCACTCCTCCGTCCTGGAGTGCCTTTATTTCTCTTTTTGCTCTTTCAATAACATAGCAAAGTCCTTTATTTTCATCATATAATGGATCCCCCGGTAAAGCCGCTAAGTGTAACATTGCGACTATAGGTTTATCGGTACCAAATATTTCTTTCATCCACATATCAAAATCCTCCTTAATTTTATTTTAAAATTTATTTTAGAATGCTCCCAAGAATTTACCGACCACGCCCAAAAGAACACATTGGATTTCATTTAAGGAAGATCCTGTTATCATCTGTCCGGTATTTTCTAGTGTTCCTACCTGAAGAGCTAAATTTGTTGCTATATCTGCCATATATGATTTGGTAACGAGCATGAATGCAACTATGGCGATAGTACCCATTAGTGTTTTAAATATGTTCCCGTTTGCATACATAGCGGCTGCAGGTCCCAAATAGACAAGAGCACCAAGCATTGCAACAGGGAAGAAGTTTACACCTGGGATGATAAATCCTAGTGCTATAGTTATAGGTATCATAATTAAAGCAACGGCTAAACCGCATTCATCTCCAAGTCCTAATGCTTCATCCATACCGATATATACTTCATATTCGCTTCCAAGCCTTTTTTGCATAGATACACGTGCGGCATTTGCTATAGGGACTAATCCTTCCATAAGCATAGAAACCATTTTAGGCATTAATACTACAGCAGCTGCTAAACCTACACTCATAGTAAGAGCTGAACCCAAATCTTGTTTGGTCAGTATTGAAAGTCCCAAACCAACTATAAAAGCCAAAACCGAAGGTTCCCCCAAGGAGCCGAATTTTTCCGATACCCAGTTTATATCTATTTGGATCTTATTGAGACCCGGTATAAGGTCGATTATCTTACACACTATAAAACTGATCGGCCAGAAAGTAAGTGTCTGATCCAGAGTTGTACAGGTGGTTCCCGGAAGTCCGTAATAATCCTGCCATCTTTTAGCAAAGAAATCTCCCGATTTGCAGGCAACGACTGTAAATGCGACCCCCACTACAACACCGACGATACTTGCCGTCATAGACGCTACACCTAAATTTTTAAGTAAGTAATAAGAAATCGTACCCGTTAAAATCGGATGATAATAATTCCATATATCTACGTTCAAAGTTTTTGTAAACCTTATTTTTACTAAAAGGTAATTTAAAAGCATTCCTAACGGAACAATAATAAGTGCAAATGATGTGCTCCATGTAAGGGCAGCTATTCCTTCCCATCCGACATCAATAACGGTAAAACCGGAAGACATCTTGCTGTAATATTCCGTTACAGGTGCAAACGAGGTAACGAGCAGACTGACTACCGTATTAATACCGATAAAACCGATCCCTATCATAAGACCGTTCCTTAAAGATTCAAAAAACTTTATCCCGAAAATCAGTCCTAAAATAGTAATCATGATAGGAAGCATAACGCTGCCTCCTAGGTTCATTATTAATTGAACACTTTCAAGAAAAAAATTCATTTTCTTCTCCTTTCTAAATTTTTTTAATCTTTGTTAATATCTTTTTCTAATTTTTTAAGTACTTCTTTTAATTCTTTTTTTGTCTCTTCTAATCCAATGCCTGTTATAAAATTTGTAACGCACATTATCGGACAGTCCAGCGGTTTTTTATATTTTGCGGTAAACAAAGCGATATCATAATTTTTAGCAATGGCAGGTGCACCGTTTATAGTGCTTTTATCGATTTTGGCATTTATGTTTATATCGTTGCACACTTCTTTGACAAGTGCTACTGCTATACTTGATGTCGCTATGCCACCTCCTCAGCAAACTAATATTCTTACAGGCTTCATTATTCTTCTCTCCTTTCTTAATTTATTTATGCAGTCATGTCAGATAAAAAATTTTAATGTCTGTATGAGTTACATATTTTAGACCGAATCCTCTTTGTAATTTCAGTATATTATTTTTTCTGTAAATAAAAAACAGTAACTTCTTTCAATAAATTTGAAAGAAGAAAACCTATTTAATTAGACAAATTTTTACAATATAATTGTAAAAAATTGCATATTTAAATTTATATCCATGTATGATTAGGTATGATAAAATTAATAAAAAAGACCTATATCGAAAGGAGGTACGAATTATAAATGAATCATCAAATATGTAAACTTTTAAAGATGATCGTTGACAGCAAAGGACCTCTGCAACTTAAAAATATTGCCGATGAATTCAAGCTCAGTGAAAGGAGTATTAGGAATTACTATAATGAAATCGAAAAATTTTTGTCTAAAAACGGACTTGGTGATGTTTGCCGATTTCAAAATTTATCTTTCAGATATATAGGGGATGAGAAAAGCACCAAGAAGATATATAACCTCCTTTTTAATTTAAACTTTTATGAATATTATCTGTCTTCAAAAGAAAGGGAAGATCTGATTATATTAATACTTTTGGTACAGGACATGCCTTTAAAATCCTCTCAGCTTGAAGAGCTCCTTTTTGTCAGTAAAACAACTTTGGTAAATACAATGGAAAATGTTAGGGAAAAATTAAAGGGATACGGCGTCGGTTTTTCCAGAAATAAGCATTATGGATTGGTTTTAGATTGCGATGAAATAAAAAGAAGGGATGTTTTGTTTTATATATTAAAAGATATGGGATTAGCCGATACTTTTCCTTGGGAAACTTTTATACCTAATGCCTGTTCGGGGTTTATATCAAAGTTTTTAAAAATCGATAAATACAGATATAAGATAGAAAGATCCCTTCAATCTGCAGAAAATCAATTTCATTTAAATATGAACGATACTTGTTTTTATGAAATGACGTTGATTTTATGTGTGATTTTTTTCAGAATAGAAAATAATCACTATATTTCATATGAAAAATGCCAAGATTATCTTGAGGGTTCATTTGAACCCAACGGGCTTGTTATAAATCTGTGTGAATATATTTATAAAAATTTATTTGATAAATACTTATATAATGAAAATGAAGTACAGTATCTTGCATGTAAGTTATGCAAAATGCAGTTTATTATGGAAAGCAGCAATAAGGGACAGTATGCAAACTTTCATATAATAGTAAAAAGTTTGTTATATCAGTTATCTAAAGTTTACAATATAAATTTGCTTACAGATTATAAACTGCATGAGTATTTAACGGGGCATATCTTAAGTGTTTTTCATAGAATAAAGGATGGAAACTATTTGGTAAATCCTTTTAAAAACGAATTGATTGAAGAGTATTATGAGGATTTTACTATACTCAAGAATAATATTTATATCTTGGAAAATGGTTTGGCATGTAAATTCAGCGATGATGAAATATCTTATATTTTAATGCATATATTGACAGCACTTATAAAAAACAGTAAAAAATATAATAAAATAGATGTAATAATATCATGTAATGCAGGGATAGGAACATCTGAATTTTTAGCTACTTTAGTCAAAAAAAATTTTAATGTAAATATAGTTGCGGTGACCTCAGCTCACAGTTTAAAAGCATTTCTATTAAGGCAAAGATGCGATTTAATTATTTCTACAGTACCATTAAACGAAATCAATATTCCTTGGGTACAGGTAAATACGGTTCTCAGTAAAGATGATTTCAGCAATATAAGGGAGAGTATAGATAAAATCTCCACAAAATCCGTAAAAAATTTTAATAATACGCCCATAAATGATTCTGACATATTCAGTGGCGGGACGTCTGATGAAGATAATTCAAGTAAAGAAACTTCTATACGGTTTTTAAACATGATAAAAAGCGATTATATCTTATTAGATAAAGAAGCGGATAATTGGCAGGAGGCAATTATCACTTGCGCTGAGCCTTTGCTTTGGTATAAAAAAATCACACCAAATTATTTAACTGCAATGGTCAATGTGGTTTTAGAAAATGGTCCCTATATCGTCTTTGCTCCGGGAGTCGCCCTTGCGCATGCAAATCCGGACTGTGGGGTCTTGGAGCCCGGTGCATCATTCCTCAGGCTGAAAAAAACCGTCGATTTTGGACACGAAACAAATGATCCGGTAAAATTTATTATAGCGGTTGCAATAAATGATACTCCTGAATATATAAATGCATTATTTCATATTATGAATATTATGTGTAATCAAAGAGTATTAGATCATTTAAGTTTGGCAAAAAACAGTTTTGAAATAATAAATATTTTAAACGAATATGAAAAAATCACAAAGGACCTATATCAAAATGATCTGTCATAGAATACGACAGGTCATTTTGATATTTCTTCAGAAGTTTGTAAATCACTTATTTTAAGTATGTTATATAATAAATTTTTTTACATGAAATATCAATTATTATTAAGTATAATTATAAATTTTTGAATCTTTATAATGCAGAATTTTCGTATGAAATCAAATATTTTTGTATGACATTTTAAAATATCTGATTAATTTGTTTTTTATGTCTAACAATAGCAGCCATATAATATAAATATTCTATGGCTGCTTTCTTGTCCTAAATCTAAATTTTTTTATATTTTGATATGTCCTTTTTCCTCTCTATTCATTATAATGTTTTCTAATAAAATTTTCATTCATGATAATGCTTTATTTGTTTTAAGATTGATTAGATAGTAATGTTACTGTTGTAATTATTGTACTTTATAAATATCTTATTTATAAATTAATGAAGCTCCTTCTTCATTAATTATTTTATATGCAAAAAATATGCTTAAGTCGTTAATATTACTGAAAATCAATAACACAATTTTCTTAATTTAAATATGTAAATACTGTAATAATTAATATTTAATCGTACTTAATAATATCTTTATTTTTAAATGTTTTTATTATATAATTTAAAGGTAATTACTTTTAGGAGATTTGATATGTATAAATATGTTGTTTTTGATTTGGACGGAACGTTGATTGATACGTCTGAAGGCACTGTAAAAATGTTTAAGAAATCTTTAAATCATGCCGGGATATTTGACACTGATGAAAATATAAAATCTTTGATCGGTCCTCCGCTTACGAGAAGGCTGGTAAATGATTTCGGGCTAAGCGAAGAAAGGGCCAGAGAAGCCGTAGATGTGGGAAATAAGTATTTTTTTGAAAAAGGTGTTTATGAATGTCAAGTATTTGATAATATGCTTGAGACATTGGAAGAATTAAAAGACCGTGGTATTAAAATGTCTGTTGCGACAAGTCAGCCTGAAGAAACAGCATTAATGGAAATGGAGCATGTCGGGATACATAATTATTTTGAGACTATACAAGCAAATAATTTATATCAAACAAGGGGAACGAAGAGTGAATTTATTAAAACATGTTTAAAAAGCATGGATGTTAAAGATAAATTGGATGCTATCATGATAGGTGATAAACGTCCGGATATATTAGGCGGGAAAGATAATGATCTTGATACTATAGGAGTACTCTATGGGTATGGAGATTTAAAAGAAATAAAAGAAAGCGAACCAACTCATATAGCCGATTTGCCTGTTGATATACCTAAGATAATTTTAGGTTAGTTTTTAGTTGTTTTTTCTTGACACTCAGTGAATAAATATATAAAATTATAAGTTAAGGAAAAGCGTATTATTATAAGCTTTTTGTGCTTTTTAGGATAAAAAAGGAATGGAGTAAGATATGATATTTGAAGATTTAAATAAAAATAGTGTCAAAGATATGGAGAAAGAAGTATCTAAATATTGGGAAGATATAGATATACTCAAAAGGTCTATTGAAACAAGAGAGGGATGCGAAAACTTTGTATTTTATGAAGGACCTCCTACAGCTAACGGTAAACCGGGCATTCATCATGTTATAGCAAGAACTCTTAAAGACAGCGTGTGTAAGTTTAAAAATATGCAAGGATACAGAGTTAAGAGAAAAGCCGGTTGGGATACACATGGACTTCCTGTTGAAATCGAAGTAGAAAAGACTTTAAATATGAACGGGAAGGGTGATATCGAAAAATATGGTATTGCCGAATTCAATAAAAAATGCAGAGAAAGTGTTTTCACATATGAAGCTCTATGGAGAGATATGACAAAGAGAACGGGTTATTTCATAGATCTTGATAATCCGTATATTACTCTTGACAATAATTATATAGAATCTGTATGGTGGATTTTAAAAGAGTTCTTTGATGCAGGTTTGATTTATGAGGGGCATAAAATATTACCTTACTGCCCAAGATGCGGTACCGGGCTTGCTTCACACGAAGTTGCTCAGGGATATCAAAATATCAAGACCAATTCAGTTTATGTTGCATTCAAGATAAAAGGTAAAGATGAATATTTCTTGGTTTGGACAACCACTCCTTGGACACTTCCTTCAAACGTTGCTCTTTGTGTAGGTGAAGATATTGATTATATAAAAGTTAAATCAAAAGGGGAAACTTTTATTTTAGCCAAAGCTTTGGTAAATACTGTTATAGGCGACGATTATGAAATAATCGAAGAAATGAAAGGTAAGGACTTAGAAGGTATAGAATACGAACAGCTTTTGGACTTTGTTAAAGTCCCACAGGGCAAAAAAGCACATTATGTGGTTTTAGGAGATTTTGTTTCTACAGAAGACGGTACCGGTATAGTTCATATCGCACCTGCATTTGGGGAAGATGACTACAACGTATCAAGAAAGTATGGTCTTCCCGTGTTAAATCCTGTAGGAGAAGATGGAGCATTCCTTGAAACTCCTTGGAAGGGTACTTTTGTTATCGATGCGGATTTAGATATAATTAAATATCTTAAAGAGCATGATATGTTATTCAAAAAGCAAAAAATAGAACATAATTATCCTCATTGCTGGAGATGTAAAACACCTTTATTATATTACGGAAAACCAAGCTGGTATATAGAAATGACAAAGCTTAGAGAAGATCTGGTAGCCGCTAACGATACCGTAAAATGGTATCCTGATTTCGTAGGGGAAAAAAGATTTGGCAATTGGATCGAGAACGTAAAAGACTGGGCTATTTCAAGAAGCAGATACTGGGGGACTCCTCTTAATATTTGGAGATGTGAATGCGGACATCTTCATAGTGTGGGTTCGAGAAAACAGCTTGTGGAAGATGCCATAGAAAATATAGATGAGAATATAGAACTTCACAGACCTTATGTCGATGAGATCCATATCAAGTGTCCTGAGTGCGGAAAGTCTATGACAAGGGTAAAAGATGTAATAGACTGCTGGTTCGATTCAGGTTCCATGCCTTTTGCTCAGCAACATTATCCTTTTGAAAATAAAGAAGAATTTGAAGAACAATTCCCTGCGAATTTCATTTGTGAAGGTATCGATCAAACCAGAGGATGGTTCTATTCTCTACTTGCAATTTCAACCTTCATTATGAAAAAAGCTCCGTATAAGAGCGTACTTGTAAATGATTTGATTTTGGACGCTAACGGACAGAAGATGAGTAAATCAAAGGGCAATACCGTTGATCCATTCGATTTATTCGATAAATACGGTGCGGATGCCTTAAGGTGGTATTTATTATATGTATCGCCTGCATGGACTCCAACCAAATTCGACGAAGAAGGTTTGAAAGAAGTAATATCTAAATTCTTTAATACTTTAAAGAATGTTTATACTTTCTTTGTAATGTATGCAAATACCGATAATGTAGATCCAAGAGAGTTCTTTGTTGAATATAAAGACAGAGATGAAATCGACCTTTGGATTTTATCTAAATACAATAATCTTGTAAAAGCGGTAACCGCGGATATGGAAATCAATGAACATACGAAAGCTGTTAAAAAGATACAGGATTTTGTAAATGAAGATTTATCTAATTGGTATATAAGAAGGTGCAGAAGAAGATTTTGGGCAAGTGAGCTTGATAATGATAAAAAGGCTGTTTACAATACTACTTATGAAGTGTTGATAGGTCTATGTAAATTGATAGCACCTTTTGCTCCGTTTATTTCTGAAGAAATATTCAGGAAATTGACGGGTAAGGAATCAGTTCATATAGAAAGATATCCTGAAGTAAACGAAGATTTAATAGATGAAAAAACAGAGTTCAAAATGGACTTGGTAAGGACTTTGGTATCTTTGGGAAGAAGTGCAAGGGAAGAAGCCAATATAAAAGTAAGGCAGCCTGTTAAAGATATTTTGGTTTACGGTGCAGATAAGAATATCATAGGTAATTTAATAGATTTAATAAAAGAAGAACTTAATGTTAAAATAGTTACTTTCCCTGATAACTTGGAAGAATATATGAATTTTATATTGAAGCTTGACTTTAAAGTTGCAGGTAAGATTCTAGGCAAAGACGTTAAGAGAGCCGTTGCGGCTTTAAATAACTGTGATGCGAAGAAAACCATAGATGAGCTTGAAAAGAGCGGAGAAGTTACTTTAAATACGCCTGAAGGTCCTCTTACATTAAAACAGGAATGGGTTGAAGTAAGAACAGACGCAAAAGAAGGCTTTAATGTTCAAAAAGAAGATGACTTGTTTGTTATTTTAGATACAAATTTAGATGATGACTTAATAAAAGAAGGTTATGTAAGAGAAGTGATTTCTAAAGTTCAACAAATGAGAAAAAATAATGATTATGAAGTTACCGATAGAATAGATATAACTATTGATTGTGATGATGTAATCAAGGGTTCTATTGAAGAGTTTGAAGCTTATCTTAAAAAAGAAACATTATGCGATAATATAATTTATACTAAAAATGATGGAAATAATGTTAAATTAAATGATAGGGAAGCAATTATAACTTTAAAAAGAAAATAATTGTAATTTAAAAGAAGTGCTGATGCACTCTTTTTGTTTTATATCAAATAAAAAAAAGAAATAGCTTCAGCTATTCTTTTTTTACGAACAGTTTATTAATAATTTTGTTTTTTGATAAAGAAATAAGCTTGAGGATGTTTACAAACAGGACAAACTTTAGGTGCGTCTTTAGCAACTACTAAATGTCCGCAGTTACCGCATTCCCAAATAACTTCTTCGTCTTTAGCGAATACTTTGTTTTCTTTTACATTTTTAAGTAAAGCATTATATCTTTCTTCATGAGTTTTTTCTATCTTAAGAACCCCTTCAAAAGCTTCTGCGATATCGTCTAAACCTTCTTCTCTTGCTTCTTTAGCGAATGTTGCGTACATTTCTGTCCATTCATAGTTTTCACCTGCAGCTGCATCAATAAGATTTTCTTCTGTAGTTCCGATACCATGAATTAATTTGAACCAAAGTTTAGCATGTTCTTTTTCATTGTTAGCTGTTTCTTCAAAGAATTCAGCAATTTGATTATACCCTTCTTTTTTAGCTTTGCTAGCGTAATATGTGTATTTATTTCTAGCTTCACTTTCTCCGCCAAAAGCAGTTTTTAAGTTTTCAAGTGTTTTTGTTCCGTCTAATTTACCCATAATTATTTACCTCCTATATGGTCATCTCGTATAACATATTATAACACACTTAATTGGTAAATGTAACCTTTTTAATTGACATTAATAATCATTCCTAAAAATTAGATTTTAAATAAATAAAAAAAGACCGCATAAACGGTCTTATAAAAATATTTATTTAACTCTTTCCATATATTCACCGGTTCTTGTATCGATTCTGATTACATCACCTTCTTCAACGAATAGAGGTACGTTAACTTGTGCTCCTGTTTCTACCGTTGCGGGTTTTGTAGCTCCCTGTGCTGTATCGCCTTTGAATCCCGGTTCTGTTTCTGTTATTTCTAATTCAACAAATAATGGAGGTGCTACGCTGAAAGCTTCTCCGGAATGGAATCTGATTGTGGCATTATCATTTTCCTTTAAGTAAACTATAGCGTCTGCTACCTGGTCATAGTTAAGTGGGATTTGGTCATAAGTTTCACCGTCCATGAAGTAGTAAAGTTCTCCGTCATTGTATAGATACTGCATTTCTTTTGTCGAAATATCTGCTTTAGAAAACTTTTCATTTGGTGAGAAAGTTCTTTCTACCGTTGATCCTGTTTTTATATTTTTAATCTTTGCTCTTACAAAAGCGCTTCCTTTTCCCGGTTTTACATGCTGAAATTGTACGATCGTATAAACATCGTTGTCCATTTCAAATGTTACACCATTTCTAAAATCGCCTGCTGAAATCATAATATACCTCCAATAAATTTGTTAACTTTTAATTGTTTTTCATTACACATTTAAAATATTATATCATACATATTTTAGTTTGAAAACAGTAATGTATCTTTTTTTTCTAACTTTACTTTTTTTGCATTATTTAATTCTGCAAAGTTTTCCCTTAGAATATTGATGACATTTGTCGGAGATAATATTTCATCTGTTCTTAGGGATAATTTTGTATTTATAATTAGATTATTTCCGCTTATCTCACATTTAAAATTAAATATACTTGGTTTTATATTCTTTGTCACTGTCCTGCCTTTTTTATTTTTCTTAGTAATATTTAATTCATCGCTTTTTACAATAAAATCACTTATTTCCTCAGCTGATATATTATTGATATCGTCAAATGTAAATATTATATTATATATGGCACTGTCCAAAGATTTTCCCAGGCTTTTTGCATTTTCTTCCAGCTTTTCCGCTTTTATGATTTGAAGATTATCCGGCAGTGAATTATTTAATCTTTTTTGTAACTCTTTTTCATTAAAATCTTCTCTTGTTTCAACATCTACATATTCTCCCATTGAAGATGTAAATAGGGGAAGTGGCGGTGCAAAATGAACTTTGGGATGAGGATTAAATCCTTTTGAATGCTCGAGATTTAGCCCTGCTCTTCTAAAGGCTCTTTGCAGTACTTTTAATATATCAAGGTGGGATATAAATATTAAATTATCCTTTTTTACGTATTTAAGTCTATACTTCAAATTCACACCTCCCGTATGCTTTACTTATTCCGCATGCTGAACATTTCTTGTGACAAGGCGGAGTTGTTGTTTCTTTTTTTGCTTTTTCGTTTTCTTTTATCAAAAATTCTTTATCGATATGATAATCGAATTTATCCCATGGAAGCTCATCTTCATAATTAAGTTCTCTGGAAGCATATTCCTGGGGTTCTATACCTATGGATCTAAGAGCATCCATCCAGCCTGCGTAGTTGAAATGGTCGAACCATGAGTCGAATACACATCCGTTTTCGTATGCTTTTATGATTGCCTTTGATAAAAATCTTTCTCCTTTTGCAAGTACCGCTTCAAGCATTGATAATTTGCTGTCGTGATAATTATAAGTTACCATTTTGGGCATTAATGATTTTAAATACTGCTGTTTTCTATGGAATTCTTTCATTGAATTTTGAGGGAACCACTGAAATGCTGTAAAAGGTTTTGGTACGAAACAAGATGTGCTGACAGTTAATTTAAATGGCTTAGGTCTTTTTTTCTTTTCCAAACTATAATAAATATTTATTATTTTTTGTGCGAGATCAGCTATTCCTTTTATGTCTTCATCTGTTTCGTAGGGAAGACCTATCATAAAATATAATTTTATTTTTGAATATCCGGCTTCGAATACTCTTTTTATGGTTCCTAAAATATCTTCTTCGGTTAAATTTTTATTTATTACATTCCTCATTCTTTGACTTCCCGCTTCGGGAGCAAAAGTAAGAGAGTTTTTCTTCAGTGACCCGACTTCTTCAGAAAGTTCCAAAGAGAACTCGTCCATTCTAAGAGATGGAAGAGAAACATTTATTCTTTTATCTTTGTAATTGTCTACAAGATATTTAACCAGTTCCATACAGTGGAAGTGGTCTGTGGTACTCAGACTCGTTAGGGATATTTCTTCGTA
Organism: Anaerofustis stercorihominis DSM 17244; assembly: GCF_000154825.1. Classification (NCBI taxonomy): domain Bacteria; kingdom Bacillati; phylum Bacillota; class Clostridia; order Eubacteriales; family Eubacteriaceae; genus Anaerofustis; species Anaerofustis stercorihominis. The sequence goes on along the minus strand of NZ_DS560019.1, from coordinate 325,083 downwards.
GCCTGTGTTTTTGATAAGTTCATCTGCCTGCTCTATTAAAGTAGGCAGTGATTTTTGTCTTACCGGACGATAGATCATTCCCGCCTGACAGAACCTGCATCCTCTGAAACATCCTCTCATGACTTCGAGTGATATCCTGTCATGTACGGGAGGGGTATAAGGTACTATAGGCTTTTTCAAAGAATATACATTATTCATACTTGGTATGATTGACTTTTCGATATGTTCCTGTTTTATTTCATCAAGATTTGGGATATATACTCCTACTACTTCACTTGCTTTAATTAAAAATTCATTTTTAGAAGAAAAATTTTTATAGATATCCATTAAATGAGGAAGTACCTCTTCTCCTTCTCCCAGCATTATAAGGTCAAAGAAATCAGCAAAAGGTTCTGGATTACAAGTACAGGGTCCTCCGCATACTACGATTGGGTCTTCTTCTGTTCTGTCTTTTGAAAGGAACGGGATATTCGCCAGATCCAGCATTAAAAGGATTGTAGTAAGGCACATTTCAAATTGTATGGTAAATCCGACAAAATCAAAGTCCGATACTTTAGAAAAACTTTCCAAAGAAAAAAGGGGGAAGTCATGTTTTCTCATCTCTTCCGCCATATCCATTTTAGGTGCGAATACTCTTTCGCACATTACATCTTCTTCCTTATTTAATACTTCATAGAGTATCTTCATTCCAAGGTGAGACATACCGATTTCATATATATCGGGAAAACAAAAAGCAAACCTTACCTTAGGGTTTTCCTTTGGTTTTACGCTGTTGAATTCATCTCCTATATATCTTGAAGGTTTTTCGACGTTCGGTAATATATTTTCAAATAAATATTCTTTTAAATCGTTCATAATATAATTTTCCTTATGTTTTTTGAGGCTTTATTATAACATTTTTTACTGTTTTTTCAAAATATACTTATTTTAAATAAAAGGATTTGCTATCTATACCTCTCATTGTAGCAAGTATCCCGTCAAGATGATCGTATTCGTGTTGAATCAGCTCCGATAAATCATCTTTTAAAATCATTTTGCAGTCGCTAAAATTTCTGTCTTTATAATTTAAAATGCAATTTTTATATCTTTCAACCTTTACGGTTAAATTGGGGAATGACATGCAGTCATCCATTACTTGTATTTTCTCACTGTCCGGAAATGTCAGCTTAGGGTTCACAATTAAAATAGGTTTATCTATATTCATGTATAATATTCTTTTTTCTATTCCTATTTGAGGTGCAGCGATTGCCCTCCCCGCACCATGTACTTTCCTGTAGTTCATTAAGGTGTCATGTAAATCAATCTCGATATTTTTTAGCAGTTGGATTTCTTCTTCTTTTACTTCTTTACTTACTTTATAAAGGTTGGGATTTCCCAGTAATAATATTTCTTTTATCATTTATTTCTCCTTATATAAAAATATTGCCTCTATATATAATAAAGGCAATATCAATATTTATTATGAATTCAATATCTTCATAAATTCCTCGCCGGTTATTGTTTCTTGTTCATATAAGAATTTGGCGATTTCATGGAGTTTAGCCATGTTTTCCGTAAGTATTTGTTTAGCTTTTTCATATTGCTCGTTTACAAGGGAAACCACTTTTTTATCTATAATAGTAGCTGTTTCGTTGGAACATGCAAGAGCAGTATCTCCGCCTAAGTAAGCATTGCTTTCGGTTTCCAAAGCAACCATTCCGAATTCGTCACTCATACCAAATCTTGTTATCATCGCCCTGGCAAGTTTAGTCGCCTGTTCTATATCGTTTGCCGCTCCGGTTGTAATGGATTTGAATATAAGTTCTTCAGCGACTCTTCCGCCTGTGAATGTAGCGATTTTATTTTCTATTTCTTCTTTGCTCATTAAATTGTGTTCACCTTCATCTACCTGAAGAGTATAACCTAAAGCTCCGGAAGTTCTGGGGATAATTGTGATTTTTGTAACAGGTGCCGAATCGGTTTGTTTAGCCGCAACAAGTGCATGACCCACTTCGTGGTATGAAACGATAAGCTTTTCTTTATCTGAAAGGACTTTATTTTTCTTTTGATATCCCGCTATGACCGTTTCGATACTTTCTTCCAAATCTGCTTGTGTAACTTCGCTTCTTCCGTTTCTTACGGCGTGCAGAGCGGCTTCATTTATCATATTTGCAAGTTCCGCACCGCTTGCTCCCGCCGCCGTTCTTGCTATTATGGAGAAATCTACATCATTTGCAAGTTTTATATTTTTCGCATGAACCTTTAATATTTCTTCCCTTCCTTTTAAATCTGGCAGTTCAACAGGTATCCTCCTATCAAATCTTCCCGGTCTTAAAAGTGCAGGGTCAAGTGAATCCGGTCTGTTTGATGCTGCAAGGATAATAACACCTTTTGAAGAATCAAAGCCGTCCATTTCCGTAAGCAGCTGATTAAGCGTTTGTTCTCTCTCGTCATTACCGCCTATATTTGCGTTTCCTCTTTTCTTTCCTATGGTATCTATTTCGTCTATAAATACTATACAAGGTGCTTTTTCATTAGCCTGCTTGAATAGATCTCTTACTTTAGCCGCCCCCATACCGACAAACATCTCTACGAACTCAGAACCTGAAATAGAGAAGAAAGGTACATTTGCTTCTCCCGCTACAGCTTTTGCTAGGAGAGTTTTACCAGTTCCCGGAGGTCCTACGAGAAGTGCTCCTTTAGGTATCTTTGCACCGATTTGCTGATATCTTCCCGGGTTATGTAAAAAGTCTACGATTTCAGTTAGAGCTTCTTTTGCTTCGTCTTCTCCGGCTACATCTTTAAATTTTACTCCGTCCGTTGATTTAACATATACTTTGGCGTTGCTTTTGCCAAACTGCATCGTATTCATTCCGCCCGGTCCCATTCTTCCCGCCATTTTTCTGCTTATAAAGCTAAAGAATACGGTTACCAGAATAATCGGTAACAAGAACCAGAAGATACTTGAAAATATAGAATTCTTTTCTACTATTTCGCTCCCGAATTTTGCTCCGCTTTCCTGTAGTCTGCTTACAAGTCCCGTATCATCAACTATTCCCGTTTTATAATATTTTTTAGGATTAGATTTATCCGAGAAAATTATTTTATTTGAGGTTATTTCTACTTGATCTATTTTCTTTTGCTCCGTCATGGTAAGAAAAGTGCTGTAGTCTACTTCCTTTATTTGCTGAGAAGTCATCATAGGGATGACTATGGTATTTAAAAGTATTACTATAAGCAAGAGTACTGCGTATATACTAAGTGTTTTCTTCGTTCCGTTGTCCATTTTGTTCATTTTATTCTCCTTTTATTTAAATACATTACCAATTATTTATCATAAATTATATATAACATTTTCACATATTATTCTAAGTAACCTTTCCAGTTCTGTAAGTTCATCATCATCTAAAAATCTTCTTACATACTTTTCCATTTCTTTCATTTTACAATTCATTTTTTCTTTTATATCAAAAACTTTGTCAGTAAGCTCAATATTTCTTTTCCTTCTGTCTTCACTGCTTATATTTATTGATATAAGTTCTTTTGTTTGTAATCTTTTAAGAAGCCCGATTACCGTCGGATGAGATAAGTTAAAATATCTTTCTATATCCTTTTGATATATTTTTTTGTCTTTATTTTCGATTAAAAAACTAATCACTTCCATTTGAGAAAAAGTAAGATCCAGTTCTTTCAATTCATTGTTTGCGTAGGATATCATTGCGTCGTTAATTCTTTTAAAATAAAATTCAAGATTTTCTACTGTTGACATAATATCCTCCCAATATGTACTATGCTACATATTTTAATGTAGTTATATACTAAAGTCAATAATTCTAATCTAATTTTAATTGACAAATAATAATTAAATTATTATAATGATTTTTAGATTGTGATTACCACAAGAAGGGGTACACCACCGCGGGTGTAGTTTCTTCTTGTGGTATTTTTATTTTATAGAACATTATTAATTTAAGGAGGGATTATGATTAGAGTAAACGGAGAAAGTTTTGATTTTAAAGATATCAATTTAAAGGAATTACTTCTTAAACTTCAATATGACAGTTCAAAAGTTGCCATTGAACTAAACGAGGAAATAGTTAGTAAAAATGATTATGAAAAAGTGATTATAAAAGATGATGATAAGCTGGAAGTAGTTAGCTTTGTGGGAGGTGGCTGAAATGAATACTCCAACCAGAGATGAAATAAATAAAATAATGGATATAAGATTTAGCGAGGATATTCACAATAAACTCAAGAGTGCCAAAGTAGGTATTGCGGGACTTGGGGGGCTTGGTTCTAACATTGCTGCAATGCTTGCCAGAAGCGGTGTGGGAAACTTACATATCGTTGATTTTGATAAGGTAGACTTGAGCAATCTAAACAGACAGAATTATTATATTGATCATCTTGGAATGTATAAAACACAGGCAGCGGCTAAAATCCTAAAAAGTATAAATCCTTATTTAAATATTACTTATGAAACTACCAAAATAGATGAGAATAATGCGTCTGATATTTTTAAAGATATTGATATTATTTGCGAAGCTTTCGATAATGCAGAGAATAAAGCAATGCTCATAAATTCACTGCTTACAACATATAAAGATAAAAAAATCGTTTCCGGAAGCGGTATGGCAGGTTACGGCAGTTCCAATCTGATAAAAACAACAAAGAAGATGAAAAATCTTTATATCTGCGGAGATGGGGTAAGCGATATAAATGAAGGAATGGGGCTTATGTCACCGAGAGTAAGTATTTGTGCGGGACATCAGGCAAATATGGTCATAAGGCTCATATTAGGTGAAAATGAAGTTTAGATGTGGTTAAGGGGCGCGGAATCTTGCGAAGCAAGGCGTAGTGCCCCGAGGATATAGATATAAATAAAAGGAGACATAATAAATGAACAAAGAAAAGGATAAATTAATAATAGGAGATAAAGAATTCGATTCAAGATTTATACTGGGTTCCGGTAAATATGATTTAAATCTGATTGAGGCGGCTGTAAAATATGCCGATGCCGAAATAATAACTTTAGCTTTAAGGAGAGCAAATACGGTAAAAGGTGAAAACATACTTGATTTTATACCTGAGGGCGTTACATTGCTGCCTAATACTTCCGGTGCCAGAAATGCAAAGGAAGCTGTTCGTATAGCTAAGTTATCCAGAGAACTGGGCTGCGGAGATTTTATAAAAATAGAAGTGATTCATGAGTCCAAGTACCTTCTTCCCGACAATTATGAAACCATAAAAGCTACGGAAGAGCTTGCAAAAGAAGGTTTTACGGTAATGCCATATATGTATCCCGATTTAAATGCTGCGAGGGATATGGTGAATGCCGGTGCAGCCTGTGTTATGCCTCTTGCTTCTCCCATAGGTTCAAATAAAGGACTTTCAACAAAGGAATTTATTAGAGTACTTATTAATGAAATTGATGTTCCTGTTATCGTAGACGCAGGGCTTGGGAAACCGAGCGAAGCTTGTGAAGTGATGGAAATGGGAGCTGATGCGGTCATGGTAAATACTGCCATAGCAACGGCAAAAGACATCCCTCTAATGGCAAGTGCGTTCAAAGATGCTATCAATGCGGGAAGAAAAGCTTATCTTGCCGGACTGGGCAGGGTTATAGAAGACGGTGCGGTTTCATCTTCTCCTTTGACCGGATTTTTAAGAGATTAGGAGATCGGTTATGATGAGTATTAACGAAATGAGAAAAGTAAACCATATGGAATATATGGATGGTATGGAAGAAATTTCTTCCGATATTATGGACAAGGTAATAAAAGAAATAAACCTTACTGATTTTGATACTTTTACAAAAGAAGATGTTATAAGAGCATTGAACAGTGAAGAAAAAAGTATAGAAGACTTTAAGGCATTGTTATCTCCCGCAGCACTTCCCTATCTTGAAGATATTGCAAGGCTTTCGACGAACGAAACAAAAAAACATTTCGGTAATTCAGTTTATTTATTTACTCCGATATATATTTCCAATTACTGTGAAAACTACTGCATATACTGCGGGTTTAACTGTTACAACAAAATAAGAAGAGCTAAACTTACATTTGAAGATATTGAAAAGGAAATGGACGCAATCAGCAAAACAGGAATAGAGGAGATACTTATACTTACAGGGGAAAGCAGAAAAATGTCAGATGTGGAGTATATCGGCAAAGCGTGTGAAATAGCAAAGAAATACTTTAAAAATGTTGGGGTGGAAGTATATCCCATGAACAGTGATGAATATAAATATTTGCATGAACATGGTGCGGACTTTGTTACGGTTTTTCAGGAAACATACAATTCCGATAAATATGAAACACTTCATTTAATGGGGCATAAAAGGATATTCCCATATAGGTTTAATGCTCAGGAAAGAGCACTGATGGGAGGTATGAGAGGTGTTGCTTTTGCTGCGCTTTTAGGACTTGATGATTTTAGGAAGGATGCCCTTGCAACGGGGCTTCATGCTTATTTGCTTCAAAGGAAATATCCTCATGCCGAGATATCTTTTTCATGTCCAAGGCTTCGTCCTATTATAAACAATGATAAAATAAACCCCAAAGATGTACATGAACCACAGCTTCTTCAAGTAATGTGTGCGTATCGATTATTTATGCCTTTTGCGGGACTTACGATTTCAACTAGAGAAAGAGAAGGTTTCAGGGATAATGTCATCGGAATGTGTGCTACAAAAATATCAGCAGGAGTCAGTACAGGAATTGGAAGCCACACGGATGATGTTGAAGAAAAAGGCGATGACCAATTTGAAATATGTGACGACAGAAGTCTTGATGAAGTTTTGAATGCAATAAAAGATAAAGGCTTACAACCGGTGATGAACGATTATGTGTACTTACAGTAATATAATATGTATAACAAACAGACACTTATCTGATATTCCTTTTCTTGAAAGAATAGAAAAAATTGCAAAAAAACATCCAAAGTATATAGTACTTAGAGAAAAAGATTTAAGCGAAAATGAATATAGTAAGCTGGCAGAAGAAGTTATGAAAATATGTGATAGAGAAAATGTAGATTTGATTTTGCATAGTTTTATTGATACTGCTATTAGCCTTGGGGTTAAAAATATACATTTACCTTTATATATAGCAAAAGAACAAAAATCTAAACTAAAATATTTTGATGTTATAGGTATATCAACACACAGTATGGAAGAAGCTGTGGAAGCAGAAAATCTTGGAGCATCGTATATAACTGCGGGACATATTTTTGAAACGGACTGCAAAAAAGGAATGAAAGGAAGAGGCCTTGATTTTATAAAAGATATAACAATTAATATTAGTATTCCGGTATATGGAATAGGCGGTATAAATATTAATAATATGGATAAAGTATTAAAATGCGGTGCCGAAGGTGTATGTATTATGTCTGAGTTTATGAAAGGCAATATATGATAAAAAGAGCTTATAATTAAGTTCTTTTTTATTGTTTAATTATTTAGGTAAGAGGATATCTGAACAAATAAAAATATCTAATAATGTACTTATTTGTTCAACTGTGATATAATTGAACACAAGAATTATATTTATTGTTTTTTATTGTTCATTTTCTATATTTTTGTAACTTTATTTTTTTGTAAGGTATAAAAATATTTATATTCTTAATTAAAAAAGAAACAAAATAATGAAAGATGACTTTAATTAAAATGATATCTAACGCTTAATAAGGGGGATATAAGCGGTGTTAAAACGAAAATTTAATTTAAAGAAGCTTAATTTGGGTTCTTTAATGAGGTGGTTTAGGTTAATTTGCCTTATACTAATTATATTTGATATTTCAACGACGGTTGGTTTTTCTATTTCTTCCATGAAAGAAAATTCTCTTGATACTATAAAAAGAACTGAAAGCAGGATAAGCGAATATATAAAATCGGTTTGGAATTTGGGAGATGCTATAGCTGCCGCTTCGACTACAAAAGATACTTCCCTTTCACTGCGTCAAAGAGCACAGCTTCTCATTCCTTATGCGGATGCTTATGATCTTTTTATGCTTGGAATTACAAATGAAAAAGGTATTTTGGGAAGCACTTTGGAAAGAAAGCAGATCACTTCAACTGCCATGCTCAATGATGAAGGTTTAGGCGATTTAAGCAGCCGTCCTGCTTTTAAAGAAATGATGGCGACCGGAAAATTGGTCCTTACAGATACATATTTGGCCGGTGCCGACGGTAAGACCCAAATATACACGATTTGGATACCTTATTATAATGGTAAAAAAATCGCAGGAGCCATTACGGTATCCATAAAATTTGATTTTATTAATAATATTATCATAAGCAATTCTCTTCAGGATAATTATTACTTTACTCTTGTAGACAGTAAAAATAATGTTAGTGCAAACCCTGAAACCAGTATTGTGGGTAATAGCTTAGAAGAAGCCTATGGGAAAAGCAAATGGGTCAGTATATCTTTTGATGATTTAGAAAAAAATTTGAATAAAGGTAAATCCGGTGATTACTGGGGGATAAATAATGGCAGACTTGAGTATGTAGATTATATGCCTATAGAAGGTACTCCTTGGAAAATCGTAATGCGTACCGATTTCTTTGGAAGTTTTAACAATACTTTTTATTCTCTTGCAATCAAATTGGCAATTTATTTATCATTGATTTTATTATTCTCGCTGAGGAAAAACAGAGATATATTTGCCAGAGAAAAGATGTTTAATATGATGACTGAAAATGTAAATGAAGTATTTCTTGCTTATAATTTGGATAAGAAAAAATTGGAATACCTCAGCAGTAATTTATCACATGTGCTTGGGATATCTTCCGAGGACTGGTTAAATGATACTAAATTTTCTTCTCCGACTCTAAAAGAATTGATTGATTATATGGATAACGGTAAAGATGATAAACTATATAATATAGAAAGAGAATTGTTTAATCCTAATACAAATGAAACTCATCCTTTCAGACTTCGTGTATATAAAATAGTAGAGGATGGTGTAAAATGGGCATTTATGGTTCTTACAGATGAAAGTGAGGAACAGGAAAAGAAGAAAGTACTTGAAGAAGCTTTGATTACCGCAGAACAGGCAAATCGTGCAAAGAGTGAATTTTTAACCAGTATGAGTCATGATATCCGTACGCCGATGAATGCGATTGTAGGAATGGTCAATATTGCTTATTCTAATTTGGATGATAAGAAGAAAGTTGCAGATTGCCTGGATAAAATTACATTGTCGAGCGAACATTTAATGGAGCTGATTCAAGGTGTCCTTGATATGAGTCAAATAGAGAGTGGCAAGCTTGAATTATGTAAAGAAAACTTTAATTTGACTTCTTTATTGAAAGAAGCATACGAAATATTTAAAGGACAGGCTCTTGAAAAAGGACTTGATTTGACCTTGGATATGAATAAAATCAAGCATTCGGATGTTAACGGCGATATGCTAAGGATAAATCAAATACTGATGAATTTAATAAATAATGCTTTGAAGTTTACACCTGCGGGAGGATTTGTTGAAATAAAAGCAGAAGAAGTTTATTGTGAAGAGGAAGGCTATGGTATATATAATATTTCGGTCAATGATAACGGTATAGGTATCGCACCGGAATTCATAGATAAATTATTCGATCCGTTTGAACGAGCGGAACGTTCCACCGTAAGCAAAATAGAGGGCTCCGGATTAGGTCTTTCAATCGTCAATCGTCTCATATCTTTAATGAACGGGACTATCGATGTTGTCAGTGAACAAGGAAAGGGAAGCTGTTTTACCGTATGCTTAAAATTAAAATTTTCTCAGGGTAATAATGGAGCTACTTTAAAGAGAAAAGAAACTGCTGCTGAAAATATATCTTTTAATAAATATCGAGTATTACTCGTTGAAGATAATGAGCTTAATATGGAAATAGCCAAAGAACTTTTGGGTATGGTAGATTTGAATATAGATGAGGCATGGAATGGTACAGAGGCTGTTGAAAAATTTAAAAACTCATCAGAATATTACTACGATATGATAATTACAGATATCCAAATGCCTAATATGAACGGATATGAAGAGGCAAAAACGATCAGAGAACTTGATAGAGCCGATGCTCATTCCATACCTATAATTGCTATGACGGCAGATGCTTTTCAGGCTTCCATGGAACGAGCGGAAGCTGTTGGTATGAACGGATATATAACAAAACCTGTTGAATACAATAATTTAATAAATACATTAAAAGAATGGCTTAAAGGAAAATAATGCTTTGTGGTCATTTAAATAATAAAATAAAAGTAATAAAAAAGAAACATTCATATGTTTCTTTTTTATTTAGCCATTTTTATTTAAAATATTGATTTTAGTATTCCATAGCTATATAATTATACAAAAGTTTGTAAAAGGGTGATGATATTGGGTGATTTTATAAAAGATATTAAAAATTTACCTCGAAATTACGTAGCCCAGCTTCCTACAATTTTTTTCTTTATAATTCTTTTTATAGTTATTGTTTCGTTTTTTGGAGCACAATATGCGATAATGGTATCGGCTTTCACTACTGTGTTTAAGGTTAAGTATCCTAAAAATTTATCTATAAATGAACTATTTAAATTATTTTTATTAGAAGCTTTACTATGTTTTCTTGGGATTATAGCTACATTTAATATATTTCTTTGTGTATTTTTAAATATATCGGTACTGTTTATTTTAGTAGTTTTTCAGTCTTCACAATTTAATCCCAAAGGTGCATTTGCTTATGTAATGACTTTTATTTTTGTACAGCTAAAACCCTTAGGTATTTCAAATTTTTCATTTGAATTATTTGTTATGTTAATATGCGATATATTTTTAATAGTTTCTTTAATGTTATTTTCTTTTTTTAATAAAAAAGAATATTCTCAAATAAAAAATTTAACAAGAAGGTTTATCCATCTTATCTAATAGACTTCTCCTAATTAACAGTGGTGAATATAAAAGAGTCTGTGATGAACTTTTTAGTTACTCAACTTCTTATCAGCAAAGTGCTTACTTAAAGAAGAGCAGGGTAGGCAAAACTACAAATAAAGTTAAAATAGATTATATGATGGCTATTTTATTTCAAAGAAGTACATATCTTTGCTCTGATTTGAATAATGGGGATTATATAAACAAATTTGAATGTATGATATGTATTGACTCTTTATCCATCTTTTTGAATAATGTAAGAATTAAAATAGAAGAAAATGATAATTCTATTTTGATATCAGAGGCTAAAAAACTGATTAAAATCGGTAAATTTAAAGATGAGAGAATAAAAACTTTTTACAATAGTTTTCTTTATATGCTTATTCTAATTTTAAAGAACGTTACTATTGAAAATAGAGATAATATCAAACATCCATTGACCGAGAATGTCAATAAATATTTAAATAGATTGAATAGAAAATTCAGCTCTAAATCTTTTGAAGTAAGGTATGCTATAAGGCTTATATTTGTTATGACTTTAACAGTAAGTTTATGTAAAATATTTAACATAAGTCATCTATACTGGATACCTCTTAATGCACTGCTTCTTTTGCAGCCCGGCTATGAAGAATCCAATAAGCGTATGATTACGAGACCAATCGGTACTGTTATAGGGTGTATCATTATATTCTTTATTTACCCATATCTTCCCGGAGTAACGGGTATATTTATATTGTCATTCCTTATGCTTTCCATAATGTATTCACTTACCCCCGGAACTTGGTATCAGCCGATTTTTTCAACGGTATATGCTCTTTCCATGGCTTCACTGAGTATGAACAATACTACTGCTATACAAATGAGATTACTATATTTGTTCATTGCTGTATTTATAGTAATGTTGGTGAATAATTTACTATTTCCAAACAAAAAGGAATATATGTTTAAACTTAATATAAATACATTAAACGATATTCAATTTATGAGCTGGGAGCTTATTTATAAAAGTTTATTGTCGCATATAGATAATGGAATGTTTCATAATGCTCTTAATTATTTTCATATGATATATATGGACTCAGAAAACTATATTAAAGGTATGGAAGATACAAATAAGGCTAAGAAATATAGGGATATCCTTACGGTTCACTGGAGAATGCTTTCGGAAGCCGAGCAGATTTTATGGGTTATTCAAACCAGAAGTATAGATTATAATGATATGGAAAATTTATTTAGACTGGCTGATTATTTTACTCATTTAGAAATAAACGATTTATTTATAGATAATGATTATTTAAATGACAATTTTATATTTGAAGATGATAATGTAAATTATTTTACAAGACAATATATAATAAATATAAATAGATTATTTGAGATATATAAGAATATAAATATATAAATAAAAAGAACTTATAATAAAGTTCTTTTTTATTTTTCGACTAAATAGTTTTTTTCTTTAAGTGCTTTTTCGACCAAATCCAATATTTCTTCACTGTCGGCTTCAATTGTGTGATAATGATAATTTGATGTAGTATTCTTAAGTGGTTTAGACTTTCCTTTATTTATATTATCTACAAAATTCAATACATCTCTTCTCGATGAAACCGCCAGATTAGCACTGAGCCTTCCGTATACCTTATGTTTTACAAATACATCGATGACTTTTGCTCCGAGATCGACTATCGTATTTAACTCATCAATTATCTCATCGTCTCTGTGATATACTTTGAAAACCCTGCTGCATTTATTATCTGATGTAAGCACGTATCCTTTATTTGTAGAGATGATGTCATTATTCTGTGCTCTTAGAATAGCAATATCCTGTACTATGACCTGTCTGCTAACACCCATTTTTTTTGCCAATGTAGTTCCCGAGATAGGTTCTAAGTTATATCTTATTAAATTTAATATTTCTTTTCTTCTGCTTTGTGCATTCATAAGCTTATTCCTCTAAACAGCATGAAGATTTTTAAGAGAAATGTCTAAAATTTTGGCAGAGTGAGTAAGTGCTCCGCTTGAAATATAATCAACACCTATGTCTATAAGCTGCTTTATATTTTTTTTAGTTACATTTCCCGAACATTCCGTCACAGCTTTACCTTTGCATAATTTAACAGCTTCTATCATATCTTCTCTGTTCATATTATCGAGCATAATGATATCCGCACCTGCACTTAATGCTTCTTTTAACATCTCCAAGTTTTCCACTTCCACTTCTATTTTTCTAACAAAAGGCGCATATTCCTTAGCCATCTCAATTGCTTCTTTTACGCCTCCCGCAGCACCTATATGATTATCTTTAAGTAATATCCCGTCAGAAAGATTATACCTATGATTATATCCACCTCCGACTTTGACTGCATATTTTTCGAATATCCTCATATTTGGAGTGGTCTTTCTTGTATCCAGTAATTTTGTCTTAGTATTTTTAAGTAAACTGGCAACTGTATTAGTATATGTGGCAATACCGCTCATTCTTTGGAGGTAATTGAGTGCTGTCCTTTCTCCGGACAAAAGTACCCTTATATCTCCTGTTACTTTTCCCATTAAATCTTTATTCTTTACGCTATCTCCGTCTTTTACATAAAACTCGACTTTTGTATTTTCATCAAGAAGCTCGAATGTTCTTTTAAATACTTCCAAACCTGCTATTATGCCGTCCTCTTTACATATTAAGTCTACTTCACCGGTTCTGCTTTCTCTCATTACCGCGTTAGTGGTTATATCTTCACTGGTTATATCCTCTTCAAGTGCCTGTAATATCAGTTTATCCATATTAAGCTTCATTGTGATTTGATCGTTCATAATCTTTTTTCTTCCTTTCGATTTCATCAAGTACGATTTGTCTGTATGACTTTTGCAGTTTGTTATAATCTTTGTACTTACTTAAATCAATATTCAAATTTATATCTTCTATTTTTTTATTTTCTTTTGTTATATCTTTGGCTGCTCTTTTTGCAAACACCAAACTTTCCAGCAATGAATTGCTTGCGAGCCTATTTTTACCGTGAACCCCGTTGCAGCTTGTTTCTCCGACGGCATATAGGTTTTCCATTGAGGTCTTGGAATTGTAATCTACTTTAATTCCGCCCATAAAATAATGCTGAGAAGGAACAACCGGGATACATTCTTTAGTTACATCATATCCCTCTTTTAAGCAATGTTCATAAATGTTTGGAAAGTGGTTTTTGATATCTTTTTTGTCTATCGGTTCCATTGAAAGCCATACATAAGGCATATTATCTTTCTTCATTTGTTCCAATATTTTTTTTGTAAGTATATCTCTCGGCAGGAGCTCATTTGCAAATCTTTCCATGTTTTTATTGAGTAAGACAGCACCTTCTCCTCTTACTGATTCGGAAATCAAAAATCTTCTTCCTTTTTTCTTTGAATATAGAGTAGTCGGATGTATTTGTATATAATCGATATTTTTAAGTTTGATGTTATTGTTTATTGCTATTGCTATGGCATCTGCGGTTATGTGAGGGAAGTTGGTTGAATTATCGAAAAGTCCGCCTATGCCCCCGCAGGCAAATATCGTGTAATCGGCTTTTATTGGCACAATTGAGCCCTTTTTATCTATTCCGATTATCCCATAACATTCATTATTTTTATTTATTATATCCACCATGGTAAATTGTTCCATGATTTTTATATTATTTCTTTTTTTAACTTCATTTAAAAGTTTGGATGTGATTTCTCTCCCCGTTATGTCTTTATGAAATAGTATCCTGGGGGAAGAGTGAGCACCTTCTCTTGTAAATACATATTCTCCGTTATCTTTTTGAAAATCGACTTTGTATTTTTCCAGATCTTTAATTATTTCTTTTGAAGAATTTATCATTATTTCCACTGATTTTTTATCATTTTCATAATGCCCTGCTTTCATGGTGTCTTCAAAATAATTTTTATAATCGTTTTCGTCTTTAAGTACGCATATACCGCCTTGAGCCAAAAAAGAATCGCTGTTTTCAGCTTCATCTTTTGTTATTATTGTTATATTTTTATCCTCGGGCAGATTTAGTGCAGAAAAAAGGCCTGCGGCACCGGTCCCGACGATTACGATATCAGTTTTAAGTTCCATTTTTTTATCCTTAATTTATTTCCCTAACTTAAGCATTTTTTCAAGAGGTGCATATGCTTTTGTTCTTAGTTCTTTATCTAATTCTACTTTTGTTTCGTTATTTTTAAGAGCATTTAAAACTTTTTCCAGTGTTATTTTTTTCATATCCGGACAGCATTGTCCGCATCCTAAATTGTAAAATTTCTTATTGGGATTTTTATTTTTAAGTTCATACAGTACTCCCAGTTCCGTAACTATTATAAATTCATCTGTATCACTTTTTGTTGCATAATCTATAATACCTGCGGTACTTCCTATGTAGTCTGCCATTTCAAGTACATCTTCGGTGCATTCGGGGTGTATCAAAACTTCCGCATTAGGGTAATATTCTTTTGTTTTAATTAGATTCTCTTTCGTCATTTCTTTATGTATAGGGCAGTATCCGTCATTGAATATAAAATTCTTTTCAGGGACTTTTTTTGCTACATATCTTCCTAAATTCTCATCCGGTATAAAGAAGATATTTTTATTAGGTAAACTCCTGACTATTTTTAAAGCGTTTGAAGAAGTTACGCATACATCACTGTGAGATTTTAATTCAGCACTTGAATTTACATAACAAACTACAGCTACATCTTCATAGTCACTTTTGATTTTTTCTATTTTTTCAATGGTTGCCATGTGTGCCATAGGACAGTCTGCTGTTTCATCGGGCATTAAAACTGTTTTATCAGGGTTAAGTATTTTAGCACTTTCACCCATAAAAGAAACACCGCAAAATACTATTGTGCTTTCTTTTACTTTTGTAGCTATCTGAGCTAAATAGAAAGAATCTCCCACATAATCAGCAATTTCCTGCACTTCGTCTTCTACGTAATAATGAGCTAAAATCACTGCGTCTTTTTCTTTTTTTAATTTCTCTATTTTATTTACTAAGTCGTTCATATTTATCTCCTTAAAGAATTTGAAGTCAATTATACCACTAAAGTTAACATATGACAAGACAGGTGTAAAAAATATTGGAAATAAAATAATATAAAAATTGATACAAAATATTATATTTTTAGATAAAAGTATTATTTTATAATTACTTCGTATTATATCTTTTAAAATCATTTGAATAATGTATAATATAGTAATAATTATGGAGGTTTATTATGTTTTTGGATTCTTTGGTCGATGCTTTTATGGATAGCATAAAAATATTTCCATTTTTACTTATAACATATATAGTACTTGAATATATAGAACATAAGACAAGCGATAAGCTTGTGCATATAATCGAACATGCGGGGATACTTGGACCGATTTTAGGCGGGATTTTCGGTGTAGTGCCACAGTGCGGATTTTCTACTGCCGCATCAAATTTTTATGCCGGAAGGATAATTACCTTCGGTACTCTGATTTCCATATTTTTATCTACTTCCGATGAGATGCTTCCTATAATGATTTCAAACAATGCACCAATATCAATGATACTTAAAGTTCTTTTATTAAAAATGTTTATTGGTATATTTTTTGGTATTATTCTGGATTTGATTTTTAGAAAGAGCTTTTTAAATAGAAAAATGCATATGGGAGAAACGGATAACCACATGCATGATGATTGCAGTGAAAGCGAAAGTTTTATTATATCAGCCATAAAACATACATTAAATATTTTTGTGTTCATATTTATAATTTCATTTGCATTAAACATAATCATTTCTTTTATAGGGGAGGATAACTTATCTAATTTTGTATTGAATACTCCTATTATAGGTTCGCTTATTTCTGGACTGGTGGGACTTATACCCAACTGTGCCGCATCAGTCGTCATAACGGATTTATATCTGAACGGAGCCATAGGTTTTGGTGCAATGATGTCGGGACTGTTATCGAGTGCAGGAGTAGGGCTGCTTGTTCTCTTTAAAGTTAATAAAGATAAATTAGAAAATATAAAAATAGTTTCAATACTTTATTTCATAAGTATTTTCTGCGGTATAGCACTTGAGATTTTAGGGGTAAGTTAATAAGTTTTTTATATTTAAAAGGAGCTTTTGAAGCTCTTTTTTATTTGTTAAAGAAGTCGATAAATGATATAATTTAGTAAATTTAATAATAAGGTGTTTTAAATGAATATTTTAAAAGAAAAAGAAGAAAGTTTACTAATAGAAATCATAAATATTATCAGTGATCCAAATATAACGGTTTTTGGATATTTTAAAGAAAAGATAGATAATAACAAAGATATAATCGATACTCTAAAATATTTGGAAGATAACGGACTTATAAAAATAGACAATATGGAAGAGTATCCAATAAATATAGAATTGACTGATTTAGGTAAAAATTATTTTAAAGATAAAGAAGCTAATATAGAAAAAGTTAAAGCAGAGTGTAAAAAAAGAAAAAACAGATATATTATTGTCGGTATAATTAGTTTTATTCTAGGTATTATTATGGGAGTATTCTTGTATCATTTATTTATTATTTAAGTAATATTTTTAAGGTTAGACATGATTATATTACATAGTATATTTGTTAGTGCGTATTATAATCAGTTTTCATATTGAAATGTTGAATTTTATTATTTTTACTTTATAATAATTTATTAAATTTTGTGACACGATTTCCCGGGAAATGATAAATTTTGATTTTATATTAAGTTTAATAAAAATTATTTAATTTGACAAAAAATAAATTAAATGCTAATATTTGGTTACAATTAAAAAAGCAGGGGAGCTTACGCGTAGGCTGAGAAAAAATGCGAACGAATTTTGACCCTTTAACCTCGTATGGATAATGCCATGATATGTAAGCAAAATAATATGTTAGTTCTAAAGCTTATCCTGAGGATAAGCTTTTTTATTTGAAAAAATATTAAGGAGAACTGATATGAATTACACTACACAAATGGACGCAGCCAGAAAAGGTATCGTCACAAGAGAAATGGAAATCGTAGCTAAAAAGGAAAATATGGAAATGAGTAAGCTAATGAAACTTATGTCCGAAGGTAAGATAATCATTCCTTGTAATAAGCTGCATAAAAATATTGACCCTAACGGTCTTGGATCTATGTTAAAAACCAAAATAAATGTAAACCTTGGAGTATCGAGAGATTTTAAAGACATGGATATGGAAGTCGAGAAGGTAAATAATGCTGTAAAAATGGGAGCGGAGTCTATAATGGATCTGTCTTCTTACGGAGATACAAGGAAATTCAGAAAACGCCTTACGAAGGAATGCCCGGCTATGATAGGGACAGTTCCGATTTATGACGCTGTAGTATATTATCATAGAGCCCTAATGAAGATTACGGCAAAAGAATGGTTGGATATCGTAAGGATGCACGCCGAAGACGGTGTTGATTTTATGACCATTCACTGCGGTATAAATAAGGAAACGATAAAGAAGTTCAAGAAAAACAAAAGACTTACAAATATAGTATCCCGAGGCGGTTCTATTATTTTCGCATGGATGGAGATGACTGGAGAAGAAAATCCTTTTTATGAATACTATGACGAAGTGCTTGACATTTGCAGGGAATACGATATAACAATGAGTCTTGGTGACGCATGCCGTCCGGGTTCCATTGCCGACGGTACTGATGCTTCTCAAATAGAAGAATTGATTACTTTAGGTGAACTTACAAAAAGAGCATGGGAAAAAGATGTTCAGGTAATGATTGAAGGACCGGGACATATGCCTATAAATCAAATTGCTGCTAATATGGAAATACAAAAAACTCTTTGTTACGGAGCACCTTTTTATGTGCTTGGACCAATAGTGACAGATGTTGCTCCGGGATATGATCATATAACTTCAGCTATCGGAGGCGCGATTGCTGCTACTCACGGGGCGTCTTTCCTTTGTTATGTTACTCCTGCGGAGCATTTAAGACTTCCTAATTTAGATGATGTAAAAGAAGGGATAATCGCCGCAAAAATCGCTGCTCACGCCGCTGATATTGCAAAGGGGATAGAAGGTGCGAGCGACTGGGATAATGAAATGAGTTTGGCTAGGAAAGAACTTGACTGGGAAAAGATGTTTGAACTTTGTATCGATCCTCAAAAAGCAAGAAGATACAGACAAGAAGCTAAACCGGAGAAAGAAGATACTTGTTCAATGTGCGGTAACTTCTGTGCGGTTAAAAATACAAATAGGATTTTGGACGGAGAGATAGTTAGTATTTTTGATGAATAACACTCTGAACTTTTTAGAGATAAAAAGTTCCAAAAAATCTCCGCTAAAGCCGCGGGGGCTATACGCAGTTGGATTTTCTAAAAATTTCTGCCCGAAATTTTTGAAACAACTGCTACCGCCATCCCTGATTTAATAGTAATAAGCAAGAAATAAAAAAGACAGTTTTAAACTGTCTTTTTTATTAATATAATTTTTATTTTATTCAAATATTGAAACTACGCTGCCGTCGTATTTCCCGTCGATGAATTTCTTAACATTGTCTGACTGAAGAACTTTTAATAATTCTTTTGTCTTGTCCGTATTTTCATTTCCTTCTTTTACACAGATGATATTTGCATATGTTTTAGCTGCTTCACTGTCAGCTGTTTCGATTGCAAGGGCATCTTTTTTAACGCTTAAGCCTGCTTCCATAGCATAGTTACCGTTGATAACCGCGAAGTCAACATCCTGTAAACTCTTTGGTATTTGTGCCGCTTCAAGTTCTTGGATTTTTACATTTTTAGGATTTTTTTCAATATCCTTTGCTGTTGCATTTAATCCTGCATCTTTTTTAAGTGTAATGATACCATTCTTTTCAAGAAGTAGCAGCGCTCTTGCTTCATTTGTTGTATCGTTAGGAACTGCTATTGTAGCTCCGTCAGGGATATTTTTAATGTCTTTAGATTTTCCGGCGTAAATTCCAAGAGGTTCATAATGAACTGTTCCTACGGATACTAGTTTAGTGCCTTGTTCATCATTGAATGAATCCATGTAAGGTTTGTGTTGGAAGAAGTTTGCATCTAAAGTTCCGTCGTCAACTACTTTGTTTGGCTGTACGTAATCTGTAAATTCCGTAACTTCCAATGTGTATCCGTCTTTTTGTAAATCTTCTTTTACTGCATTTAATATTTCTGCATGAGGTACTGCTGTTGCACCTACTTTAATAACTTTATCATCAGAACTGCTGTTTCCGCAGCCTGATAGTAATCCTACGGCTAAAATACCGCTTAATAAAACTGCTAATACTTTTTTCATAATTTTCTTCTCCTCATATGTATTTTTTATTATATTCTTTTATCAATCTTCGTTGCAATCTTTGTTCCTATTGCCTGAAGAATTTGAACGATTAAGACAAGTAATATTACCGTTACAATCATGATGTTTGATTGATATCTGTAATATCCGTAACGTATGGCTATATCTCCGAGCCCGCCGCCTCCGACAAAACCGGCAAGAGCCGAATAGCCTAAAATTGTGGTTATTGAAATCGCGAACCCAACCATTAATGACGGCATTGATTCCGTTATCATAACTTTACTTACTATTTGATAAGGAGATGCACCCATAGATAGCGAGGCTTCAATTACCCCTCTGTCGACCTCCTTAAGTGAAGATTCAACCATTCTTGCTATAAACGGTGCCGCACCTATAACAAGAGGGACTATTGTCGCCGTTGAACCGATAGTGGTACCGACGATCAGTCTTGTCAAAGGAATGACTAAAACGAGTAATATCAAAAACGGAACACTTCTTAAAACATTTGTGAGTATATCAAGTATTTTAAATAATATCTTATTTTCTTTTATTCCGTCTTTAGCACTTGTTACCAGCAATATTCCCATAGGTAACCCTATTATGTAAGCAATAACCGTCGATACTATAGTCATATATAAAGTCTGGAGTATCCCTACTCCGACCATTTGCCATTCTGCACCAGTTAACATATTAACCCTCCACCTTTTCTACTACCAAATTTTTTTCATTTAGATAATTCATTACCTTTTCTCTGTCTTCTTTGTCTTTTGGGATTTCTATCACTAGCTGACCTAAAGCTTTGCCTTCAATATCCTTGACATTGGCATAAAGTATAGAAACTTTTACACCCAGGTCCAATATCATATTTGATATTATCGGTTCATGAGTAGTACTTCCGTCAAATACTATCCTAAGTGAATTTGTTTTTATATCAGGGCTCATGTTTTTACTGTCGGGATTAATTGTGTTTCTTGCCCAGTTGCTCTTAGGATGTGTGAATATATCCTCAACCGTTCCCGTTTCTGTAATTCTTGAATTTTCAATTACAGCAACGTGAGTACATATTTCTTCGACTACGCTCATTTCATGAGTAATTATTACGATAGTTATTCCAAGTTTTTGGTTTATGTCTTTAAGGAGTTCCAGTATTGAAGATGTAGTATTAGGGTCAAGTGCTGAAGTAGCTTCATCGCAAAGGAGTACGCTAGGATTTGATGCAAGTGCTCTTGCTATTGCGACCCTTTGTTTTTGTCCTCCGCTTAGCTGTGCGGGATACGAATTTGCTTTTTCCGTAAGTCCTACTATATCAAGTAGTTCCAACGCTCTTTTCTGTGCTTCTTCTTTTTTAGTGCCTATTATTTCAAGAGGGAACATTACGTTCTTGATTACAGTTTCCTGCATTAAAAGATTAAACTGCTGGAATATCATTCCTATTGAATGCCTTAAATCTCTAAGCTCTTTATCGTTTAATTTTGATAAATCTTTATTTGAAATAAGAACTCTTCCTTTTGTGGGTTTTTCAAGATAATTTATACATCTTACAAGTGTACTTTTACCCGCACCGCTCATACCTATTATTCCGTAAATCTCTCCCTTGTTGATTTCAAGGTTTATATCCTTAAGAGCGTTTACTTCTCCGTCTTTGGAATAAAAAGTTTTATATAAGTTTTCAATTTTTATGATCGGATAATTCTCATTATTAAAATCCATAACAGCGTCATTCCTCATTTTCTAATTAATTTTTAAACATTAACTAATATTATAGCATAAGTTTATAATTTTTTTAACTGATTATTTATTCCATAGACGTTAAATATCCATAAATCAACAAACAAAAAAACTTTTTATTTGAATTTGATTTTTTTAAGTATATCATATATTTTCATTATTCGTTAATTCTATTTATTTATATCTTGATATAGCTAAAAGTTATAAGGTTTCATTATTATTTTTTTCACAGATAAATAAAAAAGCTTTCATAAATATATGAAAGCTTTTTGTTGTATTTAGATTATTATTTAGTTTTTAAATAATTTATTAATCCGCCGTTTTTAAGTAACATTCTTTCTCTGTCGGAAACTTCTAATCTTAATTTATATTCTTTATTTTTTGTTTCGTTTTTAATTATGATTTCATCTCCGTCCAGCTGTTTTAGCATGTCTTTTGCACTTAATACATCATCGATATCGATTGTATCATAATCATCTTCATTAATAAAAGTTAGCGGAACTATACCGTTATTGATCAAATTGTTTTTATGAATTCTCGCGAATGATTTTGTTATAACGACTTTTACGCCGAGATATAAAGGTGCAAGTGCCGCATGTTCTCTGCTGGAGCCTTGACCGTAGTTATCGCCTGCAACGATAATTGAACCTTTTTCTTCTGCTTTTGCTTTTTTAGAGAAGTTTTCGTCTACAGGTCTTAAACAGAATTCACTTAAGTATTCTATATTGGATCTGAAAGGAAGCAGTTTTGCATTTGAAGGCATGATGTCGTCTGTCGTTATATTATCTTCTAACTTTGTAACGACTTTCAAATCAAAATTATCATATATTACGCTTGCTTTAGGGAAAGGTTTAATGTTCGGTCCTTTTACACTTACCTTGTTTTTGTCCGGTTTAGGCATAATAAACATATTGTCATTTATGATATATTCCGTTGGTTCTTCAATGACAAAGTCAATTTTTTCGTATGGATCCGCGATTTCTCCTTTTATTGCAGAATACGCCGCAACTTCCGGAGATACCAAATATACATTTGCGTCAACCGTTCCGCTTCTTCCCTTAAAGTTTCTGTTGAATGTTCTTAAGGATACACCTCCTGAGTTTGGACTTTGCCCCATACCTATACATGGACCGCAGCCGCATTCCAGAATCCTTGCTCCCGCATTTATCAAATCAGATAGACCTCCGTCTCTTGAAAGCATATCAAGAACTTGTCTTGAACCCGGTGCTATTGTCAGAGAGACGTTATCTGCGATGGTCTTTCCTTTTAATATTTTAGCTGCTGTCATCAAATCTTCGTATGAAGAGTTTGTACAGCTTCCTATGGATACTTGAGTGATTTTTGTTCCTTCAAGTTCTTTTACGTCTTTTACATTGTCGGGAGAATGAGGACATGCTGCCAAAGGTTTTAATTCGCTTAGATTGATTTCAAGGTTTTCATCATATACGCATCCTTCGTCTGCACTTAGTTCTTTAAAATCATCTTCTCTTCCCTGTGCTTTAAAGAATTTTAAAGTCTCGCTGTCGGAAGGGAATATAGATGTTGTTGCACCTAATTCGGCTCCCATGTTCGTTATGGAACCCCTTTGAGAAACCGTTAAGGATTTAACGCCTTCTCCGTAATACTCGATTACTTTACCTACTCCGCCTTTTACTGAAAGTCTTCTAAGCACTTCTAAAATAACGTCTTTTGCACTTACTCCGTTACCGAGCTTACCGGTTAATTTTACACCCACGACTTTAGGCATGGTTAAATAATATTCGCTTCCCGCCATTGCAGCCGCAATGTCCAGTCCGCCCGCTCCAATGGCAATCATACCCACTCCGCCGCAAGTAGGTGTATGAGAGTCTGAACCCAGTAATGTTTCTCCGGGCATGGAAAACCTTTCTAAGTTTAGTCTATGACAAATCCCGTTGCCCGGACGGGAATATATAACCCCAATTTTATCCGTGACTGTCTGTATGTAAATGTGGTCATCCATATTTTCAGGTCCGGTTTGAAGCATATTGTGGTCTATATATGCAACGGATCTCTTTGTTTTTACTTTATCTTCACTTATGGCTTCATATTGTAGATAAGCCATAGTTCCTGTTGAATCCTGAGTTAGTGTATTATCGATTTTTATAGCGATCCCTTCTCCGGGTGTCATTTCACCGCTTACGAGATGGTTTTCTAATATTTTATAAGTAAGTGTTTTTTTCATATACTTATCTCCTTATATTTTCATTTAGATAATACTATCAGAAAAGTTTAGAATTTTCAATAAATATAGAATATATAATTATTAAAAAGAATAATTATGCAAATAGTTCGTTTTTTATATAAATTTGTTATAATCTAAAAAGAACCTCCGAATTCGGAAGTTCTTTTTAGAGACTCACATTTTGCAAATCATGTTTGAAAAGATTGATTTGTTGCAAATTTAGTATATCAAAGAGTAAAAAACAAGTCAAGTATAACTATATCATTTATAACTATATTAGCTATAAAGTACTTATATTTTAGATGAGTTTTGTATAGAATAGTTAATATAAATATAAAACAAAGGAAAGTGATTAGCATGGTTTATTTAAATTTAAAGTATCTGCTTGAAAAGAACAATAGGAGTAAATATTGGCTTGTTAAAACAATCAACAGTAATTATGACACTGTCAATAAATTGGTAAAGAATGAAACCACAAAAATATCATTTGATATGATTAACAGATTATCCGATGCATTTGATTGTGACATGAATACTTTATTTATTAAGCCTGATAGCTTTTTTGTTTGATATATAGTGTTTTGATTATTATAGCTTGACATGTATTTTTTTTATATGTCATAATAAATCGAATAAAACATTGAGGATCTTGATATGGAAGAGATAAAGCAAAAAGGTTTTGGGTATTTAATAGCAAGTTTATTATTGATAATCCTATCCGTAATTTTATTTAGATATTTATGGATACCTTTATTAATAATATTGTTCATCTATAATAAAAAATTTGACAGTGATAAAAATGATAAGAAAAAAATTCTTTTAATAGGATTTATTATTTTTTTTATTTCATTTTTATCTTTTATTTTTGTACCTTCAAATCCTATTAGACCTGAAAAGATAAATATTTATATAAAAAACCATTATATGGATATTAATTCTATTCAAGCTATAGATATTAAAGTTATACCAAA
This sequence comes from Anaerofustis stercorihominis DSM 17244, assembly GCF_000154825.1. Lineage (NCBI taxonomy): Bacteria > Bacillati > Bacillota > Clostridia > Eubacteriales > Eubacteriaceae > Anaerofustis > Anaerofustis stercorihominis. The sequence goes on along the minus strand of NZ_DS560019.1, from coordinate 300,044 downwards.
TAGAGCAAATATAGATGATTTAAAATATATTTCGACTGGTGAGGATGCAGTAAAAATAAATAGAGAAGAGGGAAAAATAATAGCAAATTCTTTTAAGGAAGGTAAGTCGGATATATATGTAATAGACGGCAAGAGCAATGTTAAAAGCAATGTAATAACAATCAAAGTGATAGATAAAAAAGCACAAGCTTTAAAAAAGAAAAAACAACAATCAATAAAGAGTTCGAAAAAAATAACTTATGTTTACATTTCTCGTACCGGAAGCAAATATCATTCAAATAAGTACTGCAGTCATATGAGAAAACCCGATAAAGTCGATATGAAAAAAGCTAAAGCTACGGGATATACTCCTTGCAAAAAATGTTACTAAGTATTAGGTATTTTAAAAATATAAGAGTATAATCAGTAAAAAGTATTGGAGGAAAAAATGGAAAAATATAAATTAAATAACGGTCTTTACATAGATAAAATTGGTTTTGGAACGTATAAAGCCGGAAACGGAGATTATGTTCCTACTTTAATAAATGCCATTGAAGCAGGCTACAGGCATTTTGATACTGCCGCTTTTTATAATAATGAACACTTGATTAAAGAAGTAATGTTTAAATCCAATGTTAAAAGAGAGGATTTATTTTTATCATCAAAGGTCTGGAAGACTGAAATGGGATATGACAATACTATTAAATCATTTGAAAAATCACTTAATAATTTAGGGACTGATTATCTGGATATGTTTCTTATACATTGGCCAAAAAAAGATTTGAAAAGCGATGACTGGAAGGAGCTTGATATCAAGACTTGGAAAGCTTTGGAAACTCTTTATAAAGAGGGAAGAGTAAAGTCTATCGGTGTCAGTAATTTTTTGCCTCATCATTTGATAAATATACTTGATAAATGTGACATTAAACCTATGGTCGACCAGCTTGAAATTCATCCTGGATATATTCAAAAGGCTGCAATTGATTTTCTGAAAGATAATGATATCCTGCCTCAGGCATGGTCTCCCATAGGAAGAGCAAGAGTATTAAAAGAAGAAAGGCTTATGGAGCTTTCGAAAAAATATAATAAATCCGTAGCTCAAATTTGTATTAGATTTATTTTACAGCTCGGTGTTCAGCCTCTTCCGAAGTCTTCCTCGGTAGAAAGGATGCAAGAAAATATGGATGTTTTTGATTTTGAAATTTCTATAGAAGATGAATTTGAATTAATGTGTCTTCCTCAAATAGGGTGGTCAGGTGAACATCCCGACAGGGAAAGAATATATTTTGATTAAACTATATAAATTAATAAATTAGTATATAAGGAGAGATTTATGAATTTTAAACTTATTTTAGCAATTATAACTATAACGCTTGCATTAGTATTTTATACTATCGGAGTTTTTTCCGAGAGGAAAGCAAAGAGGTTAAAATCGGCACATGTCATTTTTTTCCTTTTGGGTCTCGTATGTGATACTACGGGAACAACCATCATGTCTTTTATTGCAAAAGCTAACAGCAGCAGTTTTGGTATTCATGGTATAACCGGTCTGATAGCAATACTTCTTATGTTATTTCATGCGGTATGGGCTATTATCGTTCTTAGAAAAAATAATGAAGAAATGCAGAGAAATTTCCATAAATTCAGCATAGTCGTGTGGCTCATATGGCTTATACCTTATTTTATAGGTATGTTTATGGGAATGAATATATAGGGGGAGCTATATGGAATATCATAATATAAATCCTGTATATGATAAAGACTCTAAAATATTGATCCTTGGTTCATTTCCTTCCGTTAAATCAAGAGAAACTAAGTTTTTTTATGGACATCCACAAAACAGATTTTGGAAAGTGATAAGTGCTCTTACGGGTACATCTCTTCCTCAAACCGTAGAAGATAAAAGAAAAATGCTTATAAATAATAATATAGCAGTATGGGATGTAATTGCTTCTTGCGACATTGAAGGCTCAAGCGATAGCTCAATCAAAAATGTGGTTGTGAATAATTTATCAGAGATTTTAAAAGAAACAAATATCAAAACTATATTTTTAAATGGCGGTACTGCTTATAATTTGTTTAAAAAGTATAATAAAGATATAGATATTGATATAATTAAACTTCCTTCCACAAGTCCCGCAAATGCAAGGTATTCACTTAATATGTTGATTGATGATTGGAAGATTGTAAGGGATAAATTGTAAATTAATATAAAATAAACAATTATACTGCAAAATCTTTCAAAGTAGTATTAAAATGTTTAAAATTCTTTTAATATTTCATTGACGCTTTATAATTATGGTTATATAATGAGAAAAATGTCGGAATTAAAGGGTTAGTGTGTAACTATGATTAAGGGGAATGCTAAATATAACGATCAAGATTATAATTTTATTTATGAAGGTTCAATCCTAAAATTGACTTTAAAGCATAAAGGGAAGCCCGACTATTATTTTAATACTTATTGTAATGTCGGAAACAACTGTCTGGTTAGTCTGTTTATAATCGGGGAAGTAAAAGATAGTAGGGATACAGTAATTTTTAAACCAAGAGTAATTATTTCAAATCAAAATAATAATGTAATAAAAATAAAAATCGATTATTATATTACACTTAAAAACAAGCAAACCGGTTATGACGGTATTTCAATCAAAATAGCAAAGATGAATTATCTGAATTTTGTTGAATATCTAAAATATTTGGACGAAAAAGAAAATGGAGATATAAATCTTTTGGATTTTAGAGTAGTAAAATCCGTCAAAGAGATATTTAATTATAAAGGTATTGATATAAGTTGTTCTTTTCATGTAGTAAGGGATATTAATTACAAATATCCTCTTGCAGTATATCCTGCTTTTGATCTATATTTCAATACGATACAAAATTCAAGATTTCTTGTGGCTCTTGATAAAATCATAAGAGATTTTTTATCTTTTCTATTTTACAGAGGAGATATTAATATCAAAGAAATCAGGCTTATGAAAAAGAATGATAAAGATGAAAATTATGATAGGATCGGCGAAATGGTGTTCCCGGAATTTAATGCTCATAATTATAACTTTAATCAAAAGGTAGAATTATATCCCAGTATAAGGATAAGGTATATAAACGGACATATAGGTAAAATATTGGAACTTATTTCAAATAATGATTTATATTTAAAACATATACCGGAGAACGGACATGTCAGGGATATGAGGAGAGTAGAAAAACTTCCATATATCATAGAGGGATTTGAAATAGAATTTGATAAATTATATAATAATAAAAATATACAAAATATGAGCTTTGTTCAAAAGATAGAATATCATATTGAGCATAATAATGATACCTTGTCGATTTTTTTGCATAAGATATATAATAAATACAATAAAGAATTTAATCTCGAAAGTTTTTTATCCGATATTCAAAGGATACAAACATTAAATGATTATGACGAAATAAAAAATATTTCATATATTGTAGAAATAATGGAAGTTATGATATACGATTTACAGCTTAGAAGAATTGATCTATCAGAGTCAAATATAATCGGTGCACTTAAAGTGTTATTTTCATTATAAAAAGATTTAAAAAGTTTAATTAAATAAGTACAAGCAAGATTTATAAGTCACCCTCATATATTTTATGGGGGTGATTTTATGTTAGGTTTTCTAGGGATTTTGGATTTACTTCAGCGAGTATTGGTATTTTTAGGTTATTTTTCAGCCAGTGAGTCTTTTCCAAAACCGCTAAAAAAAGAAGATGAAACAAAATATTTTGTAAAGTTCAAAGAAGAAAATGATATGCATGCAAAGGAAATGCTAATAAATCATAATCTTCGATTGGTTGCTCATGTAAGTAAAAAATATTCTTCTTCGAATATTACAAAGGAAGATCTTATTTCCATAGGCATTATTGGTCTTATAAAAGGAATAAATTCTTTTGATTATAACAAAGGAACTAAATTTGCGACTTATGGGGCTAGATGTATAGATAATGAAATACTAATGGCTCTTAGAAGTGAAACAAAGACTGCTTCCAATGTGTTTTTAGAGGATTATATCAGTTTTGATGAAGAAGGAAACAATATCTCTCTACTGGATATTTTAGCTACCGATGAAGACGATGTAAACAGCAAAGTAAATTTAAAGGTCGAAAGTGAGTTTCTTTATAAGATAATGGATGAAGTACTTGAGGACAGAGAAAAAGAAATACTTTATCTTAGATATGGTTTAAAAGGTAAAAGAAGTTATACACAAAGAGAAATAGCTGATATGTATGATATATCCAGGTCTTATGTTTCTAGAATAGAGAAAAAAGCAATAGAAAAAATTGCAATTTCATTTAAAAAGAAATATTAAATAAAATATATGATCAAAAATAAAAGCTAAAAGGTTGTGAATTATTATATAAAAGGGTAAAATCATTATAGAGAAATTAGTAAAAGAGGTATCAATATGAAAGTATCGGTTTTAGGCTGCGGAAGATGGGGCACATTCCTGGGTTGGTACAGCGATAAGATAGGTCATAACGTAACGATATGGGGGAGAAGCGGTTCCAAGAATTTAGAAGAACTTGAGCATACAAGAAAAAATAAATATTTATATTTAAGCGAAACTACCAAACTTACAAATGATTTAGATGCAACCATAGATAACAGTGATTATATAATAATTTCAATTTCATCTCAGCATTTAAGAAATCTTTGTGAAGATATAAAAAAATCAAATTATGAAAATAAGACTTTTATCCTTTGTATGAAAGGTATCGAAGTATCAACGGGAAAGAGACTTACAGAGGTTTTTAGGGAGATACTCGGAAGCAAGGTAAAATTAGCTGTTTGGGTAGGCCCGGGACATGTTCAAAGTTTTGTGAAGAGGATACCTAATTGTATGGTGATAGACAGTGACAATAAAGATGTTACCGAAGATGTTGTAAAAACATTTTCCAGTGATTTGATAAGACTTTATATAGGAGAAGATTTGATAGGGGATGAGCTTGGTGCTGCCGCTAAAAATGTAATCGGGATTGCTGCCGGTATGCTTGATGCAGTTGGATATTCATCTTTAAAGGGTGCATTGATGGCAAGAGGGGCCAGAGAGGTTTCAAGGCTGATAAAAGCAATGGGCGGAGATGAAATAACTGCCTACGGACTTTGTCATTTGGGAGATTATGAAGCGACATTGTTCAGTGAATTTTCCAACAACAGAAGATATGGTGAAAATTTTGTTAGAGGGACTTTGAATGATGATTATCTTGCCGAAGGTGTAAGTACAGCAAAAGCCATTGTAAAGTTAAGTGATGATTATAATGTGGAAATGCCTATAATAAGAGGCGTCGATGCAGTTTTAAACGGTGAATTAAGTCCTCATAAAATGCTTAAAGATATGTTTTTAAGAAGTGTTAAAAAGGAATTTTATTAAAATAAATTAAACGTCTAGCAGTTAGGCGTTTTTTTATTATCTATAAAAATCAAATAATTATTATATATTTTTTTATTCTGTAAATATAAGTTTTTATATTGCTAAAAATAGTTAAATAGAATTTAAATTCATAGATAATAATGAGGTATATATGTTAGAAAAAAATAATGAAAATAAAATAGACTTGGGAAGCGGAAATGTCGGGAAACTAATTTTTACACTTGCTGTTCCGGCAATAATAGCACAAATCTTTAGCGTGCTTTACAATATAATAAATAGGATGTTTATAGGTCATATAGAAGGTGTCGGAACACTTGCACTGACAGGAGTCGGTGTTTGTTTCCCCATTCTTATATTGGTTTATGCTTTTGCGACCCTTACGTCTATGGGAGGCGCACCCAGAGCAGCGATAATGCTTGGTAAAAATGATAAAAACAGCGCCGAAAAAATCCTTGGAAGCTGCACTATCGGTACTATTATTTCAGGTATCATTATGACCATAATGATTTTGTTGTTTGGTGAAAAATTATTATTCCTTTTTGGTGCAAGTACGGCTACCATTGAATATGCATTATCTTATTTAAGGGTTTATTCCTTGGGAATAGTTTTTATTCAAATCGCTATAGGACTTAATACTTTTATTATGGCACAAGGGTTTGCAGTCACAGGGATGATAAGTATTTTAATAGGGGCAATTTTAAATATGGTTTTGGACCCTATATTTATATTTATGCTTGATATGGGGGTAAAAGGAGCTGCTCTTGCTACTGTTACTTCTCAATTTTTATCAGCTCTTTGGGTATTATATTTTTTAAACAGCAAAAAGAGTTTTATAAAAATAAAAAAGGAATATTTTAAAATAGATTTTAAAATATATCTGCCTTGTCTTCTTCTCGGACTATCGCCTTTTGTCATGCAGGTAACGGAAAGTGCCATAGCTATTATTTTTAATTCTTCACTGCTTAAATACGGAGGAGATATAGCTGTTGGTTCTATGACTATTTTAAATATTATTTTACAGTTTTACACTATGCCGATACAGGGGTTTACTCAAGGTGCACAGCCTGTAATAAGCTTTAATTACGGAGCTGGAAATGCCGACAGAGTAAAGAGAGCATTTTTATTTCAAATAGTCATATGTACTTTATATTCTCTTTTGCTTTGGTGTTTAACTATGTTTTTACCTAAAGTGTTCATTACTTTGTTCACTTCGGATACTGCACTTATAACATATACACAGTGGTCGATAAAAATTTATATGGCTGTCATGTTCTTGATAGGGATTCAAATATCTTGTCAGCAAACCTTTGTCGCCCTTTCCAATGCAAAAGTATCACTTTTTTTGGCTGTATTCAGAAAGATCGTTCTTTTAATCCCACTTATATTCATACTTCCGAAATTAATTACAAATAATGTTCTCGGAGTATTTTTAGCTCAGCCCATAACGGATGTGATAGCTGTAAGTGTAACTGTCATATTATTTATAATCGAAGTCAGGAAAACATTGATGGGGATTAAAGAGTAAAATATATCATTTTTACTAAATTTTCCATTATTGCTTAGATACTAAAATAATTGTGGTATAATATTTCCGAGGTACTAACTATGAAAAAGAAAAAAGATGATAATTTAGTATTTTTGAATGGAGTAAGAAATGATACTGAAGGTTGTATCATTGAAGGGCTTTTAGATTCATGCGGAATAAAAGCTACACTGAAATACGATACCGATATCGCATGGGCTGAAGTGATAATCGGAAAGAGTGCCATGCCTGTAAGTATTTATGTTAATAAGGAAGATTATGATAAAGCAAAAGAAATACTTGACAGTAAATTGGAAGATGATGAAGACGAGTAGGTGACATTATGGATTATTATGACATAAATTTAAATAAACTTGTGGATTATTTTAAAAGTGGTATAAAAGAAGAAAAAGATAAAAGTTTGGGATTGGAACTTGAGCATTTTATCGTAAGAGCAGATACTATGGAAAGTGTCGATTATTATGAAGAAAATGGAATAAGGGATATTTTAAAACTTCTTAGTCCCTATTTTGAAAAAGAGATATATAAAGACGGTAATCTTATCGGACTTGTAAAAGATAAATCCAATATAACTTTGGAACCTGCAAGTCAGCTTGAAATCAGTATAGGTCCTTTTATAGATACTCTGGATATTTTGGAAGAATATAATTATTTTTTACTTAAAATAAAACCGATTTTAAAAAAATTTAATTATAAAATGATATATGCGGGTTATCAGCCAAAATCAAAAGTCGATGAGCTTAATTTGATCCCCAAAAAAAGATATGAATATATGCTTGACTACTTTTCAAAAGTTGGGTCGCACGGTAAAAACATGATGAAAGGCTCTGCTTCGGCACAGGTCAGCGTAGACTATTTTAGTGAAGAAGACTTTAAAAATAAGTTTAGGCTTGCTAATATTTTATCACCTGTTATTTCTTTTATGACCGATAATACCAATATTTTTGAAGGAAAACATTATGATAAAAATTGCGTTAGAATAGGGATATGGAATGATGTCGATCCTGAAAGAAGCATGATAGTAAAGGATGCTTTAAATAAAGATTTTGGATTTAAGGAATATAGTGAATATATATTGAATTCTCCCGCGATCTTGATTGAAGATAAAAACGGAAATAGTGTATATACAAGAAATAAAAAAATAAAGGATATTTATTGTGACAGTGAATTAAATAAAAAGGATATAGAGCATTTGATTTCTATGTTTTTCCCTGATGTAAGACTTAAAAATTATGTTGAGATAAGAATGGCAGACTGTCTACCGATAGATTATGTACTGTCTTATGCAAGTATAATCAAAGGTATTTTTTATAGTGAAGAGGCAATATCATTACTTCTTGATAAATTTAAGTATATAAAAGATAACGATGTGATTAAGGCGAAGGGCGAAGTTGTAAATAAAGGATATGACGCTAAGGTTTATGGTTTTGAAATCAAAGATTTATTGTTAAGCCTGATTGAACTTGCAAAAGATAATTTGTGTCATGAAGAAAAAGACAGAGTCAGTTTATTTTATGATTTAGTGAAAAGGGAAAAGACTTTAAAAATATTAAAAGATGAGAGAGGTGAATAGATGAAAGTAATAGAACTTACGGATGAATATTTGGATTTGATAAAATCCGATATAAATAAATCTAAGGAAAGCTATAATGAAGCAATCAAATATATAGAAAATTCCACGGCTATTTATCACGGAGAGCATATAAGGTTTCCATATGTACCGAAGCTTTATACCACGGAAGTAATAGATTACTTCAAATACGTTGCCATGACTACTCATACTATCCTTTGTAAAATAATAAACAAATATATCGAAGATAAGGAATACAGAAAATTATTTCCTTTCAGCAAAGAGTTGGAAGAGCTTATTTTATGTGAAAATTATTATGAACAGCCCCTTCCCATAACGAGGATAGATTTGTTTTTAAATGAAGAAAACTTTACTTTTAAATTCTGCGAATTCAACGCCGACGGAGCCAGTGCGATGAATGAGGACAGAGAATTAAATAATGCTTACAAAAATGATAAAATATTCAATGAGTTCAGCAAGAAATATAATATCACTCATTTTGAATTATTTAATAGCTGGGTAGAGGAATTTTTAAATATTTATGATACTTTTAAATATAAGGTAAAAAAACCCACAATAGGAATAATCGACTTTATGGAAAGTGCAACGAATGAAGAATTCAAGGTATTTAAGTCCAGTTTTGAAAAAAGAGGCTACAAGACCGTTATAGCTGATATTACGACACTTAAATATGACGATGGTCTTTATACGAAAGACGGTGTGAAAATAGATGCGGTTTACAGAAGAGCCGTTACCAGTGAAATGATGGAGAAAATTGAAAAGATACCTGCTTTTATAGAAGCAATAAAGGATAAAAAAACTTGCATCATAGGATCTTTAAGGACTCAGGTAATTCATAATAAAATAGTTTATATGATAATGCATAAAAAGGAAACTTTTGATTTCTTGACCGATGAAGAAATATTATTTATCAAGGACCATATCCCATATACCTGCTGGTTAAAGGACGGGGAGTTTGACAGAGATGAAGTGATAAACAATAAAGACAGCTGGATAATAAAACCCGATGATTTATACGGAGCCAGAGGTGTGTATGCAGGTGTGGATTATACAAAAGAAGAATTTATGAAATTCGTTGATAAAAATACTGATAAAGGGTACCTGCTTCAGGAATATGCTGAAATGTATAAAACAAAGAATTTTATAAAAGAAAAAAACGGAGAATTTGTCTTTGATGAGTTCAGCAACATGCCTGGTATATTCATCTATAACGGTAAATTCAAAGGACTATATTCCAGAGGCGGAAGACAAGGGATAATATGCGAAGCCGCCGGCGGTATCGCGATGTGCTCGATGCATGTGGAAGTTTGATATTTAAAATATAAGGAGTTTGTTATGAAAATCGATAGGTTGATGGGTATAATCACAACTTTATTAAACAAGGAAAAAGTGACAGCTCCTTTTTTAGCGGGAAAATTCGAAGTATCGGTAAGGACGATAAACAGAGATATATTGGATTTATGCAAAGCCGGGATACCGATAGTTACCACTAGAGGAGCAGGGGGTGGTATATATTTGGATCCGGATTTTAAAATGGACAAAAGCCTTTTAAAAGAGGACGAAATAAATGCCATATATGCAGGGCTCAAGGGTATTACCAGTATAAGCGACAATAATAAATATGAACTGCTCCTGGATAAATTTAAGGATAACCCTAAAAATGATTTAGATATAGATCTATCTTCTTATTATAAAAAATCTTTATCTGATAAAATAGAAAAGATGCAAAAAGCAATAAATAATAAACTGCTTTTGGAGTTTGATTACTTTTCAAAAAAGGGAAAAAGTCACAGGGTTGTGGAACCGTATACTCTTACATTTAAATGGTCAAGCTGGTATTTATACGCATATTCTCTTGAGAGAGAAGACTTTAGATTATTTAAATTAAATAGATCGATCAACTTAAAAGAAACCGGTGAAACTTTCTTATCAAGAGAAATTCCTTTGCAGGAAAATGATATAGATAAAATATATCCTAATGATTTAAATGTGCTTATAATATTTGATAAGGATGTTGAATACCGGATAATTGATGAATACGGCGCAGACAGCTATTCTTATTTCTTAGATGATAAACTTTTTTTCGGATTTTCATTTTATGATAAAGAGTATCTATTCAGCTGGCTTTTAAGTTTCGGTGAAAAAGCGGAAATCATATTTCCCTCTGATATAAGAAACGAATTTATGGAACTGGTAAAAAAAGTTAATAATAAATACAATAAACATGACATATAGCTGTCATGTTTATTGTTATATAATGATATAAAAGTAATAGGAGAAACAGCTATGTCAACCAGTATTGAATTCGTGGATTATGTTTATGAAAATTTAAAACCTCTAGGGGATATCAAGTGTAAGAAAATGTTTGGAGAATACGGACTTTGGTATAAAGGAAAGTTTTTCGGATGTATATGTGATAATCAGTTATTTATAAAGGATACTGATTCAGGCAGGAAGATACTGGGGAAAGATATATTGTTTGCCAGTCCCTATCAAGGTGCAAAAGAGCATATAGTGATTGAAAATATAGAAGATAAAAATACTTTAATCGACTTAATAATAAATACTTATGATGAACTTATAAAATAGAGGTGATGAACATGAATATAATTACATTAGATAATGAAAACATAGAAAAAGAACATATTTGCTGCCTCATGTCCCAAAAAGATAGTGGTTATGTGGATCAAAAAAAATCTTGGCTCAAAGATAGGATGAATGAAGGTTTGACTTTTAAAAAGATGGATGTAAGGGGTAAGGTTTTTATTGAATATATACCTTTAAAAAATGCTTGGTATCCCATTGACGGAGATGAGTATATGTTTATAGACTGTCTTTGGGTGAGCGGAAAATATAAAGGAGAGGGTAATTCAAGTATACTGCTCGATGAATGTATTAAAGATACAAAAAGCCGAGGATTAAAGGGGCTGGCTATTCTTTCTTCCGATAAGAAAAAGGGATATATGGCGGATAAAAAATTTCTGACTTATAAGGGCTTTATAAAGTGTGATGAAGCAGAGCCTTATTTTGAACTTATGTATTTGCCTTTTGAAGAAAATGTAGAGCCTCCCAAGTTTAGAGATAGTGTTAAAACTCCAAAGACCGGAAACAATGGGTTTACATTGTATTATACCGCGCAGTGTCCGTTTACTCTAAAATATTCCCCATTAATCGAGGAAGAGGCAAAGAAGAATAATATACCTCTTAAAAGTGTGAAAATAGATAATTTGGAAAAAGCAAAGGATGCTAAAAGCCCATATACTTCATATAGTGTATTTTATAAAGATGAATTTATAACTCATGAGATATTGACGGTAAAAGCTTTTAATGATTTGGCTGGTAAATATGTAAATAAAAAATAACCCTATATGGGTTATTTTTCTATTATATTAAATAGTTCTTTTAAATCATCTATAAAATAAGTAGGATTTTCACTTGATAAATATTCTTTTGTATTGTATCCGTATGTCACGCTTGCAATATCTATATTTGCTTTTTTTGCCGAAACTATATCCCTTACTTCATCACCCACATACAATATATCTTCATCTTTTAATTTTAGTTTCTTCTTTAACTTGTTTATTTTGATTTCCTTTGAAAAAAGAGGTGAAGATATTATAAAATCCATTGTATCTATTTTTTCATTTTTCAAAAATGTATTTATATTCTTTTTTGAATTGGATGAAATAATACCCATATAGCTAAGTTTTGATTTTAAAATTTTTAATGTCTCTTTTAAATCTTCTTCGTACGGATCCATTGATTTATGGTATTCTTTCATTAATTTCTGTCCTTTTTTAATAAGGGAAAATACCTTTAAATATGGGACCCCTAAATCTTTGATTATATTATGGATAGGCTGATGTTTTAGTTCATCTATATAATCGTGTGTAATTTCTTTATAACCGTATTTTTTGGCAATTTCATTGTATACGCGAAAAATAACATTCTCCGTGTTTGCAAGGGTACCGTCAAAATCAAAAATTACACATTTATATTTCATTTCTTATTCCTTTTCCTTTATTTGTAAAATATATTATATCATAAATAATGTTATCTTATTATATTTTTACATTTAGTTTACATTATAAATTATAATTAATTATTTATTTTATCTTAAGTCTTAATGAATGATTTATTAAATCCGAATAAGAAAATGATAAAATATCATCTTTATTATCTATATTGGTTGAAATGGTAAAAATATTATTATATGCGTTTAAAATAGTACCTTCATTTTTGATTATCTTTCCTCTCGAAACTTTACTTATAAAATCTACATCTTTGCCTACATTATCCACAATGATTTTTTTTGCACTGTTGTAAGAATGACTTGGTAACTTCATATTCATACCTCCGATTTTTATATTATTATTGCCTCTGTAACCATTCTTTAAACCAAGTTTTTCATTATCTTCCACAAACTATCATCAAAAAAAAGGCTTTTTTCTTTCTTTTTTATTATTATTATGATAAACTTTTAATACGTATAGATATAATTCGATAGGATTATACATATAGGAGGTCATGTCTGTTTATGAAAATTAAATGGGTCAATAGACGTAATGAAGAGCAGGAGCTCGATAAAGTATATAAACAAATAGTAAGACGAGAAAATAAATATCACATAGCAGAAGAATCAACATATATACATAAAAAAGAAAATATATTCAGAAAAATTGCCGGTGGACAAGATGTAAAAAAAGAACCTTCGAAGCTTAGACAAAGATACGAAAGAAGCTGGATTCACAGTCAAATCGATGAAATCAAAGAAGATTTGGATGAATTTTTTGTCGGAGTCAAATATTATTTAAAAAGAGTAAAATTCGGACTGAGAGATTTTAGAGAATATGCAAAAGATCATCTTTTTAGTTTTTTAGTCGGTGTTTTTTGTGTAGTCATATTTTTTGTGGGGGCATTTACATATAAAAATTTATTTGGGTATGAAGTAATTTTTAATGGTACAAAACTTGGTATAGTCAAAAATGTAAATGATTTTGAAAATGCACTTACTAATGTGGATGCTAACTTAACAAAGTGGTATGACAATTCAAATGTTTATTATGAAAAATCAATTTCATATCAGAAAGTGCCGATAAAAAATCCAAAGGATATAATGGATACGGAAGAATGTGAAAATGCTGTTTATAATTTAAATATCCCTCTATTTTGTAAAGGCGCCGTTATAAGTGTTAACGGCAATGAAGCCGTGAGAGTTGCATCGACTCAGGATGCCAAAACGGTAATAAATAATATAGGTAACAATTACGAAAAAGAAAGTTCAAATGTAAAGCTTATAAAAGGAAGTAAAGTAAAAGAAGATATGGAGTATAAGGAAAAACTTATATCTATAGATTCTGCCATGGATGTTAAAGATGCGATCAATTATTTGAGTGATAGTTCAAATCATAAAGTTGAAAATACGGGAGACAGTGATATTTTAGGTAAAATTAATGAATCTAAGAAAAGCACTAATCTGGTAAGCGCCTTGAATTTCAGAGAAGATGAATTTTCTACTGATGAAATCAGCAGTAAACCTTCAATTACTATAACCACAGTAAAACAAGTAACGTATAAAAAAGATGTAGCTTATAAAACTGTTTACAGAGACGATCCTGATGTATATGTAGGGACCAATAAGGTTAAACAGGAAGGAAAAGACGGAGAAAAGAAAGTCACTGCTGTAAATACGTACGAAAACGGAACTGTAGTAAAAAGTGATATAAAGAAAGAAACAGTTACTGAAAAATCTACCAGTAAAATCATTTCAAGAGGTACAAAGCCGCTTCCTCCTGTGACGAGTACGGGAAGGTTTATAATGCCTGCAAGCGGTACTATTTCGGCTCTTAATAAAGCAGGTTCTCATGCGGGGTATAAAGCTGTCGATATTGCCAATCCTCAGGGTACTCCCGTTTATGCTTCCGATACCGGTATAGTAACAAGAGCAAGCTGGTACGGAGGATACGGAAACTGTGTAGACATAGATCACGGTAATGGGTATTCCACGAGATACGGACATAATGTAAAAATCCTTGTAAGAGTTGGTCAAAAAGTACAACAGGGTGAACAGATTGCAGTAATGGGAAGTACGGGTAACTCTACGGGACCTCACTGTCACTTTGAAATACATTATCACGGTGTAAGTCAGGTAATCTTGAATTACTTTAAGTATTTGGCAAACGGTATTCACGTTGACGCATTTCAATAAAATAATTTATATAATAATAATCGGAGGAAAAGATTTTGAATAGTTTAATAATAGTTTTAGTATGTATCGTTCTGGCAGTATTGATTCAATTTTTGCTTTGCAAGTCAGACAATATCTTAATGGGACTGATCATCCCGGCAGTGTTTGCTTTAATAGCAGTTATGATGAGTGTAGTGACAAAAGGCAACGGCCTAAATAAATTTACGGAATTCGTTCAGTGGTTCCTGCCCGGTTTTATTGCCCTTGTAATATACTTCTTTACAAAAAAGAAAAAACATGATAAAAGAAAAGAAGAAAAAGACGCAATGAAGAAATTAAAAGAAGATAAAAAACTCTCGATTGAAGCAAGTGATGAAGACGAAGAAATCGAAGAAGTTGAAGCTGAGATAATTGATGAAGACAATTAAATAAATAAAATAGAAAATCCGTTTTGTACGGATTTTTTATTTGTTTAAATATTTCATTATATATAATGAAATATTTAGGTTTAATTAAGATATTGAAAATATTCCATAAAAGTGATAATATGTTATAGAAATTGATACCACGAAGGTATTTTATCTTAAAAATATTGTTTAAGAATGATTCCACGAAGGATAATCCATTACATGAAGTAATGTCTTTCTTTCGTGTTTTTTTATGGGAGGAAATAGTTATGCATATGGCGGATGCTTTGGTGTCTCCTGCTGTCGGAGGTGCTATGTTGGCAGTTAGTTCGGGGGCGGTTATTTATTCTGTTAAGAAAATAAAAGAAGATGAAAATTTAGAAAAAAAAGTTCCATTGATGGGGATTATGAGTGCATTTGTATTTGCGGCTCAAATGATCAATTTTACGATACCTATGACAGGTTCGAGCGGTCATATCGGAGGAGGTATACTTCTTTCTTTGATTTTGGGTGGTCCTGCGGCTTTTATATCCATATTTTCGGTGTTACTGATACAGTGCTTGTTTTTTGCGGACGGAGGACTTCTTGCACTCGGGTGTAATTTATTTAATATGGGGGTTATTCCTTGTTTAATAATTTATCCTTATGTTATTAAACCTATATTACAAAGGGGAGTAAGCAAGAAAAGTCTTGGGATTGCTTCAATGATCGGGTGTGTATTATCCTTGCAACTAGGTGCTTTTATGGTTGTTCTAGAAACCTTTTTTTCAGGGATAAGCGAACTTCCTTTCAGCCAGTTTTTAGTTTTAATGCAGCCGATACATTTAGCTATCGGACTTGCTGAAGGTGTTGTAACTATGCTCGTAGCAGACTTTATATTTAATCAAAGAAAAGAAATTTTAGATGAAAGTATATTTAGTAAGAAAAGTAATGTAAGTTTTAAAAGGGTCATTGTGTCTTTAAGTATCATTACTTTTATTGTGGCAGGAGGGCTATCTCTCTTCGCTTCATCAAATCCGGACGGACTCGAATGGTCTGTTCAAGGGGTTACGGGAAGTACTGAGGTTGAAAACGGGGCGCATGATGTTTATACTGCGATGAACAATATTCAAGAAAAGACGGCTTTTATGCCTGATTATAACTATAAGAACGAAGATAACCAAAGTGTGATAAGCGGAACATCTGTTGCGGGAATTGTCGGGGGAGTAATAGTATTTGTTTTTGCAGGCGTTATAGGGATAAGTGCATATAAGGTAAGTAAATTAAAAAGATCATAATGTAATAATATGGAAAGGAGTAAGTAATGGCGAATATAAGGACGTCTTTAAATGATGTTTATTTTATGGAAAGATTAGCAGACAATAATAGTTTTTTCCATTTGCTTACTCCTTCGGTCAAGATATTCATGACTTTAATTTTTATAATATCCGTAGTTTCAACTTCGAGTTATAACATTTCAAGATTATTATTCTTTTTATTGTATATATTGCTAGTGTTCTTAATGAGTAAAACAAATCACAAACTGTTATTTAAAAGATATTTGTTTGTCCTGCCTTTTTCTTTCTTTATCGGTATAGGGAATATTTTTGTTAATAATAAAATTTATTGTTGTATATTAAATATTCCAATAAGCTTCGGCTTAATATCTTTTATAGGTATTATTTTAAAATCTTATCTTACTGTAATGTCGGTATTTTTACTTATTTCAACTACGAAATTACATGATATTTTTGCTTTTATGGAAAATATTAAAATTCCAAAGATCATTGTTAATGAGTTGAACCTTACATTCAGATATATTCATACTTTAGCTGATGAAGCCGGGAATATGTATACTGCATATATTTTAAGAAGTAACCGAAAAAAAGGGATTTATATTAAGGATATGGGGAGTTTTCTCGGGAATTTACTCCTTAGGAGTATGGACAAAGCGGATAAAGTATATCATGCGATGAAGCTTCGAGGTTACAATGGTGAATATAATTACAGTAAAATATATAAGTATTCAAAAAGCGATTATATTAGTTTTATAATCTTTTTTATATATATAGTATTAAGTTTTTATTGTATTTAGAGGAGAGTAAATGATAAATATAAAAGATTTAAATATAAAATATCCCGACGGAACAAAAGCACTGAATAATTTAAATTTAGATATAAATGACAATGAAAATATAGGTTTGCTTGGTGCTAACGGTGCAGGAAAATCTACCTTATTTTTAAGTATGCTTGGAGTTGTCCCGATAGACGAAGGAATTATAACCGTAAATGGGATTAAAGTAAATAAAAATAACATTGATAAAATCAGAATGGACGTTGGGCTTATATTTCAAAATCCGGATGATCAGCTGTTTTCATCTACTGTGTACGAAGATGTTGCTTTTGCGTTAAATAATTTGAATATGAACAAAGAAGAAGTTGAAAATATCGTTTATGATATATTGAATAAACTCGGTATTTATCATTTAAAAGATAAGGCTGTTTATAAGCTTTCCGGAGGAGAAAAAAGAAGCGCTTGTATTGCTTCGATATTGGTTCAAAATCCGAAAATCATATTATTTGATGAGCCTACTTCTTATTTGGATAAAAAGTCAAAAAGAAAGTTGATTGAAATAATAAATTCTATTGATTCCACTAAACTTATTGCTTCTCATGACTTTGACCTAATAAAAGAAACTTGTACAAAGGTTGTTATTTTAAAAAATGGAAGTATATATTATAATGGAAATATGGATGTATTAAATAATGAAGAATTTCTTGTGGAGGCAGGATTATGACCCTTGAAGAATTTTTTAAGTATTATAAGAAAGTAGCTTTGGCTTTTTCCGGAGGAGTTGATTCCTCTTATTTGTTATACATATTAAAAAAATTAAATATTGAATCAACAGCTTATTTTGTAAAGAGTGAGTTTCAGCCTGACTTTGAATTAAAAGAGAGTATCACTCTTGCAACTAAACTCGGTGCAGATTTAAAAATAATCGATAATCCTATTTTAAATGAAGAAAAAATTATAACTAATGATAGCAGCAGGTGTTATTATTGTAAACAGAATATTTTTTCTCATATTATAAAAACGGCTAAGCAGGATGGATATAATATTATAATAGACGGTACCAATGCTACGGATGACGAAGGTGATCGTCCTGGAATGAAGGCGCTGAAAGAAATGAAAATTTTATCCCCTCTAAAAATATGTTCTCTTACAAAACAAGATATAAGGACTCTGTCAAAAGAAGCCGGGCTTCCTACATGGGACAAGCCTTCTTATTCATGTCTTGCAACGAGGATAAGCACCGGACAGAAAATAAAAAAAGATACTCTTGTCAAGATAGAAAAAAGCGAGTCTTATTTATTTAAACTGGGTTTCAAGGATTTTAGGATAAGAGTAAAAGATAATAGTGCGGTAATTCAAGTTAAAGAAAAAGATTTTATAAAAGTTATGGAAAACAGAGACAGGATACTTAAAACGATATCTCATATGTTTGATGAAATAAGTTTTGATTTAAGACCAAGAAGGTAGAGTGATATGAAGGGTAAAGAAGGATTAAAAGATATACTAAAAAAAGTTAAAGATAATGAAATCTCAATCGATGATGCTGTGGTTAAACTTAAAATGGAACCTTTCAGTGATATAGGATATGCAAAAATCGATAACCATCGCTCTATAAGACAAGGGGTATCGGAAGTTATTTACGGAGAAAAAAAGACAGCGGAACAAATCCTTGGTATTGTAAACAGCATGAGAGAGAATGGCAGTGAAAATATACTTATAACAAGAATTGATGAAAATAAGTATAAAAAATTGAAGGATAGTATAGATATTGTTTACTATGATAAAGCTAAAATGGGTATAGCTTATAAAAATAAGGATATCGATAAAGTGGGGAAAATCGTTATTGCCGCTGCAGGTACGAGTGATATCGATATATGCGAAGAAGCTTATATAACTGCCAGTACACTCGGAAGCAATGTCGAAAGGCTATATGATGTGGGGGTTGCCGGGCTTCACAGATTATTGGATAATTTAGATGTCTTGATGTCAGCACGAGTAATAATCGTGGTTGCGGGAATGGAAGGTGCTTTAGCCAGCGTTGTCGGAGGACTTGTTGACTGTCCTGTTATCGCCGTTCCTACAAGTGTGGGGTACGGTGCTAATTTCGGCGGACTTTCTGCTCTCCTTTCCATGCTTAATTCCTGTGCAAGCGGCGTCAGCGTAGTAAATATAGATAATGGTTTCGGTGCCGGATATCTTGCGAATATGATAAACAAAATGGAGGGTATTAATGAATAGTTTATATATAGAATGTAACAGCGGTGCGGCAGGCGATATGTTAATGGCTGCACTTTTGGATTTATATGAAGATAAAGAAGATTTTTTACAGATGATGAATAATCTTGGTCTTGAAAATGTAAATGTAAGCTTTAGAGAAGAAAAGCGAAACGGTATATCAGGTAAGAAAATAATCGTAACCGTTAATGGAGTAGAGGAAGAAAGCCTTGATGTAGCAGATAATAAAAAAGGACATCATGAACATAACAATCGAGATGATAATTTAATGTTAGACAGTTTTTATGCTTTTGAAGGCGGATATCATGATTACTTAAACAGCAGGAGCGAAAATAAAATCGATATCAAGGAAGATATAAGTAAAAAAATAGACGAGCCTGTTTTCTCTGCTGATAGTTTATATGCTTTTGAAGAAAGCTACAGTGATTTTTTAAATGACAGAAGTAAATCCATAGACCATGAACATCATCATATTCATGAAAGAGCTGATGAAAAAGAGGATATTTCATTTCCTGCAGACGGTCTCTATGCATTTGAGGTAGGATTTGATGATTATCTTAAGGGGCAGAACTCTTTACACGAACATACTCATCATGAGAATAAATGCGGTCATGAACATAATCATGAGCATTCTCATCATCCTCATGAACCTATACATGAACATGGGCATCATCATAGACATAGTCATAATGATATCAAACATATCAATCATATAATCGATAAGTTGAATGTAAGTGAAAATGTTAAGTATCATGCCAAAGAAGTATATAGCCTAATTCTTGAAGCGGAAGCAAAAGCTCATGGATGCAGTGTTGATAAGGTTCATTTTCACGAAGTTGGAAATTTAGATGCTATAGTTGATATCGTTGGAGTGTGTTATTTGATTGAAAAATTAGATATAGATAATATTATTTGTTCTCCTTTAAATGTCGGATACGGAAATGTAAGGACCGCTCATGGTATACTTCCCGTTCCTGCCCCGGCAACGGCTTATATATTAAGAGATGTTCCTACTTATACGAACGAAGAAGAAGGTGAACTAACAACACCGACGGGAGCTGCTATTTTAAAACATTTTTCTAATGAATTTACAAACACAAGAAATATGACATATAAAAGAGTAGGCTATGGTTTAGGTAAAAAAGAGCTGAAATCTGCTAATTTTGTAAGGGTATTTTTAGGTGAAATAAATAATGAATGTAAACTGCAAGATAAAATAATCAAGCTTTCATGTAATATTGATGATATGACGGGAGAGGAAATCGGGCTTGCCATTGATAAATTGTGGAGTAGCGGCGCTCTTGATGTTTATACTATTCCCGTAAATATGAAGAAAAACCGTCCGGGAGTGATACTCGAAGTCCTTTTAAAAGAAAAAGATGAGAAAATTTTATTGAATGTTATCATGAAATATACTTCTACCTTCGGAGTTAGAAAAAGCGAATATGACAGATATATATTAAACAGGAGTTTTAGCGAAGAAGAAACTGAGTATGGGAATGTTAAGAAAAAAGTCGGCAGTGGATATGGTATAAAAAAAAGTAAGCTTGAATTTGATGATTTAAAAGATATATCGAATAAATATGATATTTCAATAAGAGATATAAAATAAAAAACGCTTTTAGCGTTTTTTTATTTTACTTATATATTTATAAATATAAAACTTTACATTTAAACCTCACATATATATTTTAAAGTAAAGTATTTTTTGTTATAATATAATTTAAGTTTATAACAGATAGGTATATTTATGAGGATAATAACAAGAAATGATATGGAAACTACCTCTTTAGGCAAAGAGATAGGTAGATTACTAAAAAGTAATACAAGTGTATATTTAATAGGAGAAATGGCGAGCGGAAAGACTCAGTTTAGCAAAGGTATCGCGGAAAGTCTGGGGCTTTTGGATAAGTTTTCATCTCCTACTTATACCATCATAAACGAATATAGAAATGATCATGATACTCTTTATCATATGGATGCTTACAGGATAGAAGATATAAGCGAGCTTGATTATATAGGTTTTTATGATATTTATAAAAACGAAAAAATTATTATCGAATGGGCAGATATGATAATGAGCGAGCTTGATGAAACAGGAATAATCGTTGATATAAAAAAAGATGAACAAGATTTTAACAAAAGAGTCATAGATATAAAAGCGTTTGATGACAGCGTTGATATAATAAAAAAATTGGAGGAAATTTATGAGTAAGATACTTGCAATAGACACTTCGACCGTTGCGGCGAGCGCGGCTATTTTAGATGGTGATAATATACTCGGCGAAGAATATACCGCATACAAATTAAAACACTCAGAAAAGCTCCTTCCCTTGATTAAACATCTTCTCGAAGATGTAAGGTTAAATTTAAATTATATAGATTACTTTGCTGTGGGATCGGGTCCCGGGTCTTTTACAGGTTTAAGGATTGCGGCTTCAACGGTTAAAGCTTTTGCTCATGCCATGAATAAACCCATAGTGTCGGTTTCTTCACTAGCTGCATGTGCAGAAAATTTAAAAGGTATGAATGATGTGATTTGTATTATATTTGATGCTCAAAGAAATGATGCTTACTATAATATTTTTATAAATAAGGATAATAAGTTAAATCCTTTATATTCAGACAGTATTATAAATATTAATGATTTAATTGATAAATTGGAAGGATACGACAGCGTTTTATTTGCCGGGGACGGTGTTAATAAATATAAGGATAAGATATCAGAAAGAATATCCGATAAAGCTATTTTTGCCGATAATTATAATTTGCTTCCAAAGGCAAGCGGAGTAGCGAAAATTTCTGAAAGATATATCAAAGAAGATATAAATATTTATTCTTACGATAATTATCTTCCCAATTATATAAGACCATCTGCGGCAGAAGAACAAAGGTTAAAAAAGAAATAGTATGGGACTTGAAATCAGAGAAGCGGTCATTACAGACGTTGAAGACATAATAGAATTTGAAAAAGATTGTTTTGAACATCCTTGGGGAGAACAATCTATTTTTGGGGAACTTATAAATAACAAAAGTTTTTATATAGTGTTTTATGAAGGGGAAGATGTTATAGCCTTTGGCGGTTATCAGGATATAGTCGGACAAGGTCATATCACCACAATGGGCGTGAGAGAAGACAAACGAGGTCTTGGATATGGCAAAAAGTTATTATCATTGATAGTTGAACATGCCTTCAGAAAAGATATCAAAGAAATGACATTAGAAGTACGAGAATCGAATATAACCGCGATTAATCTATATGAAAGTATGGGATTTAAAATATATGGAAAGAGAAAGAATTATTATGCGGATAATCATGAAGACGCATATATAATGTGGAGATTTGATATATAGGATTTCTTCCGGGGGAGACATAATGAGAGAAAAAAGAAAAAATAAAATAAGGATAATATTTAGTTTTGCTTTAATATTGTTATTAATTCCATCTATTATTTTTGGAGCTAATATCGGTAATAGTGTAAAAAAGGAAGAACTTAAAACCAATACCGAAGGAACCGTATTTACTCTCAATAAAAAAGATACTTACAATAAATCTATTTTTATGGGAACTTATACGAATATTTTAAGTGAGGGTAAAATCAACGGAAGTGTGATTACTGCTTCCACATCAATAAATAACAGCGGTCATATAAGTGGAAGTGTTATTTCCATTGCTCCTAATTTTACCAATTCCGGTGTAATCAATAAAAGCGTTATAGGTTTTTATAGTAATATGTATTTGAATGATTCACATATTAAAAAAGATTTGATTTGCTATGGAAATAAAGTTATAACCAATGAAAAAACAGTAGTAAACGGAGATGTGAATTTATATGCAGATGATGTGCTTTTAAAGGGTAAAGTTGACGGAGATGTATTGGTAGTAGGTAAAAGTGTTACCATTAACGGATTTATTAAAGGGGATGTAAGAGTAGGATGTAATGAACTTGTGTTAGGCAGGGATGCAAGAATAAATGGTTCTCTGACATACGAAAGTCCTAATCCTATAGTAAAAACAGATCAAAGTAAAGTTGTGGGCAATATAAAAAATGAGGATTTGGGTTTTAAAATCCCAAGTGTTCAGAACGAAGAAGAAAGTGCTCTTGCAGGATTTATTTCTTATTATGGAATATTAAATAAGATTTCCATACTTTTGATTGCTATTTTATTATTTAAATTATTCCCAATGAGTGCTTTAAAGGTCGAATTGTTTACAAGACGTAATGTATTTAAATGCTTAAGCGTAGGTGCTATGACTATGTTATTCATAATACCTGTAATATTCATACTCCTTATTACCGTTGTAGGAATTCCTGTGGCACTTCATATTGCAAGCTTATATTTTGATTTGACTTATATAGCAACCATACCAACAGCATTGGTACTGGGAGGATTATTTATCAAAGGGCAAAATCTTTCTTCAAAGATGTTAACGGGGATTTTTGTAATCCTTGCATTGGATTTCTTACCTTCATCATTTTTTAGCTCTGTAATCACTTTAATAGCTAATTTGATAGGTATAGGAAGTATTGTGATGTTAATTTCTCTATACCTTCGTTTTCAAATAAAAAGGGAAAAAACAGAGTATGTCACACTTATGAGTATCAATAATTCTAAGGAAGATATAATAAGGACAAAACAAAAATTTGAACAAATGAAGAGTCAAAAATTCGAAGCGGCTATGAGACAAAAAGAAAATGAAAGTAATAGTGACGAAGTAAATGCTGCGGATGAGACGGATGATGAAAATAATATTAATAGAAGCAAAGAACCTAATCAAGATGAGATAGATAATAAAGAGGATGATACAGATGAGTAAAATAACTACTTTGGCTATTGAAACTTCTTGCGATGAAACAAGTGTTGCAGTCGTGGAAGATGGAATAAAAGTTAAATCAAACGCCATTCATACTCAAATAGATATTCATAAAGTTTATGGAGGCGTCGTTCCAGAAATTGCATCGAGAAATCATTTGATGAAGATATCGAGCGTTGTGGATAAGGCCCTTTTAGATGCAGATGTTACTTTTGATGATATAGATTTCATAAGTGTAACTACAGGTCCGGGGCTTGTTGGAGCTTTATTGATAGGTCTATCATATGCAAAAGCTTTGGCATTTGGTTTGAATAAAGATTTGGTCGGAGTCAATCATATGGCTGGACATATCTCAGCCAGCTTTATAATGGGGGCAAAACCTCCTTTTATATGTCTTACGGCAAGCGGAGGGCATACCAATATAACAAAGGTAAATGATTATACAGATTTTGAATTATTGGGTTCTACAAAGGATGACGCCGCAGGAGAGGCTTTTGATAAAGTAGCAAGGAGCCTTGGACTTTCATATCCGGGCGGAGTACAAATAGATAAGCATGCCAAGCTTGGGGATGAGTATAGCATTGATTTTCCCGTAGTGCTTATGGGTAAAGATAACTTAGATTTTAGTTTCAGCGGGCTTAAGAGTGCTGTTTTGAATTACTTAAACAGTAAAAAAATGAAAAATGAAGAAGTTAATATAGATAATGTATGTGCAAGCTTTAACAGATGTGTCGTAGATACGATTGTTACAAAAACCATGATTGCACTAAAAAAAGAAAATATGAAAACTCTTTGTGTCGGCGGGGGCGTTTTGTGTAACGATTTACTTAGGAATGAACTTAAAAAGAGATGCGAAGAAGAAAATATAAAACTTTTTTTGCCGGATAAAATTTACTGTACGGACAATGCTGCGATGATAGGTTCGGCAGGATATTTTAATTATATAAATAACAAAAAAGACAGCTTGATTTTAAATGCAAATCCTGACTTAAAATTATAAAATATATTTAATAGAAATATAAAAATGTAACGAATATTATCAACATTTTTACGTGGATTTTTAAACATTATTACCTTAAATTCATGGTAAAATGTTGATAATTTATACCTTAATTTCGATGAAAATACCATAAAATAGCGGATTTTTATATGTAGAAAATGTGGAAAACTGTGGATAAGTATGTTGATATGTGTATAAATGTGTCAATTTGATAACAAATTCGTCACTTTTTAGCTTTTTTTGTCGAAATTAGTATAAAACTTCATATTTAGGAGAAAATCATAAAAATGGAAAAATTTCAAAGCGGTGTAAAAATCAATCTTGATAATTTAATCAACAATTATAGGGTAATAAAAAACAAAGTAAAAGGCAAAAAAGTCATACCTGTCATCAAGGCCGACGCGTACGGTCACGGGGCAGAAATTTGTGCCAAGATATTAATGAGTGAAGGAGCAGATTTGTTTGCTGTTTCCAGCGTTTATGAGGCGATGTGCCTAAGAGATTATGGTATAGATGCAGATGTATTGATATTAGGCTACGTTCCGGACAGAAAGATAAATAAAATAATAGATAATGATATAATTCCTACGATTTATAATTTGGACTTTGCGAAAAAACTGAATGAAGAAGCCGGCAAAAAGAATAAAAAAATAAAGGTACATATTAAAATCAACACCGGAATGAACAGACTGGGCTTTAATAAAGATGAAATTGACGAAGCATTTAAATTATTGAAAGGTTTGGATAATCTTATTTATGAAGGGTTGTTTTCACATTTTGCAACGAGCGATGAAGTCGATAAGTCTTACAGCAATAAGCAGTTTGAAATTTTCGATTATGCGATAAAGAAATCAAAGGAATATGATTTAGGTGTGACCATTAACCATATTGCAAATTCTGCTGCGATAACGGACTTGGATGAATATAGTCTCGACGCGGTCAGAGCCGGGATTGTCCTTTACGGAGTTTATCCTTCGGAAGTGAAGCCCGAAATAAATCCATATAAACCGGTCATGTCATTCTATACGACAATAACAAATATATTTCATATAGATAAGGATGAAACGGTAGGATATGGGAGGACTTTTACTGCAAAGGAAAAGACAAAAGTTGCAGTGATGTGTGTGGGATATGCCGACGGTTATAATAGGAAACTATCAAATAAAGGTGAAGTTTTGATAAATAACAAGTATAAGGCAAAAGTAATCGGAAATGTTTGTATGGATATGACGATGCTTGAAATTCCCGAAGAAGCGGATATAGAGATAGGGGATAACGTTGAAATTTTCGGAGAAAATATAAATATATCCTCACTTGCAGAGATATGTGAAACCATTCCTTACGAACTGTTATGCTGTATAAATAAGAGAGTAAAAAGAGAATACATATTAAACGGAAAGCCCGAGGAATTTGAAATATAATCCTCGGTTTTTTATAATCTTTCATTTCATTTAAATTTATTTTTTATTGAATATTAAATTAAATAATTTTTTTTATTTAGTGGAAAAATAAAAATGAAAATAAAAAAAGGAGGATTATTATGTTTAAACATGAAAAGCAATTATTTCATGCTGTTCAAGTAGAAAAGCCAAATCCACAGTATGCGGTTTTGCTGCAGGAACAGCTTGGAGGAGCAAACGGAGAATTAAAAGCTGCTATGCAGTATATGTCTCAAAGCTTTAGGATTAAAGATCAGGAAATCAAAGATTTATTCTTGGATATAGCTGCCGAAGAATTAAGTCATATGGAAATGGTCGCTACAACTATAAATTTACTAAACGGACATGATGTCAACTATGACAAAGTGGAAGCAGGGGAAATTCAGTCTCACGTACTTCTTGGTTTAAATCCGGGGCTTATAAATGCGTCCGGATATTCATGGACCGGAGATTATGTAACCGTGACAGGAGACTTATGTGCGGATTTACTTTCTAATATCGCTTCCGAGCAACGTGCAAAAGTTGTTTATGAGTATTTATATCGTCAAATCAATGATAAAAAAGTTAAAGAAACCATTGATTTTCTTCTTAACAGAGAAGAAGCTCATAATGCGATGTTCAGAGAAGCTTTTAATAAAGTTCAGGACACAGGTTCAAACAGAGATTTCGGTACTACAAAGGCTGCCAAAATGTATTTTAATATGTCAACACCGTCCCCTCAAAGTGATTTACATCATGTGGACGGAAAACCACCGGCATTCAATTAATGATTTAAAGACTATCTTTTTGATAGTCTTTTTTATTTAGTTAAAAAATACAGTTTAGTCAAAAAAGTGGAAAATCTGACAATTTATACATGGAATAAAAAAATCGTTCATACAAAAAATAATTTTGTAAATAAATTTTCAAAGAAAGGAACAGAAACATGAGTGATTTATATAAACCCGGTACGGATAACTTACCGGCAGGAGAATACAGAGAAGTAGAAAACGATGGATCTTATATTGAAAACGGAAGATTAGTAAATATAGACCAAGGTGACAGACTTCCGCCTACAGGTGCTAAAGGCAGAAGATGGGTCAAAGAAGACTAATAGATATGTGTTTCTTCTATTATGTTTATTATTTTATAATTTTAAAAGGAATTGAATATATTGAAAGATTTATATATTCAATAAAAGAAAAAATATATAAATTTGTATAAAGCAGCTTTAAGCTGCTTTTAAATTATACAAAGTATTTTAGCCTTTAAAATGCTTAGCTTATAATATAAATGATTTGAATATTGTTAATTATTAAGTTTTGTTTTACTTTATCTATGTAGGGGGATATGTATATAAAAGGGCAATATTATTAATACGTATTGATTATTAAAAATAAATATTATAAATAAAAAAATTATAAAATACAAAAAATATTAAAAGAAGAAATTTTTTAGAAATATCATTAGATAAAATCCAATAAGACAAAATCCATTGAACTTTAAAAATTATTACAAAGAATGTTTAATGCAAGCTGAAACAATAGAATCAAAAATATAGTCTTTATCTGTATATTTAAAGAAAAATATTATTTTTTATTAAGTAAGTTAAAAGTATTGCATATGATGTAAATAATTTAAAATAGCTTTCTTAGATTTCTCTGTCGGATTTTTATAAACACCAATAATAAAACATTCATTTGAGAATATGTTAATTAAAAGTGATTTGATAAACTTTTTTTATTTTAATTAATATAGAAAAACTCCTTTATAGATATAAGAAAGACTATATCTATAAAGCAAATAAAAAAAATGCTGAATTTTAATTTAAAATATAAAAAAGAACAGCTTTAGCTGCTCTTTTTATAGAGAGTTTATGATTTCCGCATATTTTTCTTTAGGGAATGCACCGACTTCTCTGGCTATTTGTTCTCCGTTTTTGAAGAATATAACTGTAGGTATGCTCATAACTCTAAATTTCATTGAAAGTTCTCCGTTTGCGTCAACATCTACTTTACCTACTTTTACCTTATCAGAGTATTCATTAGCGATTTCATCAATAATAGGAGCAAGCCCTTTGCATGGTCCGCACCAATTTGCCCAAAAGTCCACCATTACGGGTTTATCGCTGTTTACAACTTCGCTTTCGAAGTTTTCGTTTGTAATTATTACTATATTTTCACTTGCCATAATCGTCCTCCTGAATATTAGTATTTCACATCTTTATCATTATATCATTTAAATTTAAATATTTACATATTTAATTGAAAATTAATGTTATATGCTTAAAATTAGAATTTGTTTTATGCTATAATAAAATAAATATAATAGAAGTTATATTTTGAAAAAAGATTAAGTTTAAGACTTATTTATGAATTTTATATTATTTTATATATAAACGAGACTAAAAAATGAAAAATCAGCTAAACGAAAACATAAAAAATTATATAGATAAAAATCCTACCAGACTTCATATGCCGGGACATAAAGGAAGGGTGGAAAAAGAGTATTTTTATACATCCGATGTTACAGAACTATCCTTTAACGATAATTTGCTGTCTCCAAACGATGTGATATTAAGGCTTAACGAATATATAAAAGATACTTTTAAAAGCAAGAAATCATTTATTCTAGTCGGAGGAAGTACAAGCGGTATCATAAGCTCCATATTATATTCATTAAATAAAAATGATAAAATACTTTTTCCCAGAAACAGCCATATATCAAGTTATTACGGACTTTTTTTAAGCGGAGGAATACCTGTATATATTTACCCCAAGGATAATATATTAGGGATAACGGAAGAAGAGTATATAAATGCCGTTAAGGAAAATCCGGATATAAAAGCTGTTATAATTACTTATCCAAGCTACTTCGGTTTTAGTATGGATATAGAAAAAGTATGTGATGAAATAAAGAAGATAAATAAGGAAATTATAATAATTGTCGATGAAGCCCACGGGACGCATTTTTCTTTCTGTGATGAATATCCGAACACTTCTTTACGAACTAACAGTGATATAGTAATAACATCCATGCATAAAACTCTAACAGCTCTTACTCAGACATCACTGCTTCATGTAAACAGTGATTTGATAGATATTAATAAACTTAAATTATATATAAATATGACTACATCCACGTCACCTTCTTATTTGTTTCTTACTTCTGTTGAGGAAGCTGTTCATTTAGCCGAAGACAGAGGTGATGAAATTTTAAAGGATATAAAGAAATGGTACATTAAAACCAAAGATTATGTAGAAAGTAATACCAAATTTACTTTTGAAGAGTTTTCAGGAAAAATACATGATTATACCAAGATTTGTATAGATACTTCGAATTCGGATTTGGACGGATATACTTTATCGGAGATACTTGAAAAAAAATATAATATATTTACCGAGTGTTCCACCGATAAGTATACTCTTTGCTATTTGGGTTTAAAGACAGATGAAGATGATTTAGAAAAATTAAAAAAAGCTTTAACTTTTATAGCTGAAGAAAAATTTAAAATAAAAAAAAGAAGTGATATTGTTTTTGAAAATAATAAACCTATTATAAAATATAGTATGCGAAATGCACTAAAAATGAATAGAGAAAGTGTAAAATTGGACGAGGCTGCTAATAAAGTAAGCATTGATTATATAGTACCTTATCCGCCGGGATTTCCTATACTTACACCGGGAGAAGTGATAGATAATGATATAATCTCTTATTTAAAAAGTATAATGGACAGGCAGACTGTTTTAGGGTTAAATAATGGGTATATTGATGTGATTAAGGAGTAATAATGAACAAGGGAAAGTTATTTGTTATAGAGGGACTCGACGGAAGCGGTAAGCAGACACAAAGCGAACTTATAACCAAGAGATTGAAAGAAGAAGGTCATAATGTTATAAGAGCCAGTTATCCTAATTATAAAAGCCAATCTTCCGCACTTGTCAAGATGTATCTAAACGGTGATTTCGGTAAGAATGCTGATGATATAGATCCGAAGGTAGCTTCTACGTTTTATGCGGTGGACAGATACGCTACTTATAAAAAGGAATATGAAGACTTTTACTTAAACGGCGGGATTATAATTGCAGACAGATATGTAACCAGTAACATGGTACATCAGGGGTGCAAGATAAAAGATGTAGAAAAAAAGGAAGAGTATTTAGACTGGTTATTGGATTTTGAGTATAATATATTTAAAATTCCAAAACCCGATAAAGTCTTTTTCTTGGATATTGATCCCGAAGTATCTAAGGCACTGATTAAGGACAGGGATAATAAGTTTACAAATGAGAGTAAAAAAGATATACATGAAAGTGATTATGAGTATTTAATGTCTGCGTATGAAAATGTTAATTTTTTGGTGGACAAGTATGGGTTTGACAGAATAGAATGCGTAAAGGAAAGTTCACTTAAAAGTATAGAAGAAATAAATGATATTTTATATAAAAAAATCACAAAAGACCTTAGGAGGTAAAGAAAATGATGAAATTAATTATTGCTATGGTACAGGACGAGGATGCTTTTATTTTATCCGACGCCCTCACAGATGAAGGATATCAAGTAACTAAGCTTAATACTATAGGCGGATTTTTAAAGATGAAAAATGTTACTTTGATGATTGGTACAGAGGAAGAAAAAGTTGAGAAAGCTTTGGAAATCATGAAGAAAATATGTAAAAAAAGAGAGCAAGTTATATCTACACCTGTGGACGCTTCTTTTATGGAAAGTCCTCTTACAACATATACAGCAAGCGTAGAAGTCGGAGGAGCAACAGTCTTTGTTTTGGATGTTGCACAGTTTGAAAAGTATTAATAATGTTAGATAATTTATTTGAAACGGAAAAGAATATTCTCTTAAATCATATTGACAAAGATACAATGTCTCATGCTTATCTTTTCTACGGTGCGGGGGAAGATGTCCTTGATAAAACAATACTGGAATTTCTTAAGACTCTGTACTGTAAAAATTCTAAATACTACTGTGATGAGTGTGAGGAATGTATAAAAATAAATACGAACAATAATATAGATATAACTCATATTTATAAGGACTCTGCCAGTATCAAAATTAAACAGATAAGGGATATGCAGTATAAAATAAGTTTATCTTCCAGCGAATATAAGTACAATATATTCGTTATTCATAATGCGGATACCATGACTATAGAATCTTCCAATGCTTTTTTAAAGACTTTGGAAGAACCGGTAAAGGATACTATAATTATTTTATCTTCTCCTTCCAAAGAAATACTTCTTCCCACTATCCTTTCAAGATGTATCCATATAAAAGTTAATGATAATAAAGTTACTTTAAGCCTTTCTGATGAGGAAAAGAATTACATATTTGAAAGTTTATCAAATATATTAAAAGGAAATAATCTAAATAATGTAAATATAAGTAAAAAACTGACAAAAGATAAGAATAAAGTTGAAAATTATACACTTTTTATAATGAAATTTTTCTCAGATGTGTTAATATATAAAGAAAGTAATTTAGATATGACTTTTAATGATAAAAGCTCAGATTATATGGAATATATAAAACAAGTCAATAATCTTGTTACCAAGGATAAATTACAAAAAATAATAGACAAAATTCTATATATAAATGAAATGATCAATTATAATGCAAACGCTTCTTTAGCATTTCTTGATCTATTTATATATATAGGGGAGGATATATAATGCAAAAAGTAGTAGGTGTAAGATTTAAACCTGCAGGTAAAATATATTATTTCGATCCTACAAATATTTATCTTAAATTGGAAGATAACGTGATTGTAGAGACGGCAAGAGGACTTGAGTATGGTACTGTTGCAAGCAAGGTAAAATATGTGGAAGAAGATGAAGTCACAAAACCGATAAAACCTGTCATAAGAAAAGCGACGGCAAAGGATACAAAGACCAATGAAGAAAATCTTAGAAAAGCGGAAAAGGCTTTAAAGATTTGTAAAGAGGAAATAATCAAGCAAAAACTTGATATGAAACTAATAAGAGCGGAATATACATTCAATGCTTCAAAAGTTATTTTCTATTTTACCGCAGACGGAAGGATCGATTTCAGAGAGCTTGTAAAAAATTTAGCGTCGATATTTAAAATAAGAATCGAACTTAGACAAATCGGAGTAAGAGACGAAGCTAAAATTTTAGGCGGTGTAGGTCCGTGCGGATGCGGTCTTTGCTGTAATAAATGGCTTGGCGAATTCGAACCGGTTTCAATCAAGATGGCAAAGGAACAGGGACTATCCCTTAATCCTTCAAAAATTTCGGGAATATGCGGAAGGCTTTTATGTTGTCTTCAATATGAACATAACTGTTATGAAGATGCTCTTTCAAGACTTCCTAAGGTTTCTGATAAAGTCAAGACTCCTGACGGAATAGGTACGGTGGAAAGACTAAATGTATTAAAGGAAACATTTCTCGTTAAATTCGAAAATGACGGAGATATCGCTTTTAAAGAATTTACGGATGGTGAAGTAAAAGTACTTAAGAAAAAGAAGAAACATTGTTCAAATAAAGATACCTGTCAAAATAAATCATGTCCAAATCATGATAAACATGCAGAGCATGTAGATGAAAGTATAGATGAAGAATTAAAAAAATTAGAAAAAGATAATTAGGAGAATTAAGTTGAAGAAATTCTTTAAAACTTATTTTATAGACACTCTTTCAAGTATGGCTTTGGGGCTTTTTTCTACACTGATTATAGGCAGTATTTTAAATCAGATCGGTGTAGTTTTTCATATCAGTTTTTTAACGGATACGCTTTTTCCCGCACTTAAAACCATGACTGCTCCTGTCATAGCTGTAAGTGTGGCATACGGACTTAAGTCGGATCCTCTGGTAATATTTGCCTGCGGTGGTGCGGGGCTTATCGGAGGAGATCCGATAAGTGCACTGCTTGTGGGTATATCGGGTTCCATTGCAGGAATGCTGGTATCCAAGAGAACAAGTCTCGATATAATCATAACGCCGATAGTAACGGTTATTGTGGGAGGACTTGTCGGATTTTACATAGGACCTATCATGCAGAAGTTCATGCTATTGCTTGGTGAGCTTATAATGAAGTCATGCGAACAGGAACCTCTGATAATGGGGATTTTGGTAAGCGTTATAATGGGTATCATCTTAACGCTCCCTATAAGTTCTGCGGCTCTCGGAATAATGCTTAATCTATCCGGACTTGCTGCGGGTGCAGCGTGTGTCGGCTGTGCTTCTCAGATGATTGGTTTTGCGGTAATGAGTTTTAGAGAAAACAAATTTGAAGGTCTCATATCTCAGGGACTGGGAACCAGTATGCTCCAAATCGCAAATATTATGAAAAAGCCGATATTATTTTTACCGCCTATAATAACAAGTGCGATACTTGGACCGATTTCAACGGTCGTATTTAAAATGACCAATACCGCTTATGGTGCGGGAATGGGAACAAGCGGGCTAGTCGGACAGTTCGGGATGATAGAAGCAATGGGGAGCAGTGCAGGGACTTTTGCAATGATGATACTTATGCATTTTGTTCTTCCGGCTTTTTTGACACTTTTGATAAGTGAGATTTTTAGAAAGAAAAATATAATAAAATCCGGAGATTTAAAATTAGAATTAAAATAGGAGAGATATTATGGAGAAACTTTTTAACAGTACAAGAGATAATGATAATAAGCTGAGTCCGTCAAGAGCTATTATAAAAGGTCTTAGTGATGACGGGGGATTATTTGTTCCTCAGTTTTTGAAAGATGTAAAATTTGATTATAAAGACTTCATCGGTAAATCTTATAATTACATAGCTAAAACTATTTTAGGCGAATTTTTGGATTTTTCAAAAGAACAAATCGATTACTGTGTTGATACAGCTTATAGTTTAAACAACTTTGAAACCGAAGATATATTTAAAGTCGTTGACGTGGAAGACGGACTTTCTATATTGGAATTATTCAGCGGTAACACTATAGCATTCAAAGACTGTGCTCTTTCTATTTTACCTCTTTTATTAAAATGTGCCAAAGAAAATGAAAATGATAAAGATGATGTTTTGATACTTACCGCAACCAGCGGAGACACAGGTAAAGCTGCTTTGGAAGGTTTTCATGATGTAGATGGTATAGACGTTATAGTTTACTATCCTTATAAAGGTGTTTCAAGATTACAGCTGCTTCAAATGCTTACTCAAAAAGGAAGTAATGTTAAGAGTTATGCTGTAAAAGGTAATTTTGATGATACACAGGCGGGAGTTAAAGAAATCTTTAACGACAGTGACTTTGAAAAGGAACTTGAAAAATACGGAGTCAAACTTTCTTCGGCAAATTCAATCAATATAGGAAGACTTCTTCCTCAGGTGGTATATTATTATCACTCATATGTAAGATTAATTGAACAGGGGAAAATCAAGGAAGGGGATAAAGTTAATTTTATAGTTCCTACCGGTAACTTCGGAAATATTTTGGCAGGTTACTACGCTTACTTGACAGGACTGCCTGTAAATAAATTGATTTGTGCTTCCAATGATAATAACGTATTATTTGATTTCTTCAAAAGCGGTACTTATGATAAAAATAGAGAATTTAAAAAGACCATCTCACCTTCAATGGATATTTTGATATCCTCAAATCTTGAAAGACTTATTTATCATATGTATGACGGAGATGATAAAAAAGTAAATGACTTGATGGCAAAGTTAAGTAATGAGGGTAAATATACTATAGACAGTGAATATATGAATAAAGCGGATAATTTTATTGGAGGGTATGCGACAGAAGATGAAATCAGAGAGGTAATAAAAGAAGTATACGAAAAAGATAATTACTTAATGGATACTCATACCGCTGCCGGATATAAGGTATATAAAGATACAAAAGAAGACGATACATATTCTGTTTTATTATCTACGGCTTCACCTTATAAATTTTCAAAAGATGTATATGATTCGATTTTTGATGATGATGTAAAAGCAAGTGACGATGTGGAATATATGTATAAATTAAACGAAAAAACAAAAGTAAATATACCAAAACCTGTAAATAATATCGAAAGCATTGAAAGAAGAGAAGAAGAAGTTATTACAAAAGAAGATATGAGAAATTCTATACTAAAATATATAGAGGGTAAGAAATAATGTTTGAAATAAAAGCTCCCGCAACCAGTGCTAATCTATGCTGCGGATTCGATACTTTTGGACTTGCAGTAACTTTATATAACACTTTCAAAGTAGAAAAATGTGATAAATTTATTTTTGACGGAAAAGAAGAAGATATAAACAATACAAATAATTTGATTTTAACGAGCATGCTTACTACATGTAGATTTTTAAATAAAAAACCTATTGGTGTAAAAGTAGAAGTTAAAAGCGATGTCCCTTCAACCAGAGGTCTTGGGAGTTCCGCTACCTGTGTTGTTGCGGGAATCATAATGGCTTATAAAGTCTTGAATATAGAAGTTGATATCGATGATGTATTTAATATTGCTTCTAGTATCGAAGGTCATCCCGATAATGTTGCACCTTGTATATTCGGCGGGACAACCCTTTCATATAAGGAAGATACGGAGTTCAAATATTACAAGATACATACCAATAAAAAATATAGGATATGTGCGTTTATCCCTCGTTTCAAACTTTCCACAAAGAAGGCAAGAAACGTGCTTCCCGATAAATACTCAAGAGAAGATGTTGTATTTAATATCCAAAGAGCATCTTTGCTTCCTCTAAGCTTGGAAAGAGGCGACAGTGAGTTTGTAAAAGACGCGCTTCAGGATAGGATCCATGAACCTTACAGAAAAGAACTCATCAACGGATATGATGATATAGTAAACTTAACCAAGAAATATGGTTTTGTCGGTACATATCTGTCGGGTGCGGGTCCTACGATAATGGGTGTATATGAAGGAAATATCAATCTTAGAAAACTTGATTATGATATCAAGAAATTAAAAGATAAATATGACTTGTATCCGCTTAAAATCGATTTCGACGGAGTGAAATACTAAAAATAATCCATTTCTATAATTAAAAAACGAATAGTATTACTATTCGTTTTTATTTTTTTAATTAGAACGTTTTATGGGCTGGGGATGTGACTGTTTTAAAATTTTCGAGTAGAAAATTTTAGAAAATCCAGCCACATTAGCCTCCACGGCATTTGAGTGGAGATTTTTTCATACTTTTTAATCTTTTAAAAAGTATTGGGGTTTGGGGTGAAATCCCATAAATGTTAGTCTTCTAACCAAGCACTGAAATCCGCATCGCTCGGCATTCTAAAGTCTCCTCTTGGGCTCAAGCTTACTGACCCTACTTTAGGTGCGTCGGGTGTACAGGAACGTTTGAACTGAGATATAAAAAATCTTTTCATGAAATTATTAAGCCATTTTTCAATCGTTTCATCACTGTATTTGTCTTTAAATGCTTGTTTTGCTAAGAAATGAAGTTTATCTTTCTTTGCTCCAAATCTAATAAAATAATATAAGAAAAAGTCATGAAGTTCATATGGTCCTATATTGTCTTCTGTTTTTTGAGCTATCTTTCCGTCTTTTGTAGGCGGTAACAATTCCGGACTGACAGGTGTATCCAAAATATCCAAAAGGATATCTTTTGTTTTATCGTCACTTATCATCGCAACTGTCCTTACCAAGTGAGAAACCAAAGTTTTCGGAACGCTTGCATTTACTCCGTACATACTCATATGATCGCCGTTATATGTGCACCATCCCAAAGCCATTTCGCTTAAATCTCCGGTTCCTACAAGTATTGCTCCGTTTTTATTTGCCATATCCATAAGCACTTGAGTTCTTTCTCTTGCCTGTGTATTTTCATAGGTCACGTCGTGAATATTTATATCATGTTCTATATCTTTCATATGAAGTGTTGCAGCTTCTTTTATGCTTATTTCTTTAATGGTTACATTTAGAGATTTCATTAAATCCAAAGCATTTGTATATGTCCTGTCAGTTGTCCCAAATCCGGGCATGGTTATTCCTATTATATTTTCGCTTGGAAGATTTAAAAGTTTCATTGTCTGAGTTGCAACTAAAAGTGCAAGTGTAGAGTCAAGACCTCCGGATATCCCTACAACCAATTTTTTCAGTCCTGTATGTTCAAGTCTTTTTGCAAGAGCCGAAGACTGTATGTTAAAAATTTCGTTACATCTTTCTATCCTCTGATTTTCATCGTTTGGCGTAAATGGATGAGGATCTACAAATCTATCGAATTCAGTGATATCAATATCATTTTCAAATTCGCACTCAATTTCTTCATAAAATTCTTCATATTGTTCCCTGCTGTCGCTGAAACTGATATTTTGTCTCCTTTGAAAGTTTAGTTTCTGCAAATCTATATATGCACTGGTAAGTTGATTTTCTCTTTCAAATCGTTTTCCTTTGTTTAGTATGATCCCATTTTCAGCTATCAGAGAACTTCCTCCAAACAGCAAATCGGTGGTGGATTCATGAACCCCGGCAGAAACATATGCGTAAGCACATAAACATTTAGCACTTTGCGATGAAATCAAATTGGTTCTGTACTCATCTTTTGAAACTACTTCATTGCTGGCTGAGATATTTAAAATAAGATTAGCTCCCGATAATGCCAGTTTTGCACTCGGTGCTATAGGTACCCATAAGTCTTCACATACTTCAATTCCAACAGTAAGATCCTTTCTTAATTTAAACAGCATTTGTCCGAAAAAAACTTCCTGTCCTGCCAAAGATAATTCATCTGATACATCTTTACCACTTGCGAACCATCTTTTTTCGTAGAATTCACTGTGAGTTGGGATAAATTCTTTAGGTATTACTCCAAGGATTTCTCCGTTTAAAAATGCTACAGCACAGTTATAAAGCGCATTTTTATATTTTATAGGCATTCCCACAACGATGAAAATGTCATCATCTGCGGTCTTTTCCACAAGTTTTTCCAGTTCTTCTTCACATTTTTCAAGAAGTGTATCCTGAAAAAACAAATCCGCACAAGTATATGAGCTTATGGAAAGTTCCGGCGTTATGAATATTTTTGCTCCTTCTTTTTTTGCTTCTTTTACTAAATTATATATTTCATTTGTATTGTAGCTTGGATTTGCGACCTTAACCTTCGGTACTCCGCACGCTACTTTTATAAATCCGTAATTGTTCATTTTATTTTCCTCTTAAAATATTTATAGATATTTATTATATCATAATTTATCTTTATTTTAAATATTATACAGTTTTAATGGGTTTTATATGCAAAGTATTATTCTACTAATATAAATAAAAATTTGCTTTATTTGGATAAAAATGTTAATTTGCGTTCTTCAATATGTTTCAAACAGCGCAAAGTTTGACATTTAAATTTCTTTGTAGTATACTGAAAAACAAATTATTTAATTTATAAAATTAAAATTTATTGAAAATACACATAGGAGAAAGTAATTGACAAAGAATAAAAGGTTAGCAATATTATTTATTGTAGATGCTTTGATAGTAACATTCAGTTCCATGATGTCTTTATTATTAAGATTTGATTTGTTTACAATTCCATCAAGGTTTTTATATCCTGCGCTTAAGTTTCTCCCTCTTGATATATTTATAGCAATTTTGGTTTTAGCTGTATTCAAAATGTACAACAGGGTATGGACTTATGCTTCTATGGATGAAGTAATGTCTGCGCTTAAGGCATCTGTAGTAATTGAACTAATTTATCTTTTATATCATAAATTTTTTGATGTAGGTATGCCCAGAAGTTATTACTTCTTTGATATTATTTTCTTATTTTTGTTAATTGCTTTATCAAGACTTTCCGTAAGAGTATTTAAAGGTATAATTGCCAGAAGAGAAAAGAGTGCTCTTAAAAGGAATATAATGATAATAGGTGCAGGTTCTGCAGGCTCTCTTCTTATTAAAGAAATCAGAAACGGAATGAAGAGTTATGATGTCGTTTGCATTATTGATGATAATTATAATAAAGTAGGTAAATATATTCATAATATACCTATAGTCGGAGCAAGGGACGATATATTAAATAATATTGCTAAATATGATGTAGATGAAGTGATAATTGCAATGCCTTCCGCTTCTGTAGATACAATAAGAGATATAATTACCATATGTAATCAAACCAGCGTAAAATTAAAAATACTTCCCGCTATAGCAAAGAGTCTTACAAGTTCGCTTACTCAGAAAGTAAGAGAGGTAAATTATGAAGATTTACTTGGCAGAGATGCTGTAGATATAAAAAATAAAGAGCTTAAAAAGTTTGTTGACGGTAAAACCGTAATGGTTACCGGGGGGGGCGGAACAATAGGTTCCGAACTTTGCAGGCAAATAACCGCAAATAATCCTAGAAGGCTTATTGTAGTGGATATATATGAAAATACTGCTTATGAGCTTCAAATGGAGCTTAAAAGAAAATATCCCGACATAGATGTTGTGGTTCTTATTGCTTCTATCAGAGATATGGATAGAATGGAAAGCATATTTAATAAATATAAACCTGAAATAGTTTATCATGCTGCGGCACATAAACATGTTCCTTTAATGGAATATTCACCTAACGAAGCGGTAAAAAACAACTGTAAAGGTACTCTTAATCTCGTTAAATTAGCCGATAAATATAATGTAAAGAGATTTGTCTTGATTTCTACAGATAAAGCTGTCAGACCTACCAATGTTATGGGGGCTACAAAAAGAATTTGTGAAATGATTATTCAAAGCTACAATGCAAAATCAGAAACTGAATTTGTAGCTGTTAGGTTTGGTAATGTTCTTGGCAGCAACGGTTCTGTCATACCTCTGTTTTTAAAACAAATTGAAGAAGGGGGGCCCGTGACAGTCACTCATAAAGAAGTTACGAGGTTCTTTATGACAGTAAGAGAAGCAGTATCTTTGGTTATTCAGGCTGGACTTCTTGCCGAAGGCGGGGAGATATTTGTTCTTGATATGGGTAAACCTGTTAAGATTTATGATCTTGCAGTTAATTTGATAAAGCTTAAAGGCTATATCCCGGGAGAAGAAATAAAGATAGATGTTGTCGGACTCAGACCCGGAGAAAAAATGTATGAAGAAATTCTTATGGAAGAAGAAGGACTTACTGGTACAAAAAATCATATGATATATATAGCAAAACCAGTAAAAATAGAGATTGAAGAATTTTTAAAGGAAGTAGGTAATCTTATAAATGTAGCTTATGAAAATAATGACTATATAATAAGAAATAAAATAAAGAAACTTTGTCCTACCTATGAAGAAGTTAAAAATGATTAAATGATAACTTAATAGGTAAATTATCTTTTATAATATTATTACATATTATAACTTTTTTATTAATACTAGATTAAAAATTATCAAAATTTGTCGATATGGTGTATAATATATGTCTGGCATATAAGGAGATATTTTTATGAAGATTAAAGGTAAAAAAAGTAATGTAATATTTAATATTATTATTATGATTACAATGCTTATTTTTATATTTAGAAATACATTGTTATTAAAACTTGATAGTACTTTTTTTATTGGTTTAAACTTAATAAGTTTCTTTTTATGCATTATCGTTTTTATATATAATTATTTAATATCGATTAAAAATTTTAATTTAAAAAAATTAATAAAAAATAA
Source organism: Anaerofustis stercorihominis DSM 17244 (assembly GCF_000154825.1). NCBI lineage: Bacteria > Bacillati > Bacillota > Clostridia > Eubacteriales > Eubacteriaceae > Anaerofustis > Anaerofustis stercorihominis. The sequence goes on along the minus strand of NZ_DS560019.1, from coordinate 258,834 downwards.
TATAATCATAATTTTATATTTTATTGTTAGGCTTATTACTTTATATATAAAAGATTTTGATAATGCAACTCTCAGAAGTATAGTAATAGAATTTTTCTTATTGGTAATTTTATTTAGAGGACTTACTTTAAACGGAAATAATCCTAAAAAAATATTAAAGCCATGTATTATTATAATATCATTGGTAACGGCATTTTTTATTTTAAGAGTTGTTTATTACCTTTTTACAAGTAGCGGACTAGAAGAGGCATTTTTAAAATCTTTGATATATTCTATCTCCGGTACGACTTTTAATGTAAATCCAAATGATGGAGGAATCCTTGTTACTTTTGTTATTACATTTAGTTTGTTTTATATAGAAAAGAAAGATTATAAATACTATATTAGTATTATTATATCAATATTATATTTGTTTATATCGGGGTGTAGAAGTGCAATAACTGGATTAATTGTTGTGTTGTTATGTTATTTTGTAGTAAAATACCATAAAAGTATAAATTTAAAAAAATTAATGGGTAAAATCTTGTTAATATCTTTGTCTTACTTAATCATAATGATTGCCATTGTAGGGGTTAACAGCAAATTGCTTTCTTTTACGCCATTTGAAAATATATGGAATGCTTACAGTTCTCAAAGGTATATGTTGGATAAATATACTATTTTATCTTTAAAAGATGATTTTTTAATTGGTTTTGGAAGTTATGAATATACGGGACAGAAGAGATATGATTATTTAATGGAAAATATTCCTCAGATGGTAGATGTCAAACTAGGTGCCAATGCGGGATATGCAAGCAAGTATAGGAAACTTAATGCTCATAACGGTTTTCTTGATTTCATTGCAGGAAACGGTTTGATATGCTTGATATTGTTTTTATATTTCTTTATAAATAGGATTAAAAATATAGATGACAAAGTTTGTAAGAAATACTTCTTGCCTATTATATATATGATTGTAGTTTCTAACTTTGAGAACACTATTTTAAACATTATTCCATTCATGTTTTTTCTTATAATATTATTTATAGCATCTATGGAATATGAACAATTAAAAATTAATGAATCAAATGAAAATATTTAAATATGGGAGTTAAAAATGGGAAATAAGGAAAGAATTTTTTTAGCTTCACCACATATGAGTGATGAAGGGTATGAGCAGGGATATATAAAAGAAGCCTTCGATACAAATTGGATAGCACCTCTTGGAGAAAATGTAAATAATTTTGAAAAGGAAATATGTGAAGTTACCGGAGCAAAAGATGCCGCTGCATTGGTTTCGGGAACTTCAGCAATTCATTTGGCTCTTAAACTGTTGGAAGTAAAAAAGAGCGATATAGTATTTTGCCAAAGTCTGACTTTTTCGGCGAGTGCAAATCCTATAATATATGAAAATGCAACGCCTGTTTTTATAGACAGCGACAGGGATACTTGGAATATGAGCCCCAAGGCTTTGGAAACCGCTTTTGAAAAATATAAAGAAAAAGGTATTAAGCCAAAGGCGGTAATTGTTGTACACTTATACGGTATTTGTGCAAAAATAGACGAAATAGCTGAAATATGCAAGAAATATGATACTCCTATTGTTGAAGATGCGGCGGAAAGTTTGGGAAGTATATATAAAGGAAGGATGACTGGAACATTCGGAGATTATGGTATCTTATCTTTTAACGGAAATAAGATAATCACTTCTTCGGGGGGAGGTATGCTTCTTGTTAATACATCCGACAGCAAAGAAAAAGCCGCAAGAGCGAGATTTTTATCTACACAGGCAAGAGAAAATAAAAGGTATTACTATCATAAAGAAGTAGGATACAATTATAGGATGAGTAATATCGTCGCGGGTATAGGTAGGGGACAGCTTAAAGTTTTAGATAAAAGAGTTGAAAAAAAAAGAGAAATTTATTTTCATTATAAAGAAGCATTTAAGGATATTTCTGATATCGAGATGATGCCTATAAATGATGAAGATACCAGATGTAATTGTTGGTTGTCTACCATATTGATAGATGAAAATTCAAAGGTAAAACCTTTGGATGTAATATTAAAGCTTGAAGAAAACAATATAGAAGCAAGACACGTTTGGAACCCTATGCATAAACAGCCTTTCTTTGAAAAATATGATTATATCGACAACGGCGGTGTAGGGGAGTACATATTTAATAATGGAGTTTGTCTTCCTTCCGATACAAAAATGACAAAGGAAGATATGGAAAGGGTAAGTAATATTATAAAGACTCTTTGGGATTAATTATGATTGGAAAACGTACTTTTTATGATAAATATATAAAACGCATTATTGATTTTATATTATCACTTTGCGGTATCATTATTTTAAGTCCCGTTTTATTAATAGTATCATTTTTGGTCAGAGTAAACATTGGTTCTCCGATCCTTTTTAGGCAGGCGAGACCTGGGCTTAATGGAAAAATATTTATGATGTATAAATTTAGGACCATGACCGATGAAAGAGACGAAAACGGAGAACTTTTAGATGATGGGATAAGACTTACAAAGTTTGGTAAAATGCTGAGATCGACCAGTCTTGATGAACTTCCCGAGATGTTTAATATATTAAAAGGCGATATGAGTATAGTAGGACCCAGACCTCTTTTAGTCAAGTATTTGCCTTTATATAATGAAAGACAAGCCCATAGGCATGATGTTAAGCCTGGACTTACGGGATATGCACAGGTCAACGGTAGGAATGCAATAAGCTGGGAAGAGAAGTTTGAACTTGATATATTTTATGTGAATAATGCTTCATTGTTAATGGATATATTTATATTCTTTAAAACGATAAAAAAAGTATTTGTAAAAGAAGGTATCGACAGCGGAACTTCGGTTACGATGGAAGAATTTAAAGGTTCTAAAAATATTGACTTGGAGAAATCTCTTAATGAATAAAGTGATTGTTATAGGCGGAGGCGGACATTCCAAAGTCGTTATAGACATTATAAAGAACAACGGATATGAAGCATCTGAAATTGAAATTTTAGATGACAATTTAGACATCGGCAGTGAAATTTTATCTTGTAAAGTAGTCGGTAAAGTTAAGGACGCTTTAAAATATAATAAAGATACTAAATTTGTTATTGCTATAGGAAATAATGAAGTAAGAGAAAAGATTTCTAAGGAATATAAGCTTGATTATACTACCTTTATTCATCCATCTGCTGTAATCGGGGAAGATGTAAATATCGATAAGGGTAGTGTTATAATGGGTGGTAGTGTTATAAACAGCGGTACCAAAATAGGAAAGCATTCCATAATAAATACTTCTTCTACTATAGATCATGACAGTAATATCGGAGATTTTGTTCATTTATCTCCCGGAGTGCATATGGGTGGGACAGTAAATGTCGGAAACAGGACTTGGATTGGAGTCGCAACTTCCGTTAAGAATAATATATCGATAGGTAAAGATATTATTATCGGTGTCGGAAGTGTCGTGATAAACAACGTTAAAGAAAAAGGAATTTATGTCGGAAATCCTTTAAGAAAAATAAAGTAATCATTTGGGGTAAAAAATATATGAAAGTATGGATTTTAAATCATTATGCAACCAATATGTATTTTGATGAGTCGGGGAGACATCAGAGCTTTGCAAAGTATTTAATTAAAAAAGGTCATGAAGTTAAGATTTTTTGTGCCAGCACCATTCATAACAGTGATGAAATTATTGATTTAAATAATAATTTATATATAGAGAAAAAAGGTAAAGATGAGGTTCCTTATGTTTTTGTTGAAACTACTCCTTATATGGGAAACGGAGTTTCAAGAATAAAAAATATGCTTTCATATTATAAAAATGTTAAGAAAGCGGTAAGTGAGTATATAAAAAAAGAAGGTAAACCCGATGTTATATATGCTTCTTCCGTTCATCCTCTGGCTCTTGTTGCGGGAATTAAAATCAAAAAGAAATTTAATAATATCCCTTGTATAAGTGAAGTTAGGGATTTATGGCCCGAAAGTTTAGTGGAATATGGTATAATAAAAAGAAAGAGTATCATAGCAAAGGTTCTCTACAAAGGAGAAAAGTGGATTTATAAAAAGTCCGATGCGGTTCTTTTTACTATTCCCGGCGGAGAAAATTATATAAAAGACAGGAACTGGACAGAAGCTATTCCTTTAAAGAAAGTCTTTTATATCAATAACGGAGTAGACCTTGAGGAATTTGAAGATAATAAAAATAAATATACTTTTAAAGATGAAGATTTAAATAATGAAAATCTATTCAAAATAGTATATGCAGGCTCCATAAGGGATGTAAATAATGTAGATGAAATCCTTGATATGGCAAAGATTTATAAGGATAAGCATTTAGATAATATCAAGTTTATAATTTACGGTGACGGTCCCAGAAAAGAATCTCTAGAAGAAGTAGCACAAAAATTATCTTTGGATAATGTAGTATTTAAGGGAAGAGTGGAAAAGAAGTATATTCCTTTTATATTATCCAAGAGTGATTTGAATTTAATCAGCGGGATATCCGGAAATATAGGAGCATACGGAGTGAGCTGGAATAAGCTTTTTGAATATATGGCAAGCGGTAAACCCGTATGTGCAAATTATAATCTCGGAGAATTCAATTTAATTGAAGATAATAATATAGGGATATGTAAAAAGTACAATGACCTTAATAAATACTGTGATGATATAGAAAATAAAATAATATCCGATAAAGAGAAGTATTCCAAATTATGTGAGAGCTCAGTAATTGCAAGTGAAGAATTCAGTTTTGATAAACTTACGGATAAATTGATTGATATAATAGATTATGTAGTTAGGTAAAGCAGGGTGAAAAATATGAAAAATGAATTATTAAAAAAGATCGAGAATAAAGAAATAATAGTGGGAGTAGTCGGACTTGGATATGTAGGGCTGCCTTTGGCAGTTGAAAAAGCCAAAGCCGGATATAAGACCATAGGCTTTGATGTTCAGTCTCAGAAAGTGGATATGGTAAACAATGGCGAGAACTATATCGGAGATGTTGTTGACAGTGATTTAAAGAAGTTGACAGAAAATAAAATGATATCTGCCACAACCGATTTCAGTTTCGTAAAAGATGTTGATTTTATTGCTATATGCGTACCGACTCCTCTGGATAAACATCAGCAGCCTGATATTTCTTATGTCAAAAGCTCTACAATAGAAATATCAAAGTATTTAACAAAAGGTACAATGGTAGTATTGGAATCGACTACTTATCCGGGAACTACGGAAGAGCTTATTAAGCCTATTCTGGAAGAAGGCTCGGGACTTAAATGCGGCGAAGATTTTTATCTTGGATTTTCTCCTGAAAGAGTAGACCCCGGTAACCTTATTTATAAAACCAAAAACACTCCGAAAGTTGTGGGAGCGATAGGTAAAGATGCGACAGAAGTGATTGCGGCAATGTACAGTGCGGTTTTGGAAAGCGACATTCATACCGTTTCATCTCCTGCGGTTGCGGAAATGGAAAAGATACTCGAAAATACTTACAGAAACATAAATATAGGTCTTGTAAATGAGCTTGCAATGCTTTGTCACGAAATGGGGATAAGTCTTTGGGAAGTTATTGACGCTGCAAAGACGAAACCTTACGGCTTTCAGGCTTTTTATCCGGGACCGGGACTTGGTGGACATTGTATTCCTTTAGACCCATATTATTTGTCTTGGAAAGCAAGAGAGTATGGTTTTCATACTTCCATGATCGAAAGCTCTATGATGATAAACGATAAAATGCCTGAGTACTGTGTGGAAAGAGCAATGAAAATACTTAACAGACACGGTAAGGCTTTAAGTACATCAAAAGTACTTGTTATGGGGGTTGCATACAAGCAGGATATAGATGACTACCGAGAATCTCCTGCGCTTAGTGTTATAGACATACTGGGGGAAAATGGTGCTGATGTAGATTTTTATGACCCTTTTATCAGCGAATATAAGCATGAAGGAAAGAGCAAAAAGGGAATAGATAAGATAGATGAAAAAATAATATCTTCTTATGATTTGATAATGATAACTACCGCTCACAGTAATGTGGATTATGAAATGGTAAGTAACAATGCTAAAGCTATTTTTGATACAAAGAATGTAATGAAAGATATTAAAAACAGAGATAATTTGGAAGTTTTATAAAATATTTAGGAGAATAGATATGAAATATGCGTTAATAGGCTGCGGCAGGATTTCTACCAACCATATCAAAGCTGCTGTTAATAATGAATTGGAAATAGCTGCTGTATGTGATATTTTAGATGAAAGAATGGAAGAAGTCCTTTCAAAGCATGATTTGCAAAGTGATAAAAGTATAAAAAGGTATAATGATTATAAAGTTATGGTTGAGGAAATCAAGCCCGAGCTTGTGAGTATTGCTACCGAAAGCGGTTCACATGCCGAGATTGCTTTATATTTGATTGATAAAGGTATAAATGTAATAATTGAAAAACCTATGGCGATGAGCATTAAAGACGCTGATGAGATAATAAGACGTTCAAATGAGAAAAATGTAAAAGTATCCGCATGTCATCAAAACAGGTTTAATATTGCCGTTCAAGAGATGAGAAATGCTCTCGAAGCGGGCAGGTTCGGAAAACTTTCTCACGGTTCTATTCATGTAAGATGGAACAGAAACAAGGATTATTACGAGCAGGCTCCTTGGAGAGGCACATGGGCTGAAGACGGCGGAGCATTAATGAACCAGTGTATTCACGGTATAGATTTACTCAGATGGATGCTGGGAGATGAAATCGAAGAGGTTTACGGAGTAACGAAACAACAGTTTCACGATTATCTCGAAGCGGAAGACATTGGTATGGCTGTAGTTAAATTTAAAAACGGTGCCGTTGGTACTATAGAAGGAACCACAAATGTGTATCCTAAAAATCTTGAAGAAACGCTTTATTTGTTCGGGGAAAACGGAACTGTAAAGCTCGGAGGAAAATCTACAAATAATATAGATGTTTGGGATTTTAAAGATGAAACCGAAGAAGACAGCAGGAATAAAGGTTTGGAAGAAGCAACCAGCAACGTTTACGGAAACGGGCATACTTCTTTATTCAAAGATGTAATGAACGCTATTAAAGAAGACAGAAAACCATATGTAGACGCCGTAGCGGGAAGGAATGCTCTTGAACTAGTTTTAAGCGTATATAAATCACAAAAAGAAGGAAGAGCGGTAAAACTTCCTTTAAAAGATTTTTCAAGTATAGATATGAAAGGCGAATTTTAAATGAGCGATTATTTTGTTCATGAATCAAGCTATGTGGATGAAGATGTCATAATTGGTAAAAATACCAAGGTATGGCATTTTTGCCATATACAAAAGGGAGCAAGGATTGGCGAAAACTGTTCTTTCGGACAAAACGTCAACGTCTCGAACAATGTAGTCATAGGTAACGGGTGTAAGGTTCAAAATAATGTGTCTATTTATGAAGGAGTGGAACTTAAAGATCATGTGTTCTGCGGTCCTTCTATGGTATTTACCAATGATTTGACTCCGAGAGCAAAGTATCCAAAGGGGCCTTTGGGGTATAAAAAAACAATTTTGGATACAGGTTCAACAGTAGGAGCAAATGCAACAATAGTTTGCGGTCATAGCTTAGGTAAATGGTGTATGATTGCTTCCGGGGCTGTAGTTACGAAAGATGTTCCCGATCATGCTTTATTTGCGGGCGTTCCCGCTAAACAAATAGGCTGGGTATGCGAGTGCGGAAATATACTCGATGAAAATTTAGCATGTTCTTGTAATAGAAAATACAAAAAAGGAAGCAATGGACTTATAAAAAGGTAGGAATGATAATGATTAAAGTTTGTCATATGACAAGTGCACATAAATCCACTGATGTCAGGATATTTGAAAAAGAATGTGTCTCATTGGCTAAAAAAGAAGAGTATGAAGTATATTTGGTTGCAAAAGGAAAAAGTTACGAGAGTAAGAATGTTCATATAGTGGGAATAGGAACGAATAACAGAGGCAGGATATCCAGAATGTTATTCACTGCTAAAGACATCTACAAAAAGGCTCTTGAGATAAATGCGGATATTTATCATTTTCATGACCCCGAACTTCTTCCTTATGGTCTGAAGCTTAAGAAAAAGGGGAAAAAGGTTATATTTGACAGTCATGAGAATTACAGTGAGCAGATAAAAGAAAAGTATTATATCCCTAAGTTTTTGAGAGGATTTATTTCAAAAATATTCAAAAGTTATGAGAGTAAAGTGAGCAAGAAAATAGATGGATTAATATTTCCTTGTCCGATGTTCGGAAAACATCCTTTTGAGGGTAGAAGCAAACGATGTGTATATATAAATAATACTCCTATATTGGAAGAGCTTTATAATAAATATGAAGAATCGGAAAAAGATTATTCAAAACCTGTTGTTTGCTACGCAGGAGGACTTAATTATAACAGAGGTATAACTCACTTGATAAATGCGTGCTATAAATCAGGTGCAAAACTTATTTTGGGAGGTAATTTTGTGCCTGCATCTTATGGAGAAGAACTTAAAAAGACAGAAGAATACGAATGTGTAGATTTTAGAGGATATTTAAACAGAGATGATATTTTAAATATGTATAAGGAGTCTACCATAGGTGCAAACGTACTTTTAAATGTAGGTCAGTATGCAGTGCTTTCAAATTTATCAACGAAAATATACGAATTTATGTCCATGGGACTTCCCGTTATAAGTAATGATTATCCTTATGCCAGAGAAGTCATTGAAAAATATAACTTCGGAATTGTTGTAAATTCCGATAATATTGATGAAATAGAAAATGCAATTAAATATTTAAGTGAAAATCCAAAAGAAGCCGAGGAAATGGGCAGGAACGGAAGAGATGCAATAAAAGAGCATTTTAACTGGAGTATAGATGAAAAAGTATTATATGATTTGTATGATGATATATTGAAGTGAGGATAGTTATGGAATTCAGAGATTTAAAAACACAATATAAGGTATTAAAAGATGATATAGATAAAGCCGTTGTTGAAGTTATGACTAATTGTAACTTTATAAGCGGCAAGCAAGTAGAGGAATTGGAAAAAGAGCTTGCTGAATATGTCGGAGTTAAACACTGCGTAAGCTGTGCAAACGGTACGGACGCTTTATCTCTTGCTTTAATGGCTTGGTATATAAAAGAGAGCGACGCTGTTTTTGTTCCCGATTTTACATTCTTTGCTTCAGGTGAAGTCGTTTCTCATATAGGAGCTACTCCTGTATTTGTAGATGTGGATAAGGATACTTTTAATATTTCTGCAAAGAGCCTTGAAAATGCTGTATTGAAAGTAAAAAAAGACGGCAGATTAAATCCAAAAGTTGTTGTTGGAGTTGACTTATTTGGTTTGCCCGCTGATTATAATGAAATAAAAAAAGTAGCTGATAAGTATGGACTTTTGATACTTGAAGACGGTGCTCAGGGTTTTGGCGGAGAAATAGAAGGTAAAAAAGCCTGCAGTTTCGGTGATATAAGTACGACTTCATTTTTCCCTGCAAAGCCTCTCGGTTGCTACGGTGATGGAGGTGCTGTTTTTACTGATGATGATAACATATGTGAGCTTTTAAAGTCTTACAGAGTACACGGAAAAGGTGCTATGAAATACGATAATGTAAGGATTGGTGTCAATTCAAGACTCGATACCATTCAAGCGGCAATATTATCTGTTAAATTGAAAGCCTTTAGAGAATATGAGCTTAAAGATATAAATAGGGTAGCTGATAAGTACAGTGAAAAACTTGAGGGAGTGGTGAAAACTCCGTATATACCTAAAGGATTTTATTCAAGTTACGCTCAGTATACCATTACTTTGGATAGTAAAAAAGTCAGAGACGATTTACAAAAATATTTAAAAGATAATGACATTCCTACAATGATTTATTATCCGAAACCAATGCATGAACAAAAAGCATTTGATTATCTAGAATATAAAGGGGAAGATTTTAAGAATACCATTTCCCTTTGTGATACCGTTTTGTCTTTACCTATGCATCCTTATTTAAAAGATGATGAAATCTTACGAGTAACCGATAAGATAAAAGAATTTTTTTACGGAATTAAATAAATGAAAATATTGATAATCGGTAATGCAAATTCCTTTTGGATCAAGGAATATACGGAGTATATCCTCTTAGAGGAGTGTAATGAGATATTTATTGCCAGTAAAAGTGTTATAAATAAAGATTTTAAGGATTTTTATAATAAACATAATATAAATATTTTACAAACAGATAGAGGTACATTTTTATTTGATCGTATACCAAAGTTAAAGACGTTAGTGAATATGTTTAGGAAAGTAAAAAAAGAAGCAGGAAATGGTATGTTTGATGTTATTCATATCCACTCTGTTCCAAGTAACTTTATGATTACTTTCTTAAATAAGTTTATAGTCAGATTTGGTAAAAAAATAGTTTGTACTTACTGGGGGTCTGATTTACTTTCTAAAACCAGAGAACAGCTTATGAAAGCAATACCTTGTTTAGATAAAGCGGAATGTATATCTTATTCTTCTGATGGTATGGACAGCTATTTTCATGAGGTTTTCGGTGATATTTATAATGAAAAGATAGTAAGGGCTAAATTCGGTATATCCATTTATGATGTTATAGATGAAGAAAAGAAACATAAGACAAAAGATGAATGCAAAGAGTTCTTTAATATAGAAAAAGATAAAATAAGTGTCGCTATAGGTTATAACGGAAGTTTAAGACAACAGCATTTAAGAGTTATCAATGAACTGTCTAAGCTTAACAGTGACATCTTGGATAAATTAAATATTGTTATTCAGCTGAGTTATGGTCTTACCTGTGATGAATATAGACAAAATATTATAGACGAAATCAGTAAAATAAATGTTAAACATGTAATAATTAATAATTTTTTGAATAAAGATGAGTCTGCTATGCTTAGGATTGCTACAGATATTTTTATTCATGCACAGGAAAGCGATGCTTTTTCCGCATCTATACAGGAGTGCGTTTACGCAGGTTCTATATTGGTAAATCCATCTTGGATAATGTATAAAGAATTCGATGATATAGGTATAGATTATATAAAATATAATTCATTTGATGAATTGCCTATGATTATTAAGGATATTACCGACGGTAAAATTAAAATCAGTAACAATGGTAAAGTACGGGAATTGTATAAAAAGTATTCATGGAATGCGGTAAAAGAGGATTGGCTTAAATTATATAAATAGTAAACGAGGATGATTTTATGGGGGATAAATTATTTAATAGGATATATATGAATTTTATAAATTATATATATGAAAAGACTCGTCATATATCTGAAGATTTTAAGGCTAAAATAGTTGTTTTTAGCTTTTTTATGCTATTTATAAATATGTTTTTATCCACAGCAGGGGTGTATAAAGGAAGTACTTCAGTTGCCGCACTGATAGGAGTTATTATAACTTTTGTTATTATTTTATTCAGTGTCAGTGAAAAAATAGAAAAAATAGAGATAAATAAAAATTTGCTAATTTTATTATATATTATATCAGGATTTTTCTTGATTTCCGGAATATTACATAGAGTTATGGCATATATATTATGTTCTCTGATTTTTGCTGTTCTGTTTCCTGTTTTTTATATAATATTTAATAGTGAAAACGGATATAGCAAATTTTTATTAAGTTTTAATAATGGGATAAAATATAGTTTTATATTATTGATAATCGTTTCTGTATTTATCTCTCCTTTGACTTCCGGGCAGTATGCTTCATTCCTTGCAAATCCAAATGGACTGGGTGCTTATCTGACAATAGTTCTCCCTGCTTTATTATATTTATTTGAGGCAGCAGGAGATAAAACAAATAAGATTTTAAATATAATATTGATTGGGTGTGTATTTGCATTATCTGTATTTGTTAAATCTAGGACCACATATCTATCGTTTATATTTATCGGGGTTGTTTATATATTATATTTGTTTATAAATAGGATAAATATAAAAGAAATTTTATTTAGATTATTTAAAATAATATTATCTTCCGTTCTCGGGACTGTTATGTTATTTTCAATGCTTACATATGTAAATAATTTTATAATTAATATTGAAAAAAATGTATTTGGAAATGCATTTATAGTTACTTTTAATGATGAAGGTAAAAACGAGGGATTTATGACGCTTATTGAGCAATTGAACTCTGCTGCAGACAGAAGTAAAAAAGGCATAACAGATGATAATAATCTATCTTCCGGAAGATTTGAGATTTGGGGAAAGTATATTAATAATATAAATTTATTGGGGCATCCTGCAGGTAAATTAAAAGTTCCTTATCAGGGTGGATATATCGAAGCGAATTCCCATAATTCTTATTTACAAGTAGCTTATGCTGCTGGTATAATTGCTGGACTTAGTTTTTTTATTATGAATATTTTATTTTTAATATATTTACTAAGAATTATATTTAAAGGAATTAAAAATAGAAATTTAGATATTAAATACTTATTTATAGGTTCTATGCTGATAGGGTGCGAGATAACAATGGTCCTTTCATCAGTATATTATCCATATATAAGTGCAATATCAATAGTATATTATTTTGTAATAGGATTTATATATATTGAAAATATGGATTAATTACGTTATAATGTACAGTAAATTAATATTTTTAATAAATAAAAATATAATTGATTGGAGTGAATATAAATATGCTGGGTTTTTTTATATGTAATAATAAAGAATATAATTATAAATTAAATAATTATAATAATGAAAAATGTAAGTATGACTTGTTTAATAATAAAAAATATTATATAGCAAGAAACACTTTAAATAAATTTTTAGATGATAAGGTATTATTTGAAAATGATCAAATAATAGTTGTAACAGAAGGTATTCTGTTAAATAAACAAGAACTTTTAAAAAAATATAATAAAGATTCTTTATCCCAACTATTTGAAGTAATAACTTCTAACGATGAGTTTTTTAAAGAGTTTAGAGGTCCTTATTCCGGATGTATATATTATAAGTTAAAAGATGAATGGATCGTTTTTACTAATCATATTGGTGATAGCACCATATTCTATGGCAATATTAACGATTCTTTTTTTATTGGCTCTCAATTTAATTATGTATTAGATGCTTTTAATACATCTAATAATAAATTATCTTTGGATAAAAATGCAATATATTATATGATAACTTATGGATATATGCCGGATAACACTACATATGCAAAACAAATAAAAAGATTGGAACCTGGACAATATATAAAAATTAACAAAGATAAGATTTCAGTACATACATATCATAGATTAACTCATTTTTATAAAAAATATGAAAATATGTCAGAAAATCAGATTATTGATTTATTGGATAAAAAATTTCGTATAGCTGTTCAAAGAGAATTTGAAAAGGATATTGAATATAATTATAAACATTTTTGTGATTTGAGTGGTGGGCTTGATTCTAGAATGACTATTTGGGTTGCACATGATTTGGGATATAAAAATATGTTAATATCAAATTTTTGTCAGTCTAATTATTTGGATGAAGTTATAGCAAAGGAAATAGCATCTTATTTAAATGAAGAGATATTAGTAAAAACTTTAGATGACCATAAGTTTTTATATGATGTTGATCAAATAATAAAAATGAATTATGGTTTAAGTATTTATTCAGGGATATCAGGAGGCTTAAGATTACTTGATTGTCTGAATTTAGAATCATATGGGGTTGAACATACAGGGCAAGTCGGTGATGCAATAGTTGGGACTTTTTTAAAAGATGAATCAGAAATTAATGATAAAGAAATAAGTAAAGTTTATTCTGTAAAATTGGTAAATAGAATAGACTCTGAACAATTTAAAAATTATGAAGATAAAGAGATACAGCTTATGTATATTAGAGGATTTCATGGAGCTTTAAGCACGCATATGATAAGATCTAATTATACGATTGTAACGTCCCCGTTTTTAGATGTGGATTTTTTGGAATTTTGTTTGAGTATCCCTCTTAAGTATAGAATAAATCATAATATTTATTTTAAGTGGATATTAAAAAAATACCCTAAGGCTGCCGATTTTAAATGGGAAAATATAAATGCCAGAATTAATGAGCCAAAATTTATGAAAAAATACAAGGAAATCGTAAAAAGGGCTAAATTTAAATTAGCGAATACAATTGGAATCGGAAAAAACACTTGGGCAAAATACAATATGAATCCATTTAATTATTGGTATGATAATGATAAAAATGTGCAGAATTTCATAAATGGTTATTTTAACGAAGAAATCGTAAAATATGACTTTGATAAAGATCTTTATAATGATTTAATGTATTTATTTGAAAACGGAAATGCTTCTGAAAAAACTCAGATTTTAACAGCAATTGCTACTATAAAATATTATAATTTATTGTAAAGGAAATTAAAGTATGGCTGAAAGAAATATTTCTTCAGGAAATATTATAATCAATCTTATCTGGAAATTTATGGAACGTATCAGTGTACAAGCAATAAACCTGATCATACAAATATTGCTTGCAAGGAAATTGTTTCCGGAAGATTTTGCGGCAGTAGCTATTATTACTGTTTTTATTAATATTGCAACAATATTCGTTCAAAGCGGTTTCGGAACAGCTTTGATTCAAAAAGCGGAGATTGATGAACTTGACAGCTCTTCGATTTTTTATTTTAGTATCTCCGCTTCTTTTATCCTCTACATAATATTATTTTTCGTAGCTCCGTACGTTGCGGATTTTTATCATCAGGATATACTTAAAAATTTGCTTAGAGCCGAAGCCATAATATTGGTTTTCGGTGCCTTTAATACTGTTCAGCAGGCTATCTTAGCAAGAAATCTGGAATTTAAGAAGAATTTTAAGGCAAGTTTACTCGGCTGTATTGCGTCAGGCATAACTGGGGTCGGTCTTGCCTATGCGGGAGCCGGTATATGGGCGCTTGCTATTTCTACAATAGTTAATAATTTTGTTTTGACCGTAGTGCTTTGGTTTAGTGTAAGATGGAGACCAAAACTGATATTTTCATTGAAGCGAGTAAAAACGTTATTTTCATTCAGCTGGAAGCTTGTCTGTTCATCTTTAGTCAGTGTTATTTATACCAATGTAAGGACTCTGATTATAGGTAAAGCTTTTAAATCCGATACTCTCGGTTACTATAACAGAGGGGATATGCTCGGTTCCAGTCTTATGAACGGTCTTACCGGTGCTATAAATGCAGTTATGCTTCCTGTTTTATCAACTAAACAGGACAAAATAGATGAAATGAAAAAAATGCTCAGGAGGACGATGTCACTTAATTGTTTTGTGATATTTCCCGTAATGTTCGGTCTTGTTGCGGTATCAAAGCCGCTGATACTTATTTTATTTACGGATAAGTGGTTAAATGCAGTTCCTTTTATGCAGCTTGTTTGTATTGCATACGCATTTTATCCTATGCATTCCGCTAATCTTCAAGCCATAAATGCACTGGGAAGAAGTGATGTTGCACTTAAATTGGAAGTAATAAAACGCGTGATAGGTCTATGTTTGATTGGCTTAAGTTTTCCTTTTGGTGTATATGCTATTGTTGGGAGTGAAATATTGTTTTCTTTGGTTGCAACGATTGTCAACGGTTTCCCCAATAAGTATCTTATAAACTACTCTATAAAAGAACAATGGAGGGATATCATTCCTTATTTGATTTTGGCAGTTATAATGTCCATATTGGTCTATTCTTTAAGCTTAATACTTAATATCCCAAATATTTTATTATTGATAATACAGATTATAATAGGTATTATGATTTATATTGTAGGTTGTCATATATTAAAACTAGATGCGTATACATATATGCTTAATAAGATAAAATCTGTTTTGTCATCGAGGAAATAAAAGATATATCAGAAGATATATCTTTTTTATTTTCTTTCTGCATTTTCTTTTTTTGTAATAAAATGATATAATAGAATAAATATTTGAAAAAGGAGAATATTATGTCACTTGAGAGTAACAAAATAAAATCATTTTTATCTATAATGATATGTATTTTATTTGTTTTTTTTATGTGTTCATGTTCTTCTGATGAAGGAAATAATTCAGGCGGAGCCGAGGCAAAGACAGCTACCGTTGATAATAATAAAACTCCTTTTTATATATCCCATAAACCCAGTGCCGACGGTAAAAAAGTTTACGGAAATGATGAAGCCGAAATAGATGCTTCCAATATAAAAGACGGATATGTAATGGTCAAATACAAAGGCAAAACCGATAAGAGACTAAAAATTTTGGTAAATTCACCAAACGGTGAAAGCTGTAATTATGATTTGGAAGGTGACGGAAACTTTGAAACTATTTCATTTCCTCATGGCAGCGGGACTTATAATGTAGGAGTATATAAAAATATATCGGGAAATCAATACTCCACAGTTTATTCAACTGATTTGGATGTTGAAATAAAAGATAAATTCATGCCGTTTCTTCTTCCCAATGCATATGTAAAGTTTGATGAAAATGATGAAACCATAAAAGTTGCAAGTGATATAACAAAAGATGATAAGACTCAGCTTGAAATTATTGAAACCATATATAATTATGTAACTGATAAAATATCTTATGATAATGAACTCGCCGCAAAAGTTTTGAACGGCGAAACCAGCGGATATATACCAAATATAGATAGTGTTCTCGAAAGCGGTAAAGGTATTTGTTTTGACTATGCTGTTGTCATGACGGCAATGCTCAGAAGCCGGGATATACCGACTAAGCTTATAATAGGATACTCCGGAGAAGTATATCACGCATGGGTAAATGTATATTCCAAAGAAAGCGGAGAAATCGATAAGGTAATTAAATTTGACGGTAAAGATTATGTCCTGATGGACCCGACTTTTTCTTCTTCTTATAAAGATGAAGATGAGCTTCAGGAATATATAGGGGACGGAACAAAATATCAAGAAAAGTACGTATATTAAAGGAGAATGAATATGAATAAAAAATTAGTAACGGACAGATATATCTCATCTTTTTTGGAGCAGCTTTACTTACTTGTTAAGGCTGGTGTACCTTTAGATGAATCCATAGGTATGTTATCCAAAGGGGAGAGCAATAAGGAGAGTAAGGAACTATTAAATTCTCTTTTAAAAGATTTGCTTGAAGGAAAAGATTTACATACTGCAATCGATAATTCAAAAGTTTTTCCTCACTATATGACGAAGATGATAAAAGCAGGGGAGACAACAGGGCATTTGGAAGATACTCTAAAGTCCCTATACGAATATTATGACAGAATGGACAGACTCAATAACAGTATTAAAAACGCTGTTTTCTACCCTTCTATTCTGGCTGTTATGATGCTTGCGGTAATATTGGTTCTTATAACTAAGGTAATGCCGATATTCAGTGAAGTATATGAGCAAATGGGCAGTACATTGACAGGATTTTCACTTGCAATGCTCAATATAGGAAAGTTTTTAAATCAATATGCACTTCCTTTCATAATCATTGTTGCCGTTATAATAATTTTACTTATTTGGCTTTTAAAAAGTGAAAAAGGAAAAACTATACTTATTAGTAAGTTAAGAAAAAGTAATCTATACGGAGAAATCGTTAAGTCAAGATTTTCATCCGTAATGGCAATGGCTCTCGGAAGCGGGTTGGAAATAGATGAGGCTCTTGATTTATCAATGGAGACTACTAATGATATAGACATGGGAGAAAAGGTTAAGTCTCTAAAAGGAAGAATGTCAGAAGGCATGAGCTTTTCAGATGCTGTTAACGAAGTAAAACTTCTTTCTGAAATAGATGCAAGATTTTTAAGTGTAGGTGTAAAGACAGGTAGCGTAGATAAGGTAATGAAACAGATTGCCGACAGAAGCGAAGAGGAAGCGAAAGAGCATATAAACAGTTTGATAAGTAAAGTGGAACCAAGTCTTGTAATTGTTTTGGCTGTGATAACCGGAGCTATATTATTATCGGTGATGATACCTCTTGCAAATATAATTTCGCTTATAGGATAGGGATATGAAAAAGAGTATTTATAAAGAAAATGGGATATTTTCTCTTATAAAGTCCAATTTGTTTGGAATAATTTTATTTTTATTCATTTTTATATTTATCATTTCCGGGATAAATTCTCTTGGGAGTAAGAGTAAAGATGAAGAAATGAAAATAGCAAAAGACAGTATCAATAAAGCGATAGTCAGCTGTTATGCTATAGAAGGTAAATATCCTAAAGATTTTGATTATTTGGCTAAAAACTACGGAGTACATATCAATGAAGACAAATATAAAGTGAACTATCAGATATTTGCTTCAAATATTTTTCCTGATGTGACAATAATAGAAAGGTAAGTAGTATGAAAAATAATAATAATTCTCATACAATTCAAACTGCTATGGCACTTATTATGTTTTGCTTATTTTTAGTAAGCATTCTTTTGGTGTTGACCAGCGGTGTTAAATCTTACAGCTCTATTTCTTCTAAACTTTCCAGCAGATATGAAAGCAGGACCTGTCTTAATTATATATCTTCCAAAGTAAAGTATAATGATAAGGAAGATAGTATTGATATAAAAGATTTTAACGGTAGAAATGCATTATATATTAAAAATAAAATTGATGGAAAAGAATTTAATACTATTATTTATTATTATGATGGATACGTTAAGGAGCTGACTGCAGAAGAAGGTAAAAAATTGGGATTAAGCAGCGGTCAGGATATAGTGCCGATCAAAAGTATAGAATTTAAAAAATTAAAAAACAATCTATTGAAAATATATTGCATAGATAATAAGGGAGATAAAAAGGATATTTATATCTCCTTGAAATCCGAATACGGAGGTACCAACCATGGAAAATAAGAGGTCTAAATCCGTACTGTTTCTTATGGAACTTATTTTGATAATATTCTTTTTTTCTATATGCTCAAGTATTTGTCTTAAGGTTTTTGCCTCCGCAAAGACAATGTCTGATTACAGTGATAACCTAAACAATGCATGTGTTCTTGCACAGGACGGAGCTGAATGCTATAAGGCTTATAACGGAGATTTAAGTAAAGTTGCGGAAGAACTTGGCGGAAAAATTGATGATGATACTGTTGTCGTAAAGGGTGACTTGGATTTATATATTGTAGGAAACGAAGAAGAAGCAAATGTTTATGTAAATATGAGCGGAGAAAATGATATGAGTAAATCCTTATTTTCTTTAAAAGTAGGAAATGGGGGTAAATAATATGAAGAAAAGTAACAGCAATGAATATGGGATTAATATCGGAAGCAGTACCTTGATTATGATATTTGCTCTTCTGTGTCTTGTGGTCTTCTCTTTACTTGCATATAAAACTGCTTTAAATGAAAAGAACTTGGCTTTAAAAGTTTCAAATGAAACAAAAGCATATTATGAAGCCGATTATAAAGCAACAGAAATCAAAAATAAAATAGAAAATAATATAGCTAACGGTAAAAGCATTGCTTCCTTTGCGGATTATGAAAAGAATATAAATGGAATCAGCTATATCGGATATAGTGTTAAAATCGATGAAAATAAAAAGTTGGTTGTGGAGCTTAAACGCAGCGGAAATGATTTGAAGATTGTTAAATGGGCAGAAGTCAATGAAGCAAGTGAAGATTACAATAATAAACTTGACGTTTGGGGAGGAGAATTAGGTGATTAGTTTAAATGAACTTCTTAAAAGAGCCGTAGATGATAATGCTTCTGATGTATTTATCATTGCAGGAAGAGGACTTTCATATAAAGTCAACGGAGTTATAAAAGAAATAGACAGTGAAATAGTTATGCCTGATGTTTCAGAGAGTATGATAAGAGAAATCTTTGATATTGCGGATAGAAATATCGATAAGTATATTGAAACGGGGGATGATGATTTTTCCGTTACTATCAGGGGACTTTCTCGTTTCAGAGTCAGCGTTTACAGACAAAGAGGTTCTTTTGCCGCGGTCATTCGTATAGTTCCATTTGGTATACCTGATTACAAGAAGCTTGGTATCGGGGAAAATGTAATGGACGTAGTAAACAAGACAAAAGGGCTTATCCTCGTTACAGGGCCTGCAGGAGGCGGTAAATCCACTACTCTGGCTTGTATGATAGACAGGATAAACCATTCGAGAAATTCTCATATAATAACGCTTGAAGAACCAATAGAATATCTTCATAGAAATGATAAGTCAATAATTTCCCAAAGGGAAATCGAATTCGATACAATGGATTATGTATCTGCTTTAAGAGCTTCTTTAAGGCAGGCTCCTGATGTTATATTGGTTGGAGAAATGAGGGATTATGAGACTATAAGTACGGCGATGACTGCCGCAGAGACCGGTCACCTTGTTATATCCACTCTTCATACTTTGGGTGCCAGCAATACGGTTGATAGGATAATAGATGTTTTTCCCGCAAATCAGCAGCCACAAATCAGAGTTCAGCTAGCAATGCTACTTCAGGCAATCGTTTCTCAGCAGCTTGTTCCGACCGTAGACGGAGGACTGGTTCCCGTTTTTGAAATAATGTATGCAAATAATGCAATAAGAAATATGATAAGAGAAAGTAAGACTCATCAGCTGAATGCAACGATAGTTTCCAGTGCGTCCGAAGGTATGATAAGCATGGACAACAGTCTTTTGGAGCTTTATAAAAAAGGAGTTATATCAAAAGACGTAGCTATACGTTATGCACTTAATCCCGATAACTTATCAAAGCGAATAGAATTATAAACAAAAAACCTTATTCATTTTAGAATAAGGTTTTTTGTTTATTAGTTGTTAGGTTCCAGGGGGGAAATCGTAAATTTGATATCCAAATCCGGTTTTGCAATTTTCTTTTTAAAATCTCTGGCAATCCTTCCCGATACCATATCCGCATTTTCAAAGCTTGTTGACGGAAGCATTACTATATATTGACATAAACTGTATCTGGTAAATACGTCTCCTCTCCTAAGAGATTCTTGTATTGAAGAATGAAGTTTATCCATGTATTTATTCATGATATGCTGTTTGATAGGAGCTCCGTTTATATCTATTATTGTAAATAATGCCAAATTAATGGATACTCCGGTTCGTGCAATAGACCTTGCTTCTATCTGACATAACTCTTTGAATAAACCAAGCTCGCAGTAAAAAGCACCCTTGGAATAAGTCTTTTCCTTTAAATTTTCCTTGATGATATTTAGGTCTAACTCAACATTTTTAGTGGTATCCAATATTGTTTTATATAAACTCGTAAGTTTGTCTGAAAGATTTAGTCCGAACTGTTTATAAAATAAGTCTACTACATATTCGTAATGTTCCAATGCTTCTTTATTTTTTTCATTTTTTGCTAATGCATAAATCAAATGATAATGCAGATCTTCATCATATGGATCTATTATAACCGCTTTTTCACAAATTTCTGAAATAGACTGATAGTCATTTTTTTCTTTTAATATATTTATCATGTCATTTATCATGGTAATATACATATTTTGATAATATGTAGCTACCGGGACAGCCCATGACTCATATGCACTTTTAGGTAAAAAAGTTCCTTTATAAACATCAATTGCCTTAAAATAATATTCTAATTTTTCATCTTTGTTATCGGAGAATTTAGCTTTATCGATCAAGTTTTTAAATATCTCAATATCAATTTCAAAATCAAGATCATTATTCCAATGATATGATCCTCTAGAAAATTTAATCATATTTTTCCCTTCGGTATAACCTAAGCTGTCCAGAACATTTCTTGCTCTGTGTACCAAAGTTTTCAAATTGTTTGTCGGTGAAGAAAGATTTTCATCTTCCCACAGGACTTCGATCAATTCATTTTGAGATATTTCTTTTTCTCTAAAAGTAATAAGATACTCAAGTAATGACCATACTTTTTTAAACCTGCTCGTAGAGTCGTTCAATGTATTATCATTATATGAAATTGAAAATTCTCCCAGCATTTTAATTTTTAAATTATTATCCATAACTTATCTCCCAGAATAATTATACACTAAATCAGGTGGAAAAACAATGCTGAACAATTAATGTATAGTATTGCGATTTCTTTGAATCAGCCTATAAATATCAACTGTTTTCTGCTATCCTATTTGAATTTAAAGCTGTTTTTTTCTTTTATATAATTGTATATTTTTACTCAAGATAAGTAAATAAATTTTGATTATATTTCTAAAAAATATAATCAATAATACTATATAGTTACCCCATTAATATTATTTATAAAGTTTTATTATTATTTGTAATTTAAATATTATTTATCATAAGAAGGAGAAATCAGGAGGTTTATAGATTAATTATAAAATAAAGTATATATATTATAAAAATCCCTTTAATTTTTAGGTCTTTGAGATATTTTTATTTAGATATTGAGTTTTATGTTATAATAAAATATAAAATTATAATATGGAGATTACATAGTGGAAAAAATTGCGGTTTTAGGACCTAGGGGCACTTTCAGTGACAGTGCATCAATACAATATATAAAAAAATTTAATAATGATTTAGAACAAATTTATTATTCAACCATCGACGATGCTTTTCATAGTGTGGGATCAGAATGCGAAGTCGGGATTATACCCGTTGAAAATACTTTGGATGGCTATGTTCAAAGGACTTTGGATTTACTCCTTGAAATGAATGTTTATATAGAAAATGAAATAAGTATTCCCGTACAGTTCTCTTTGATCAGTAATACTAAAAATATCGAAGATATAAAAAAATTGTATGTTCAGTTCAAGACAAACGGACAATGCAGAAAATTTATTGATAGTTTGAATGATGTACAAATAATAACGACTGAGAGCAATATGGAATCTTTTGATAAAATAAAAGAAGGAAATATCGGTGAAGCCGCAATAATCCCCGGTCATATGCTTGAACATTCATCGGCACCGTTTAAGATTAAAAATGTAACCGATGCGATTAATAATCATACACGTTTTATAGTTGTAAGGGAGGGGGCGCTTAAAGTAGATATAGCTAATAATAAAGATATAAAAGTTCCCTTATATATAATGCCTGATAATGACCGTCCCGGAATACTATTTGATATACTAAAAGAATTTTCTTTAAATAAAATAAATCTTGTTTCAATAATGTCAAGACCAACAAAACTGGATATGGGAACATATAATTTTTATTTGGAAATAAACGGAGATTTCAAACAAAAGGAAAAAATCATTAATACTATAAACAAGATAAAAGAGGATTATAAAATAAAGATTTTGGGATTTTATTCTGTTAATTAAAAGACTATTATAATAGTCTTTTTTATTTGCAAAAAATTACCAGTAATAAAATAATTTAATTATTTGATTTTAAATTTGATATGTTACTCATATGTAACTAGGCGATGATATTATAACTATAAAATAAAGATTAAATCTATTACTAATGTGTATTTATATAGATTGTGGAGGATACTATGAAAAGGTTAAAGAGAATATTAAGCTTATTGCTTATTTCATTAATGATATTAGGTACTATCCCTGCAAATGTTTTTGCTAAAGAGATAGAAAGTAAAAATGATAAAACCGTAAGTATTTCTTATGAAAAAGGATGGGACGAAGGAGTTACCGGAGAGGTCCCTGAAACTCATAAGTATAATGTCGGAGAAACCATAAGTATAAGAACGGGTACGCTTAAAAGACTTAATTATAAGTTTGCAGGCTGGAAGTACAGTAATTCGTCAACGAACTGGACTGAAAAAGTAGTAAAAGCAGGTTCTGATTTTGTCGTTCCGGATGTTGATACTGTATTCAGACCGGTATGGGAAAAAGAACCTTATAAGATAAAAATTGCATATCATTATGAAAATGATAAAGTTGCAAATGAAGTGACATATAAGCCTAGTAATCATGTTGTTGAGAGTTATACAACTCCATTTAATGTAGATGTTTATAACAATCATAAGGCTGTACGAAGCGGTTATACATTTGCAGGATGGTTCGTAAACAGTAAAGACGGAAGAGATTATGAAAAATCAGAAGGAATTCCCAATGGGGACGGCAGATATTATGAAAACAGAGCCGAAGCAGTTATCAATCCATGGGTGATAGAAACGAATAATGGAGTCCTTGATTTATATGCAGGCTGGATAAAGGATGGTAAAAATACTGAGGACGTAAACAAACCTGATGAAGAAAAAAAGGATTATACTCTAGAATATTGGACAAATAATGGAAATGGATTGTTTACTAAAATAACTCAAAAAGAGGGTAACGTAAATATAATAAATGAAGTTCCCAAAGCTAAAGTTGGATTCGAATTTAAAGAGTGGAATACAAAATCTAACGGAAGCGGCGTGTCTTATAAGCCTGGTGATAATTATGAGCTAAAAGAAAACTCAAAGTTATATGCTATTTGGCAATCAAGCGGTGCTGCAAACTTCTATGTTTTAAAGAATACCGCTAATGTACCGGGCAGTGCTTCTCCCGATAAACCTTCAAATTATAAATACGTAGGAGCGGGAAAAATAAATAAATCCATCAGTAAGTCTATATACGATAATACCAGTGAAAACGGTGTTGACAGGGATGGTAATCTGGTACAAATCCCTAGTATGGAAGCTCAGAAAAAAGCATTGATAGCAGCCGGATACAGTGAAAAAGATATAGATAACGGCAAGATATCTATAAGATGGTATGTAATTAAATATGACGGTACTGACGGATGGCATGTAGATGGTGTCGCATATGATACTACCACTTATCATAAAGTTGTCTTTATTAATGAATATGATAATTCTATAAAAGATAATATATTTGAAGGATATGATCATGTCGTTAAATCCTATCCGAAAGTAGAAGATAATACCGGAGTGGATAAACCTGAAGTTAATCCCTATGAAGAAGGTTACGAATTTGATGGATGGTATTACAAAGACGATATAAAACTTCAAGATCATGAACTTAAATGGGTAAATAAGGATATAGTAGTATATGCGAAATTTAAAAAGATCAAATCAAAATATGTTATAAAGTACATTGATGTTGATACTAAAAAAGAGATAAAAAATAAAGAGACCTTGACAGCAGACTATGGCAGTACTCTTAATGTAAATGCTAAAGCCAAGGGGGTTATAAAGGGATATACATTAGTAGAAAATAATTCCGATTATCCTATAGTTATTAATGAAATCTTAAAAAATGATGGCAGCGATAAAAATGCAAAGGTAATAACATTTGCATATAAGGCTAACGAGCATGCGGTAAGTTACGATGCTAATCCTCCTTATGAAGGTGCTGTAGTTAACAATGAAGATAAATTACCTGAGGCAACTTTATATAAATATAATACCAGTGTAGAAGTTTCGGATTCCAAGGGTATCGACGTTAAAGGATATACTTTTGATGGCTGGACGGTAAAAGGACTTGAAAATATAACTGATATTGATGTAAACGCTAAGTTTACAATGCCTGATAATAATGTTACTCTTTTAGCAAAATGGAAAGTTAATCAATATTCTGTAAATTATGATGCTAATGTTCCTAATGGTGGCATTTTGGAAGGTATGCTCACTGAAGATAAAAAATATGATTTTAATTCAGATGTTGAAGTTAACGGTGGTAATATAAGTGTTAAAGGTTATACTCTTCAAGGATATTATGATAAGTATAATAATAGATATTCCGATGGAACACATTTCAATATGCCTGCTGAAGATATTACTTTAACCGCAGAATGGAAAGCAAATGATTATCCATATGTAGTTCATTATGTAGATACTGAAGGAAATAAATTAGTTAAAGACAAATATGAAAATAAAAAGTATGGAGAAACAGTTACCGAAAATGCAATAGATATAAAAGGTTATCATATACAGGGAAATGATCAGCAAAGTATAACTATGGATACCGAAAATAATGAAATAACCTTTGTATATGAAAAGAATAGTTATGATTATATCGTTCATTATGTTGATATTGACGGAAATAAGTTAGTTGATGATAAAAAAGGTAACGCCGAGTATAAAGATAAAGTAGTGGAAAAAGCGTTAGATATAAAAGGCTACAGTGTCCAAGGCAGTGATGAACAAAAGATAGATATAGATGTTGAAAATAATGAAATAACTTTTGTTTATAATAAAAATATCTATGAATACAGAGTGTATTATGTAGATAGAAATAACAATAGATTATATAATGATAAAATCATGAAAGCTGCTTTCGGAGATAAGGTAAGTGAAAAAGCAGTTAATATAAATGGTTATAAATTGGT
Source organism: Anaerofustis stercorihominis DSM 17244 (assembly GCF_000154825.1). Taxonomy (NCBI): domain Bacteria; kingdom Bacillati; phylum Bacillota; class Clostridia; order Eubacteriales; family Eubacteriaceae; genus Anaerofustis; species Anaerofustis stercorihominis. The sequence goes on along the minus strand of NZ_DS560019.1, from coordinate 232,686 downwards.
AAGCAGTAATACACAGTCAATAGTAATGGATACTGAAAATAATATAATAGTATTTGTTTATGATAAAGAAGAGGAAAATAATCTGGTAATTCCGACTCCTACAAATCCAACAAGACCAACCACACCTCAATCGACACCTCCCGCAACAACCGGGACAGGTACGACTACAGTTAACGGGGGCGGAGCACCTGCAGCGGCTCCGGCAGCACCTGCTGCAAATGCACCGACAACCAATAATCCTGCAACGACGATAAATGACGCCGTAACGCCTCTCGATAACGGAGGGACCGTAAATATTCCGGACGAAAAAGTTCCTTTGGCAGAAGGCGGAGCAAGCTGGGCATTGATAAATCTATTATGCACTATTTTCTCTTTGATATCAGGATTAGTACTTCTAATATTTGCCAGAAAGAAAAAGGAAGAATATTACGCAGAGGAATATTATGAAACTGAATACGCCGATGCGGACGAATATTTGGAAGAAAAGAAAAAGAGAAGATTATTTACAAAGATTTTAGCAGCTGTTGACGGAATAATAGCACTTATCGTATTTATACTAACGGAAGATATGAGTTTACCAATGGCTCTTATAGATAAGTGGACTATATTCATGGTAGTATTTGCATTGATATCCGGAGTAACATTAGTAATGGGATATAAAAATGCAAAGGAAGAAGCTGAAGAAGAAACAGCCGAAGCTTAAGTGTAAATAGCAAAAGATGGATATTATAAAAAAGACCTTGATTTTAAGGTCTTTTTTTATTAAAATTATAAATTATAAGAAAAACTCTCATTTTAAATTTCAATTGTAACTGGTATGTAACTGAATTATGATATTATACTAATATAAAAGAAGTAATACTAAGAAAGAGGGTTTTTGATATGGCACTAACACCTACAAAATTTATTCCCAACGAAATGAAAACAAGTATTGTTAAAATTTATAATTATGATAATAATAATTTGATTGGAACTTTATATAATCCATATTTAAAGGTTGAAAAAAAGTTTTTATCCACATTTAACTTATTAAACTTAATAGAACAAACTATGGATGATATGGACTATCCTCAGGCAATCAATGAATGCAGGACTTTTGTAGATAATAAGGAAAATAAAGAAGAACTGTCTATAGAAGAACTTAAAGAAAAGGAAATTTTGGCAACTTTTAATATCAAAGTTTTATTTAGACAAAATGCTACATGGCAAGGTTCTATCGTTTGGGTAGAGGATAATACGGTGAGCCAGTTCAGAAGCGTTTACGAATTATTGGTATTGATGGATAGTGTTCTTAAATAATAAACTTATACAAATCAAAATTTTATAATCTTTAAAGAGAAAAACCTATGAGGTATTTTACTTAATAGGTTTTTTCCTTATCGGGGAAGGAAATGAAATGGAGAATGCATTAAGCTTATTGCCTGTTGGTGTTTTAAAAGTCGCTGTTATAGATGAACATACCATAAAATTTGAAGAAGGAAACGATAATTTTTATGATATTGTATCTATAAATAAAGAAGCAATAAGTAACACAGAGATAAAAAATGTTATATTTGAATTATGCGGAGAAGAAATATTCAATAAAGAAAAAGATGCTATTTTTAATGCTCTTAAATTTAAGGAAGAATATTCCAGTGAATTTGAAGTTAGATTAAAAGGTAATAATGAAAAATGGGTTTTAGTCAGGCTAAAACTCGCATACGAAGAAAATGGTCCAAAGATCATTTTTGTTTTGGTAGATATAAATAAACAAAAGCAGGTTGTCAATAGACTCGTATCTAAAATTGAGACATCAAAATTGATAGATTCTATTTCTAAAGATGTACAATTTGAATATGATTGTTTTTTTGACACCATAACTATCCCTTTCGATGAGGCTCAGGAAAAAGATATTCCTGCTGTTACTTCTGATTTTATAAAATATAATATCGATAGGCATGTTCATCCGGATTATATAACTAAATTTAAAAATATTTTTGAAGGCAGAAGTAAAAGTGATAAAGGAAGTTTTGAATATAGAGGAAGCAGATTAAATAATTCCGAATTTTTTTGGCTTAAAATGAGTTACTTTTATTTAAGGGATGACAATAAAAAATTAAATAAAATAATTGGCAGGTTTTCAGTTATAGAAAGTGAAAAGCAAGCCAGGATAAAGCTTGAAAAGCAATTAAGCCTCGATCCTCTGACAGGTATTTTGAATAAAGTTGCCAGTGAATCTATTATAAAAGAACTTATTGAGAATTCAAATGATAAAGAAAATAAACATGGATTATTGGTAATAGATGTAGATGACTTTAAAAACATCAATGATTCTTACGGACATAAAAAAGGTGACAGCGTAATAACGCTGATTGCGAAAATACTGGATAATACTTTTCGTTCTACAGATACCATAGGAAGGATAGGCGGGGATGAATTTATTGTTTTTCTAAAGAATGCAGATAACGACATTATAATAAGAAAAGGAAACGAACTAAAAGATAAATTAATGAACGATCCTTTCCCTATAAGTGTCAGTATTGGAATAAGTATATATCCCAATGACGGTAAGGATTATATAGCATTATTTTCAAAAGCGGATATTGCAATGTATCAGGCTAAATTAAATAAAAATGAAAAGGTGATTTGTTATAGCGGCAATGAACCTAAAAGAGAAGAAAATAGGGAAAAGATAAAAAAAGAAATTAAAAAAAGAGAAAGTATTTTAATTGTAGATGATGAAGAATTAAACAGAGAAATTCTAAAAATAGCCCTTGAGGATGAATATAATATATTAATGGCTGCTGACGGTGAGGAAGCTTTAAAAGTATTGGAAGAGAATAAAAATAAGGTAGTGCTTATTTTACTTGATATAGTCATGCCTAAAATGGATGGGGTTCAATTTTTAACTATACTTCGTAATGAGCTCAATGAAAAAGATATACCTGTTATAGTTATTTCAGCAGGTGTTTCTGAAAATATGAACGATATGATCTATCAAATAGGTGTTGAGGATATAATGAGAAAGCCTTTTGATAATTTTGAAGTTAAGAATAGAGCCAAGAACTTAATTGACTTATTTAAATATCGTAATCATTTAGTCAATTTAGTTGATGAGCAAAAGAAAAAAATAGACAGACAGATGAAATCTCTTCAGGAAAGCCAGTCAAGGATATTATCCAATTTGAGTACTTTAATTGAATTCAGAAGTTTGAAAAGCGGGGGACATGTAAACAGAATAAAAAAATATGTTAATATTTTATTAAAAGCACTTGTAAAAATAAACAATTCAAAGTACGATATTAGTAAAGAAGAAATAGATGTAATAACGGAAGCAGCGGCACTTCATGATTTGGGTAAAATAGCAGTCCCGGATAATATAATTAAAAAGGGTTCGATTTTAAATTATGAAGAAAATGAGATAATGAAGACACATACTATTCAAGGTGCTAAATTTTTATCAAAAATTTTAGAAACGAAAGATGAGTATTATATAGCAAGCAGAGATATAGCATTGTATCACCATGAAAGATATGACGGGAAAGGATACCCTTATGGTTTAAAAGGGGATAATATTCCAGTGTCTGCTCAAGTAGTCGGGCTAATAGATGTTTATGATGCGCTTACTATGGGAACTCCTAACGGAAATCCTATTTCTCATTCAAAAGCTTCTGAAATGATAATAAACGGAAAATGCGGGGCTTTTTCGGATGATTTGATATCAGCATTTATTGCAGTATTGGATCAATTCGAAAAGGTAGACAAAAGTAAAAGTTAAGCGAGAGGATGTATAAGTTATGAATGGTGTTTTAAATGAATTGAATGAAAATGGCGTAGATATTAAATCCGTCATTGAAAGATTTGCCGGAAATGAAGGGCTTTGTACGAAATTTATACTTAAATTTGTGGATGATAAGAGCTTTAATGAGGCAAAAGAAGCTTTAAACGAAAAGGATTTTGAGAAGGTATTAGTTGGCGTACATACATTAAAAGGTGTAAGTGCTAATTTAGGTATGACTGATTTATATAAAGAATGTGATAATGTAGTAATAAAAATCAGAGCCAATGATCATGAAATTGAAAAAGATATGCAAAAGATAGAAGATGAATATGACAGGATTGTAAATATAATAAAGAAATATAAATAAAAAAGACCAATAAGGTCTTTTTTATTATTTTGGCACAAATATTTACTGCACTGCACTAGATATCTTAATACGAATATCACAAGTACTCGCTTATTCTTTATTGTCTGTTAATATTTCAATTGCTTTTTTGTATTTTTCATATCTTTTGATATCTTCACTTGTTATTTTATCGAGTCTTGATAAGTCCATATTATGTTTTAAATCCAGTATTTTTATTTTTCTTGCAAGGTTATTTTTCTTTATCCTGCTGATATAATAAAAATAATCCTCATTATTTCTTGTTAAAGTATCGACAGCTTCAACTATATTAGTATTAAACCCTGCATTTATTAAGTCTTTTTTTGTAAGGTCACTATCTTCCAGCGTATCATGCAAAAGTGCGGTAATGATTTCATCTTCATCATTTAATTTACTTGCTATATAAAAAGGATGCATTATATATGCCATGTCTCCTTTATCTGTTTGTCCTTCATGTGCACTGAAAGCTAAATTAATAGCTTTTTTTATCATAGCTGAATTTATATCCATATGCTTTACCTTCAATATGATTTTTTTATTATTTCATATTATAACTTTAAATCGTAATAAAGTATATATATTGACAAGGTTCTAACATTATTTTTTTAATTGCATATAATAAACAGATGTGATAGACTTTTCTTTGGTTATTACATTATATTTTATAGCAAGTATCAAACTAGGAGGAATATTAATGAAATTTGCAAAAAGGATGGATATGTTCACAGAAGGGATTTTTTCTAAACTTGCTAATTTAAAAGAAGAAAAAATAAAGGAAGGGATGCATGTAGTTGACTTGAGTGTAGGTACACCCAATATACCTCCTGCAAAGCATATTATTGATGCTTTGACCAAACAGGCTAAGGATATAAACAGCTATTTGTATCCGTTGAATGATAAAGAGGATTTAAAAGAGTCAGTGGCAAAGTGGTATAAAAATCGTTACGGAGTTGATTTGGACCCTGATACGGAAGTTCAGTCTTTGCTTGGTTCACAAGAGGGACTTGCTCATATCTCGTTTTCCGTTGTTGATACGGGAGATGTTGTTCTAGTTCCCGACCCATGTTATCCTGTCTTTGCTGACGGACCTAAGCTTGCTGGGGCGGAGCTATATTATATGCCTCAAAGAGAAGAGAACGGATATGTTATCAATCTCGATGATATAACAGAAGATATAAGACAAAAAGCTAAATTGATGATAGTATCTTATCCAAATAATCCTACGACTGCAATGGCACCGGACAGCTTTTACAAGGATTTAATAGACTTTGCCAAAAAATATGATATTATCGTACTTCACGATAATGCGTACAGCGATTTGGTGTTTGACGGTAAAGAATGCGGAAGCTTTTTAAGGTTTGAAGGTGCTAAAGACGTTGGAGTTGAATTTAACTCTCTTTCAAAGACTTATGGACTGGCGGGAGCAAGAGTAGGGTTTTGTGTAGGTAATAAAGACGTGGTAAGTAACTTAAGCAAACTGAAATCAAACATGGATTACGGTATGTTCCTTCCCGTCCAAAAAGCTGCCGTAGCTGCCATAACGGGAGATCAGTCTTGCGTTGAGGTTACGAGAAAGGCATATGAAAAGAGAAGAAATATACTTTGTGACGGGCTTAGCGGTATAGGCTGGGATATAAAAAGATGTTCTTCAACAATGTTTGTTTGGGCTAAAATACCTAAAAAATATACTTCTTCGGAAAAATTCTGTTTTGACCTGTTAGATAGAACCGGAGTATTGGTCACACCGGGAAGTGCATTCGGACCTTCAGGAGAAGGCTATGTAAGGATGGCTCTTGTTCAGGACGAAGAGGAAATAATAAAGGCCATCGAAAGTATAGATAAATCAAACATTTTAAAATAAATAAGGCTCGGTTTGACCGAGCTTTTTTGATTTGGATAAATACTTATTTTTATTAAATCAAATTAAATTATTTTAAATATCAAATTTTAGTGATATAATATAAAATATTTTATATGGAGGCATTATGTATAACAGCGGACTTATATTGGAAGGCGGCGGAATGAGAGGTATCTATACTGCCGGTGTACTTGACTTTTTTATTGATAAAGATATTTATTTTAAAAATAACTATGGAGTTTCTGCGGGGATATGCCATGCATGTTCTTATTTAGCCAAACAACGAAACAGAGCTTACAGAGTAAATGTAGATTATCTTGATGATAAACGATATGCAAGCTTTTACAGTTTGATTACTACCGGGGATTATTTCGGTGCGGATATGTTATATAATATAATCCCAAATGAATTATATCCTTTTGATTTTAAGACTTATGATGAATTTGAAGGTAGTTTATATGCGGTCGTTACCAATATAGAAACGGGAAAAGCGGAATATATAAAGCTTAATGATATGAATGAAGATATCATATATGTAAGAGCTTCCAGTTCACTTCCTCTTTTATCAAGGAATGTACCTATTAACGGAAAAGAATATTTAGACGGAGGTATTTCCGATTCTATCCCGATTAGAAAATCCATTGAAGACGGTAATAAAAAAAATGTTGTAGTTCTTACTCAGCCTGAGGGATATCAAAAAAGTAAAAATAAACTGCTTCCTATGATAAAAATAAAGTATAGAAAGTATCCTGATTTTGTAAATGCTACAGCTAAGCGACATATTAATTATAATGAATCTCTCGGTATAATAGATGAAGAAGTAAATAAGGGAAGTGCATTTGTTATAAGACCCAGCGAAAATATGAATATAGGAAGACTGGAAAAAGACAGGGATAAACTGAAAGCACTGTATGATTTGGGTTATAAAGACGCGAAAAACAGTTATGATGATTTAATTGGTTTCTTGTCAAATTAGGCTACTCATTTATAGCTTTTTATTTATTTTAATACATATTTAATTATTGTTAATAGATTATTAAATCTTGTTAATAAATAAGAAATTATTTTTAATACTATCTTAAACGAGGCTTCAAGATTAAATTTAATAAAAAATATATAATAATATCAAATTTAGTAATTAATATTAAATTTGATATTTTTTTATAAATAAAATCTTTGCAAAGTATTTGATTTAGTTTTAAAAAATGATTTTAGGAAGTGATAAAATGAAAAAATCTATTTTGGTACTGTTTGGCGGGAATTCTCCGGAGTACGATGTATCTCTTAAATCAGCTTATTCCGTTATTAATTCAATAAACAAAGATCTGTATGATATAAAACTAATTGGAGTTAGTCGCAGCGGAGATTTTTATTTATATGAAGGTGATATTGAAAAGATAAGAAATGATACTTGGCATTTGGATAAGAATTGTTATGATGCTTTGATATCGGGAAATACATCAGAGCATGGTATTGTCGTTTTTAAAAATGATGAATTAATAATAATACATATAGACGCTGCTTTTCCTATATTACATGGGAAAAACGGAGAGGACGGAACGATACAGGGATTATTGGAGCTTGGCGGTATACCTATTATCGGCTGCGGTGTATTATCTTCGGCTTTATGTATGGATAAATACAGGGCTCATAAGTTAGTTGAAAGCATGGGGATTAAAGTGCCTAAATCTGTTTTGATTAATAAAAGCATAAATGATTTCAGTAATCATATTGAATATTTAGGTTTTCCGATATTTGTAAAACCATTAAAAGCAGGTTCATCTTTTGGTATTACAAAAGTTGAAGATAAAAAAGACTTATTTAAAGCGGTCGATAAGGCTTTTGAATACGATGATAAAGTAGTACTGGAAGAAAATATCGACGGTTTTGAAGTCGGATGTGCCGTGCTTGGTAATGAAAAGCCGATAATCGGCGAAGTAGATGAAATAGAACTTTCCAAAGGATTTTTTGATTATGTTGAAAAGTATAATTTAAAAACTTCTAAAATACACATGCCTGCAAGGATAACCGAAGAAAATGCAAAAGTCATTAAAGAAACCGCACTGAAAATATATAAAATATTGGACTGTAAGGATTTTGCACGTATTGATATGTTTATAACGAAAGATAGAGATATTGTATTTAACGAAGTCAACACTATACCCGGCTTTACAGCTCATAGCAGATTTCCTAATATGCTTAAAGGTATAGGTATGGATTTTGATGAAATAGTAAATAAAATTATTTCATTGGCGGTGTAATCATGAAAAAGTTGTGCTTAGATAGAAATCAGGTATTCAGCGGGGAACTTATATTGGTAAATAAGGATAATCCTATTAGGGAAATAATTCCTTACGAAAATATATGCCAAATAGATAAAGACAGTAAGGTTTACTTAAATAAGAATGTTGATTATATATTAAAAGAATTGCTGTTTGAAATTGGCAGCACTGATGAGATAGCATATGTAAGCGGATATAGAACGCTTGAAGAACAAATAGAGATTTACAATAATTCTCTTAATGAAAACGGAGAAGATTTTACAAATAAATATGTGGCTCTTCCCGGGCACAGTGAACATCAGACCGGATTTGCTATAGATTTAGCAAAGAATAACGGGGATATTGATTTTATAAGACCCGATTTCCCTAATGAAGGTATATATAAAGAGTTTAGAGAAAAGGCTCCCGCATTCGGATTTATTGAAAGATATATAAAAGAGAAAGAAAGGGTAACTGGAATATCAGCGGAACCTTGGCATTTCAGATATGTGGGCTTTCCTCATTCCAAAATAATCACGGATAAAAATATGGTGCTGGAAGAGTATATTGAATTTATAAAGGATTTTAAATATGGTAAAAAATCCCTTATTGTTAAAGATAAAAATTTAAATATAGAAATATCATATATATGCTTCGAAAGCGAAAAAAATTTAATATCTATACCCGATAACTCTCCGTATGTTATTTCGGGAAATAATGTCGATGGTTATATATTGACATTATGGAGATCCTGATATGAAGACTTTTAAATATAACGGCATAGACTGTTTTAGATTGATTGCCGCATTTTTGATCATTGCCATACATATCGGTCCTCTTAGCAGTATAAATAATACATTGGATTTTGGTTTTACATATGTTTTATGCAGGATAGCGGTTCCTTTCTTTTTGATGACGACGGGATATTTTATATTGTATCCCGTCGCTGTAGAGGGAAATGATAACTCTCGATTTTTAGCATTTTTAAAGGGCACTCTTATTTTATATGTAGTTTCTGTAATATTATATTTGCCTGTTAATATTTATTCGGGAGCATTCAATAAATCATTTAGTATTTGGGGTGTTATAAGAGCGTTTTTCTTAGACGGAACCTTTTATCATTTATGGTATCTTCCTGCCGTTTTAATTGGCTGTATCTTTGTCTATTTACTTTGCAGGAAAGTAAATATCAAAAATGTATTTATCATTTCACTGTTTTTATATCTGATAGGTTTATTCGGAGATAGTTATTACGGATTTATAAAGAATATGCATTTTATAAATTACTTTTATGACATTATATTTAAAGTAACTTCTTTTACCAGAAACGGGATTTTTTACGCTCCTGTATTTTTGGTTCTTGGTATGGTTTTAAGAAAAGTAAAATGCAATATGCAATTTAAATCAAAAGTTATATTTTTTGTTATTTCAATGTCATTAATGCTTATGGAAGGACTTTTGCTTCATTATTTTGATATACAAAGGCATACGAGCATGTATATATTTTTACTGCCATCCATGTTTTTCTTCTTTCAAATATTATTGGATATAAAGGGCGATAGATACAAGGATTTAAGAAATATTTCTATGTATATTTATATTATCCATCCTGCTTTTATAATTACCGTGAGAATGTTTGTAAAGGTCTTTGGTTCTATGAGTGTTTTTATTGATAATTCTATGTTGAATTATTTTATAGTGAGTATCTTATCTTTATTATTTGCTGTTATATTCAATACTCTCTTTACTAAGTATAAGGAGTGGAGAAATGTATGATAAAGGCAGGGCTTGGATAGAACTGGATATAAATAATTTAAATAATAATGTAAATGAGTTTAAAAGAGTACTGCCTAAGGGATGTGAATTAATGCCTGCAATAAAGGCAAATGCTTATGGACATGGACTGGTGGAAACAGCCGAAGCGTTAAATAAAATGGAGATTTATCATTTTTGTGTGGCAGAGATTTCGGAAGGGATAAGGCTAAGGAAAGCCGGTGTTAAAGGAGAAATACTGATACTTGGATATACTCACTTAAGCAATATAAATTTAGTAAAGAAATACGATTTGACTCAAACAGTAATTGACTATAGATATGCAAGTTCGTTAGACGAATGTAAGTTAAATATAAAAGTACATATAAAAATCGATACGGGAATGCATAGACTGGGTGAACATTTTGAGAATATAACAAATATAATTAGAATACTAAGTTTTAAAAATATAGATGTTAAGGGAGTATTTAGTCATTTATGTGTAAGTGACAGTATTGATAAAAAGGATATAGAGTTTACAAAACTTCAAATAAATCATTTTAATAATATAGTCAAAGTATTAAAAGAGAATGGTTATACAAATTTGAAATTTCATATTCAGGGGAGTTACGGAGTACTCAATTATCCCGATTTAAAATATGACTATGCAAGAGTCGGGATTGCACTATACGGAGTATTAAGCAAAAAAAGTGATAAAATTAAATTAGACTTGGATTTAAAACCGGTTTTATCTTTAAAAGCAAGAGTAGAAGTTGTCAGAGAACTTATGAAAAACGAAACTGTTGGTTACGGTCTGGATTTTAAAGCCGAGAAAAAATGTAAGATAGCGGTTGTATCAATAGGTTATGCGGACGGTATTTCGAGAAAATTATCCAATAACAACGGATTTGTTTTAATAAATGGTATAAAAGTTCCTATAATCGCAAGGATATGTATGGATCAATTATTTATAGATGTTTCAAAGGTCGATGATGTGAAAAGAGATGATGAAGTTGTTTTTATAGGACAATCAGGGAATGAAGAAATCAGTGCAGAGGATATGGCGAATAATCTTGATACTATAACAAATGAAATATTAAGCAGGCTGGGAGAAAGGCTTAAGAGAATATACAAAGTATGATTATGATTTGTTTATTTCACTTTATTTGTACTAAAAATTAATATTAAATGTATAAAAATAAGCATAATGGTGCTATAATGTATAGAAAATGTATATTTTTATAATTAAAGAGGTATTGATATGAGTGAATGTTCACATGATTGTTCAACATGTTCTGCTAATTGTTCTTCGAGAGAGCAAACAAAAGAAGATTTTTTAGTAAAACCACATAAAAAAAGTAATATAAAAAAAGTAATAGGAGTTGTAAGCGGTAAAGGGGGCGTAGGAAAATCTCTCGTTACTTCGCTTTTAGCTTCTAATATGAAAAAGGAAGGTTATAATGTCGGGATTTTGGATGCTGATATAACAGGGCCTTCTATTCCCAAGATATTCGGAGTAAGCGGAAATGTATATGCGACAAAAGAGGGCGCTTATCCAAAAAGTAGTAAAGGCGGGGTAGATATCATGTCTATAAACTTGCTTTTGGATGACGATACAAAGCCTGTCGTATGGCGTGGTCCGGTTATAGCGGGAGCCGTAGGTCAGTTTTGGACGGATATCATATGGGAAGATATAGATTATATGTTTGTGGATATGCCTCCGGGAACAGGTGATGTTCCTCTGACTGTTTTTCAAACTCTTCCTGTAGATGGTATAGTAATAGTTGCATCTCCTCAGGAACTAGTTTCCATGATAGTGGAAAAGGCTGTTCATATGGCAAATATGATGAATGTAAAAGTTTTGGGCTTGGTTGAGAATATGAGTTATATCGAATGTCCGGACTGCGGTAAAAAGATAAATGTTTTCGGTGAAAGCCATGTAGATGAAATAGCTGAAAAATATAATTTAGATGTTCTTGCAAATATCCCTATAGACCCGGAAATAGCAGAAAAATGCGATAAAGGCGAAATCGAAGATTTGAATAAAAACTATGTAGATAAAGCCATAGAAAAGTTAAAGGAACTATAGGAGGATATATATGATAAAACATATCGTTTGTTTTAAATTAAAAGACAGCAGTGAGAAATCATGTAAAATGGCTAAGGAAACATTGATGTCCATGAAAGGTCATGTAGATATGATCAAAGATATTAATGTGGGTATAGATTTCCTTCATTCCGACAGGTCTTATGATATCATTTTGGAAGTTGTTTTGGATAATGAAGAAGCTCTTGAGGCGTATCAGCATGATCCATATCATGTGGATGTGGTAAAGACTTATATGCATAAAGTAAGAGAAACGAGTATTGCTGTAGATTATGTAATAGATTAATTTTAAAGGGACCTAAGCAGGTTCCTTTTTATTATAAATTTTTATTTTTTTATAAATAAGTATGTGTATAATATAGAAAGGAGGAGCTTATGAACAGAACAGAAGAATTCTTGCAGCTCTATAAAAAATTGGAACAGACAGCTGTTATGGAATATAATTTTCCTAAGGACGGAAAAAGTATAAGCAGGTTAATAAATTTAAAATGTTATAAACATATCAGAAGAGAGTTGGAATACTGCAAAGAAATAAGAAATATACTTCAGCATAATCCCAAAGTAAACGATGAGTATGCGATTGAACCAAGTAATGCCATGATAGAACTGTTATCTAATATTTTAAAGCAAATTGAAACTCCAAAGAAAGCTATAGAGTTTGCTGTAGATTACAATGATATAATAAAAGCTTACATTGGTGATAATGTAATGGATTTTATGAATAAAATGGATAATAAAAAAATAAGTCATATTCCAATAATGAATGAGAACGGGATTGTCCGAGGTGTATTTGGAGAAAATACTGTTTTTCAGTGTGTGCTTGATGAAGGTATAGATGAGATCAATGATAAAACCAGATTTTTTCATATAAAAAGATATTTATCTCTCGATAATCCGATACTCGAAAAGTTTCTTTTTGTACATAAAAATACTTTAATGATAGAAATAGAAGATATGTTATATAATGCATATAAGAGAAATGAGAGGATAGGGGCTATCTTCATTACGGAAAATGGGAAAGAAATTGAAAGATTGATCGGTCTTATTACTCCATATGATGTAATAGGATATAAATAGGGAGAATTATGAATTTTATTTTTACGGAACAGTTTATAAATATATGTGAAATTATTGGTATAATAGCTTTTGCAATTTCCGGAGCCATGGTTGCCATAGAAAAAGACTTGGATGTATTCGGTGTTGTCGTTTTAGGCGTTACAACCGCTCTGGGAGGAGGAATAATAAGGGATATCATACTTGGTATGCTGCCACCGAATATGTTTACGAACGGAACTTATGCGGCTCTTGCGGCTGTTGCCGCTTTGGTGGTATTTATTTTTTCTTATTATAATTATAAATATATTGAGGATCATATAAACTTATTTAACAATGCTCTTAATGTGTTTGATGCCATAGGACTTGGTGTATTTGTGATACTTGGGATGAACTCGGCTATTTTTGCGGGATTTACCTATAATAATTTTCTTCTTATTTTTGTAGGTGTCATTACGGGTATTGGAGGAGGAATGCTCAGAGATATAATGGTCTCGGATATACCCTTTGTTCTAAGAAAAAGGATCTATGCTCTTGCCTGCATCGTTGGAGGAGGCGTTTATTTGGTACTGCTTAAAAATAATGTGAATTCTGATATATCTGTTCTTATAGGTATTTTTTCTATTATATTTATAAGACTTCTTTCAAGAAAATATAAATGGTCTCTTCCTAAGGTAAAAAAATAATTTTTATCAATATTTGTAATAAAAAAATGCAGTTAAATAAACTGCATTTTTATTTTTTATATACTATTCTTCTAATGTCCAGCCTGCTTTTTGTAGACTTTCTTTAGTTTTATCCAAAGATAATTTTGTTACCTCACCGCTTGAACCTGTTACAGGAAGCAAGCCTTTTGATATTACTGTTTTTAAAGTTTCCTCGTCTGTCGGTATAATGATTGTTTCTACGATCTTATCTCCGCTTTCTTCTGCCTTATATGTAATACCCTTGATATTCTTATAAGTATCTTTTGATTCTTCAACTACTTTTTTTAATTGTTTTATTTGGCTGCTGTTAAAGTTTTTTGTGTTTATTGTAGAAGTTTGCGTTAATTTTATAATCGTATCACCTTCTGCATCAGCAACCATCTTTACATCAACCCCGTTCGAACTGTAATTAAATGTTGCTGTTTGTGCTTTAGAACCGCATCCCGCCATTATGAATACAAGACCCAATGCCAGTATTACTTTTAGAACTTTTTTCATCTTTTTCGTTCTCCCTATTTTATTATTTTTTCTTAATTAAATCGTAATATATAGTATAAAATTTGTCAAATTATTTATAAAAAAATTATACATTAAATCAACTAATAATTGATTTTATCAACTAAAATTAACTTTAAATCCATTGTTTATATTTCCTTTACTAATATAATAATATTAAGAGGTGAATAAAATGAAAGAAATAAACATTTCAAATATATTAATTGAAAAACGAAGAGAAAAGAAGCTCACTCAGGAAGATGTTGCAAATTATATGGGGGTTTCCAAGGCTTCTGTTTCGAAATGGGAGACAGGAGGAAGTTATCCGGATATAGAATTACTTCCAAAACTCGCAACCTTTTATAATATTTCTTTGGATGAGTTACTTGGATATAATCCAAACCTTACAAAAGAAGAAATAAGAAAAATCTATCATAGCTTAGCAGATGATTTTGCAAATGAAGATTTTGATAATGTATTCAATAAATGTGATGAAATAATAAAAGAATATTATTCATGTTTTCCTTTGCTTCTGCAAATGGTACTTTTACTTATTAATCATTATGCATTAGCCGGCAATGAAGAAAATTCTCAAAAAGTCATCAATACGATTTTAGAATTATTGAAAAGAATAAAAAGTGAATGTGAAGATATTTCTATAGTAAAGCAAAGTGTTATTTTGGAAGCGAATATATATTTAATGACCGGAAAGCCCGATCAAGTTATAGAACTTTTGGGAGAAGAAATAGTTCCCACTGCTAACAGCGATTCTCTTATATCCAGAGCATATGAGCTGATGGGAGATTATAAAAAAGCAAAAGAAATCACACAGATAACTATATTTCAAAATTTGATGGATTTGGTCGGGAATATGCTTGTATATCTTTCCCTAAATCATGATAATAAAGAGGTTTTTGAAGAGACGTTAAAAAGGCTTGAAAAATTAAATGATACTTATCATATAAACAGATTAAACCCTAATTCCATGATCCAAGTTTACTATACTGCCGCAAAATTATATATGAGTTTTGATGAGTCCGATAAAGCTATCAAGATAATCAGGAAATATAAAGATGTTGCTGTAAGAGATTTATTTCCATTAACTCTTCATGGAGATGATTATTTTGATATGATAGATACTTGGTTTAAAGATTTTGACTTGGGGGAAAAAGCTCCCAGAAGTGAAAAATCCATTAAAGACGATTTAGTGAATTTAATTGATACGGAGCACGACTTTAAAAGTCTGAATGAAAGTAAAGAATTTCAGAATATACTTAATGAATTAAAAATAAATTTAGGAGATAATTAAAATGAATACGATTAGTAATATAGGAGAATATTTACCATTTTTGATCCCTATTATCATAATAGAATTGGTACTTATGGTAACAGCTTTAATACATGTGCTCAGACATGATAACTATAAAATTTTAAACAGACCTGTTTGGATTGTTATAGTTGTATTTATACAAATAATAGGTCCTGTAATTTACTTTGTTTTCGGAAGAAGTGACGAATAGATGGATAGCTTAATAATAGAGAATTTATCAAAGAGTTTCGGCTCCAATAGAATAATAGATAGCATTTCATTTTCTGTCCCTCAAGGTTCGATTTTTGGTTTTTTGGGAGAAAACGGAGCCGGAAAGACAACGACGATGAAAATGATATTGGGGCTGCTTAAAAAAGATGACGGGATTATCAAAGTTTGCGGAGAAGAAGTTTATTACGGAGAAACCAAAACGAACAGATTTATAGGATATCTTCCTGATGTTCCCGCTTTTTATGGATATATGAAACCAATTGAATATCTTAAATTATGCGGTGAAATAACGGGGATGGACGGTAAGATATTAAAGAGAAGAATTGAAGAATTATTAAATCTAGTGGGACTGGAAAATAATAATAAAAAAATAGGTGGTTTTTCCAGGGGAATGAAACAAAGGCTTGGGATTGCACAGTCATTATTAAATGAACCAAAACTTTTGATCTGCGATGAACCGACTTCAGCCCTTGATCCTGTTGGAAGAAAAGAGATCCTTGATATACTTCTTAAAATAAAGGGGAAGAGCACTGTTATCTTTTCAACACATATTTTATCAGATGTTGAAAAGATATGCGACAGTATAGCAATTCTTCATAAAGGTAATATCGCACTTAGCGGCGAAGTTGAAAAATTAAAACAAGGCAAACGAAAAGATGTTTTGTCCATAGAATTTACTGAACAAACGGATTTAAATAAATTTATGATGTTTGAGAAGATACTTGATTATAAAGAGCATATAAATGTTGAAGGAAAAAATGTGTTGATATCCTCAAATAATATCGGTAAAGTACAAAGATATGTACTTTTTGAACTGGGTAAAGAAAATATACTTCCTGCTAAAATAGAAATATTAGAGCCTACTTTAGAGAATTTATTTATGGAGGTGGTAAAATGAAAAGTTTTATAGCCTTTACAAAAAAAGAATTTTTGGAGCTTTTTAGAACATATAAAATACTTATAATATTGGCAGTATTCCTTGTTTTTTCTATGATGAATCCGATAATTGCAAAGATTACCCCTTTACTTGTTGAAAATTTTATGCCTGCAGGAATGAATATTACAATACCTGAGCCGAGTGCAATGGATTCGTGGATGCAGTTTTATAAAAACTTGCCTTTGTGTCTTATCGTTTTTGTGATTGTATTTTCCGGGATTTTGACGGTCGAGATAAGTAACGGTACTCTTATAAATATGCTGACTAAAGGTTTAAGAAGGGCAAATGTTATAATATCTAAACTATTGACCATGTTAATCATGTGGACTTTTGCATATTTATTATATTTTATGGTTACTTATGTTTATACGATTTATCTTTTTCCCGAGAATATAAATAATATAATATACGCAGCTTTGATGTATTATATATTTGGAATACTTATAATATCCGTTATGATATTTGCAAGCAGTATGTTTAATAGCAATTATGGTGTGTTATTATTTACCGGGGGAGTAACTGTGATATTATTCCTTATAAATATAGTTCCTAAAATACAAAAATATAATCCTTTGATGCTTATCAATGATAATATGTCATTACTTCAAAGTAAACTGTCGGTCGGTGACTTTAAATTTGCTTTAATGACATTAACTGTAATGTGCTTTGTATTTATTATATCGGCAATACCTATATTTAATAAAAAACAGATATAAAAAATAAGCCTAAATAAAAGGCTTATTTTTTTATATTTTACTTGACATATCTGTTATATCTGTATATACTGTATATATACAGAAAAAGAGGTGAGGATATTGGATATAATTATTAGTAATGTCGACGATAAACCAATATATGAACAAATTTATACACAAATCAAAAATTTGATTGTTTCCGGGAAATTAAAGGAAGGCGATCCTCTTCCTTCCATAAGAAGTCTTGCAAAGGATTTGAGAATAAGTGTCATAACCACAAAAAGGGCTTATGACGAACTCGAAAAAGACGGATATGTCTATACTTTAAAGGCAAAAGGGTCTTTTGTTAATAAAAAGGACACAAAGCTTATTAAAGAGGAAAATCTAAAAAAAATAGAAGATTATATCAAAGAGATAATGGTGCTTGCAAAAGTATGCGATCTTGATAATGAAGAATTACTTGAAATGTTTAAGCTTATGGCGGAGGAATAGAAATGAATGCTATTGAAATTAATAACTTAACCAAAGAATATAAAGATTTTAAATTGGATGATATAAGTCTAACCTTACCAAGCGGGTATATAATGGGGCTTATAGGAGAGAATGGTGCAGGAAAAAGTACAACGATCAAACTTCTGTTAAATGCTATAAATGCAGATAAAGGTGAAATCAGCATTTTAGGAAAAAGCAATAAGGATAATTTTAAAGTTACAAAAGAAGATATTGGTGTAGTTTTAGATGAAGCTCATTTTCCCGAAGGTGTCAATGCAAAACAAGTTAATGTGATAATGAGAAATACTTATAAAAATTGGGATGAAAAAGTATTCTTCGAATATATAAATAAATTTTCCTTGCCTCTTAAAAAGAGTTTTAAAGATTTTTCAAGAGGAATGAAGATGAAGCTTATGATTGCGGTTGCTCTTTCCCATGACGCAAAGCTATTGATTTTAGACGAGGCTACAAGCGGACTCGATCCTATAGTAAGAGATGAGATATTGGACTTATTCTATGATTTTACAAGAGATGAAAGTCATTCGATCTTAATTTCTTCGCATATAGTTTCCGACCTTGAGAAGCTATGTGATTATATTGCATTCCTTCATAAAGGAAAATTATTATTCGTAGAAGAAAAAGATATCCTTCTTGAAAAGTACAGGATACTGAAATGCAGTAATGCCGAGTTTGACGATATTGACAAAGATGCCGTAAAAGGTGTAAGGCGAACGGACTACGGAGTAGAAGCTTTGGTATTAAAAGATAAGGTAAATAACGCTTTTAAACTTGAAAAACCAAATATTGAAGATATTATTGTTTTTATGGCTAAGGAGGTTAAATAAATGAAAGGTCTGATTATTAAAGATTTGTATGAACTTATAAAGCAGTGCAGATTTGTTGTTTTATTATGTTTGGTTTATATGATAATAGCAATAATGGGTGAAAGTTCAACATTTTTCTTGGCATTTGCTATAGTATTCATTTCAATGCTTCCTATTACGCTTATGGCTTATGACGAAAAAAGCAAATGGGACAGCTATGCGATCACTATGCCATATACAAGAAAAGAAATGGTTTTAAGCAAATATATATTGTCGCTTATCGGGATACTTTCTATGAGTATTTTATATTTGATACTAAGAGGCACAACATTATTGATCATGGATGGAAGCTTATCCAAGTTACCGGGTATGATGACTTCAATGCTTCCTATGATACTTGTTGCCATACTTTTCAGTTCCATAAACTTTCCTATTATATTTAAGTTCGGAGCGGAAAAGGGAAGACTTGCGATGATCATCCTTTGTGCTTTAGTAGGAGGTATATTTGGAGCCAGTGCAGCTAGTGCCGAAGAAGGCGGAGATTTCTTTGTCAGTATATTTTCGAGTATACCGAATATCGTTTATCCTATTGCCGCAGTGATTTTACTAATAATTTCATTTTGGATCTCAGTTAATTTCTATGAGAAAAGAGAATTGTAATTAAAAAAGACATCTTTGATAAGGTGTCTTTTTTATGGGGCACTATGCCTCACTGCGTGAGATTTCGCGCCCAGTGATTATTGTACAATAAATGTGGATTTTAAAATGAAGTCGTGTTAAAATTTAAATACTAAATAAAGGAGATAAAATATGAAAATATATAATATAAACAAAAATAACGAAGATATTTCTGTGGTTGAAAGTGAAGATATATTAATAAATGATGTAGGTTCCGGGCTTGATTTTGCTATGGAAGTTTCCAATATGACGGGAATAAATAATATAATTTTGAATAAGGAAGCTGTAAATGATGTTTTCTTTGATTTAAAAAACAGGATGCTTGGGGAACTATTACAAAAGTATATCAATTATAATATAAAGATAGCTTTTATCGGAGATTTTTCGGGATATGATAGTAAGGCTTTGAATGATTTTATATACGAAAGCAACAATGGCAGAGATTTCTTTTTCGTAGAAGATATTGATATCGCTGTAGAAAAGATGACTAAATAATATTTAGGAATATATAGATTATAAGAGATATGTTTGGTTTATTGTAACATAATATCGGTAAATTAAATATAATAATACAAAATAGCGAAAAATATTAATCAAAATTAGCACTCTAGTCTTGACAGTGCTAATCAAAAGTGGTATATTATAGTTGAACAAAGAGGAGGACCTTTCAAAAGAGATTTAAATCCAAGTAGTTCAAAATTTAGGAAGCATTTAATATGATGGGAGGAATGACTTATGATGTTACCTAGAATTTTGTCAGAAAGCTTATTTGATGATTTAATGGACTTTCCTTTAGAAAAAGATTTCTTTGGCGGTAAAAATCCTTTATATGGGAAACGCGAAAAAAATCTTATGAAGACCGACGTAAAAGAAAAAGACGATAACTATGAAGTCGATATTGATTTACCGGGGTTTAAAAAAGACCAAATTTCAGCTGAATTAAAAGACGGATATCTAACAATTAGTGCCAGTAAAGACCTTGACAAGGAAGAAAAAAACAAAGAAGGAAAGTACATCAGAAAAGAACGTTACAGCGGTTCTTATGCCAGAAGTTTTTATGTTGGAAGTGATGTTAAGGAAGATGAAATCAGTGCTAAGTATGAAGATGGAATATTAAAAATGGTTATACCTAAGAAAGATGTAAAACAGATAGAAGGTAAACGAATTATTTCTATAGAGGGATAACATATAAAAAGGACTGTCATTTATGACAGTCCTTTTATTTTACTGTTCTTTATTTAAAAGCGTAATTCCGATACAAACGAGGGATAAACTTAAAAGTGTAATGCTGTCATTCACATTTGTTTTTCCTATAATATTTAATACCAAAACCGCGACAGCCAAAGCAAATCCCACACATTTGAAAACAAGCATTATAGTATCTTTTATGTTTGATTTGTCTGTTTTGCTTATTTCATTATTGCTGCTTCCCAGTAATTTATTGGGGTCGATATCCAAAATATCCGCTAATTTGGGTATCAATGATATATCCGGATAAGAAAGTCCTCTTTCCCATTTTGATACCGCTTTATCTGTAATATTTAATTTGTCGGCGAGTTCCTGCTGAGTCATGTTTTTTTCTTTTCTGAGACTGCTTATGAGTCTACCCATTTCGTTGTCCATTTAATTGCTCCTTTATCTTTGATTAATTATATTATAAATTATCATTAAAATAAAGGCTATCCATACAAAGTAGAATTTGGTAAACCTATGGTTTAGTTCCTATTTATAAAAAAAGAAACCCTTATTTTAAGGATTTCTTTATGTTATTATTCAAATATATTATCTTGTTCTTTTCTGAGTTTTACAACAAGTGAGTTTTCATCAAGAATAACATCATCATAAGTTATTACTTCGCCTTTTCTAACATCTTTTGCCATATATGTATTAGAATTTATAAGTCCTATAGGAAGAGCATTCAATTCCTTTGCAACTTCTCTTTTATCTATAGTTCCGTAAGTTGAAAATCCTCCGATACCATCGATTTTTTCTCCTTTTTTAAGGTCTTTCTTTGCTACGGTTATCGTTTCGCATACCAAACCGTTCATTGGAACTATTGTATTTGCTTTATCAAGGACCGCTCTTGCAATTGTAAGTGGTGTTTCCATTCCGCATAAATGATAAGGTCTGTATAATACGTAATTAGGTCCGTCACCTATCCTTAAATACTGAAGTTCGTGATGAACGAATTCAAGATCTGTTGATATTATGCAGAATACTCCCGGTGCAATACCGTTTACCCATTCCACAACTCCGTAATTATTTAAAATACCACCTTCTTCTTTCAAAGATAATATTTTAACCAATTCTTTGATATCGCTTTTTGGTCCGTGACCTCCTCTTACATCCGGAACAAGCCCTGTAGAGTTTGCCATACAGCAAAGTTCAACCATATTTTTTGTTCCGTCCGAGAAAGAACACTGCATTTTGGGGCTAACACCTCTGCTTATTGCATAATCTCTTATACTGTCAGGTGTGCATGAGTGGTCTACCTCATTGTTTTTACCTTTACCGATGACTTTGATATCGAATGCCAAAGCTTCGCAGAAATCAAACATTTCTTTTACCGCACCCGGTTCGTCTCCCGCACTTCCCGTATATATAACACCTGCTTTATCCGCTTTTTGTTTTAGTATCGGTCCTACTACTACGTCTGCTTCAACGTCAAGCATTATGATATGCTTTTCGTTATTTATTGTATCTATTGCTATTTCCGCTCCGATATCCGTAAATCCTGTAGCGTCTACTACCGCATCTGTACCCTCTACGAATGAAGCTATGCTTTTATCTTCGCTGACAACGATTTTTCCTTTATTGATGGCGTCGTTTGCTTCAGATAATTTGTTTGTTATTATGTAGTCATCTTTTGTTATATTGGATTTAGTGAATGCGTATAATACTTTATCCACATCTATATCACAAATCACGGAAGGTGTCATTCCCTTCATTTTATAAAGCTGGCTAATCAATCCTCTGCCCATTTGTCCTGCTCCCACAATACCTACTTTAATAGGTCTGTTGTTTTCTTGCAGTTCTTTTAATCTGTAATTCATTCCTAGCATAAATTTATTTCCTCTTTTCTCTTAAACTTTTTACAAATCCCCTCAAACTTGTACATATTTAAGCAGGATAATTATAACACCATATTTTATATTTATACAAATTTTAATTAAATTCTAATTAATATGATATATTATAATGCTTATAAAATAAGCATAATTTCAATATTTATAAAAAATAAACTTTTGTAATAAATATTGATATTAAAGGGACATTGACATATAATATAATAGTTAAAAAATAGCATTAAAAGGAAGTTCATTTATGGAAAATAATAAAAAAAATAAAGGAAAGATAGTAGTCATCGGTATCGTTGCGGCTATAGTGATAGTGACTAACTTACTTACCTTTTTAATAACATCTTCTTGTAATTTGGCAATAGGAAATAAAGTTCTTATAAATACACCAAGTACTACGAGTGCTAAGAATATAACAAAATTGGTATCACTTGAAAAACTACTTAAAGAAGATTATTATACCGAGTTAGATGAACAGAAATTATGGAATTATGCGTTTAAAGGTTTATATGCGGGAACCGGAGATCCGTATTCCACTTATTATACCGAAGAAGAATTTAATTCTTATACCGAAGGATTTGACAGTAATTATTCCGGTGTCGGCATACAAATAATGAATAATGAAAATAGTCAAGTAATAGTCGATTCTATATTTCAAGGTTCACCTGCGGAAAAATCAGGTATGAAAGCAGGGGATATAATAACAAAAGTGGATGATATGGATACCACAAAGGCTTCCACTTCAGATGTTTCTAAAAAGTTAAGAGGAAAAACTCATACAAAAGTAACCGTTACCGTTCTTAGGGATAAAAAAGAAATAACAATGGTAATCACCAGGGACAAGATCGATATGAAGAGGGTTTCCGGTAAAATGATAGGTGATTTGGGTTATATAAAAATAACCGAATTTACCGATAAAGTAGGCAAACAATTTGAAAATTATTATAATGAATATACCAATAAAAATATGAAAGGTCTTATTATCGATTTGAGGGATAATCCGGGAGGCCTTGTAAATGAGGCTACCGAAATAGCTAACTTGTTATTAAAGGAAAACAGTACGATTATTTCTACGACTAACAAGTCAGGAAAGACTCAGACCGTAAAAGATACCACAAGCGAATATGCTAAGGTTCCTATTGTTGTCTTAATAAATGAAAATTCTGCCTCATCTTCGGAAATTTTATCTTGTGCATTACAGGACAACAAAGTGGCGACGATAATGGGAGTTAAATCATATGGAAAAGGAATAATCCAAGAAGTAAAATCTCTTCTTGACGGTTCGGGAGTTACAATAACTTCAGATGAGTATGTGAGTCCTTTAGGACATAAAATTCATAAAAAAGGCATTACGCCTAATCAAACAGTAAAACTAAATAGTAAGAAATCATTAAATCAATTATCTGAAAAAGAAGATAATCAACTACAAAGTGCTATTAAATATTTAAAACAAAATATAAAATAATAAAAGGAGAAAGAATATGGGATACAAATATGTAATATTCGATTTGGACGGAACGATCGTTGATTCACAGCTTGGAAGCTGCAAGGGATTTCAAGGTGCACTCAAAGCGTACGGTGTAGAAGAAAGCTTGGAAAACATTAAAAAATTATTGGGACCACCTCTTTCAAAGACTATCATTACAAAATACGGTTTTAGCGAAGAAGACGGAAAAGCGGCTATGAAGCTCCATTTTGATTATTTAAAAACTAAAGGTATTTTTGATGCTGAGTATTATGACGGGATGTTTGAAATGCTGGATAAGTTAAAGGAAAATGGCATAAAAATCGCAATAGCTACGAATAAACCCGAAGAAATTTCCATTAAGCAGTTGGAACATTTAAAATTAAAAGATTATTTTGATTTTATTGTCGGAAACAATGAAGCACAAAATAGAGGAACAAAAGCTGAATTTATTAAAATGGCAATGGACGCTATAGGTGTTGTTGATAAAAAAGAAGCAGTAATGGTAGGGGACAGATACAATGACCTTGAAGGCGGAGTTGAAAACGGACTCGATACAATAGGTGTTACATATGGATATGGTTCAGTAGAGGAAATCGAAGGATGTAATCCTACTCATATCGCTAAAACTCCTTTGGATATTGCAGATATCGTATTAGGGTAGGTATATATTATGGGATATAAATATGTAGTATTTGATTTAGACGGAACAATAGTGGATTCACATGAGGGAATATGTATATGCTTTCAGCAAGCACTTAAATCAGCAGGTATCGAAGAGAGCGTCGATAATATAAGGAAATTGCTCGGACCTCCTCTTTCAAGAACCATTATCACAAAATATGGTTTAAGTGAAGAAGAAGGTGCCGCGGCAATGAAAATACATATGAAGAGATTGAAAGAAAAGGGAATATATGAATGTAAGATTTATGAAGGTATTCCAAAACTTTTAAAAACTCTTAAAGAAAATGGGATCAAAATGGCGATAGCTACCAATAAACCCGAAGAACCTTCTATCATGCAGCTTGAACATTTTGATTTAGCTAAGTATTTTGAAATTATTATCGGTAATGATTATACTCAAACCAGAGGAACAAAAGGTGACTTTATAAGAATGACTCTTGAACATATGGGTGTAGAAGATAAAAAAGAAGCAGTAATGGTAGGGGACAGATATAATGACCTTGAAGGAGGAGTAGAGAACGGACTTGATACAATAGGTGTTACCTATGGATACGGTTCTAAAGATGAAATCGATAAGTGTAATCCGACTCATATTACAGATACTCCGCTTGGGATACTTGATATAGTATTAAAATAAATAAAAAAGACCGATTTCACGGTCTTTTTTAAATTGTGATATTACTGAACTCTTCGTCCATTTCGTCATCGCTGAAGTTAAGCTCATCATCTTCTTTATCCTTTACCGATGCGATTTCTTTTAGCGCTTCGGCTTCTTGATGTTCATTATCCTTTATTGTATCTATGTTTTCTTCGACTTTTAATACTTCTGCTTTTAATTTATTGAGTTCTTCGTCGATGTCTTTATCTCTTGCTCTTCTTTCGATATTTAATAATTCTTTTTTAACCTCGGCTTCGAGCTTTTCTATTTTGCTTGTTGTTTTTGCAAGCTCTCTCATTATTCTGTCCAGCTCGCTTTCAGCTTTCTTTTTTTTGAATACTTCCTCTTTTTTAAAGGGTTCCGATTTTGCCACTTCTTCTATATCAAAATTTTCCAGTTCTTTTATCAGTATCTCTTCATCATCTGAAGTTTCTTCGATTACCGTTTCCGTATTTGTTTCTCTAACGGCTTCAGCATGTTCTTCTTTTAATATAGGTTCTTCTTCTGTTCCTGCTTCTGTTTCTTCTGCATTGATTTCGTTAATTTCTTCTATGATTTGAGTTATATCTTCTTCATTTTCCTCTTCAATGATTGAATATTCTTCATTAAGCTCAGTAGCTGCGGTTTTCTCTGTTTCTTTTATAGCTTTTGTATAAGTATCATTGATATCAGTTATTGGGGCAGACTTTATTAGTTCTTTTTCATACCCTTTATCTTCCGTCAATTCAAATTCATTTATATACCCGTAGATTTCTTTTTCTTTATAATAGGCTTCTCTTCTTGATTTCAAACCAAACCTTAATAATAATTTGTTTAAGTTATAAAGCTGTCTGAACCCAAAGTTATAAATGAGCGTAAATCCTATAAATTCCAAGCTTTCCGATATATTTATGTTTTTTCTTAAGGATACTTTGTCGGTTATATGAAGGAGTATATTTTTAGCTATATCAAAACTTATATATAAAAGCATAAAACAAAGTAATGTCAACGGAGAAATCACTTTTATTATTGTAAATAATACGGATAAGATGATTATAGGGAATTCCAGTATGGGATTTATTATACTCGTGAATAAATCGTATAACCTGCTTATGGTATTATATGGATTTGAATTATTTATGTCTTTCTTTATGATATATCTGTCTATGATGTCGTCGGTGACGTATTCGTGTATATCATCTATTTCTTCAAAAGCCAATGCGGCATAATTGATTTTGAAATCATTATTATATTCTTCGGTAAGTCTTTGTTTCAAATCGTTGTTTGGATTTGATGTTTCACAGTTGAAACCTCCGACTTCACGTATTTTCCCCAAATTGTATAAGGTAAAGCTGTTTCCTATTTCTTCACCGCTTAAATATTCAAAATTATAAGTCTTTTCAAATAACTTGTTTTTTATGTTTCTCAGAATGGAAAAGCATGAGAAGAAATTATGTGTCTTTATACCCTTATATTCAAGATTTTCTCTATGTATATAGCTGTCATCTTTGATTATCCCGGAAGTAAAAAGAGTGTTGTCGTTTATAAGGAATTCTCTTGTCAGCTTTTTGAGTGCGTTTTTTTCTATAAAGATATTTTCTTCTATAGCAAGTATCAAATCGGCGTTTGTGTTATCCGCGGCTGCATTGATACCGTTCCATTTGTTTGTCTTTTCCGTGTTTAGAAGGTTTATTTTATCGCTTTTGTATATTGATATTATTTCGCTCTTATTGGTTTTATATTTTATACTTTCGATATTTTTCTTTAAATCGAAGTATTCTATGATTTTTCTTGAAAATTTCAAATCACCGGAAGTATTTACTATATATATGTCGTAATTATCATAATTCAAACTTAAAAGATTTTTTACCTTTAACATGAACTTATTTATGTTAGGTTCGGCATTCAGTATTAGAGATATTTTCTTTGATTTTTTATCTTCAATGAGTTCTTTATATCTTTTGTTGTTTTTATGGATTTGTCTGAATACCAGAACGGAGGGGATAACTCCCGCAAAGAGAGATACTATCCCATACATAAGGATATATATCGTCATTATTATAAAAATTATGTATAAAGTGTTCATATATCCTCCTAACTTTCCAGATAATCTCTTAAAGTGAGTTTTAGTTTTATATTATCGGTTTCGTCTTTAAGTCTTTTCAGTACGGGAAGCAGTATTTTCCTGTCTTTGAATTTATTGAGTGCGGTTTTGATTTCTTCAAAAGAATAATCTGCAAGTTTATCGCACGTAATCACTACTGCTTTCGCAAAAGTATTTATGTCGCCCCTAAGAGATATTACAGAAAAAGCGTGAGTCCTTATTCTTTTGGAGTTGCTTTTTAAACAGTTTAAAAGAAATTCGTTTGCTTTTTCGTCTTTTATGTCATATGAAGCGGTAATGGTTATCAAGTCATTCAGGTCATCGGAATAACTGTCTTCATATATGAAGCTGACATTTTGATTTATTTTATTATTTATTTCATCCATGAATTTTCTCGTAATGGTTTCATGGTCGGTATCAGTGAGAACTTCTTCCGCCTTTTTATAAAATAAATCCTTCATAGCTTTATCTTTATTTATATTCAAACATATGAATTCTATGGTTTCGCTTTGAGGGAATTTCCCGTGGGATAGATTATCGAAGCTTTCCGTGACAGCTATGATAAATTTTTTTATCTTGATATTAAAAATTGCATTTTTGATTTTAGCGAATAATGTTGATAATGAAAAATACAATATCACAATAAGCAAAATCATTAATATTGCAGTGAGTACGATCAATGTAAATCTGTTCATATTTCCTCCTGAAAATCTACTTTAGTATATCATAATTCGATTTCTTTTTCAAAGAAATGACATAATAAGGGGCTCTGCCCCTTTCATCCCGCCATTTTTTGCTTGTCCAAAAAATGGACAAAACGACCCCGCTGGGCGCGGTGCCTAAGCCTTCGGCAAAAGGGATATTAAACTTACTAAAGTTATTCACCCGCATATTACCTAAAAGATTTATTACCTTAAATATAAGATAAAACTTTTCAAGGTAATGTGTGAGATATAGGTTATTTCACAAAACGCGGGCGATATTCAAAAGCAAACCGCAAGTTTTCCCAATGACCGCTATCCCGCCGCATATTGCACTAAATAGAATATTTAATATATTTATAATAAAAAAGAACCCAAGGGGAAAACAAAGGTTCTTTTTCATTATTTATTTTTCCTGATCATAATCCCTGTTTTTAAACGGTTCATAATCAAAAAATTCATATAAGCTTATGTCGAGAGCATCACAAAATCTAATTATAAGTTTTAATGACGGTGAAGAAGACTTCCCGTCTCCTATGCTGTAAATACTGGTCGTAGGCATTTGATGTTCCCTGCAAAATTTATTTATGTTTGTACCTTTTTCTTTTAATAACTCAGTTATCCTTTTATAAACGATTTTTGAAATTTTCATATCATTTGTCCTCTGATTTTTTTCTTCTATAAGTAAGTATTTACATCACAAGAAAAAATATTACACAATATTTCAATTTCTTCAAATTTTATTTTTTTATATATGAAAACATAATATATGTTGACGTATGCTACGTCTGCATAGCTTATTTTACATTTTAAAATATAGTATTATAAAGTAAGATAAATATTTAATAAAATGTAGGAGGAAAGAAATGAAAATAGACTATTTAATGATGGGAGAAAGGCTGAAAAGGCAGAGGATAAAACAGAAGCTAACACAGGAGCAGTTGGCGGAGGCTGTGGATTTATCGGTTAGTCATTTAAGCCATATTGAAAACGGAAATACCAAGACATCGCTTCAGACTGTTTTGAATATTGCAAATGTACTAAATATAAGTATTGATAAGATTTTAGGTATCGACTTCGGGACAAAAACAAGACATGTTCCGATAGCGGAAATAGATGTGATATTTAAAGATTGTGCAAAAGATGAAAAAGAATTTTTAATAGAGAATTTAAAATCTTTAAAATCACAATTAAAAAAGTTCAAATAAAAAAGAATGCAAATGCATTCTTTTTTTTGTTGTTTTATTATTTAAAAATATCTTAAAGTTTTATTTTAATTGGGGGCGGGGTAGCTTCTTTTCCAAGAAACGCGGGTAGCGTTTCTCAGGAAATCAGGAAGCGTTAAGAGCCATCACGGCGACTGAGTGAAAGCATTTTATCGAATATTTTTTGCTTCGGAAAAATATTCGCAGGGTTCCTAAGGGAAGTCCCTTACAATGGGTCGTAGGGCGTGCCCTACAAAGTTAAGGGGTGAAATGGGCAGCGCCCCTTGTAAAGAACCTAGTGAAGTCTTTTTCCCCCAAGTCTTGTAAAATCTCTGTAGAATTCTTTGTAGTAGTTTGGCATGGTTGAGGGTACTTTTGCTTTTATTGGACTCAGTGCCTGTCTTGAAACGGCACACAGTGCAAATATGCTTTCATGAAGCTTTAAATCGTTTACCGTACCGCCTTTTAACATTTCTCTCCCTCTTATTATAAGGTCTCCTCCGAAGATAAAGCTGTCTCCGCCCACGGAGTTTATTGCGTGAGACAAATCGTTTGCGGCTAAGGTATCTTTTACATATATATCCTCTACGTTTTTAAGCTTGCTGGTCCCGTCGGCAACGCTTGCTATCACTGCAAGGTATGGCATCAAATCGGGCACTTTGCTTATATCTATGTTAAAGGCGTTTATCCTGTTCGGTCTTGCTATTATATCTCCGTTGGGACTTGCAAAAATATCTATCCCTATTACTTTTAAAATATCCAAGAGTTTTTTATTATCCTGTCTGCTTTTTAGGTTTAGATCTTTTACCATTACCTTATGTCCGAGAGCGCTTGCGGTTATCCAAATGCTTGCCATTGTAAAGTCGTTTTCTACGGTTACATTGCATGGTTCATACTTTGTGTTGATTATATCGAATTCTTTAAAGTTATTGTTTCTTACGTCTATTTCAAAGTCTTTTAAGATTTGAATGGTCCTGTTTACATAAGCTTTATCTTTTATTTCTCCGACTATTATTACTTTAGAGGCTCTGTAAGCTCTTGGCAGCATTGAAAGGAGTGTGGATAAACATTCTTTTTCGATGTCGGCTCTTATATAAAAAACAGACTTATCAATGCCGGTTTTTATTTTTAACGGATATTCTCCTTTTTCCATTTGTATCTTGGTAAATCCCTTTTCAAAAAAGAGACTGTAAAATGAGTTCAAAGGATTTTGTATAATCGTGTTTTTGTATTTAAGATTGAATTTAGTCTTTGAAATCAGCAAAATGGGTGCAAAAGTCCTAAGTAAATTTAAGTTGTTTCCTAAATCTATTTCTTCAAGTTTTATGTCAAAAGGATAGGACCCTTTTATCCTTAAAGTTTTTCTTTTGCCCTTAAATTCGTCAACGGTTATCCTTGCTCCCAGCAGACTCAATATATCAAGTATCTCTTTCGTTTCTTTATCGAGTAAAACATTTTTTATTATACTTGTTTCATTCGTAAAAAGAGAACATATCAAATATCTTTTTAAGTCTTCCAAAACCGGTTTAGCGGTAACTTTTCCGTTTAAAATTCTGCTATCAAGTGTTATCTCCATTTTTACCCCATAACCCCATTTTAAGATTTTACTTAATTTTACTATTTTTAAATTAAAATATCAATTATTTAATATATTTTTAATATTTTCTCCATATCGTAATTACTTTATGTTATAATATTTTCGCAGAGTAGATAAGATGCGTTAAGTGTTAAAGGATGGGAAGTTGCCTTTAAACGAAAACGAAAGTTGCGGTATCTTATTGCGTCCGCTGTGGATTTACATTTAAATATGTCATGAATAGCGGAGCTTTGTCTAGTAATACTTAGGAGGTAAAAAGTATGAATAGAGCAAGCTCTAGTTTAGTTAGTACGAGAAAAATCGTTTTCGCGGGACTGCTGATTGCAATGGGGATAGTACTGAAGATGTTTGAAATCAGTGTGACACCCAATTTCAGGATCGGGTTTACTACCGTTCCCACGATTTTTTCGGGGATACTCCTTGGACCCGTTTATGGTTTTGCCATAGGGTTTTTGTCTGATTTTATCCAATTTGTCATAAAGTCGGACGGAGGTGCATTTCACCTCGGTTTTACCCTTACCAGTGCCTTATACGGACTTATTCCCGGACTTATTGCAATGATGGTCAAAAAGAAAAATATCGAACTTGAATTAAAACATATTGTACTCATAGTAGTACTGTGTGAAGTTATATGTTCGATACTCTTAAATACCGTGTTCCTTATCCAGATGTACGGTTACGCTACGATAGCTATGATACCCCAAAGGTTTATAAAAGCCGTAGTCATGATTTTTCTCAACAGTGCAATAATTTATTTTCTATATAATAATACTAAAAACAAAATAAAGGTTTAAGGAGAAGGATTTAAAATGGGTTACAAAAGTGATATTGAAATTGCTCAGGAAGCAAAGATGGAAGACATCAGGGAAGTAGCAAAGAGAATAGGTTTAAGCGAAGACGATATAGAACTTTACGGAAAATATAAAGCAAAAGTGGATTATAATGTTTTAAAGAGGACCGAAGGTAAGAAAGGTAAACTGATACTTACCACTGCCATCAATCCCACTCCGGCAGGGGAAGGGAAAACAACGACTACTATCGGCGTTGCAGACGCAATAAGAAGGCTTGGTCATAACACGATAATGGCGCTTAGAGAACCTTCTCTCGGACCTGTGTTCGGGATAAAAGGCGGAGCTGCCGGCGGCGGATATGCTCAGGTCGTTCCTATGGAAGACATCAATCTCCACTTTACCGGTGATTTACATGCCCTTACTGCCGCTAATAATCTTCTTGCGGCGATGATAGATAATCATATCCAGCAGGGTAACGAACTTAATATCGATACGAGAAGGATAGTTTGGAGAAGAGCTATCGACATGAACGACAGACAGCTTAGGAATATCGTCTGCGGTCTCGGCGGAAAAGTAAACGGGACTCCTCGTGAAGATGGTTTTGATATAACCGTAGCAAGCGAAGTAATGGCTATATTCTGTCTTGCCAACAATATCACTGATTTGAAAGAAAGGCTCGGTAATATAGTTGCCGCATATAACATGGACGGAAATCCCGTTACCGCAAGAGATTTAAAAGCAAACGGAGCTATGGCAACACTTCTTAAAGACGCTTTGAAACCGAATTTGGTACAGTCTTTGGAAGGAACTCCAGCTTTTATTCACGGAGGACCTTTTGCGAATATAGCTCACGGATGTAACAGCGTTATCGCAACGAAAATGGCTAGACATTTCTGTGATTATGTAGTAACGGAAGCAGGTTTCGGGGCAGACCTCGGGGCGGAAAAATTCCTCGATATAAAATGCAGACTTGCAGACCTTAAACCTGATGCGGTAATCATAGTTGCGACGGTAAAAGCTCTTAAATACAACGGGGGAGTAAGTAAGAACGAACTTGGTGAAGAGAACTTGGAAGCTCTTGAAAAGGGACTTCCTAACTTGCTTAAACACGTTGACAACATAAAAAATGTGTTCGGACTTCCTTGTGTTGTTGCTATAAATAAATTCGTCAATGATACTGAAGCCGAAATCAGTCTTATTGAAAATAAGTGTAAGGAACTCGGCGTAAACGTAGTCTTAAGCGAAGTATGGGAAAAAGGCGGCAAAGGCGGGGAAGACCTTGCAAAAGAAGTTATAAGGCTTTGTGATGAAGAAAATAACTTTAAATTCTCTTATGACACTGATTTAAGCATTAAAGAAAAAATCGAAGCGATAGCAAAAAAAGTATACGGAGCAGACGGCGTTGACTTCCTTCCAAAAGCTAAGAAAGAAATGGATAATTTCGAGAAATTAGGTTTTGGGAATATGCCTATCTGTATAGCTAAAACACAGTATTCGCTTTCCGATGACCCAACCAAACTCGGAAAACCGGAAGGTTTCAGGATAACGATAAAGGATATGACCGTTTCTGCGGGAGCAGGATTTATAGTTGCACTTGCGGGGGACGTGATGAAAATGCCGGGGCTTGGAAAAGAACCTGCTGCATTTAAAATCGACGTCGATGAAAACGGAAAGATCTCAGGATTATTTTAGAAAATAAAACTTATTTTAAAGACCGTGAAAGCGGTCTTTTTATTTTGTTTTTTTAGATATACATATGAATATTTAATGTTAAATTAAGAGTTTTAACTAAAGATGATTTTGTCTTTTGGTATCAATTGATGAAATATGATTTGATATGATGTTTTAAAGGTGTATTTATGTATAAAGGGTAAGGTCACATGCTTGTTTTGGAGTATGATGTTTGGAGGAGGCGGGGCGCGGAATCTGCCGAAGGCAGGCGTAGTGCCCCGTAAGGCAAATAAAAAAGCTCCCATATGGGAGCTTTTATTTTATCTTATTTGTCCGTTTCCTGTGATAACATATTTGATTGTCGTAAGTTCATTAAGTCCCATAGGACCTCTTGGAAGTGTCCTTTGAGTTGCTATACCTATTTCACTTCCGAAACCGAATTCTTCTCCGTCGGTAAATCTTGTGGAAACATTCACATAGACACATGCACTGTCTATTTTGGAAGTAAATAAATTCATGCTTTCGATATTGTTCGTAACGATACATTCGGAGTGTTTCGTTGAATATTTATTGATGTGATTTATTGCTTCTTCTATGTTTTCTACGACTTTTACAGCAATTATATAATCGTTGTATTCTGTTTTATAATCTTCTTCGTCAGCTTTTTTTGCTTTGCTTCCGAGGATTTTTAAAGTTCTTTCGTCTCCTCTGAATTCCACATTATGTTCTTTGAGTTTGTTATATATAAGAGGAAGTACTTCTTCTGCTTTCTTTTCATGGACTAAAAGAGTCTCCAGTGAATTACACACGCTAGGTCTTTGTGTTTTCCCGTTGTCCGTTAAATCAACTGCCATATCGTTATCGGCAAATTCATCTATATATATATGGCAATTCCCCGCTCCGGTTTCGATAAACGGAACCGTTGCGATATCCTTTATGGATCTTATAAGTCCTGCACTGCCTCTTGGTATTAAAACGTCTATGTATTCCGTAAGCTTAGCCATTTCGGATACGTATTTCCTGTCGGTGTCGAAAACCAGCTGGATCACATCGTGGTTGAGTCCTGCTTTTTTTACTGCACCTCTCATTACTTCTACGAGTCTGGTATTTGTATTTATTGCTTCTTTACCGCCTCTTAGGATACATGCATTCCCTGATTTCAAACATAAACATCCCGCGTCAACCGTAACGTTCGGACGTGATTCGAATATTATACCCACCACTCCGTAAGGAACTTTCTTTATTACTATCTCCATTCCGTTTGGTCTTTTGGACCCTCCCGAAATGATACCCACAGGGTCTTTTAAATTGATGACTTTATCTATAGAATTCGCTATGGCTTTTATTCTGTCTTCGTCAAGAGTTAGCCTGTCTATCATAGATTCTTTCATTCCGTTTGCTTTGGCATTTACAATATCTTCTTTGTTTGCTTTTATGATACTTTTCATATTATTGATAAGTTCGTTTTTTATGCATTCAAGAGCTTCGTTTTTTTTGTTTGTATTCAAATCGCTTATGCTTCTGCCTGCTATTTTAGCTTTTTTGCCTAAACTGTTCATGTTAAACATTTGTATTACCTCACTTTCTTACTTTAAATAACGTTCCCTTATTTTCTCCGTCAAATAAGCTGTATAGGTCGTTCGGGTCTTTTGATGATAGTATGACCATGTCAAAATTGTTTTCAAATGCTATTTGTCCCGCTTTGATTTTGGTTATCATGCCTCCCGTACCCAGATTATTTACGGTATCCGCGCAGCAGCTTATTATATCGTCAGTGATTTCCTCTACGACTTCTATCCTCTTTGCATCTTTATTCTTGCTCGGATTGTCTGTGTATAGTCCGTCTATATCAGTCAGGATAACTAATAGGTCTGCTTTTATTATGGAACTTACAACGGCGGATAATGTGTCGTTATCTCCGAATTCAAGTTCTTCCGTGCTTACCGTGTCGTTTTCGTTTACTATAGGGATGACATTGTACTTAAGAAGTTTATCGAATGTATTTGTTATTTTAAGTATATCTTCTTTTTCGGATATTACATCATTTGTTATAAGTACCTGAGCTACATTATGATTGTACTCCCCGAATAACTTATCGTACAGATACATAAGTTCGCACTGTCCTATAGCTGCGAGAGCCTGTTTTTGTGATAGGTCCCTGGGCTTTTTATCAAGCCCGAGTTTACCCATTCCCACGCCTACCGCACCCGAAGAAACGAGGATTATGTCCCTTCCGGAATTTTTAAGGTCTGCGATTATTTTTACCAAATGTTCCACTCTTCTTATATTTATATTTCCCGTTTTATGAGTAAGAGTGGAAGTCCCTATTTTTATGACTATTTTTTTTGCTTTTACTACGTTTTTCATGATCTACCCTTATTTTGTTTTATTTATTATTATATAATAAAACAAGCTTCGTTGTAAAGAAAACTGATGTATAATAATTCAAATATGGGTTTTAAAAAGAAGTTTAGAAAACTAAACTCCTTTTTTATTTATATTTAATTATATGTTATGTAGTTCTTTATCACATTTCCTTCATGATGGTTCATCAATGCTTCTTTTACGTTTTCAAGCTTGTATTCGTTATAAAGAAAATCCTTTTCGTCTATGACTTTCATTTTTAATAGTTCAAATGCTTGGTTTACATATAAAGGAGTCGTATGGTACAGTCCTTTTATCGTAACTTGGGAATAATGAAGCAGTTTTGTGTCTACTGTAAGTTCTTCTCCCGCTTTTGTGCCTCCGTAAAGAAGTGCAAATCCTCCCGGACGAACCATATTGATAGACATTTCCCATACTTTGACGCTTCCCGCGGCTTCTACGGCAGAGTCAACGCCTCTTTTTCCCGGCGTCAAATCTTTGACAGCCTGAACCTGATCATCGACTTCTTCTATGTTTATTATATCGTATGCTCCGAGCTTTTTAGCCGCTTCGAGCCTTACTTTGCTTTTATCGCATGCAATGACTCTTGCTCCTTTTAAATATAAAAGTCTTATGAACATAAGTCCCGACGGACCGCATCCGTTTACCGCTACGTAATCTCCCTGTTCAACGGGTATCTGTGAAACTCCGTAGACCGCACATGCAAAAGGTTCGAGAAGTGCAGCCTGTTTGAAACTCATATCATCGGGGATACGGAACATATTTTGTTTTACGATTATCTCAGGTATGAGCTGATACTCGCTGAAACCTCCGTTTTTCAGCTGATTTGTAATGAGATTTTCGCACATGCAGTGTATCCCTTTTTTGCAGTAGTAACATTCGTTGCACGGAGCCGAATTATGGGCAACGACTCTGTCTCCGACTTTGAATTTTGTAACTCCTTCTCCAACTTCCGCAACTATACCGCTGCATTCATGTCCGATATTATACGGAGGCGTATGCTTTGCATATCCCCTTATATAACTTTTTACATCGGAACCGCAGGTAAGAGAGACTTCGTTTTTTATAAGTACTTCTCCTTTTCCCGCTTTCGGTCTTTCGCACTCTATAAGCCTTAAATCTCCCGGCTCGTATAACATTACCTTTCTCAATTTATCTACCTCGCTTAAAATTTAATTAAGTATAGTTTATCATCATTTTATTTTTTTGTCATTATTTTATTTTATCATCGGGGCACTACGCCTCACTGCGTGAGATTCCGCGCCCCGTCCCGCCTTTTTATCCGCATATAATAATTAGTAAGACTTTTCATTTTTTGATGTTGTATTCATATATATTTTATTTTAGATATTTAGTCCCTTAATACGGTAAAAATCAAGTGTTTTATGTTGCTTTGATTTTCAATCATTATATTCTTCAAAAATCAATAATCAGTTAAATTACAAAAAAAAATGTAAAAAAGGTGTACTTTTTGTAACTAACATAAGAAATCTGTAATATATGGATTTTATTACAAATAATCTTTTATATGTAATATTAATATGTCGTTATATGTGATTTCTTACATTATCACAATACATTTTGAGTATAGCATAAATGTCACAAAAAGTACGATTTTTGATATTATTGTCGAAAAATAAAGGGGGGTTAGAAATGAAGAGTAAGAGATTACTGGCGGTAATGCTGAGCGGATTTATGGTGTTAGGAAGCATGACACCCGTGTTTGCCGAAGAATTAAAAGGTGAAAACACGAATGATAATGTTGTAGTAAGTGAAGAGCAACAGGGAACCGACGTAAACAACAGCGAGGAAGTTAAAGATAACGAAAAAGCTGTTATAACAGATAAATATGAGCAAGATAAAACAGCACAAGATGAAAAGAAATCTGAAGAAAGTACTTCTTCAAATGAGTCTTCTAAAACGGTTAAGTCGACTTCAAAGACAGCTAAGGCAGTGGTGACAAACCAAACCGATGAAGCAACTGGACTTACATTCAGTTATGATGAAGATACAAAGGAAGCAACTTTGACCGGTAATAAAAATTTTAGCTATACCGGAGAAACTTTTAAATTACCCAACGAAGTAAACGTTGCGGGAAGCGATGAAAAATATAAGGTAGTAAACATATCCAGTTATGCTTTTTCAAGCGGTTATTTTAATTCGATAAAAGAATTGATAATACCTAAAAACCTTAAAAATTGGTCAGCGGATCAAAATATGTCTACATTTACCAATGTGGAGAAAATAACTTTTGAAGAGGGCTTCGAAGTAAAGGATTTACCGAGAGGAGCATTTAACTATATGTATAAATTAAAGGATATAACTCTGCCGAAGTCTGTAGAAACAATAGGAGAAAATGCTTTTGCGGGGTGTTCAGCACTGAAATCTTTTGATGTCGAAGAAGGAAGTGTTTTGAAGATTATAGGAAAAAATGCCTTTGATAGTGATACTGCTTTGGAGAGCATAACGATACCGAAGACTGTAGAAACAATAAAAGAAGGTGCTTTTTATAAGTGTACATCATTAGCTTCATGTACCTTTGAAAATGACAGTGCTATAAAAACGATGGAAACAGCGATTTTTCGTGATTGTAGTAATTTAAAAACTATAATCATACCCAGAAGTTTGGAAGTTTTAGATGGATTTAATTTCAGCGGTATTGAAAATATAACTTTTGAAGAAGGTTCAAAATTAAAAACAATCTCAGAGCAAGCTTTTTTTAATAGTAAATTAAAGAGTATAAGGATACCGAGGTCGGTAGAAACGATTTCAAGGAATGCTTTTTTCCTTTGTGAAGACCTGAATTCATGTACCTTTGAACCGGGAAGCGCTTTGAAGACGATAGGAGAATATGTATTTTCTCGTGTAGGTCTTGAAAGTATAACAATCCCTAAAAATATTACAAAAATTTCCGGAAGAGCTATAGAACAGTGTCCTAATTTAACAACGGTAGATACCGAAGAAGGCAGTGCATTGACTACGATAGATAATAATGCTATTTATTTTAATCCTAATTTTAAGACTTTTAAAACAACGAGTACAAACACAATCAGTATTGGCAGTGGTTTTGGTGAAGAAAACAGCGGTGCGAAAATCGAAGGATTTACGATTGTTGCTCATAAAGGTTCTGCAGACTCTCCAAGTTCATTATATCAATATTATTTGGATAATGATCCTGGTTCTTGGGTATTTAAAACAGAGGGAATATGTCACGGAACCACCGAAGTTGCAGGAACAAAAGTCGAACCTACGTGTACACAAGCAGGTAGCGTTACATATACAGCGGGAACTTGTGCATGCGGTAATGAAGTAAGTGATGAAGTTACAGTTGTCCTTCCTGCAACGGGAAATCATATTTTTGAAACAGTTACGGATAAGCCTGCAACATGCACCGTAAAAGGCAAAGAGCATAAGGTATGCAGTGGCTGCGGAGAAATTGATTATGACTCGTATAAAGATACGGATATGCTTGCTCATAAATTTGATAAAGAAGTTGTAGACAAAGAAGCTACATACACAGAAGAAGGCTCAAAGCATACAGAATGCAGTGTCTGCGGTACTAAAAAAGAAGGTTCCGATGTCATTATACCTAAGATTGTAAAAGAAGATGATAAAAATGACAATAACAACGACAACAATGTAAGCGGTTCTAGTAATAATAATCCAAGTAATAACGGTAATTCAACATCAAGCGGAAGTACCGTGACAAAAACAGGAAGTGATAAAACAGCGGTAAATACTCCTCATACTTCTGATGAAATGAATATGGTTTTATATGTCCTATTGGGTCTTGTATCTTTGGGAGCAGTAGGTACCGTAGGATATAAGCTTAAAAAGAGGAATATATAGTAAAATCTAAAAACAAAAAAAAGATAAATAATTAACTAAGATTTATATATAAGAATAAATAAGATATTTAATCAATTAAGATATAAGAATAAAAATATATATAAGTTAGAGAAGTAAAATAAATATATACATATTTATTTGAAAAAGTTACCCGGATGATTTCACTCAGCAGAAATCATCTTGATATAAAGGTAATATTTAAAACACCGATCCTAAAAAAGGCCCTACCCCGACGGGTCTTTTTTAGTTCCATGTTTGTTTTATAGTTTATACCTTGTTTAAAGATTTTGTTAGTATGGTAATGTTTGGGGATTAAGGGGAAATTTTGTTAGCAGTGCTTGTTAGGGGCGCGGATTCTGCCGAAGGCAGGCGTAGTGCCCCGATGTGTTTAAGTATATTATAGATTACATAAAAACACCACTTTTAAAAGTGGTGTTTAAGCTTGTTTCTTTTTACATTCAGGGCATATATAATGAATGTTTAAATCATATGATGTTATGTTATCTACTGAGTGCTTTTCTATAATTTTATCAAAGTTTTTAATTATTATGTCTTTCAGTTTACCGCATTCATCGCAAATAAGATGATCGTGATTGATTATATTTTTATCAAATCTGTCCGGTGCATTATGTATTTCGACTTTTCTTATTTCACCATCTCTGATCATTAAGTTTAAATTTCTATATATTGTCCCAATAGCGATATTTGGCATTTCTTTCTTTGCCGATTTATATATTTCTTCTGCTGATAAATGTTCTTTGGAATTTGTAATGATACTATAAATAAGCCTTCTTTGTTTAGTCATATTTATATACCCCACTGTTTTATATTTATATAATTATATCATATATAAACCTTTCCTTACAATGAATTTTATCTTTATTATAAGGAATAGATATTGTATCTATTTTTATGTTTTGGTTATATTAAAATTTTATTAAAAAAAATAACATGACACAGATAAACAAAGTTTTTTATGGAAAAGCTTTATTATTCTATAAAAGGAAATAGGGTGACGAAGTGTTAAGTGGAATTTTTAAAAATAAAGCGTTTATTTTAGCGTGTTTACTTATATTTAATTTTTCTATTCCGATAAGTATAAAAAACCATATAGATGAAAAAACTAAAAATGCAGCCATATATAAAGATATTTTAAAACAAAGCGTTGCGGTCATGAATGATAATGCGGCAAAAGAAGAAAAAAAAGGAAGCTCTTATGGATTTACAAAAAACATACTTGTATCAGCACTCCCTTTTTTGCATTTAAATGAGACAGGCTATGAAGAAGTTAAAATAAAAAAGGATATAACAAACGATACTAAAGATGATACAACCAAATTGGTAGCAGCCAAGAAGAAAATGAATGACAGTACTTCTACCGATAATAAGGCAACAAATAAACCGCTTGTTTTGATATATCATACTCATGCTACCGAGTCTTTTAAAGATAAAACGAATAAGGGAACATATCGTTCAAGGAATAATAACGAAAATATGGTCGCTGTGGGTAAGGAAATGGTCAATGTACTTAAAAATGAATATGGTATAGAAAGCATCCATGATACGGCTCAGCATGACTATCCAAGCTATAATGCAGCTTATGATAATTCTCTTAAGAGTGCTGAAAAAATATTAAAAGATAATCCGAGTATAAAATACGTTTTTGATATACATAGAGATGGTCTTCCATCTTCAAATAATAATGTAAAATATAAAGCAAAAGTAGGAAGCACAAATGTTGCTAAGGTGATGATAGTGTTAGGTATGGATCATAAAAATTCCGGCAAGAATTTAAAATTTGCCGATAAAGTTAATAATCAGTTTGATAAAATGTACCCGTCGATTTGTCTCGGAGTTACAAAAAGGGAGCCTTACAGGTATAACCAGTGGTTAAGCAGTAACAGTATACTTTTCGAAGTCGGCAGTAATCTTAATAATCTGCAGGATTCGAAAAATACTGCGAAACTTATGGGACGAGTTGTCGGTGAAGTAATAAAAAAAGATATGAAAGGTAAATAATGCATAGAAGAAGAAATATATCTTTACCTATTATGATTTGTTTACTGATTATGATAATAACTTTTGCCGGATATTTGGTGTATGATTTAACCGATATGTACTATGATACTTATGAAAATACAAATTCCAATTTGCTTGTAGAAAATAATAATGAAACAGATAAAGTTTTAAATGTTTTCGGATATGAATTTAAAGTTCCCGATTTAGAGGTTTTCACTAAATAATAACCTGTGAAAGCCTCTATTTAATTTCATTTTTTTTACATATTTATTTTTAAAATAAAGTTTATTTTTATTGACATAGTTTAAATAAATCAGTATAATTATACTGATAAAAAAATACTGATATATAAGAAGGGAGCCTATACATAAAAATGAAAAAATACTCTATATCAAAACAGGCATTACAAAGATTACCTTCTTATTTAAACTATCTGAATTGGGCAAAAAGAGAGAATGTTAAAAATATATCTTCTCCGACTATTGCAAGCGATTTAAAACTCAATGAAGTTCAGGTGAGAAAAGATTTGGCTGCAATAAGTTCAACCGGCGGTAAACCCAGACTTGGATATAATGTCGATACCCTGATTTCGGATATTAAAGTATTTCTTGGTTATGATGAAACCGATAAAGCAGTTTTGATAGGTGCGGGACAGCTTGGCAGAGCGCTTCTTTCTTATAACGGCTATGAGGATTACGGACTTGAAATAGTGGCGGCATTTGATGTCGATAATGCGGTTGTAGGTAAGAAATTCAAAGGAAAGCCCATTTATCATATTGATATGCTTGATAGAGTATGTAAGAAAAATAATATACATATAGGGATCATAACAGTTTCAGCGGAAAATGCACAGGAAGCTTGTGACAAACTGGTAGAGTGCGGGATACTTGCGATTTGGAATTTTGCACCTTGTCATTTGGTTGTTCCGGATAATATCCTCGTTCAGCATGAGAATACTGCGGCTTCACTTGCATTTTTATCAATGCATCTTAGAGAAAAGATGAAAAATGAAAAATAATTTAATATAATTTTTAAATTGATTAATTAATAAATATTCATTGTAATGTTTTAGGTATTATTATATAATTATTATATATAATGCCAAATAAAATCCTTTATTTATAAAGGGTTTGGTAGTTTATTGTTTATAAAAGTTTGGTAATACACCGACTTATATATATAAGTTCATAGCCTTGCCTTTGCTATGATAAAAAAAAGGTTTTATTTTAGGAGGAAAAAATATGGCAAAAAAAGTAGTTTTAGCAGGCGCTTGCCGTACTGCAATTGGTACAATGGGTGGGACTTTAAGTACGACTCCTGCCAGAAAATTAGGTTCAATCGTAATCAAAGAAGCTTTAAAAAGAGCTAATGTACCGGCTGATCAAGTTGATCAAGTATATATGGGTTGCGTAATCCAAGCTGGTTTAGGTCAAAACGTAGCAAGACAAGCGTCAATCGATGCAGGTTTACCTATCGAAGTACCTGCCGTTACAATCAACGTAGTTTGCGGTTCAGGTCTTAACTGTGTTAACATGGCTGCTCAAATGATTAATGCAGGTGATGCTGATATCGTAGTAGCAGGCGGTATGGAAAATATGTCAATGGCTCCATATGCTGATATGAACGGTCGTTACGGACATAGAATGAATAATGCGACATTAGTTGATACAATGGTTAATGATGCGTTATGGGATGCATTCAACGGATATCACATGATTCAAACAGCAGACAATATTTGTGTTGATGAAAGATGGAATCTTTCAAGAGAAGAATTAGATGAATTTGCTGCAGCTAGTCAACAAAAAGCTATCGCAGCACAAGAAGCAGGAAAATTCGATGATGAAATCGTTCCTGTAGAAGTTAAAAAGAGAAAAGAAACAATAGTATTTAATAAAGATGAAGGACCTCGTCCTGGAACAACTCCTGAAACATTAGCTAAACTTAGACCAATCAATAAAGATGGAAAAGTTACTGCAGGTAATGCTTCCGGTATCAATGACGGTGCGGCTGCAATAGTTGTAATGAGTGAAGAAAAAGCTAAAGAATTAGGTGTTACACCTATGGCTACATGGACTGCAGGTGCCCTTGCAGGTGTTGACCCAACAATAATGGGTATCGGTCCTGTTGCTGCAACAAAGAAAGTTTTAGCTAAAACAGGCATGAAAGTTGAAGACTTCGATTTAATCGAAGCTAACGAAGCTTTCGCTGCTCAATCAGTTGCTGTTGGTAAAGATTTAGGATTTGATTTATCTAAATTAAACGTTAACGGCGGAGCTATAGCTCTTGGTCATCCTGTTGGTGCTTCAGGTTGTCGTATACTTGTAACATTATTACATGAAATGCAAAAACAAGATGCTAAAAAAGGTTTAGCTACACTTTGTATCGGTGGTGGTATGGGTTGTGCTACTATCGTTGAAAGAGACTAATTTAAATTAGTAATTAATTTTAAGGAGATATTAAATAATGGGTTTTGTTAAGTATGAACAAGAAGGTTTTGTAGGTATCGTTACTATTGATCGTCCAAAAGCTTTAAATGCTTTAAATGAAGAAGTATTAAAAGATTTAGAAGCTGCATTTGACGCTATTGATTTAGATACTACAAGAGCAGTAGTTGTAACAGGTGCAGGTAAATCATTTGTTGCAGGCGCTGATATTGGTGCTATGAGCACAATGACAGCAGAAGAAGGCGAAGCTTTCGGTAAATTCGGTAATGATATATTTAGAAAAATTGAAACATTCCCACTTCCGGTTATTGCAGCAATCAACGGTTTTGCACTTGGCGGCGGAAATGAATTGGCAATGAGCTGCGATATCAGAATTTGTTCTGATAAAGCTGTATTCGGTCAACCTGAAGTAGGTCTTG
Organism: Anaerofustis stercorihominis DSM 17244; assembly: GCF_000154825.1. Classification (NCBI taxonomy): domain Bacteria; kingdom Bacillati; phylum Bacillota; class Clostridia; order Eubacteriales; family Eubacteriaceae; genus Anaerofustis; species Anaerofustis stercorihominis. The sequence continues at coordinate 188,094 of NZ_DS560019.1, read as the reverse complement.
GTATTACTCCTGGATTTGGCGGAACACAAAGACTTGGCAGAATAATCGGTATCGGTATGGCTAAAGAATTAGTATATGCGGGATATAACATTAAAGCTGATAAAGCTTTAGAAGTAGGATTAGTAAACGCTGTTTACTCTCCTGAAGAATTAATGCCTGCAGCTATGAAATTAGCAGGAAAGATCGCAAAACAAGCTCCGATTGCAGTAAGAAACTGTAAAAAGGCTATGAATGACGGTTTACAAGTAGATATGGATCAAGCTATAGTAGTAGAAGAAAAATTATTCGGAGACTGCTTCAACAGTGAAGATCAAAAAGCAGGTATGAAAGCATTCCTTGAAAAAGGTAAAGCTGAATTCCAAAATAAATAGTTTATAAATAAGTAAAAATAGTCTAGGATCATTCCTAGACTATAAATAATAATTAATACGGAGGATAAGAATGAAAGTAGGTATTATTGGTGCTGGCGCAATGGGTTCAGGTATTGCTCAAGCATTCGCACAAACAGAAGGTTATGAAGTTTGCTTATGTGATATTAACGAAGAATTTGCAGCAAACGGTAAAAAAAGAATCGAATCAGGTTTAAACAAAAGAGTAGCAAGAGGCAAGATGGAACAAGCCAAAGCTGACGAAATCTTAGGAAAAATCACAACAGGTGTTAAAGATATTTGCGGTGACTGCGATTTGATCGTAGAAGCTGTACTAGAAGTTATGTCTATCAAACAAGACACATTTAAAGAATTAGATAAAATTTGTAAAGAAGATTGTATCTTCGCTACAAATACTTCATCACTTTCCGTTACAGAAATCGGAGCAGGTGTAAACAGACCTATCATTGGTATGCACTTCTTCAATCCGGCTCCTGTAATGAAATTAGTAGAAGTTATCGCAGGTTTAAATACTCCGGCTGAAACAGTGGATAAAATTAAGGAAATTTCTGAAGAAATCGGTAAAACTCCGGTAGAAGTTGCTGAAGCTCCTGGCTTTGTAGTAAACAGAATCTTAATTCCTATGATTAATGAAGCTATCGGTATTTATGCTGAAGGCGTTGCTAGTGTAGAAGGTATTGACGCAGCTATGAAACTTGGTGCTAACCATCCAATGGGACCATTGGCATTAGGTGATATGATTGGTCTTGATATTTGCTTAGCAATTATGAATGTACTTTTCACTGAAACTGGCGACCCTAAATATCGTCCACACACATTACTTAAGAAAATGGTACGTGGCGGTCAATTAGGTCAAAAATCTGGCAAAGGATTTTATGATTATAAATAGGAGGATTCAAAACAAATGGATTTTACATTAAGTAAAGAGCATGAAATGGCGAGAACTCTTTTCAGAGAATTCGCTGAAACAGAAGTAAAACCTCTAGCTCAAGAGGTAGATGAAACAGAAGTTTTCCCTAGTGAAACTGTTGCAAAAATGCAAAAATTAGGATTCCTTGGAATTCCTATGCCTAAAGAATACGGAGGACAAGGCTGTGACACATTAACATATGCTATATGTGTTGAAGAATTATCCAGAGTATGCGGTACTACAGGCGTTATCGTTTCAGCACATACATCATTAGGTGCTGGTCCTATCGAAAAATTCGGTACACCGGAACAAAAAGAAAAATATTTAAGACCACTTATCAGTGGCGAAAAACTTGGTGCATTCGGTTTAACTGAACCAAACGCAGGTACAGACGCATCAGGACAACAAACAAAAGCCGTTTTAGACGGAGATGAATATGTACTTAACGGATCAAAAATCTTTATCACAAACGGTAAAGAAGCTGATACATATGTAATATTTGCAATGACTGATAAGTCTAAAGGTACAAAAGGTATCTCTGCATTTATCGTAGAAAAGGGAACACCTGGTTTCACTTTCGGTACTAAAGAAAAGAAAATGGGTATTAGAGGTTCTTCTACATATGAATTAATCTTTACAGATTGCAGAATTCCTAAAGAAAATCTTCTTGGTCAAGAAGGTAGAGGATTTGGTATTGCTATGCAAACTCTTGATGGTGGTAGAATCGGTATCGCATGTCAAGCTCTTGGTTTAGCTCAAGGTGCTTTAGATGCTACAATCGAATTTGTTAAAGAAAGAAAACAATTCGGCAGGCCTATCGCTAAATTCCAAAATACACAATTCCAAATTGCTGATATGGCAACAAAAGTTGAAGCTGCAAGAAATTTAGTATACAAAGCTGCAATAGCTAAAGATACAAAGAAGAGATTCTCTGTTGAGGCTGCTATGGCTAAATTATATGCTGCTGAAGTTGCTATGGAAGTTACTACAAAAGCTGTTCAACTTCATGGTGGATATGGTTACACAAGAGAATATGATGTTGAACGTATGATGAGAGACGCTAAGATTACTGAAATCTATGAAGGTACTTCAGAAGTACAAAGAATGGTAATCTCAGGAAGCTTATTATAATAAGAGGAAAAGGAGAGAAGTATAGTGAAAATTGTAGTTTGCGCTAAGCAAGTTCCAGATACAAATGAAGTTAGAATTGATCAAAAAACAGGTACTCTAATCAGAGAAGGCGTTCCTGCTATTATGAACCCAGACGATAAAGCCGGTCTTGAAGCTGCACTTCAAATAAAAGATAAAACTGGCGCAGAAGTAACTGTTATTACAATGGGTCTTCCTGCTGCAGAAGAAATCTTAAGAGAAGCTTTTGCTATGGGAGCTGATAAAGGTGTATTAGTAACAGACAGACCATTCGGTGGAGCTGATACTCTTGCAACATCAAATACATTAGCTGCTGCTATCAAAACATTGGATTACGATTTAATCATTGCCGGTAGACAAGCTATCGATGGTGATACAGCTCAGGTTGGACCACAAATTGCAGAACATTTAGATATTCCAAACATTTCTTATGTTCAAAAAGTTGTTGAAGTAACAGATGACAGCATCACTGTTGAAAGACAATACGATGATGGTTATCATGTAGAAAAAGCTCAAATGCCTTGCCTAATCACAGCTCTTGGCGATTTAAACAAAGCAAGATATATGACACCGGGCGGAATTTTTGATGCATTCAAGAAAGACATCCAAATCATTACAAGAAAAGATGTTGATATTGAAGATGAAAAAATCGGTAAAGCCGGTTCTCCTACAAACGTTGCTAAATCATTCCCTAAAGCTGTTAAAGCTGCAGGTGAAAAGGTTGAATTAGATGCTGATGCAGCTTCTGAATACCTTGTAGGAAAATTAAAGGAAAAACATATTATCTAATTAATTAGGAAAGGAAATTGAAATAATGAGTTTTGAAGAATATAAAGGCGTATTTGTCTTCGCGCAACAAGTTGATGGTGTAATCAACAATGTTGCTTTAGAATTAACAAGTGAAGCTACAAAGCTTGCTGCTGCTTTAAAAACAGACGTTACAGCTGTTCTTTTAGGACATGATGTAAAAGGATTAGCTGACGAATTAGCTAAATATGGTGCAGATAAAGTATTAGTAGTAGATGATCCTGCTTTAGAAACATATACAACTGAACCATATGCACATGCTATGGATGAAATAATTAAAAATTACAAACCTGATATCGTACTTTACGGTGCTACAGCAATCGGTAGAGATTTAGCTCCTAGAGTATCTGCAAGAGTTGCTACAGGCTTAACAGCTGACTGTACAGTTCTTGAAATCGATGAATTTAAAAATGCACTAGGTAACGTAAACAAAGGTTACGAAGGTAAACTTTTCTTAAACGCTACAAGACCTGCATTCGGTGGTAACTTAATGGCAACAATCGTTTGTCCTGATAACAAACCACAAATGGCTACAGTAAGACCTGGCGTTATGCAAAAAATCGAACCTAAAGATGTAAAAGCTAACGTTGAAGAAGTAAAAATCGACTTTGCTAAAAACAACAAATGCGTAGAAGTATTGGAAGTTGTTAAAGCCGTAAAAGATAAAGTTGATATTTCTGAAGCTAATATCTTAGTATCAGGCGGACGTGGTGTTGGTAGTGCTGAAAACTTCAAGTTATTAGAAGACTTAGCTGAAGCTATCGGCGGTGAAGTTTCTGCTTCAAGAGCTTGTGTTGACGCAGGTTGGGTAGCAAAAGATATCCAAGTAGGTCAAACAGGTAAAACAGTTAGACCTAACGTTTACTTTGCTATCGGTATTTCAGGTGCTATTCAACATGCCGCAGGTATGGAAGAATCTGATCTTATCATTGCTATCAATAAAGATGAATCTGCTCCTATCTTCAGCTTTGCTGATTATGGTGTAGTTGGCGATTTAAATAAAATAGTTCCATTATTAACAGAAGCTATTAAAAACGCTTAATATAATCATAAAATCATATAATGAAAAGTAGAAATACTTTTGAGAAAGGGGTATCTTAGGATGCTCCTTTTTCATAATGAGGGACTCATGGATATAAAACAAGAACATAATATATCACAGGTACAGACTTTATCTCAGGCTCAAGTTATGTCACTCAATATACTTTCTATGGATAGTTTAGAGTTAAATGAATTCTTATACAAAGAATATTTGGAAAATCCTCTATTGGAAAATAAATGTGAGAATAATAGAGATATTACTTTAGATATAAAAAATATGGATATCCCAAGTAAAAGACAGCATTCGAAAGATGATATAAAGTATTTGGAAACACCTAACACTGATGAGATAAATATCAAGCATTATATATTATATCAATTAAATTACGACGATTATTCTAAAAATGACCTCGTAATAATGGAGTTTTTGATAGATTGTCTGGATAATAACGGATATTTTAATTATGAATTAACTGAGATATCGGAGATTTCAGATTATAATATAGGTGATATAGAAAAATGTATTAATGTATTAAAAAATCTTCAACCTTACGGAATATTTTCCAAGGATTTATAAAGAATGCTTACTTATTCAACTAAAAAAGAATAATATATTTGATGAAAATATAAGTAATATTGTAATCAACTATTTAAATGAAGTATCCGAAAATAATGTGAGTAAGATATCAAAAGAATTAAATATAAGCAGGCTGGAAGTTAGAAAATATATTTATTCAATAAAGTGTTTAAATCCAAAACCTCTTATAAATATAAAAATGTCTGAGCCCGTTTACATTAATCCTGATATATTATTGACTTATGAGAATAATAAATGGAATATAGAATTAAACGATAATTGGATAAATAATTATTATATAAGCGATTATTATTTAAAAATGATTGATACAAGTGAAGATGAAAATTTAAAGATGTATTTTAAAGAAAAGTTATCCAAATGCAGGTTTATATTAAATTCACTTGAACAAAGACGGAATACTATTTTAAATATAACAAAAGTCATAATACGCAGACAAGAAAAATATTTCCGAGGAAATGGTAAAATCGTGTCGATGACTTTAAGTGAAGTTGCCGATGAAATAGATATGAATGTATCAACTGTAAGCAGAGCAATCAAAAATAAATATATGAGTTCTCCTATAGGGATAATCAATATGAGGGATTTATTTTCATCCTATGTTTCTTACGGTGAAGATATAAGGCTTACCCCGGAAGATGTAAAGCAAAAGATTAAAGTTATAATAGAGGAAGAAAATAAGAAGAAACCTTATAGTGATGACGAAATTGTTAATAAATTAAATGACGAAAATATAAATATTTCCAGAAGGACTGTAAGCAAATACAGAAAAGAATTGAATATTCCGACTTCGTATAATAGGAAAGAATAAAAGGAAGTAAAAAATTAATATATTACTTCCTTTTTACTTTTTATATTATTTCACTTACTATGTATCCTGCTTGTGATACAATATTTTCTATTGCGATTTCATCTAATTCTTCTTTCATCAAAACATCGGCGGTATTTTTTGATAAATTTACCTTAGCCCATATACCATCCAGTTCGTTAAATGCATTTTCTATTCTTATTGCACAGTTTCTGTATGACATACCTTTTATTTTAACGAGTCTTTCATATTTATAATTATCTTTATTTCTATCTTTGACTTTTATCCTTTGTATCGTTTCATTTTCGTTACCACAGCATCCTGATGTCAGTTTTTTTGTATAGCTTTTTATTGATACTACAACCAATAGTATCAGTATTATAAACATAATTGCCGCTATCATAATTTCTCACCTTACCTTTTTGTTATACTATTAATATAATATGTTATTTACTTGATTTTGCTATTATTGTTTTTTCATTATGATTTAAAGTTAGAAAAGAATTGATTTTAGCATATAAAAAATATTAAATGATAATATAGATTTTAAATATTTCTTATTATTGTTATGTTTAGCTTGAGAATTATTATGACAATGCTTTAATTACATTTTGGCAATAAAATAAAGTACCAACTTAAAGTCGATACTTTATTTAAAATAATATTAGAAGTTTTCTTTAAATCTATTTTCAAATTCGGCTATTAACCCATCTCTGAAATTCGGATCTGCAATATTTATAAGCCTTCTTGCTCTTTCTTTTAATGTCTGTCCCTTAAGATGTGCTATACCATGTTCCGTTACTATGTAGTCCACATCTGTTCTTGAAGTTGTTACCGCACTTCCTTCTGTGAGGAATGGAACTATTTTGGATATAGTCCCTTTTTTTGCTGTGGAAGGGAATGCCAGTATTGATTTACCGCCTTTTGAAAAAGCCGCACCTCTTATAAAGTCTACTTGTCCTCCTATGCCGCTGAATTGTTTAAGTCCCATTGCTTCGGCACACACCTGACCCATTAAATCTACTTGAAGAGCAGAATTAACGGAAACCATATTATCATTTTGACCTATTACTATAGGGTTATTTACATATTCGATATCCATCATACTTATTGCCGGATTATCATGGACAAATTCGTATAACTTCTGAGTACCCATCAAAAATGCTACTACCATTTTACCTTTATGTAAATTTTTCTTCTTACAGGTAATTACACCTTTTTCATATAGATCCATTACTCCGTCGGAAATCATTTCCGAATGTATTCCGAGGTCTTTTTTATGAGTCAGGAACTTAAGTACCGCATCCGGTATTGCACCTATACCAAGTTGTAATGTATCTCCGTCATTTATAAGTTTTGCACAGTTTTCTCCGATTTTCATTTCCACATCCGTAATTTTAGGATTTGGAAGTTCCGGAACTTGTTCGTCATGTTCAACTATTATATCAATATCATTTATATGTATGAACCCATCTCCCAAAGTCCTCGGCATTTTTTTATTTACCTGTGCTATTACTATTTTAGCTGCTTCCGCAGCCGGTTTTGTATAGTCACATGAAGTCCCGAAGCTGCAAAATCCGTTTTCATCAGGAGGGGATACCGTGATAAGTGCCACGTCTATGGGAAGACAGCTTCTGAATAGCTGAGGGATTTGATAAAAGAAGCAAGGTGTAAAATCTCCTCTGCCTTCAAATACCGCATCTCTTGTATTCCCTCCGAGGAAAAATGCATTAAGCCTGAAATGTTCCTTCATTTCTTCTTTTGCATATAGAGAATGTCCCATAGGAACCAACTGAACTATTTCCACGTCTTTATAATCTTTATGATGTTCTACCATTTTATCTACTACGTAAACAGGTTCTCCGACTGCATGAGCAATAACCACTCTGTTTCCGGATTTTATAGCCTTAACTGCATCATCTGCATTTTTAACTTTAGAATTATATATTTGTTTTAAATCCATTTTTCTCTCCTTAATTAAAATATTGCACTGCTTTGGTAAGATGTAGAAGAGGTTAAATAAACCAAAACAGTGCAATTTAAAGAAAAGTTAGCTTTATTCTTTAATTCCTGCTATATCTTTAGCAAGTTCTTTTTTCATATTCATATTGCCTTGTCTTGCAATCATTATTCTTTGAGCTTGAGGTGAACCTGCACCATGAAGCGATTCTGTTCTGTAACCAACTGCTGCCGTACCTAAAGTTAGATTTTCAATAAGTCTTAGTATTCTTAGCCTGTTTTCCGTAGATACGCTTGCTACACCGACTAAGTATTTTTCTACATATTTACCTACTACAGGGTCTTTCAAGTCTTTTTCCGATGGTGCGGTGACCATGATACCTCCGGCAATATCTTCTGCAAGTCTGGCTATTTCATAAGGAAATCTTGTTACATTTTGTTTACATACATTTGCTAGAAGTAAATCTATCATATAGTTACCGGATTTGGTTTTTTGACCTTCTGAAGAACACGCTATACCGCAGCAATAAAGTGTTTCATTAAGGTGAGTCATTTCTATTAATTTATCTTTGATATGAGAAGCTCTTGCTGCTCCGTTGTATTCTGCCGCAAGTGCTGATGCTCCTATTAATACATCACCTACGCCGACTTTACATCCGCCATAAGACTGTCTGTGGTATCCTGCAAATCTTTCAACTAGCATACCTGAAAAATCGTATTCTCCGTTCATGAAAATCCTGTCGTTTGGAACAAACACGTCATCAAATACAACAAGTGCTTCCATTCCGCCGAATTCTGCGTTTCCGACATCCATATCTGAATTTTCTAATTTTCTTGTATCGCAAGATTGTCTTCCCACTATCATCAAGATACCTTTAGTATCTGTAGGAACGGCAAAGGAAATTGCATAATCTTTATCTTTTTCAGTCATGCTGATTGTAGGCATTACAAGTACTTCATGTGAATTTACGATTCCTGTTTGATGAGCTTTTGCACCTCTTACAATGACACCGTCTTCTCTTCTCTCAACTACTCTTAAATATAAATCCGGGTCTTTTTGCTCAGATGGTGACAAGCCTCTGTCGCCTTTAGGGTCAGTCATTGCTCCGTCGATTACTAGGTCTTCATCCTGACAATATTTCATGAACTTTTTAAAGTTTTCATGGTAATTTGTTCCGTAAGCTTCATCTGTTTCATAAGTTGTACTGTAAACTGCATTAAAAGCATCCATTCCTACACATCTTTGGAAACAAGATGCTGTTTTTTGTCCGCATAAACGCTGCATTTTTACTTTTTTAACTAAGTCATCAGCGTTTCTATGTATGTTTGTAAACCTATTTATTTTTCTTCCATCATCAAGGGTAACCGTCATTAAATCTTCATACTCAGGCATTTGAGCCAAATCATAAGTAGCTCTTACAGAGTTTAGTGATGGTCTTAAAATTGGATTATCTACAGGGTTTTCTACTTTTTTACCGAACATATAAACTTGTAAATCAAGTTTTCTCATACTTTCTATATATTCTTTTCCTGTCATTAGTGGCATAATCATTATCCTTCTTTCTTTTTTTATTTGGGGTAGTTTGGTTTAATTTTCTATTAATATATATAGCAAAACTTGTGCCAAGTTGAATAACAGGCTCAAATAAAGCAATTTAATTATACAAAGTACAATATCTTTTATTTTTGTTGCGATAATTCATTGCAATATTGCAACAAAAATATTAGAAGTTTTAAAAGCAGATTTAAAATATGCTTCGATTAACTGATTCTATTACTTAGTATTCAAATCCAAATCCTCCTTTTGACCGAAAGCGGCATATTTTTTATGGGGTATGTTTAAAAATAAATAAGTAAAAAGTATTATTTAGAATGATTACAGTTTAAATTAGAATGATTATAATTTACTTGACAAAAAATGGAAACGGGTGTATAGTGAAATTAAGATTTGAAATATTTTATTTGAGCATTAATGTGCCAAAAAAATATCTTTAACGTTTAACTAAAATGGAGGTAGTAAAAAAATGTTAAAAGGTAAAGTAGCGGTAGTAACAGGCGGAACAAGAGGTATCGGTTTTGCAACGGTAAAGACTTATTTGGATAACGGTGCGAAAGTCGTTTTATTCGGTTCTAGACAGGAAACTGTGGATAAGGCGTTGAAAGAATTGATGGAAGAAAACAAGGATTATCCTGTAAAGGGCATGCATCCCGATTTAACGAATGAAGAAGAAATAAAGAAAGTATTTGCAGAAATCAAAGAAGAATTCGGAAGCCTTGATATCTTGGTAAACAATGCGGGTATTTCAGCAAGAGACAGTCTTTATGACTATAAACTTTCAGATTTTGAAAAAATAATGGATCTAAATGTCGTTGCGGCATTCAACTGCTCGAAAGAAGCGGCAAAGATAATGAAAGAACAAGGCGGCGGTGTAATACTAAATACAAGCTCTATGGTAAGTATTTACGGTCAGTCCGCAGGTTCGGGTTATCCGGCATCTAAATTTGCGATAAACGGACTTACAAAATCTCTTGCAAGAGAGCTGGGAAGAGACAATATCAGAGTAAACGCTGTAGCACCGGGTGTTACAAAGACGGATATGGTAGCGGCACTTCCCGATGAAATGATAAAACCTTTGATTGCTACTATTCCTCTGGGAAGAGTCGGAGAACCGGAAGATATAGCGAATGCTTTATTGTTCCTCGCAAGCGATATGGCAAGTTATGTTACGGGTGCGATTTTATCCGTTGACGGCGCAGCAATGAGCTAAGAAGGAAAGCAGATATAAAGTAATAAATACAGATAAATATAATATATATAATATTGTATATTAAAAAAACAGAAGGTAAGTGAACAAATGAACAATAATATTTTCAGAAACATGTCTTACGGAGTATATATCGTAAGCGCAATGGACGGGGATCGTCCCACCGGATGTACGGCAAACAGCATAATGCAGATAACATCGGATCCCGCAAGTGTTGCTATAAGTATCAACCATGACAACTACACGAATAAGTGTATAAAAGAAACGGGAAAATTTGCTTTTTCCATACTAGCTGAAGACAGCGACGCTTCTCTTATCGGTAACTTCGGATTTAAATCCGGTATCGATAACGACAAATTTGAGAACGTGGAACATGAAATGGTCGGCGGCGTTCCCGTAGTAAAGGATACATGCGGATATGTAGTTTGCGAAGTGATAGATAAAATGGAGACTTCAAGCCATACTGTCTTTTTGGGCAAAGTTGTGGAAGCGGAAGTTTACGGCAAACGAAGACAAATGACTTATGCTTATTATCACGAAGTGGTAAGAGGTAAAACTGCTAAAAACGCTCCTACTTATATCCCCGAAGAGGAAGAAAAAGAAGAGAGCAAATCGAATGTAAAATATGTCTGCACTGTATGCGGATATGTTTACGAAGGCGACCCGCTTCCCGAAAATTATAAATGTCCGATATGCGGAGCAGGTCCCGAAAAATTCAAAAGAGTGGAAGAAGCTATCGTTTAGCTTATTTAAAAAACAGCATTTCTTATGCTGTTTTTTTATTTTACTTATAATCATGTGATTTTAGATGATTGTAAATGATATCATTTAAGAGTATAATATTTTATAAGAGGGAATTTAATAAAGGAGTACAAACCGCTATGAAAAAGATACTTGACTTTTTTTACGAACACAAAACTTTTAGTTTTATATTAAGGTTCATTTTTATTTTTTGTCTTTATTTTTTCATGATACCTTTTATGACCGACATCATAAACAATATTTATGTACTTTTCGGTATCATTCTCGCTGTATTCATCATTTCACAGCTCATTATTTATATTTATAATAAAGATACGGTAAAGAAAAAGAAGATGATAAGAAATGATATCATCCTTATTTTCCTTGCGGTGATATTCGCGGTGTGGTTTTCTTATACCGAGTACGGGAATTTCGACGGTACGAATTATTACTATCCCGCTCAAATAGTCATGCAGTATGAAAAAAGAAGTTATAAGAAAGGCAGTGAGCAGGATAAGCTTTGCAGGCTCAGCGATGAAATGTTTTCCGTTTCCTTTGAAAATAACGGAGCTTTTGATTATAAATATAAGGATATAATATCCGAGGAAGATTTTAAAAAGCTTGATATCGGTTCTATAATGGACAAAAAACAAAACAGCTTCTTTAACAGGAACGTGAAGCTTAAGGATACATACGAAAAAATGGGACCCATACTGACTTCTTATGACGAAAAGTACGCCGCTGTATGGGTGGGTACGGATCATTACGTCATAGAAAATGAAAAGGGTATATGTTACTATACATCTGTCTACAGACAAATAAAATACAAAAAAATCGGTGATAAATATAAAGTAATCGGAGTCAGAGACGAAAAGGAAAGTTACAAAGAAAATAAAATGATACATAAACGTTTAAAAGACATGGGCAGGATAGAAAAGACAGGGTACTACGACGATATATTGGATATTGACGATGATATTGAAGACGGATACAGCGAGCATTTGGACTATATCTTAAAGTATAAAAGGATAGATACGGAAGATAAAGACATCTTAAAAATAAAAGATGATATTTATAAACTTGCGAAGTATTCATATTCAAAGAGATATGATGATACGCTTAAAAACAAAATAGATAAAGACCTTTACGATAAACTTTCATCAAAGAGTGATATAAAGCAGGAGATAAAAGACATTAAAAATATGAACGAAGATATGAATAAACTTTATATCAAGAGTATCGAAGCTGACGCTCTCCTTCCTATCATAACACAACTCAATGAAGACTCCATGACCCTTTGGATAAAGAAAAATATATCCATAGAAGCCGATAACTCCGGGGGTGAAGATAGCTTATATGCAAATGATAGTATACTTGGAAGTGATATCGAAAGGATTTATCAGGTAAAAGTAAAGATAATCGATAAGGATAAAATCAAATATAGAATAGAGAGTGTGAAAACGGATTATGAAGCAGAAAAGGAAATAAATCTTCAGTATAATAGGCTTAAAAATCGGAAGTAAGATTTATCTTCAAAAACAAAACATTATGAAATGAAGTAAATAAAGATATAAAAGAAAATATTTTTTAATTTTTACTTTAGGGAGATATTAATAGTATAATATAATGATAAAGAGGTATTTGATATGTGGATATTATATGCGTTTTTATCATCGATATTTGCCGGAATCACTGCCATTTTTGCAAAAATAGGTATCAAGCACACGTCTTCTAATGTCGCAACGGCAATCCGAACGGTGATAATCCTTATTTTTTCATGGGGGATAGTATTTGCTTTCGGCGGTATCGAAGAAATAAATAACGTTAGTTTGAAAGATTTGTTTTTCCTTGTTTTGTCGGGCTTGGCTACGGGATTGTCATGGATATTTTATTTTAAAGCTCTTGAGGCGGGAGAAGTAAATAAAGTCGTTCCCATAGATAAAAGCAGTATCATTTTAACTATGATATTTGCATTGGTATTTTTGGGGGAAAGTTTTGATTTTATAAAGCTTTTTACTTTGGTATTTATCGGGTTTGGGATGTTTTTGATGATAGAAAATAAAGAAGAAACGGATATTAGGGTAAAAGAAAAAAGACCGGGAAAGATTGCCGTAAATGAGGAAAACTTTGATATATCAAATGATGTATCAAATAAAATTACGGAAGCAAAACAGAAGAAAAGATAACACATTCCAAATGGTTCATATATGCTCTTTCTTCCGCTGTGTTTGCGTCTCTTACTTCAATACTTGCAAAAGTCGGTATAAGTGATATAAATTCTAATTTAGGTACGGCTATAAGGACCGTTATAGTACTTATAATGGCTTTTGTATTTATAACTTACACCGGGGAAATAAAAGGATTAAAAAATGTACCTAAAAAAGACAATGTTTATATATGTCTTTCGGGAGTAACCACGGGGTTTTCATGGCTTTTTTATTATGCTGCTTTGAAGCTCGGTGAAGCGAGTGTGGTAGTTCCCATAGATAAACTGAGCATAGTCGTAACTGTGATATTCTCATGTTTAGTATTGAAGGAGAAGCTTTCTTTAAAGGCTTTTATTGGACTCATGATGATAGTTATCGGAACTATTTCCTTGGTGATATGAAAAAATATTTATTGAAATATCTTTATTTTAAATAGGATCATTTACGAACTATCCATTAAAAAGTATCAATAAAGTAAGATTTTATGCTATAATATTAAATATAAATAAAAACAGGGGGAAATATATGAAAAAGAAATTGGTAAGCGTGGTTTTGGCAGCTCTTCTTATGTTCAGTATAATGCCTTTGGCGAACGTAAGTGCCGCAACGCCGAAATTATCCGCAAAAAGCGTATACGTTACCGCAGGCAAGACTTATCAGCTTAAAGTAAAAGGTACGAAGAAAAAGGCTAAATGGTCTACAAGCAAGAAAAGCGTTGCTGTGGTAAACAAAAAGGCAAGGTAACCGCAAAGAAAAAAGGTGCGGCGTACATATATGCAAAAATCGGTAAGAAGAAGCTTAAATGCAAAGTAAATGTTGAAGCTCCTAAACTTAATGCCACAAAGAGGACAATGAACCTTGCAAGCAAATATACTCTCAAACTCAGCGGTACAAAGAGGAAAGTATCTTTCAAAAGCAGCAAGACTTCCGTTGCCACCGTTACGAGCAAAGGTGTCATAACCGCAAAAAGAGTGGGAAGCGCTACTATCACCGCTAAAATAAAGGATAAATCATACAGCTGTAAGGTAAGCGTAATAGATCCTGTGGGAAGCAGGACAAACCCTGCAGACCCTACAAAGGGGATAACCGTCGATGCTTTTGAAGGTAAGTTTTACTTTAGGCTTAAAAGCGTGGTAAAAGGCGACGAAGTAATAAACAAACTCAAAGCCATGAACGAATGGGATGAAAGCTATAATGAGGTTCCAGCAGGTACGACTCCCGTGTTCTTTACTTATGACGTAAAAGCAATAAGCGGATTTGATTCATATCCTTTGACGGGGTATGATATAATCAATTTTATGGATTTATATAACAGTTCATGCAGTTCTACTATCAGTGACATTGAAACTCAGCCTATGGATAGTGAACATTACAGAAGTAATTTTGAAATATATAATGGTGTGAATAAAGAAATGTACGCCGTTTTTTATGCTCCAAAGGGAATGACATCTTTCAGTAATTATTACTTTAAGAAAAATTTTGATAAATTGTGGGTAAGATATAAATTCTAAATTTAAAGGACACCTATATGGTGTCCTTTTTTATATTTACTTATTATTAAGAATAAATAAACTCTTTTTTAATTGATAAAATCGGGTATATTTAAGAAAATAAGTGAATTTTATTGCATTTTCTAAATTATGGGTGTATAATGATTTAGGTTAGATGAGTGGGCAAAAGTCCACTCATCGTTTTATATTGTTGAAATCAGGAGGACCTTTTTTGAAAGTAATTGATAGAGTAGAAGCTTTGAGCGAAGATATTTTAAAGGATAACGGATGTGAACTTATAGATATCGAGTTTAAAAAAGAAGGAAACAATAAAGTCTTGAGGCTTTATATTGAGAGGATAGAGGGTAAGGTGAGTTTGGATGAAATAAGTACGGTCAACAGGCTCCTTTCCGATTTACTGGATGAAGAGGACTTCATAGAAGAAGAATATATTTTAGAAGTATCTTCACCGGGAGTAAACAGAGTAATAAAGAAAGAAAAAGACTTTATTAAATTCAAGGGCAGTAAAGTTGATGTGAAGCTTTATAAACCTTTGAACGGCAAAAAACAATTTACGGGGATTTTAGAGGGCTATGAAAATGAGAATGTGTTAATCGACCTTGATGGTGAACATTTGGTTATTCCTCATAAAGATATAAGTAAAGTAAACCTAAGTTTTGATTTTAAATTTTAAGTAGGAGAAAGGGAAAAATGGCAAGAAAGAAAAAACAAGCAGAAGATAATTCTTTTAAAGATTTTATCGAAGCATTAGATGAGATTAATAAAACAAAAGGTATCGACAAAGAAGAGATAATAGTTGCGGTGGAGCAGGCACTTGTGGCCGCATATAAAAAAGATACCAGGACAAACGTGGATTTGGTTGTAAACATCAACAGAGTATCGGGAGCGATAGATGCTTTCTACTCAAAACAAATAGTGGAGGAAGTCGAAGACGAGGACAGAGAAATATCTCTTCACGAAGCATTGGTTCTCGATAAGAGTGCCGTACTGGGTGCGAGCATGGTAACTCATATCGACCCTAAAGGTTTCGGAAGGATAGCTACTCAAAACGCCAAACAGCTTATCATTCAAAAATTAAAAGAATCTGAAAGAAATATAATAAGCAACACTTTCATGAAGAAGAAAGATGAAATGGTTACGGGCGTTATTCAAAGGGAAGAATATAAAGAAATGAGAAAAATGGTTCACGGTGAACCGATAAAAGAACAAAACAGGATAATCCATATCGACCTTGGAAAAGCCGAAGGTATAATGAACAGCCAAAATCAGGTAAGAAGCGAACATTATCATCCGGGAATGAGACTCAAGGTTTATGTTTCCGACGTAATCCTTACTCCGAAAGGACCTCAAATCATTTTATCGAGGACACATCCCGGTCTTATAAGGAGACTTTTTGAAGAAGAGGTTGCGGAAATCTCGGACGGTATAGTTGAAATCAAATCTATTTCAAGAGAAGCCGGAAGCAGAAGCAAGATGGCTGTTTATACGGCAGACGACCAAATCGACCCTGTGGGTACATGTATAGGTCCTAAAGGATTTAGGATACAAAACGTACTCAACGAAATAGGAGACGAAAAGATAGATATAATTAAATATAGCGAAGATCCTGTGGAATATATCAAGAATGCCCTTGCTCCCGCCGATGTTTTGAGAGTAGACATACTTCAAACAGAAGAGGAAGACGGGAAAAATTCCGCTGCGGTAGTCGTTGATGATTCACAGCTTTCCCTTGCCATAGGTAAAGATGGACAAAACGTAAGACTTGCGGCAAGACTTACCGGCTGGAAGATAGATATCAAAAGCAAGAGCAGTGTACAGGAAGAAATCAAGGATGACATAGAAGTCATCGACGATATTATAGAAACAGAAGAATAAACTAAAAGGGGTGGTAATATGAAAAAGACACCGCTTAGGACCTGCATAGTATGCAGAGAAAAAAAAGAAAAGAGAAAGCTTATCAGAATAGTAAGAGATAAAGAAAATCAGACGGTCTTTTTTGACAAAACCGGAAAGGCAAACGGCAGAGGAGCCTATATTTGCGGTAGTGACAAATGCATTGAAGCTTTGGGAAACGTTAAGATGATAAATAATATCCTAAACGTGAATGTAAAAAAAGAAGATATGGAAAACGTCAAAGAAGACATAAAAAAATATTTGAAAGAGGAGGTTTTGAATTAGGATGAGAGTTTATGATATGGCCAAAGAATATGGTTTTCAAAGCAAAGAATTTGCTGAAATAATGAAGGGTATGGGGATACCCGTTAAAAACCATATGAGCGCAGTGACCGCACAGCAGGAAAAATATTTTAGAAACAACTTCAACAAAGAAGCTTATCTAAATAGTTTGAATGATAAAAACCCTTCCAAAAAAGAAGGACCTAAAAAAGAACAACCGAAAAAACAGCCTAAAGAACAGCAGACAAAAAATAAACCTAATGATAAAAAACCCGAAATTATAACCGAAAGAAAGCCTCTTAAACAAGAAGCTAAAAAAGTCGAAAATAAACAGGTAAAACCAAAAGAAAACAAAGGAAATGACGAGCCGGGCGTAGTGGTCATTTACGATAAAGATAAGAAACCTGCAAAGAAAAAACCGAATGCGGGAAACAAACATTATAACTACGACGCAAAAGAAGAGTCTGATTCCAATGTAAAAGGTGAAAAATTCCAAAAGAAAAAACCGGATAATAAAACACCAAATAAAAGCGAAAGACCTCAAAATAACAACAAGAAAAAGAATAAAAACAAAAATAAAAAGGATAATAAGAAGGAAGTAGTTCCTAAGTTTATCGATAACTCAAAGAGGTCTAAGAAAAATAAAGCTACTTACAAGAAAAAGAACAAGCAGGAAAGAGAAGAAAGACAATTAGAAAATTCACAAGTAACGGAAATCACTATCATGGAAGGAGTAACGGTAGGCGAACTTGCCGCCAAACTAAATAAAGCTCCTACGGAAGTGATAAAAGTACTTATGGGCTACGGAGTAATGGCTGCCGTAAATCAGTCTATAGATTTCGATACCGCTTCCATAGTATGCGAAGAATTCGGCGTTACCTGTGAGCTTGAAGACGAAAATCAAGCAATGGACGATCTATTCGATACACATTATCAAAATGAAGACGAATTGGTTAAAAGACCTCCTATCATCACGGTTATGGGTCACGTTGACCACGGTAAGACTTCGCTTCTTGACGCCATAAGACACACGAACGTTATAAGCGGAGAAGCCGGCGGTATCACTCAGCATATCGGTGCTTATACTATCATGATAAAAGACGAAAAGATAACTTTTATCGATACACCGGGACATGAAGCTTTTACGGCTATGCGTTCCAGAGGTGCTTCCGTTACGGATATAGCGGTGCTTGTGGTAGCAGCGGACGACGGCGTAATGCCTCAGACCGTAGAAGCCATAAACCATGCAAAAGACGCAGGGGTGCCTATAATAGTTGCGGTAAACAAAATAGATAAACCGGGAGCAAATCCCGATAAAGTAAAACAGGAACTTACAGAGTACGGCTTAGTCAGCGAAGACTGGGGAGGGGATACTATATGCGTAAATATTTCCGCAAAGAAAAGAGAGGGTATCGAAGAACTTCTTGAAATGATACTTTTGGTTGCGGAAGTAGAAGACTTGAAGGCTCACCCTACAAAGAAAGCAATCGGTACCGTTATCGAAGCAAGACTCGACAAACAAAAGGGTACTGTAGCTACACTTCTCGTTAAATCAGGCGTACTTCACGACGGCGACATAGTTGTCTGCAACGACGTTTTCGGTAAGGTAAGAGCGATGATGGACGATAAAGGTAACAAAGTAAAAGTTGCCGGTCCTTCCACTGCCATAGAAATCTTAGGTTTCAACGAAGTTCCCGGTGCCGGAGAAAAATTCTTCGTAGCTGAAAACGAAAGAGACGGAAGAAAATACGCAGAGAGAAGAAAAGCGATAATGAAAGAAAACGCTCTTAAGAAGAGCGGTCCCGTAAGCTTGGATGATTTATTCAATCAAATAAGCGAAGGCGAATTAAAAGAACTTAAACTTATCGTAAAAGCCGACGTTAGAGGTTCTCTTGAAGCTCTTTCTCAGTCACTGGAAAAACTAAACGACAATGACGAAGGCGTAAGAGTAAGCGTTATCCACGGCGGAGTAGGTGCGATAGCGGAAAGTGACGTTGCCTTGGCGGCGGCTTCCAATGCACTGATAATCGCTTTCAACGTAAGACCTGACGCCAATGCGAAAGCCATGGCTATGAAAGAAGAAGTTGAAATAAGAAGCTATAACGTAATCTACCATGTAATGGAAGAAATCGAAAAAGCCCTTAAAGGTTTATTAGACCCTGAATTCAAAGAAGTCGTAGTCGGCAATGCGGAAGTAAGAGAAACGTTCAAAGTTCCGAACATCGGTCTTGTTGCGGGTTCATACGTCACCGACGGTACGATAAACCGTAATGACAAGATAAGAGTCATAAGAGACGGTGTAGTCATATTTGAAAGTGAAATAGCATCTCTTAAAAGATTTAAAGATGACGCAAAAGAAGTTCAGGCGGGATACGAATGCGGTATCGGTGTCGAAAACTTCAATGACATCAAAGTCGGAGATACTTTCGAAACTTTCAAAATGGAAGAAATTGAAAGAGAGTAATTTAAATGGGATACAGGATTGAAAGAGTAAACGAGCTTATCAAGAACGAACTGTCGCTTTTGATAGAGCTTGAACTCAATGACCCAAGGCTTAAGGAAGCCATAATAAGCGTAGTGAGAGTAAAAGCCACTCCCGATTTGAAATACGCCAAGGTATATGTAAGCGTAATGGGCGAAAATAATAAGAAAGAGGAGATTATAGGAGTTTTGGATAAAGCTAAAGGATTTCTTCGTAAATCCATAGCCAAAGTTTTGAATACTAGGAATACTCCCGAACTCATCTTTGAATTGGATAATTCTTTGGATTATGCAATGCATATTGACGAAGTTTTAGCCGGTTTAGACATTAAAGACGATGAATATGATAGATAAATTTATAAAAAAACTTGAAAGCTATAATTCTTTTTTGATAATAACACATGAAAACCCGGACGGTGATGCTCTGGGTTCTTCTGTTGCTCTTAAAAGGACATTGGAACTTATTGGCAAAGAGGTGGATCTGTATGCTCAAACACCTATCCCCGTAAATCTCGAAGATTTGATAAAAGAGAGTGATATAACTTCTCTCGATGATCTAAAGACGGGATATGACGTTTGTTTGTGCCTCGACTGTTCCAGCGAGGATTATCTTTTCGGAGGGAACCTAAAAAACCTCTGCGGGGATATGATCGTTATCGACCACCACGTTACAAACAGCCGTTACGGAGATATAAACATGGTAAGCGAAAAGGCTTCCGCTACCGGAGAACTTATATTTATGATAAGCTCTGCAATACTCGGTACAATACCTAAGTATATCGCAAGCCTGTTATACGTTGCCATATCTACGGACACCGGAAGTTTTTCTTATTCAAACACTACTCCCGCCACTCACATAATAGGAGCTAAGCTTTTGAAATGCGGCGTTGAGCAGGGTAAATTAAGCGAAATGGTGAAGCTCAAAGATATCACCAGCTTATTTGTAAGGAAAAAATCTTTGGAGAGCATTTACGCTTTCAAGGAAAATCAAATCCTTGTTATGGTGCTTGATGATGAGAACATCAATGGTGAAACGGATACCGAAGGGCTCATAGACGCCATAAGATATATCAAAGGCTGTAAAGTCGCTGCGTTGGTTAAGAGGATAGATGATGAGAGCTTCAAAGTTTCCCTTAGAAGCGGAGGATCGGAAGTTGACGTGTCGAATATCGCTCATCACTACGGAGGCGGCGGACATAAAAAGGCTGCGGGCTTTACCTTCAAAGGAAGCAAAAATGAGATTTTGACTATCATAAAAGATATTGATTTAGAGGTTTAAATGTTAAACGGCGTAATTTGCATAAATAAAGAACAGGACATGACAAGCCACGATGTGTGCTTTAAAGTAAGAAAAATACTGGGTACAAAGAAAGTCGGACATAGCGGTACATTAGACCCTATGGCGGAAGGTGTGATGGGTGTTTTGGTAGGCAGGAGCACTAAGCTTTCAAGCTATATAACAAGCTTTGATAAAGAGTATATAGCCGGTATAAAGTTCGGCAAAGACTCTGACAGCTACGATATATGGACGGATATGAAAGATGTGCCCATACCCGATTTTACCAAGAAAGATTTTAAAAAAGTCATAAATCGTTTTGTGGGGGATATAACTCAGACCCCGCCCATTTATTCTGCAATAAAAGTAAAAGGAAAACCTTTATATAAATACGCACTCAAAGGGGAGGAAGTAGAAATACCTTCAAGAGAAGTCTGTATAGACAGTATAGAAATCATAGAAACAAACCTTCCTTACAGTGCAAAAATAAAGGTCTCATGCTCAAAAGGGACTTATATAAGAAGCCTTATACACGATATAGGCGTATCACTCGGTACTTCTGCCGTCATGAATAGCTTGGTCAGGACGAAAAACGGGGTGCTTAACATCGAGGACAGCATTACATTATCAAATCTTGAAGACAAAGTAAAATCGGGCAGAGTGGATGAAGTGATAAAGCGTGACGATTACTTCCTTACGGATATACATAGGGTGGACGTAAATCCATCAAGCGGTAAAATACTTCTTAACGGGAATGGTCTTATAAAGAAAAATCTCATAACTCCCACCGATGATATAAAACCCGGGACTACAGTGAGATTATATCTTGAAGATAAATTCATAGGGCTTGGGAAAAAGACAGACGAAGAAGGTATTTTAATAAGACCGATAAAGATATTATATGGGGAATAAACAATGAAGATAGTACATTCTTTTGACGCAGTAGATAAAAATGAACCATTATCTTTGGCATTCGGATACTTTGACGGTATCCATCTGGGTCACAGAAAAATAATCGAAGAAAATAATAAAGACTTAAAGAACTGTGTGGTAACATTCGATAAACATCCCATGGATCTCATAAACAAGGACAAGTCTCCCAAAATGCTCATGACCATGGAAGAAAAGGAAGGATACCTTGAAAAAATGGGTGTGGATTATTTGTTTATAATCCATTTCGATTCCAATTTTATGAACCTTACCGACAGGCAGTTCATAAGTCTCGTGATAGACAATGTAAACATGAAAAAAATGAAAGTCGGTTTCAATTACCATTTCGGTAAAAACGGAAGAGGGAACGCCGACTTCTTAAGAAAGGTTTCAAAGGAAGAGGGCTTTGAACTCGAAGTAGTCGATGAATATAAAATAGACGATGAGAGAGTCTGCTCCACTGCCATAAGAAACCTCATATACGAAGGAAATATCAGTAAGGCAAATAAGTTTTTGGGAAGACCTTATTCCATTACGGGAAAAGTCGTGGAAGGAAAACATCTCGGCAAACAAATAGGTATACCCACGGCAAATATTTTCCCCGACCCCGTAAAAGCTATACCCAAAAGGGGAGTGTATGTAACAAGAGTTACCATAGATGATGAAATATATTATGGGATAAGCAATGTAGGGATAAATCCCACGTTTAACGAAGAGCCGAAAGTAGAAACAAATATATTCGATTTCGACGGGGATATATACGGTAAAGAAATAAAGGTGGAATTCCTCGAATTCGAAAGAGAAGAAAGAGCTTTTGAAAGTATCGACGAACTTAAGAAGACAATTGAAAAAAGTATAAAGTTCGGAAGAGATTATATAGCTCATAAACTTAATTATTAAAAAAAGACTTAGAGCAAATTGACTTTTTATTTAATTTAATAAAAAGAAACAAAAAATTTACTTTATTTACTAAAAGTATTGGTAAAATGGGGCTTATAAGTTATAATAGAATTAATATTCTATATTCTAATGTTAAAGGAGGAAAGAAATGAAAAAAGGAAAGAGAATTTTAGCGTGTATATTAGCGGTAGGTTTGATAGTAGGACTTGCGGGATGCGGTTCTAAATCAGACTCAAAGGGTGGCGATAAATCTTACATAATCGCGACCGACACAACATTCGCACCGTTCGAATTCACAGATGATAAGAATAACTTTACGGGTATTGATGTTGATATCTTATCTGCAATAGCAAAAGACCAAGGTTTTGACTATGAACTTCAATCTTTGGGTTTTGATGCTGCGGTTGCGGCTTTGGAATCAGGTCAGGCTGACGGAGTTATAGCGGGGATGAGTATTACAGACGAAAGAGCAAAAAAATACGACTTTTCCGATGCTTATTACGATTCAGGCGTAGTTATGGCTATCAAGGCTGATGACAGCTCAATCAAAAGCTATGAAGATTTGAATGGCAAGAAAGTTGCTTGCAAGACAGGTACCGAAGGTGCTACATTCGCAGAATCTATCAAAGACAAATACGGATTTGAAATAGCATATTTCAAAGATTCTCCAAAGATGTACGAAGACGTTAAGACAGGTAATACCGTAGCATGTTTTGAAGATTATCCTGTTATGGGTTACGGTATCAGCCAAGGCAACGGACTTAAAATGGTAACAGATATGGAAAAAGGTTCTTCTTACGGATTTGCCGTTCTTAAAGGAAAGAACGCAGAACTTCTTAAAATGTTTGATGAAGGTTTAAAGAACATTAAAGCAAGCGGAGAATATCAAAAAATATTAGATAAATATATTGCTAACAAATAGTAATAAATAAACAATTAGTTGGAGTGATTTAATGAATTTTTTAGAAGTCTTTTCCGGTGCAACGCCTCTTCTTTTGGAAGGGCTTGCGATGACAGTACAAATTACTATAATATCATTAATAATAGCGTTTTTCTTAGGGCTTTTTTCATGCGTGATGGGAATTTCCAGCTTTAAGCCTTTCAAAGCCATTTCTAAATTTTATCTATGGCTTATCAGAGGGACTCCTCTTTTGGTACAATGTTTCTTTGTATACTTCGGTCTTCCTCAGCTCATACAGTCTTTCGGTATAGATTTCAGACTAACCGCATATTCTGCGGGCATCATAACACTTTCTTTAAATGCCGGTGCTTATATGTCTGAAATATTCAGAGGCGGTATCCAAGCGGTGGATAAAGGACAAATGGAAGCGGCAAGAAGTCTCGGACTACCTAAAGGCAGAGCCATGATAAAGGTTATTTTACCCCAAGCACTAAAAATATGTATACCTTCACTTGTAAACCAATTTATTATTACACTAAAGGATACATCTATTATTTCTACCATAAGTTTAGCGGAAGTCGTTTATGCCGCTAATATTTATATCGGTAGGACAATGAATTCTTTTGCTACTTGGACTCTTGTCGGACTTATGTATCTAGTCGTTGTTACCCTACTTTCTTCGCTTTCTAATTATATTGAAAGGAGAATAAGTAATGAGTAAATTAAGAGTGACGGATTTACATAAATCCTTTAAAAAGTTAGAAGTATTAAAAGGCATTGATCTTGAAATCACGGAAGGGGAAGTGGTTTGTATTATCGGACCTTCGGGTTCGGGGAAAAGTACTTTTCTAAGATGTTTAAATTTATTGGAAGTTCCGACTAAAGGCGAAATTGAGATTGATGATCAGTTAATTACAGACAAGAAAAATGATATTAACAAAATGAGAGAAAATATAGGAATGGTATTCCAGCAATTCAATCTTTTCCCTCATTTGACGGTAAAGAAAAATATAATGCTTGCTCCCGTGGATCTGAAACTTAAAACTGCGGAGGAAGCGGAAAAGAAAGCTTACGAACTACTGGATAGAGTAGGCTTAAGAGAAAAAGCCGATGTTTATCCAAAGAAGCTTTCCGGAGGTCAGCAACAAAGGGTAGCTATAGCGAGAGCTCTTGCAATGGAGCCTGATATAATGATGTTCGATGAACCTACATCTGCCCTTGACCCTGAAATGGTAGGGGAAGTTCTGGGTGTTATGAAGGAACTTGCCGCACAGGGTATGACAATGGTTATCGTAACTCATGAAATCGGATTTGCCCGAGAAGTTGCGGACAGGGTGATTTTTATGGACGAAGGCGTTATCATAGAACAAGGACCGCCTAAAGAAGTAATAAACAACCCTCAAAATCAAAGAACGAAAGACTTTTTAAATAAAGTTTTATAATAAAAAAGACCACATAAGTGGTCTTTTTTATTTTCTTTTATCTTTGTCTTTTAAATATTTTCTTGCTTTCTTCATTCCTCCGACGCTTTTAAACATCTGATTTAATTTTTCTTTTTCTATTTCCTTGGAATTAAGCCCTGCGTATTTATTTTCTCTTTTTATTTTTTCGTAGTTCTCATATCTTCTTAAATCCAAAGTTCCCTTTTCAATCGCTTCTCTTACTTTACATCCGGGTTCTCCCGTGTGAGTACAGTCTGAGAACTTACATTTTGAAATGAGTTCTTCGATATCTTCAAATCCTCTCGATGTTTCGGCAAAGCCCGTTCCCAGTTCTCTCATTCCCGGGGTATCTATCACTATGCCTCCGTCCTTCAGTAATATCAAATCTCTGGTTGTGGTGGTGTGTCTTCCCTTATCATCATTTCTAAGCCCGGAAGTCTTTATTATCTCTCTGCCCAGCAGATGATTTATTATGGTCGATTTCCCCACGCCCGAAGAACCTATGAATGCGCCTGTAATACCCGGCTTTAAATATTCATATATTTTTTCATAAGAACTCTCGTCTTTGTTTGTTGTAAGGATTATATCGTCTGTGAAAGTGACGGAAGTTACCTCATTCAGGATATTATCTATGTTTTCGGACAAGTCGGATTTCGTTAGGATTATTACCGGCTTTGCTCCGCTGTCCCAAGAAAGGGTCATGTATCTTTCCAGCCTGTTTATATTATAGTCGTTGTTTAAAGCCATGCAAATAAATATAATATCGACGTTTGAAGCAACTATCTGCATTTCTTTTTTAGAACCTGCGGCACTTCTTTTAAATACGCTTTTTCTGTCAAGCACGCGGTGTATAACGGAAGTTTCACCTTTTTTTCTGAAGCCGTCAGTCATGACATAGTCGCCGACTGCGGGATAGTCCGATGCATGGTATGCCTCATTCATAAATTTTCCCGATACCTTTGCCAGACATTCGCCCTCTTCCATGATTATCTTATAAATCCCTTTATACTGAGAAATCACTCTTGCAAGTTTTAAATCTTTATATTCTTTTGCTAACGTTAAAAACCTTTCGTCAGCACCGTATTTTGTTAAACTATTATTCATTTTTTATTACCTCCTTATTATTGTTCCAATGGAGGTATCATGTATTATGTTATTTTACACATACCTCCGTGTATAACACAATATCCGTTTTGATTACTGTTTTAAACATAAAAAAGTATCTCCTTTCTTTCAAATGTTTTTATATTATAACATATATCTCTCATTTTTATACAAAAAAAATCGGGGCACTACGCCTCACTGCGTGAGATTCCGCGCCCCTAACTTAATTCACTATCTATCAACCCTATATTCTAAAAATCTTATTTTTATCAAAACAAAACTCTCACGTCTCACTTTTTTATCTTAACGATTAAATACCCTATAAAAGTTTCAAAAACAGTAAAAAATACCAAAAATTTCTATAAAAAGGTGTACTTTTTGTAACATTTGTGCTATACTCAAAACGTATTGTAATAATATAAGAAATCACATATAACGACACATTATTATTACATGTAAACAATTATTTGTAATAAAATCTATATATTACAGATTTCTTATCTACGTTACAAAAAGTACGATTTTTGATATTATTGTCGAAAAATAAAGGGGAGTTAGAAATGAAGAGTAAGAGATTACTGGCAGTAATGCTGAGCGGGTTTATGGTGTTAGGAAGCATGACACCTGTGTTTGCCGAAGAATTAAAGAATGAAAACACGAAGGACAATGCCGTAGTAAGCGAAGAACAACAGGGAACTGACGTAAATAGCAGCGAAGAAGTTAAGACTAACGATGAAGCTGTAACAGATAAAGTTAATGAAGATAAAACATCAGAGAATGTGAAAGCGGAAGAAAATACTTCTTCAAATGAGCCTTCTAAAACGGTTAAGTCGTCTTCAAAGACATCTAAGGCAGTGGTTACGGGTCAATTTGATGAAACAACAGGGTTTAAATTCAGTTATGATGAGGATACAAAGGAAGCGGCGCTTACGGGTGTCGGTACTTTTAG
Organism: Anaerofustis stercorihominis DSM 17244; assembly: GCF_000154825.1. Lineage (NCBI taxonomy): Bacteria > Bacillati > Bacillota > Clostridia > Eubacteriales > Eubacteriaceae > Anaerofustis > Anaerofustis stercorihominis. Next base: position 161,054 of record NZ_DS560019.1, on the reverse strand, counting down.
TGCTACAGAAGAAAGCTTTACCGTACCAAGGGAAGTAAACGTTGCGGGAAGTGATGAAAAATATACAGTAACGTCTATTGAAACAGGTGCTTTTTTCGATGAGGCTCCTTTTGCTTCAATAAAATATCTGACAATACCTAAAAATATTGAATTTGTTGGATTTGCATCTTTTGGGGAAGCTTTTAAAAATGTAGAAACAGTGACCTTTGAAGAGGGGAGTCATTTAAAAGAAATAGGTTCAGGTGCTTTTTGCTATTTATCTAAAATAAAGAGTATAACGATACCAAAGTCAGTAGAAAAAATAGACTACAATACTTTTTCTGGTTGTTCGTCTTTATCTTCCTTTGAATTTGAAGAAGGCAGTGCTTTAAAGTCTTTGGGAAGTAGTGGTGCTGTTTTTGACGAATGTCCTAACTTAACTTCAATAGTATTACCTAAAAGCTTGGAAGTTTTAGCTGGATTTAAATCCAGTAGTATTACAAGTATAGCTTTTGAAGAAGGCTCAAAGATTAAAACTATTGCAAATTATGCTTTCAGTGGGTCTAAAATAACCGAAATAACTATACCAAAATCTGTAGAGTCTATAGGTGACAGCGCTTTTTCAGATTGTTCCGATTTAACTTCCATTACTTTTGAAAAGGGCAGTGCATTGACTTCAATAGGGTTTAAGACATTTTCTGACTCCGGGATCAAAAGTATAACCATTCCCAAAAACGTTACCACTTTGGGTTCAAGTGCTTTTTCAGGTTGTTCTGCTTTGGAAATGATTGATACCGAAGAAGGAAGTGCTTTAACTTCAATAAATTATATATCATCCGGTGATTGTGATAATTTAAAGACTATCAGGATGACGAGTCCTAACATTACATCTGTTGATAGTGATTTAGGTGAAAAAGGTAACGGTTCAAAGATAAACGGATTTACCATAATAGCTCATAAAGGCTCCGCGGCTTCAAAGAGTGCATTATATCAATACTATGAAGATAATAATGATGGTTCTTGGGTATTTAAAACCGACGGCATATGCCACGGATCGGATGAAGTGGCGTCGACGAGAGTTGAACCTACATGTTTGACCCCAGGAAGTGTTACATATCAAGCTGGAACATGCGAATGCGGGAATGAAGTAAGCGAACAAGTCAGTGTTGTACTTCCCGTAAGCAGAACTCATGATTATAAAGATATTACAGATAAAGAAGCTACATGTACGGTCAAGGGAAGCAAACACAGAGAATGCAGTGTATGCGGGGATAAAGAAGACGGTTCCGATGTAGATATACCAATGCTTGCTCATACTTATGCAGAAATAATAGACACACCTGCAACATGTACTGAAGAGGGAAGTAAGCATTCAGAGTGCAGTGTTTGTAACACTAAAAAAGAAAATTCAGATGAGAAAATAGGAGTTTTACCTCATACTTTTGATAAAGAAGTGGTAGACAAGGAAGCTACATATACAGAAGAAGGAAGTAAGCATACAGAGTGCAGCGTCTGCGGTACTAAAAAAGAAGGTTCAGATGTCGTTATCCCAAAGATCGTAAAAGAAGAAGATAAGAATAATAATAACAATGGCGACTCAACATCAAACGGAAGTACCGTGACAAAGACAGGAAGTGATAAAACAGCGGTAAATAATCCTCAGACTTCTGATGAAATGAATATGGTTTTATATGCCCTATTGTCTTTTGTGTCTTTGGGAGCGGTAAGTACCGTGGGATATAAAATCAAGAAGAGGAATATCTAATTAGTAAAAAAGATAAATAATTAACTAAGATTTATATATAAAAGAAATGTTCAATCAACTTATATATAAGAATAAATAAGATATTTAATCAGTTAAGATATAAAAATAAAAATATATATAAGCTAGAGATGTAAAATAAATATGTACATATTTATTTGAAAAAGTTACCCGGATGATTTCACTCAGCAGAAATCATCTTGATATAAAGGTAAGATTTAAAACACCGATCCTAAAAAAGACCCTACCCCGATGGGTCTTTTTTAGTTCCATGTTTGTTTTATAGTTTATATCTTGTTTAAAGATTTTGTTAGTATGGTAAAGTGTGGGGATTAATAAGAAATTTTGTTAGAAGTACTTGTTAGGGGCGCGGATTCTGCCGAAGGCAGGCATAGTGCCCCGAGATTATTTACCTCCGTTATCCTCTTTTTTGTTGTTTTTACTGCTGCCCTTGCTTTTCTTAGTGCTGTTTTTGTTTTTATCTTCTTTGCTTTTGCACTTTTCATGTTCGTATTCTCTGATAAGTTCAAATAATTTGTTCCTTGCATCGCTAAGAGAACCTACAGCATCAATAAGTCCTATTTCAACCGCTTGTTCTCCCACAAGGACCGAACCCATATCATTTACCAGCTCATCGGTATTTAGCATTATTTTATTGAATAACTCCTTATCCACATTGGAATGTTCCACTACGAATTCCGTTATCCTTTCCTGCATTTTTTGGAAGTACAGAAAACTTTGAAGTACTCCTATCACAAGTCCCGTAGTCCTTATCGGATGTATCATCATAGTAGCTGTCGGAACGATAAATGAATAGCTTCCGCTTACCGCAAGAGGTACTCCTATGCTGTGACTCCCTCCGAGGACTAATGTAACGCATGGTTTGCTCATTCCCGAAATAAGTTCGGATATAGCAAGCCCCGCTTCCACATCTCCTCCCATTGTGTTTAAAATGAGAAGCACTCCTTTTATTTCGTCTTTTTCTTCCACGTCAATTATCATCGGGATTATATGTTCGTACTTAGTGGATTTTTTCGGAGAACCCGCTTCTATATGACCTTCTATTTCTCCGATAATGCTTATAGTCTGTATCCCGCTGTTATATCCGTCGTTCAGCTGTCCAAGCTCTTTTAATCTGTTCAGAGTTTCATCGTCAAAATCAGATTCGTGAGATAAATCAAAGTCTTCTTGATTGTTCATTTTTAATTCGTCTTTATTTTTCATTATATTTCCTTTCAAACAAAATAAAATAAGAAAGAACTTTTGTCCTTTCTTATTTTTTCCTTTTATTTAAAATTTATGTAATTTTTATTTTATTAAATTTGTATGTAATACGTTAACCGCATCCTTTGCTTGTTTTGTATCAACAAGAACGGATACCGTAGTGCTTGAGTCGGAAGACTGATGTACAAAAATATTGTTTGAATAAAGTGCTGCGATTATTTTTGCGACTACTCCCGGAACACCTTTCATTCTTCCCATTATGGTTATCTTTGTAAATCCGTCGCAGATAGTGTATTCAAGACCTATCTTGGACATTACTTCGTCAACTACGTTTTGTTTATCCGTATCTATGATAAATGTTTTTCTGTCAGGGAAAATGTTTATCATGTCGATAGATATTTCTTTTTCCGCAAGTAAGTCGAATAGCTTGTCTTCTTTTTTAAGGTCGGTGAATTTGATATCTACCTGACTGCATCCGTCTATTTGTGTAACTGCAGAGAAATTCTTTTCGCTGTATATATCCTGAGAAACATCTTCTATCCTCGTTCCTCCGTAGTATCTTCCTTTTTGCGTATTTAAAATAGCAATCGGTACATCAGCTTTCATTGCGTATTCCACAGCTCTCGGATGAATTACTTTAGCTCCGTATTCCGCAAGCTGGAATACTTCGTCGTAATCAACGGTTTCTATGAGTTCCGCATTTTCAACTACTCTAGGGTCAGCTGTCATGACTCCGTCCACGTCTGTGTATATTTCAACCAAATCTGCGTTTAATGCCGCACCCAAAGCCGTAGCGGTAATGTCGCTTCCGCCTCTTCCTAGGGTAAGTATCTGTCCGCTTTTGCTCATTCCCTGAAATCCTGCGACTACGGGAACTACATCCTGATTTAAAAGTTCCATGAGTCTGTTCGTATCTATGTTGACGATCTTTCCGTCTCCGTAATTTTCATTAGTTACGATACCTGCTTGTCCGCCTGTAAGAGCTCTTGCATTTATGCCTTTTGCTCTTATTTCTTCGCTTACCACGACAGTAGTTATGATTTCTCCGCAGGTGGCAAGTAAGTCTTTGTTTCTGAGATTTGCTTTTTTCATATCGGGAAGAAGGCTTAACAGCGAATCGGTCGCATATGGTTCGGGTTTTCTTCCCATAGCGGAAACTACAATGATAGGTTTGAACCCGTCATCAATTGCGTCTATCATGTTCTTTATGATCATACTTCTTGATTTCGCGGTGTTTACACTGGTTCCGCCGTATTTTTGTACTATAATTTTCATATTTGGACCCCTATAACTAATATTATTATTTTTCTAAATTGACCATTATTGTATCCATCCCGATTTTTACTATACTGTCCCAAGGAATAGTTAAATATTCCACTTCTCCGGAAAAGAATTTTCTGGCTTTGCCTTGCGGAATTAATACTGCTTCTATTTTACCCTGTTTTTCATCTATTTTCAAGTCACAATTACCTAAAACCCCCAATTTTTCGCCGTTATTTATGTTTACAATTATCCTGTTCTTCAACTCTTCTAAATGCATATAACTCACCTCATTTATATATATGAAATAAGGTTTTGTTTTATAATAAAAATGATATTAAATAATCTAAAATTTTGTTACTAAAAAATATATTTAGTATTGTTAAAGGTTATAAAATCATTTTCAATTTGGTGGTATTTAAGTGATTTTATCTAAAAAAAACAATTTTTTTTTAATTTATTAGGTATAAAAATTTACTGAATTTCTTTTGAAAATTAAAAATATAGTGAAAAAGATATAGAATATTATCTATATATAAATATGAGCATCGTTATAATACATTTTTGTTATAATTTTCACGCAATAATTTAAATATTTAATTTAATTTCGGGGACAAACGTATCATGCTCATTACGTAAGGAAATATTGGACGTATCGTTATCTAAGGGGCGCGGAATCTGCCGAAGGCAGGCGTAGTGCCCCGAAAATCATTGTAGATAATAAAAAACCGCATTTCTGCGGTTTCCATTTTTATAACCAAAGAAGTATTATCCCGCCTTTGCCGGAATTTACGACCTTAGTAAGGGTCTTTTGGATTTTCATCTTATTGTCATCTTCTATTGAGATAAGTTTGTTTTGCATATTATCGCTTATCATATTTTTTAAATTACGTCCGAAGAATTCACTTTCCCATATCTTATCCTGATCGTTTTTGTATTCATCTATAAGCTTGTCGTAGAACACCTGACATTCTTCTTCTGAGCCTATTGTAGGGCTTACAGATGTTTCCACATCAGTGCATATGATATGAAGTGCCGGTGCACAAGCTTTTATTTTTACTCCGTGACGGGATGATTTACTTATCATTTCCGGTTCTTCAAGTTTATAATCTTCAAACTCCGGCATAACTACTCCGTATCCGCTGCTTCTTGCCAAAGACAGTGCCGATGCGATTTTTTCGTATTCTCTCTTTATTTGTGTCAAATCGGATACGAGTCCGAATAAGTCGGATTCTCCGTTTATTTCGATATCGTTCTTTTCGCTGAGAAGATCATAGAATGCACTGTTTTCAACTTTTACATCTACGTCAACGATACCGCTGCTTAAATCTATATTTGTAACTTCCATACCGAACTTATCAAAAGAAGAATTTTTAACTCCGAAAATGACCTTGTTCAAGGTATCGTTATCGTTGCTGTTCGATTTGATGAAATCATAAATATCATTATTTATAGTATTTTCTTCTCTTACCAAATCAAGCCATAGAGGAAGAGAATAATTGATTTCTTTTATAGGGAATTCAAACAATACATCTTTAAGAAGAGCTTCTATATCATCCAAAGTTATATTCATGACATCGAGAACTATGACCTTACACTCGTACTTTTCTTCAAGTTCCAAACCAAGGTCTCTCGTAGCCTTGCTGTTAGGCGTCGTAGTATTCAAAATGGTAACAAAAGGTTTATTTATTTCTTTAAGTTCGTTTATTACCTTTTCTTCCGCTTCTATGTAATTGTTTCTTTCGATACCGCTTATGCTCCCGTCGGTAGTCACAACTATACCTATAGTCGAATGTTTTTCAATTACTTTCTTCGTTCCGATTTCCGCCGCTTTTTTAAATGGCATAGGACTGTCTGACCAAGGGGTCCTGATCATTCTTTCTTCGTTTTCGTCCATGTCGCCTACGGCACCCGGGATAACATATCCCACGCAGTCTACGAGCCTTACATTCAAATTCACACCGCTGCCAAGGTTGATGTTAGCCGCAGTGTTGGGTACGAACTTCGGTTCGCACGTCATTATAGTTTTGCCGGAGCCGCTTTGAGGTAGTTCATCCACTGCTCTTTCTCTTTTAAATTTATTTTCGATATTAGGTATTACTAAAACGTCCATAAATTTTTTGATAAAAGTGGATTTTCCACTTCTAACCGGTCCCACCACTCCTAGATATATATCACTTCCTGTTCTTTTTGATATATCTTCGTATATTCCTAAATTCATAAGAAAACCTCCAAACTCAAGTATCTTACTTATACTTATTCGCCTGGAGGTAAAAATATCATTAATTTTCTTGTTTTTTTCTATAAATTAATTTTATCGGGCTTCCGAGGAAGGTAAAAGCTTCCCTGAGCTTGTTTGTAAGGTATCTGGAATATGCGTCCTGCTCCAGTTCCGGATCGTTTACGAAAATCACGAAAGTAGGAGGCGCCGTTGAAACCTGAGAAGTATAGAATATCTTCATCCTTCTCGTTCCTTTTGACGGAGGATTGTTCATCATGACCGCATCGCCCATTATTTCGTTTAAGAGTCCCGTTGTGATCCTCTTGCCGTACTCGGTCAATACTTCTTCTATAAGAGGCATTAATTTATGAGTCCTTTTCTTTTCCGTTGCACTGATAAATAATATAGGTGCGAAGTCAAGGAAATAAAGTGAACTCCTTACTTTCTTTTCCATGTCTTTCATGGTATTGGTTTCCTTTTCCACCAAGTCCCATTTGTTTATTACTATGATCACCGCTTTATATCTGTCTTTTATAAGTCCGGCTATCTTGACGTCCTGGTCTGTAACTCCTTCCATGGCGTCTATCATTAAAAGGCATATATCCGCTCTTTCTATGGCACCGATGGCTCTTATGGTAGAGTAATGTTCTATGTCGTCATATATCTTCGCTTTTCTTCTTATACCCGCTGTATCTATAAGGGTATAATTCTTCCCTTCATAATTGAATATGGTGTCTATGGCGTCTCTTGTCGTTCCGGAAATATTACTTACTATAACTCTGTTTTCACCGAGAAGCGTATTGACCAGGCTGGATTTTCCCGCATTCGGTTTCCCAACAACTGCAATTTTAGTCCTCTCTTCCTCTTCCACACCCTTTTTATTTTCGGGAAAGTGTTTTACCACTTCGTCAAGTAAATCTCCGAAACCGAGGGCATGCTCCGCACTTATCCCTATAGGCTCACCGAGGGCTAAATCGTAAAATTCGTATCTTAGATAATCTATATCGAAAGAGTCGATTTTATTTACCGCAAGGACGCATGGTTTCCCGCTTTTTCTTATCATCGTGGCAACTTCTCTGTCTGAAGCGGTAACTCCCGCTCTTCCGTCCACAACAAGGACTATTACGTCCGCCATATCTATTGCAAGATTTGCCTGTCTCTTCATTTGTTTTAATATGACATCATCGCTTTTAGGCTCTATCCCGCCGGTATCTATAAGGAAGAAACTGTTTCCCGACCAAGATGTATCTGTTATTATCCTGTCTCTGGTAACTCCGGGAGTATCCTCTACTATAGAAATCCTTTTTCCGGATATTTTATTGAAAAGCGTTGATTTTCCCGTGTTGGGTCTTCCTATTAATGCAACAAAAGGTTCTCTCATTTGTTTTCTCCTTAACTGCTTAGTTTATCTATCATTTTTATATCGTCTTCACTCAGCGTTACTTCCACTGTCTCGTTGTTTGTATATATCACTTTTCCTTCTTTCATCCCGCTGGGTTTCTTTACATATTTGATGTAAGCATAGTCCACGGGAACATTTGAAGAGTTCTTGGCTTTTGAATAATATACACAAAGTTTGCACGCCAGTTCCAATGCTTCATTTGAGTATGTTCCGTTATTTGTCCTTATTATAACATGAGAAGAGGGGATATCCTTGGTATGGACCCATAAATCCGTCTTAAAAGCAAATTTTCTCGTTAAATAATCATTATCCAGTGAATTTCTTCCCACGTATATTTCATATCCGTCGCTTGTGGTAAATTTAAGTTTCTTTACCTTTTTTAGATTGTGTTTCTTCTTTTTCTTCTTTATATATCCAAGCTCTTCCATGACGCTTTTTATATCCTCTACTTCCGGATAGGTCTTGGCTCTTTCCAGATAAAGAGACTGAGATTCGAGAAAATATACATTTTCTTCCCCGTCTTTTATAAGCTTTTCAAGGTGTTTCTTTGAATTTTCAAGCTTGGTGTATTTCTTGAAATACTTATTGGCGTTTTCGCTCGGAGAAAGAGCGGGGTTTAGAGATATCGTAATATCTTCGTATGGTTCTTTGAAGAAGTTTTGCACGGTTATGCTTTTATCTCCTTTTTTTATTAAATGAAGATTTGAAAGCAGAAGCTGTCCTTTTATATTGTATTTCTCGCTTCCTTCTGCTTTTTCAAGGTCTTTCCTCCTAAGCTCCAGCTTATGCTGTTCTCTCGCCAAAGAACGGTTTATAAGGTTATACACATCTTTATAAACTACCTTTAACCTGTTTAGCCTGTCTATATCGTGATAGTACGTATCTATCATTTTTGACGGCGTATCAAAGGTCATCTTTTCCATATCCTCGTATGAAGATATATCAATGCAGACATAATCTTTGTTATTCCCGTCTTTTCTGTATAAGTTATATTTTAGTCTTTCATCTAAACCGCTGAAATATTCTCTTATCCTCTTTATTATGTTTTCTATATCTTCTTTGCTCAGTTCGTTTACTCCCGCATTATTATCTATATCGAGTACGGAAGTGATTTCGCTGAAGATTATAGGGCTTATGCCGTTGAATGTACTCATCAGCGCACTCTTTAAAGTCCTGCCTGCGTTACTTTTTATATTGTCCGCCGCAACGAACTCATTGAAATCCAAAGGGTTCAGCCTATCTTTTGTCGGATATTCATAATCGATTTTGGGTATGACCTCTCTCATAAGCGGATTATCGGGTCTGATGTGTTTTATGGAATCTATTATTTTCCCGCTTTCGTCGTCAATCAAAATAAGGTTGGAATTCCTTCCCATTATTTCGGCTGTCAAAGTCAGGTTTTGATATTCTCCGAGAAGATTTATACTTTCAAAACGGATTTTTATTATCCTGTCGAATTCATATCCCTCTATATCGGTTATTACCGCTCCCGAAAGATATTTTCTAAGCAGCATACAAAAACCGTAAGGTTCGTTCATGGAAGCGTTGTAATCTTCTATAAAGTGCACCCTCGGAGTAGACGAGCCTGCGTTTATAAGTAACATTTGTTTGTCGCCGTCAAAAGTATGGAGGACTACTTCATACTTCGTGGGCATATATATTTTACTGACTTTACTTCCTTTGAGCTTACTGTTCAATTCTTTTATGATTGCGTAAGTTGTGATAGAATCAAAAGGCATTGTTTTCTCCTTACTTTTAGCATAGTCTAAATTATATATTAAAATTTATTTTATAGCAAACTATATGAAGAAAATAATTGATAAATAATACCTTTTGTTTTATAATTGGAATACTTTGTTTAGGAGATATTATGGGGATATTAGAATTATCGTTGATCGGTATAGGTCTTGCTATGGACGCTTTTGCGGTATCCATATGCAAAGGTCTTAACATGAGAAAAATAAACTACGTTTACGGGATTATAACGGCACTGTTTTTCGGGGTGTTTCAGGCTGTGATGCCTCTTATAGGTTTCTTCCTCGGAAGACAGTTCAGTACATATATAACGACCGTAGACCACTGGATAACTTTTATACTCCTTGCATTTATAGGCGGGAAGATGATATATGAAGCGTTAAGCGAAGACAGCGAATGCGAAACCTGCGGTTCGGGTATAGATATAAAAGAATTGTTCCTTTTAGCTATAGCGACGAGTATAGACGCTCTGGCTGTTGGGGTCACTTTCGCATTTTTAGATGTATCCATCTTTTCATCGGTACTCTTAATAGGGGTGATAACTTTTGTGATTTCTTTTATAGGAGTGATAATAGGAAATATATTCGGAAGCAAGTATAAAGAAAAAGCCGAGATATTCGGAGGAGTTATACTTATCCTTATAGGTCTTAAAATACTTTTGGAAGCTCTCTTTTTTTAAGGGAGCTTTTTTCTTGACCGGGATTAAATATTGATATATATTGGTAGTATAAAATCTTATTATACGAAAGAGGGTAAATCATGAAGAAAAAAGTATTATTTTCATTATTGTCATTGATGTTTTTACTTGTTTTGGTATCGGGCTGCGGTAATGACGGTAACGGTTCGGGTGAAGAAAAGCAGCTTATAAAAGTCAGAGAATACATAAGTGAACAAAAGTATGATAAAGCAAAGGATGAGCTGAAAAAACGCAGATTTTATGATTAACTTAATTATTATATTGCATGCAGTGAGTATTATGTTGCCACCAAAGAATATGGAGAAGCTTTATATGAATTAGATTATGGTGCTTCATTAAAACACACTCTTGGAGATGAGGGTGTAAAAAAGCTTAATACTTTAATTGATGAAATTCTCAAAGAACATCAAAGTGAGATTATGAAAACAAGAGAAAAAGAACGGGAAAGTTATAGTACTTTTGTATTAAAGTTGAATGAAATCAATAAGAATATGAGTAAAGGGTTTGAATTATATGCATCAAATAAAATAACAAAAAGTGAATTATCTAAATTAGCAAATGAAAGTTTAGAGTCACTTCCTTCCGGTTATTATATTAAATGTGACGAGGCTACAGATGAGTATAGGGCAGCGTCGACTTATAGAAGTAAGATGAAAAAGGGAATTAAAAAGTTAGTCCAATCAATTAAAAGATGAACAAATTTATTCGGATATGACAGGAGTGTAAAAAAAAGAAGTTTTATACTTGGAGTATATGGATGAAGCCAATTCAGAAAAAGAAAAATTCGAAAAACTGATAAAAGAGGAGCCTAAATTATATTAAATCTAAGGAACATATCATTTCTAAACAAAAGAAAGATATGTTCTTTTTGATTAGAAAAAATAACTAAATGAAGATTTATGATTGACAAGTAGTTTTAATTTTGTTACATTTATAAATGTAAAGGTTTATAAAGATTTTATTTTTTAGTTGTGGAGGAAAATATGTACAAAGAACAAAGACAAGAAGCGATTTTGCAGTATGTATATGAAAAAAAGGAAGCAAGCGTAAAAGAATTGTCCGAAATGCTTGATGTTTCGAATGTGACGATAAGAAAAGATTTGATAGAGCTTGCAAAGATGGGAAAGGTATTGAAGACTCACGGAGGGGCTACTTCCGTTGAAAGTATCCTTTCTACGGAAACTCCACATTATCAAAAGGACAAGACGTTCAGAGAAGAAAAAGAAAGAATAGGAAAAGCTGCGGCTAAGCTCGTCGAAGAAGGAAACACCGTAATAATAGACAGCGGTTCCACTCCTTATCATGTCGTGCCTAATATTTTGGATAAAGAAGTAATGGTAATAACAAACGATGTAAAAATAGCGTACAAACTTGCCCTTGACTCAAAGGCAAAGGTTTTGGTGGCGGGAGGATATATCGAAAAATCCGTATTTTCCCTTCTTGGTCCAACATCGGAAGCTCTGTTTGAAAACACCCATGCCGACTTTGCGTTCATAGGTCTCGACGGTATGGATATTGAATACGGAGCCAGCGTGAAATCTTTTACTGAAATGCCTGTAAAACAAGCTATGATAAGGAATGCGGATAAGGTTGCGGCGGTCATGGACTCATCAAAGCTAAAACAGAAAATGCTTGTTAAATTTGCGGAAGTAGAGGATTTTGACTACATAATAACCAATGAAATGGACGAAGAAGATAAGAAAGCCTATGAAGAAAAGGGCGTTAAAGTGATAATAGCATAAGTAAACGATATAAATAACGGAAAGGAGCGGTATACGCTCTTTTTTATATTATTTTAATAAAAAATCTTTACATATTTTGAGAAAATTTATAAGGTATGATATACTGATAAAAAAGGAGGTTTCTTATGAAAAAATTTATTAATAAACCCGAAAACGTAGAAAACGAGATGTTAGACGGGATAGCAAAAATGCACCCGGAATATGTAAGGAGACTCGATGGTCTCGATGTGATAGTAAGGAGCGAAAAAAAGAAAGATAAAGTCGCTTTGATAAGCGGAGGCGGAAGCGGACATGAACCTGCTCATGCTGGATATGTAGGTTACGGTATGCTTGACGGAGCGGTTGCGGGACCTGTGTTTACTTCTCCTACACCCGACCAGATTTACGAAGCCGTAAAAGCGGTGGACGACGGCAAGGGGACTTTACTTGTGATAAAGAACTATACCGGGGATATAATGAACTTCGATATGGCGGCTGAAATGGCGTCAATGGAAGGTATAGAAGTGGAACAAGTAGTGGTAAACGACGATGTTGCGGTAAAAGACAGCCTGTATACAACAGGAAGAAGAGGCGTTGCGGGAACCGTATTCGTACATAAAATCGCGGGAGCTGCCGCAGAAGAGGGCAGAAGTTTAAAAGAAGTAAAAGAAGTTGCAGAAAAAGTAATCGCGAACGTGAGGACAATGGGCGTTGCCATATCTCCATGTACCGTTCCTGCGGCGGGAAAACCGGGCTTTGAAATAAACGACGATGAAATGGAAGTTGGTATAGGTATTCACGGAGAACCAGGTACACATAAAGAAAAACTTACAACGGCGGACGAAATCACATCTCATTTGCTTGAGTGTATATTAAAGGATATAGACTTTGAAGGAAGCGAAGTAGCGGTAATGATAAACGACTCTGGAGCTACTCCTTTAATGGAACTATATATAGTAGGAAATAAAGTATCTGATATATTAAAAGAAAAAGGAATAAAAGTATATAAGAGTTTAGTTGGACATTACATGACTTCAATCGAAATGGCGGGATTTTCCATAAGCTTACTTAAACTTGATGAGGAACTCAAGACATTACTGGATGCAAAAGCGGATACCGTAGGCTTCAAGGCATTATAAGGAGAGTTGTATGACAAAAGAAAAATTAATAGAACTTATAAATGATATAGCGGATAAGATAGAAGAAAATAAAGATTATTTGACGGATTTGGACAGTGCCATAGCGGACGGCGACCACGGGATAAATATGGCAAGAGGTTTTTCGGCGGTAAAAGAAAAACTTCAAACCGTCGAAGATAAAGACTGCGGGACTATACTGAAAACAGTCGGAATGACCCTTGTATCTACAGTCGGCGGAGCCGCTGGACCTTTGTACGGAACGGCTTTCATGAAAGCGGGAATGGCAGTGGGAGGCAAAGAAGAAATAAACGGCGAAGATTTTATCAAGATGATGGAAGAAGCCATAAACGGAGTTAAGATGAGAGGAAAATCGGAAGCTGGTGAAAAGACCATGCTTGACGCCATGATACATGCTTACGATGCCTTTAAAGAAGGACTTTGTGACGGAGCCAAATCCGCTATTAAAAAGGCTTTGCAGGCTTCAATGGACGGAGTGGAATATACAAAGACCATTAAAGCTACGAAGGGAAGAGCCTCTTATATAGGGGACAGAAGTATAGGTCATCAGGACCCGGGAGCCACTTCTTTCACTTATATGATGGAATGTATAAATGATATTATATAAAATAAGGCCCCTCATAGGTTTCTATGAGGGCTTTTTTATTTGCGATTTTTATTTTTTATTATAGGGTTTTGTCCCAATCATTTTCTTAAAAAATTAATTTCTCTTTTTTAATCTAACTCAGTAAATAATATATTTTTATATCTAATTAATAAAATCAGTTTGTTTTATTATTTTATTATCTCAATTTTGCAGTATTTTGATGTTTTATTTTATTGTTTAATCCAAATAAATGATAAAGATGAAAATTCCTGTGTAACAGTTATAAAAATAACATGAAAACCATAAAAACAAATATAAAAGTATCTAAATAGTTATAAAAACAAGTAACTTTTTAAAATATTTCCCAAAAAAGTAACTTAGAGATGAAAATGTAACCGGTGAGTAACTGTAGTGTCATATACTGGTAACATAAAGAGAAAGAAAAACGTTGAGGTGTAGATATGAAAAAGAGAAAAGGAATGAAAAGTTTAGTAGCGATAATGATAAGCGTGTTACTTGTACTGCAGTGTGCCGGACCTATATTCGCAGCGGAAGAAATAATAGAAGAAACATCTAAAGTAAGCGAAGAAGTTATGGATAAGACAGCTAAAGAAGTAAAAGAAGAAGCTACTGAAGAAAAAGCCGAAACAACAGAAGCTAAAGAAGAAGAAAAAACCGAAGCTGAAGAAGAAAAGGCAGAAGTAAAAGAAGAAGCAAAGAGCGAAGAAAAAGAAGCTTCTAAAGAAGAAGTAAAAAAAGAAGTAAAAGCAGTTAAAGGTACAAAAAGCGTAAAAGAAGCAAAAGAAACCAGCGAACCTTGTACTATCACTTATGTGATGGACAAAGAATACTTCGATGTATACAGCTTCAACAAAGGACCTGCGGACGCAAAGACATACACCGAAGAAAAGAACAGGATAACAGGTTTCGGAGCATTTTATAAAGACAGAGAAACAAACAAATATATGTTTGATGTAACGATGACATTATTGAATGACGCAGTAGGAACATTAAACGGAAAGAAAGTTACATTCCCTGCAGGAACTATCGTATCTGTAAGAAGCGAAAGATATGACGGTACTTTTGAAGCAAAAGTAAACTACAGTACAGAAGGCGAAGGAAAAGGTTTCGGATATACAACATTCGATGAAGGACAAAATATCAGGATATTGGTTACACCTTATTATACGATAAAATACTCAGTAAACTTCGAAGCAGGAGAAAACGGAAAATTAGAAGGACAAACTGCATTTGAAGACATCAATAAAGGAAGCGAATTCAAGAACGTAGTAAAAGTTCCGACACCCGTAGCGGAAGAAGGATATGAATTTTCACACTGGGAAGAAGGACTTCCGGAAGAAGGACACAGAGTAAGAAGTAATGAAACATACAAGGCAGTATTCGAAGCAAAGAAAGCGGCTGAACCTGTAGTACCTGAAGAACCAAAAGATGAAAATAATACACCTGCACCTGATGATGAAGAATTCATAACACCCGACGATGAAAATAATACAAACGGCGAAGATGTTGTAGTAACTACAACGACTACAACAGTAAAGACAACAACTGTAGAAAGAAATAATGATGGAGCATCGGTTGGAACATCAGCAGCAAACACAGGAAACGCACAACCGGCAGCGGCAGCAAATAATAATACGGCAGTAAACAATAACGTAGCAATAAATGATAATCAAACACCGTTAGCAAGCGGAGCGAACGCAGGGGAAGCAACAACAATAAATGATAACGAAACACCGCTTGCGAATGCTGAACAAACAAACGCAGGAAGCTTTGCATTAGTAAATATATTGTTAGCAGTACTAAGTATAATATCAGCAATGGTAATGGGACTTAAGGGAATGAGAAGAGAAGGCAAGATGAGCATGACAGCAGCAGGCATCGTTTTAGCGATAGTAAGTGTAGCGGTATTCTTCTTGACACAAGACTTAAGCGGAAATATGGTAATAGCTGATATGTTCACTGTAGTGATGGCAGTTATAGCAGTGGTACAGATAGCGGTTGGATGTATGATGAACAGAGAAGAAGCAAAGGAAAACAGATAGGAAAAAGAAGTAATAGATATTAGATATAAAAAGGAGCCTGTACTAAGGCTTCTTTTTTTGGGGGTATTTTATAGATCAAGGTTGAAATACTATTTGACAGCGGATTTATGGTTTATCGGTCCTTAAATAATGATGTTATAGGTTAAAAATCATTAATGTCCTTTTCGTATATAATGTATATGGCATTCTTTAAATATTTATTGTAAAGAGATATATCTAATATTGATTATGTATTTGATTACGGAGAATGTATTTTATTTAAATATTATTTATTTACCGTTATTATGTATAAGAATTATTTAACATTTGGTTATTTATGATATAATGATAAAAAATAATCGGTAACGGAGATGAAAATATGTTAGGAATGGTAATAGTATCACACAGTGAAAAGATAGCTGAGGGAGTTAGGGAGTTAGCTCTTCAAATGGCAAAGGACGTAAATATAGTCCCTGCGGGCGGACTTTGCGACGGGGGTATAGGCACTGACCTTGAAAAGATAATGAATGGTATAAGTGAAGCAGACAGCGGAGAGGGTGTTATCGTCCTTATGGATCTCGGCAGTGCTGTAATGACTACTGAAATGGCTATAGATATGGTGGAAAATGATGTAACTATGATAGACGGTCCTGTAGTCGAAGGAGGTATTGCCGCCGCAGTTACTATAATGAGCGGAGGAAGTATCGAAGATATCAAAAAGGCTGTAGATGAATGTAAGACTATAAATAAGTTTTAAGTGTATTTATCATTGTCTTATTTGATTTTGTACTTAAGGTCAAATGTTATAAAAATATAATTATAAAATCTAAATCGAAAAAAGACCTTATAGGTCTTTTTTATTTTATATTATATATTGGAATTAAAAGTGATAAATGCGATATCGAGTGTTTAAAAATAATGTGGATTAAAAAGTAAATTTAAAAATGCAGGATTTATATACTTGGATTTATTTAAAATGTGGTTTTGTGCAGGGGCGCGGAATCTGCCGAAGGCAGGTGTAGTGTCCCGAGACGTATCTTATACGCTTCTGTATTCACCTCATACATAATTGAATTATATATCGACAATTATCTTGCTTTTCTGTATACAGTATGTTAATATTTTAGAGTAAATTACAATGAAATAGACCTTATTTAGAGCGGTGGAGTGAATAGGCACTATGAAACCCGGCAACCGGCAAAGGTACGGTGCTAATACCTACGGGATTTTTCCGAATGATGAGTATTAAGATAATCTCATGGGAGAACCTATGAGAAATTTTTTTATTTAAGGTCATGGAAAGGATATAGTAATGAATAAACATTTTTTTACATCGGAGTCTGTAACAAAGGGACATCCGGACAAGATATGTGACCAGATAAGCGACAGCGTTTTAGACGCTATCATTGCACAGGATCCATATGCGAGAGTAGCCTGTGAATGTGCGGTGAATACGGGACTTGTACTCGTAATGGGTGAGATAACCACAAGCGGTTATGTGGATATATCTAAGATAGTTCGTAAGACCATAAAGGATATCGGATATACAAGGGCAAAATACGGCTTTGACGGAAGTACCTGCGGTATAATAAGCTCAATAGATGAGCAGTCAAGCGATATCGCAATGGGGGTAAATAAATCTTTGGACTCAGACGACAGCACTGAAGAAGAGAACGGAGCGGGAGACCAAGGGATAATGTTCGGCTTTGCCTGCAATGAAACCGAAGAATACATGCCTCTTCCCATATCTCTTGCAAACAAGCTTGCATTCAAGCTTACCGAAGTCAGAGAAGATGGCACTCTCGATTATTTGAGACCGGACGGTAAGACTCAGGTGACCGTTGAATATGACGGGGATAAGCCTGTAAGAGTTGATACCATAGTTATATCTACTCAGCATGATGAGAAAGTATCTCTCGATACCATAAAAGAAGATATGATAAATCACGTCGTTAAAGCCGTTATAGACGAAAGTCTGCTTGATGAGAACACAAAGTACTTTATAAATCCTACGGGAAGATTTGTTATCGGAGGACCTCAGGGGGACAGCGGACTTACGGGAAGAAAGATAATAGTAGATACATACGGAGGATACGCAAGACACGGCGGCGGAGCATTTTCCGGTAAAGACCCTACAAAGGTAGACAGGAGTGCTTCATATATGGCAAGGTATATCGCAAAGAATATAGTTGCAAGCGGTATTTGCGATAAAATAGAAATAGAGGTCGCTTATGCCATAGGTGTTGCAAGACCTGTTTCTATATATGTAAATACGTACGGGACAAGTAAGCTAAGCGACGAAAAAATAGTTGAAATAATAAATGAAAATTTTGATTTAAGACCTACAAGAATAATCGAACACCTTGACCTCAGAAGACCTATTTACAGAAAAACGGCCGCTTACGGACACTTCGGCAGGAACGAATTCCCTTGGGAAAAACTGGATAAGGCTGAAGTATTAAAAAAATATTTATAATTTAAAGTAAATGCCAAAAAAAGGTTTATTATTTTAAGCAAATGTAGTAATATGGTTTTAAGGTATCATCATATTACTACAGGAGTTCTTATTATGGATTTGATAGATAAAAAAATATTAGAGAGATTAAACGTTGACGGAAGAATAACCATGAAAAACCTTGCGACCGAGCTTAATCTTTCGGCGCCTGCGGTTGCGGAGAGAGTTAAAAGGCTTGAGCAAAAAGGGATAATAACAGCTTACAAAGCTATTATAGACAGAGAAAAATTGGGGCAGGGCATAACAGTATTCATAACTATAGATATGCCTGCGAGTAAATATGAAGAGTTTAAGGTGTTTGCCAACGGTGCAAGCGAAATAAGCGAATTTTATTATTTAACAGGTCAGTATTCTCTTATTATAAAAGCCTATGTGACCAGTACCACTCACCTTGCGGAACTTCTTGAAGGTGCTCAGCAATTCGGTACTACGGAGACGTTCGTGGTCATGTATGCTCATGTCAAAGACAATATTTTTTAGTAGGAAAATTATGTAAATCTATGTCAAAAAAAGTCGAAAATTGATGTTTTTCGCCTTTTTTTATTGCTATTTAAAATTTAAAGAATTATAATAAAGGATACTATTTTGGAGGATATAATGGAAAGAATTAATAAACTTGGTATTGATATCGGCTCGACAACCGTTAAGGTTGCCATTATGGATACCGAAGATAATATACTTTATTCTAAATACGAAAGACATTTCGCAAACATTCAGGACACCCTTTTATCCATGATAAAAGAAGCCCTTGAAATAATCGGGGATTGTAAGATATGCCCCGTTATCACAGGTTCGGGAGGCTTAAGTCTTTCATCATATCTGGATATACCTTTCGTGCAGGAAGTTGTTGCCGTTTCTACGGTGCTTAGAAAATTTCATCCTACCACCGATGTGGCTATAGAAATCGGCGGGGAAGATGCGAAGATAATATATTTTGAAGGAACTATAGAACAAAGGATGAACGGCATCTGTGCTGGAGGCACGGGCTCGTTCATAGACCAAATGGCGTCTTTACTAAAGACCGATGCAAACGGACTTAACGAGCTGGCAAAGGGATATGAAAATATATATCCCATAGCGGCAAGGTGCGGAGTATTCGCAAAAAGCGATATCCAGCCCCTTATAAACGAGGGAGCCACGAGAGAAAACTTGGCGGCTTCTATATTTCAGGCAGTCGTTAATCAGACTATCAGCGGTCTTGCATGCGGTAAACCCATAAGAGGGAATGTAGCCTTTTTAGGCGGACCTCTTTATTTTATGAGCGAGCTCAAAGAGGCTTTTATTAGGACACTTGGCTTAAAGGAAGAAAATGTCATTTCTCCTAAGAATCCTCATTTGTTTGCCGCTATCGGTGCTGCTTTAAGCAGCGAAGAAGAAGATGGGAATATAACTTTATCTCAGCTTAAAAACAGGCTTGACAGCAAGATAAAACTGAACAGCGAAATAAAGAGGATGGAACGTCTTTTTGAAGACAGTGAAGATTATAAGAAATTCTCTGAAGAACATGCGGTCCATACTGTTGAAAAAGGAAGTTTAAAAGATTATAAGGGGAATTGTTATCTCGGGATAGACGCAGGTTCCACCACGACCAAGCTCGCTTTATGTTCCGAGGACGGGAAGCTTTTATATTCTTTCTATTCAAACAACAACGGTTCCGTTTTGGAAACGACCGTAAAGGCATTGAAAGATATATATTCAAGGCTTCCAAAGGAAGCGAAGATAGTATATTCATGTTCTACGGGATACGGAGAAGATTTGGTAAAATCCGCATTCATGCTGGATGAGGGGGAAGTAGAAACCATAGCTCACTATTATGCGGCGTCTTTCTTTGACCCTAAGGTGGACTGTATACTTGATATAGGTGGTCAGGATATGAAATGTATCAAGATAAAAGACGGTTCCGTAGACAACGTACTTCTTAACGAAGCATGTTCTTCGGGGTGCGGTTCATTCATAGAAACTTTTGCCAAATCTCTCGGCTACAGCGTAGAGGACTTTGCAAAGGAAGCTTTGTTTGCAAAAAATCCTATCGACCTCGGAACGAGATGTACGGTATTCATGAACTCAAACGTAAAGCAAGCACAGAAAGAAGGAGCTCCCGTAAGCGATATTTCGGCGGGGCTTGCTTATTCCGTAATAAAGAATGCTTTATACAAGATAATAAAACTTACAAATCCCGATGATTTGGGTAAACACGTAGTCGTTCAGGGCGGGACTTTCTATAACGATGCGGTTTTAAGGGCATTTGAAAAGATTTCCGGACACGCTGCGGTAAGACCCGACATTGCGGGGATAATGGGTGCTTTCGGTGCGGCACTTATTGCCAAAGAGAGATACGAAGAGGGTAAAGAAAGCACTATGCTGGATCTGGAGAAGGTAGAAAAGCTTACTTATACCACAATGATGACGAGATGTAAGGGTTGCACAAACAATTGCTATCTTACAATAAACAGTTTCGACGGAGGAAAGAGAAAATTCATAACCGGGAACAGATGTGAAAGAGGAGCGGGAATACATAAAGATAAGTCTCAGGATATAAACTTATTCGATTATAAGAACGAGATAACTTTCGGATACGAGCCTTTAAGGGAAGAAGAAGCGGTAAACGGAGTTATCGGGATACCGAGAGTCCTCAACATGTTTGAAAATTATCCTTTCTGGGCTACACTCTTTAAAGAACTTAAGTTCAGAGTGGAACTCTCTCCCGTTTCTACGAGGAAGATATACGAATACGGGATAGAGTCTATACCGAGCGAATCGGAATGTTATCCTGCTAAGCTTACTCACGGGCACGTTACATATCTTATCAGAAAAGGCATAAAGACGATATTCTATCCTTGTATACCGTACGAAAGGAACGAAACACCCGACGCGGGGAACCATTATAACTGTCCTATCGTAACTTCTTATGCGGAAAACATAAAGAATAACGTAGAAGAAATCGAAACGGAAGATGTGAAATTCTTAAATCCTTTCTTAGCATTTACGAATAAGGAGACTGCCAAAGAGGGTATCGTAAGAGAATTCACAAAAGGCGGAGAAACCGGCTTTGACTTGGATAAGAACGAAGTTTCAAAAGCGGTGGATAAAGCTTGGGCTGAACTCATGAGCGTCAGAGACAAGATAGCAAAGAAGGGCGAAGAAGTCGTAAAATACCTTGACGAAACGGGAAAAAGAGGTATCGTTCTTGCGGGAAGACCTTATCATATAGACCCTGAAGTAAATCACGGAATAGATAAGATGATAAATTCATACGGGATAGCAGTTCTCACCGAAGACAGTGTATCTCATCTTGCTGAAGTCGAAAGACCGCTTATCGTAACGGATCAATGGATGTATCATTCAAGGCTTTATAAAGCTGCAAACTTTATAAAGACAAAAGACAATATAGATTTGGTACAGCTAAATTCCTTCGGCTGCGGGCTTGATGCCGTAACTGTGGACGGAGTTAGAGATATACTTTCTTCTGCGGGCAAGATACATACCGTACTTAAGATAGACGAAGTAAACAACCTCGGTGCGGCAAGGATAAGGATACGTTCTCTTCTTGCTACCCTTAAGATAAGAGATAAAAAGAAAGTAAGGAGAAAAGTAAAGAAAGCAAGTTACCAAAGAGTAGAGTTTACGAAGGATATGAAGAAGGAATATACTATCCTTTCTCCTCAGATGTCTCCTATACATTTTTCACTGTTTGAAGCCGCACTTAACTCATGCGGATATAAATACGAAGCCCTTAAAGATGACAGCAAGCACGCCGTGGATATAGGGCTTAAATACGTGAACAACGACGCATGTTATCCTTCACTGATAGTCGTGGGTCAAATCATGGAAGCACTGAACTCCGGTAAATACGACACGGACAAAGTTGCCATAATGATAACTCAGACAGGGGGAGGATGCAGGGCTACAAACTACATCGGCTTTATACGTAGGGCTCTTGAGAATGCGGGAATGGGACATATCCCCGTAGTATCACTCAATGCCAACGGTATAGAAACCAACGAAGGATTTAAGATAACTCCGAAGCTACTCAATAAAGCACTTCAGGCTGTTGTGTACGGAGATTTATTCATGAGAGTTTTATATAGGATGAGACCTTACGAAGTCGTTAAGGGGTCTGCCGATATGCTTCACAGAAAATGGGAAGCGAAATGTATAGAGGATCTGTCAAGACCTAGGTCATCGAAAAAGCTCTTTAATGAAAACATCAGGAACATAATAAGAGAATTTGACGAGCTTCCTATAACCAACGAAGTAAAACCAAAAGTTGGTATCGTCGGAGAGATATTAGTTAAATTCTTACCCGGGGCAAACAATCACCTTGTGGATTTGATTGAAAAAGAAGGTGCGGAGGCAGTAATGCCCGATTTACTCGACTTCTTATTGTACTGCTTCTACAACAACAACTTTAAATCGGAAAAGCTTGGTATGAAGAAGATGAGTGCAAGGATATCCAATATAGGTATAAATTTCGTTGAAACTTATAGGAAAGCATATAAAGACGCATGTGCAAAGAGTGTTCACTTTACTTCTCCAAATGAAATAAATAAACTCGCTTATTATGCAAGCGATGTCGTTTCGGTAGGTAATCAGACCGGAGAGGGCTGGTTCTTAACGGGAGAGATACTGGAACTTATAAAGACGGGAGTGAACAATATAGTGTGTGCTCAGCCTTTCGGCTGTCTTCCGAACCATGTCGTTGGTAAGGGAGTAATAAAGAAAATAAGAGAGATGTATCCTATGAGCAATATCGTAGCTATCGATTACGACCCGGGAGCAAGCGAAGTGAATCAGCTCAACAGGATAAAACTTATGCTTTCTCAGGCTAATATGAACTTAAAAGAAATACCGGAGCTTATGGAACCGGAGATGGTATAGAAATAAAAAAGACACCTTAGCGGGTGTCTTTTTTTGTATATATGATGTTTACTTCTTTGTCTTTTAAATATCCCTTATTGATACTTATGAAATATCCTCTGAATTTCAAATCCATAGTCATTTTCCCGTTTGGCAGTGTTTCGTTTATTTTTATGGCTATACTGCCCTTATTTATTACGGGTCCTTCCATGCTGTGTTTGATAGAGGAAGACGTAAACCTGAATGTGATAAATAAGTCGTTATCTTTAAAATAATCCTCAGAGAACTTATGGAGATAAGAATTATCTATTTTATTGTTATTTACGAAGTCTTTAAATCCATCAAAAGTTTCGAATTCAATGTAGCCCTCTTTATCCATTTGTTCCATTAATCCGTTGTCGTAATCAAGGAAAGGGTCGGGGATATTTTCGATCGTTATTTTATCATTCATGTTTGTTTTCTCTTCTTTACTATTTGTACTTTTATCTATACAGCCCGAAAAAGATATAAGCATGACTATAATCAAGCAAAGTATTATATTTCTTTTCATTTCTACACCGCTATGACGAATGCCACCGCATATTCGTCTTCGTGTGATATGGATATTTTAAAGTCGGTCAAACCGAGGCTTTCCATGTAATCTTCGGCTTTTCCGGAAAGCTTTACATAAGGTTTGTTATCTCTCGTTTTAAGTATTGTGATGTCTTTGAAACTGAGTTTATCCATACCTTTTCCGAGAGTCTTCATTATAGCCTCTTTTGCGGCGAAATATCCCGACACGCTTTTGGGGTTATAATTATTATGTTCAAAATAAAATATCTCTTCTTTGTTGAATATCTTCCTTAAGAACAGATCTTTATGTGTGCCCATAAGGATTTTTTTTATCCTTTTTACTTTTACTATGTCTACTCCGTTGGAGAGTGCTTTTTTATCTACCATATCAATATTTCCTCTTAATACTACAAAAAGACCTTACCAATCGTAGGAAGGCCTTAAATAGTCTATATGATCATACTAACCTAAAGCATTTACTTTTTTAGCTAATTGTGCTTTTTTTCTGTCAGCAGCATTCTTGTGAATGATACCTTTGCTTGCAGCCATGTCGAATTTCTTGCTTGCAACTTTGCATGCTTCCTGAGCTTTTTCTACGTCATTAGATAAAATAGCTTGGTCGAATTCTTTTTGAGCTGTCTTTAAATTAGTCTTAATAGCTTTATTTCTAAGTCTGCTTTTTTCGTTTGTAATAGCTCTTTTCTTTGCAGATTTAATATTTGCCACTTGCTACACCTCCACTTTATAGTCTCGCGAATGATATTATATCATTTTAATATACTAAATGCAAGCATTTTTTTCCTTTATTTTACGGTGTTTCGGCAAAATATATAAGGAAAAACTAACTTGTTATATTGCGTACTGTTCTTTGTTTAAAACCACGCCCGGCTTTTTATTGATACTTACGGATTTTTCTTCCGCCAATGCTTTTTGATATGCAAAAAGCCCTTTATCGAGGATATTTACCGCCTTTATTAGGTCTTCTTCTTTTAAGACGTATGCAAGTCTTACTTCGTCTATCCCAAGTTCTTTTGTTGCGTAGAACTCGCTTGCGGGACAAAGCATAACGGTTTCGCCTTTATGGTCGTATTTTTCAAGCAGCCATTTTGAAAATTCGTGTGCGTTTTCTACGGGAAGTTTTACTATCATATAAAATGCTCCCGCAGGCTTCTTTACCTGTACGCCCTTTATTTTCTTAAGCCTGTTATATATGGTGTCTCTTCTGTTTTTATATTCTTTGATCACTGAGTTTATGTAATCCTTGCTCGTGTTTTTCAGTACTGCGGCTGCTCCCACTTGGTCTAGGTAAGGTGCGCAAAGTCTTGCCTGAGCAAGCTTTAATACGTGAGCCATGAATTCTTCGTTCTTTGAAGCGATAAGTCCTATCCTTGCTCCGCATGCGGAAAATCTCTTTGAGATGCTGTCGATTATTATCACTCTGTCTTCCATTCCTTTTACGCTTGAAAAACTTATGAATTCTCCGTCGTATACGAATTCTCTGTATACTTCGTCCACTACTATGAATAGGTCATGTTCTTTTGCTATTTCGCAAAGTAAATCAATCTCGTCTCTCGTATATACTCTTCCCGTTGGGTTTGAAGGGTTTGTGATACAAAATGCTCTAGTTTTATCGGTGATTTTTGCTTCGATATCTTCCTTCTTCGGAAGTCTGAAGTTCTCTTCGGGTTTTGTGGTTATGGAAACCATGTTTATTCCCGCCTGAGTGGCAAAGATATTGTAATTTGTATAGTAAGGTTCGAATACAATTATCTCGTCGCCTTCGTTGCAAAGGGTGAGGAAGGCAAATGAAATAGCTTCGCTACCGCCGTTTGTAACTATCATATCTTCCTTGGTTAAATCGGTACCGATTTCTTTATAATAATCTTCGAAAGCTTCCAAAAGTTCGGGTATACCTTTTGAATTGGTATAAGCAAGTATACTTTCGTCGAAGTTGTTTACCGCACTGAAAAATTCCTTTGGAGTCACGATATCCGGCTGTCCGATATTGAGCTGATAAACCTTCGTTCCTTCTTCTATTCTTTTTTCCTGAATCGGGGCAAATTCTCTTATGGGAGATTGTCCTATGGATGTTACTTTATTTGAAAACATAACCTTCTCCTTGACTGTCTTTGATTTACTAAATATATACTATCATAAAGTAAG
Source organism: Anaerofustis stercorihominis DSM 17244 (assembly GCF_000154825.1). Lineage (NCBI taxonomy): Bacteria > Bacillati > Bacillota > Clostridia > Eubacteriales > Eubacteriaceae > Anaerofustis > Anaerofustis stercorihominis. The sequence goes on along the minus strand of NZ_DS560019.1, from coordinate 135,161 downwards.
GTATATTGCAAGTATTTATTTAGTAAATGAACTATATTTTATCACTTACATTATTATAATATGTAAAAATAAAAAATATGTTAATATAATAAATAATAATAAAGTTTTACCGATATATCCTTAAAATAATAAAGCAGAACGTGAAAAAAATTTTATTTTAATTAGTTTATTGAAAAAGATTACATAAGGTGTTATACTATGTTAGTTAAAACTAACGCAGTAAAATATTAAAAACATTGGATATATTGAAATTTTATATGAATTGGTATAAAATAATAATATTTTAAACGAAAGAAGGGTATATATGACAAACGTAGATATCATTTCAGGATTTTTGGGGGCAGGAAAGACGACATTTATCAAAAAATTGGTAAATGAAGTATTTAAGGGCGAAAAAATCGTATTGATAGAAAATGAATTCGGAGAAATCGGGATAGACGGAGGTTTCTTAAAGGATGCGGGTATAGAGATAACGGAGATGAACTCGGGGTGTATCTGCTGTTCTTTGGTAGGGGATTTCAGCAAGTCTTTAAAAGAAGTAATCGAAAAGTTTTCTCCCGACAGGATAATCATAGAACCGTCGGGGGTAGGTAAGCTCTCCGACGTTGAAAAGGCTATTTTAAACGTGAAAGATGAGCTTGATATAGTTCTTGACAGCAAGATAACCGTAGTGGACGGAAAGAAAACAAAGATGTATATGAAGAATTTCGGAGAGTTCTTCAACAATCAGGTGGAAAGTGCAAATGTGGTAGTGATGAGCAGGACTCAGGACATGAAAGAAGAAAAGATCGAAGAGTGCCTTAAATCGTTAAAGGAACATAATAAGGAAGCGAATATCATAACCACACCTTGGGACGAGCTTGAAGCGGACGCGGTATTAAATGCGGTAACGAAATTCGATGAAGAAAACGAACTTTTGGAAGAAGTTTTAAAAGCACGACATGAACACCACCATGAACATGAACACCATCATAATCATGGGGAAAGCTGCGAATGCGGACACGAACATCATCACAAACATGAACACCATCACGAACATGGCGAAGGCTGTGAGTGCGGACACGAACATGAACACAATCATAATCATGGGGAAAACTGCGAATGCGGACACGAACATCATCACAAACACGAACATCATCACGAACACGAACATCATCACGAACACGAACACCACCACGAACACAGTGAAGGCTTCGAATGCGGACATGAACACCATGAACATCACCATGAACATGAACACCATCATGAACATGGCGGGAGCTGCAGCTGCGGGTGCGGAGGAGACCACGAACATCATCATCACGACCACCATGCAGAGGAAGTGTTTACCAGTTTCGGTATGGAGACGGTTCATAAATTTAAAAAGGATACTTTGGAAGATATCCTCGAAGTCCTTGCAGACGGCAGTAAGTACGGCGTAGTACTAAGAGCCAAGGGTGTTTTGGAAGGTGAAGAGGATAAATGGTATGAATTCGATTTGGTACCGGGAGAATACGAAATAAGGGAAAGAAAAGCGGATTATACCGGAAAAGTTTGTGTAATAGGTACCGAACTTAAAAAAGATAAATTGGAAGAAATATTCAGTTAAGAGGTGAGGATATGAATACTCCTGTATTTGTTATATCGGGACTGTTGGAAAGCGGAAAGACGACACTTATCAAAAACATGTTTTTAAGCCCGGAATTTAAAGCGGGCGGGCCCACTCTTTTGATACTCTGCGAAGAGGGGGAAGAGGAATACGAAAGAGAGTTTTTGACGGAGGCCAATATCACGAAAGTAGTGGTAGAGGGAAGAGAAAAATTCACTCCTTCGCTCCTTAAGAACTACGAAGCCTTGTATCATCCAAGGCAGGTGGTGATAGAGTACAACGGTACATGGGAGATGAGCGTGCTTTTAGATACAAAGCCGCCTGTGAACTGGGAGCTTGCGAGTATATATTCTCTTGTAAATTCCAAGACGGCTGAACTTTATTTGACGAATATGAGATCTATGTTCATGGAACAGATATCTCTGTCGAGCCTTATCATATTCAACAGGTGCGATGACAGTGTAAACAGAGGAATGCTAAGAAGAAACATAAAGGCACTTAATATGGGTGCTCAGATAGTTTTCGAGAGGGAAGACGGGAGCATCGTAGAGGAAACGACAGAAGACCTTCCTTTTGATGTAAATAAAAATGTGATAGATATTTCCGACGAAGACTACGGGGTATGGTTCATAGATACTCTTGACCACCCGGAAAACTACTCGGGGAAGAAAGTCAAATTCAAAGCTCAGGTATTCTTGGACCCAAATCTTCCGAAAAAGACTTTTGTTCCGGGAAGATTTGCAATGACTTGCTGTGCGGACGATATCCAGTTCTTGGGGCATGACTGCAGATATGAAATGAAGAAGTTGAATTTTAAGACGAAAGACTGGGTGGACGTGGAAGCGAGGATGGAGTATGAATTCAGTACAGAGTACGGAGAGGACGTACCTGTTTTATATCTGGAAAATATAAGAAAAGCACCTAAAGCAAAAGATGAGATAGTATATTTCATGTAATGTTAAAAGGGATATATGGGAAAATCATATGTCCCTTTTTTATGTTTTACGCTGTCGAAATTATGATAAATTTCTTAAAAGAGGGTTAAAAATGTTGAGTTATTTTATAATACAAGATATAATTTAGTATATGTTAAAAGGAGAGGGCATATGGAGAAAAAGAAAAGAGCAGTAAAAGTTAAAAAGAGTATAAAAAAACCTAACATAAAAAAGACCAAAGTAAAGGAAGAAAAAAGCCCCAAGGATAATAAGCTTAAGGTAAGGAACAATAAAAAGAAGACATTGTTCATGATAATAGGAGGGGCAGTCGTTGTCGTTATAGCGGGTATGATACTTACTTATAATATAATGCTCGGAGCAGTCGATAAAAATAACGGACAGACGAAGGAATTTTTGATCGAAGAGGGTTCTTCCCTAGGCGGTATAACAGACGCACTTAAGGAAAATAACCTTATAAAGAACGAGACCGCATTCAAGATATACGTTAAATTGACGGGGAAATCGAACGATTTGAAAGCGGGATATTATTCCCTTTCTCAAAAGCTTCCCGCAAGTGAAATAGTTAAATCTCTGGTTAAAGGCGGAACAAGCAAGACGACCTCGATAACAATAAAAGAGGGGCTTGACCTTAACAGGATAGGAAACGAATTCGAGAAAAAAGGGATATTTACCAAAGCGGAATTTCTAAAGGAAATAAAGGACAATGCGGATTATTACAGAAAAAATTACGATTTCTTAAGCAGCGTACCTAAGGACAGAGAGTATATCCTCGAGGGATATTTATTTGCGGATACGTATAATGTATATGTAAAAGCCGTACCGAGGGATATAATAACGAAGATGTTAGACAGGTTCGACCAGGAATATACGGATGAGTATAAAAAGAGGACGAAAGAAATGGGTAAGACCATAGATGAAATAGTGACTATGGCGTCCGTAGTGGAAAGGGAAGGTATTTTGGACTCCGAACTTCCGACAATTGCGGGAGTATTTTATAACAGACTGGATAAAGGTATGATGTTACAGTCATGCGCTACGCTTCAGTATATATATAAGGATTATCAGTTCTCCTTTACGGAGTCACAGAAGAGTATAGATTCTCCTTATAATACTTATAAGTACACGGGACTTCCTGCGGGACCTATATCGAACTTCAGAGCCTCGGCTTTAAAGGCTGCGTTATATCCGGAAAAGACAAAATATATATACTTCTGTACAAAGAACGACGGAACGGGAGCCAGTGCGTTTGCGGAGACTTTGGATCAGCATGAAAAAAACATACAAAAATACAGCGGGAACTGGGATTAAAAATGATAGACGAAATAACCAAAGAATATTTGAATGGTTTGCTTCACTTAAATAGTGAAGTAAGCCATTTATCGAGTTTCAGAAAAGAAGCGAAAGAAAACAGGATACCTATAATAACGGAAGATGTAGAGAGGCTCATTGAAATAATATTAAAGTCTCACGGAGCAAAGAGGCTCTTTGAAGTCGGTGCGGCGGTGGGTTATTCTGCCTGTGTATTTGCCGATATAATGGGTGAGGATAGCTTTGTGAAGACCGTTGAAAGAGATGAGATAAGGTATACAGAAGCAAAAAACAACATAAAGAAGTACGGTTACGATGATAATATAAACCTTATCATGGACGATGCGGGGGAAGTATTAAAAAGGGAAGATGAATTATACGACGCAGTGTTTTTGGACGGCAACAAAGGACATTATATCCATATGCTGGGAGACTGCAAGAGGATACTGAGACCCGGCGGGCTTTTGATATGCGATAACGTACTCTTCAGAGGAATGATAGATAAAAGTTCTCCTCTTATAAGAAGAAAGATAACCATTGTAAAGAGGCTTAGGATGTTTTTAGATGCAATAAGCGAAGACAGTGAACTTACTACCTCTGTTCTGCCTATCGGCGACGGGTTAAGCATTAGCATAAAAAAATAATATTTTATTAAAATTATACTAGTAATTTATTAAGATTATGTTATAATTGAGTTAATATTGATAAAGATAAAAATTAGGAGGAACTATATAATGTATTCAAAAAATGTAACAATTACAAATCCTACAGGACTTCACGCAAGACCAGCATCTCAATTCGTTCAAACAGCTGCTAAATTCGCATCTGAAATCCTTTTGGTAAAGAACGGTAACGAAATCAACGCTAAATCAATCATGGGTGTTATGGCAGGCGGATTATCTCAAGGAACAGAAATCGAAATCAGAGCTAACGGTGCTGACGAACAAGAAGCTGTAGATACATTAGCTGCATTAATCGAAAACGGATTCGGTGAATAATTAAGTTTTTTATATTAAAAGACACATATTGATGTGTCTTTTTTTAGTGTCAAATAAAATGTGAGAATATAAATCGTATATAATATAAAATCATAAAAATAAAGGTAAATACTTGCCTTTATTTTTTAGTTAAAGTCATATTTACTATTTTAATTAAAATGAAATTATTGATTTTAGAGAGTAAATAATAATATGTTATTTTGAAGAGTTGATACTTATAAATAAGGATATTTTAAATATTCATACATCTCATTACGGTGAATTAAAAGACCGATTGATATTTTATCAGTATTTATATTCCTTTATATAATGTTCAAGCTGTTCTATATATTTCTTTGCGGGGATACTGAGGCTCACGTTCTTGTGCTTTATATATCCGAGCCTTATCACTTCATCGCTTTCGAGAGGTATGGAAACCAGATTGCTGCCGTTTAGTTCAACGCTTAGTATACCCGTCGTTATTGTGTATCCGTGAAGCCCGATGAGAAGGTTTGAGAGGGTGGCTCTGTCGCTTACGAGCAGGTTTTTCTTATGGGAGAGAGTACTTAAAATCTCTTCGGAAAAGTAGAAAGAGTTATAAGTGCCCTGCTCAAAGGATACTCTGGGATACGGCTCCAAGTCTTCTATTTTGATTGACTTTTTCTTTGCAAGAGGGTTATCTATACTCAAAAATATATGAGGTCTTGCGTCGAAAAGATGAGTAAAAGTAAGTTCGTTGTCTTTGAGTATCTTATTGATGACTTTTTCGTTGAAGTCATTTAGGTATATGACACCGATTTCGCTTCTGAGGTTTTTGACGTCCTCTATTATTTCGTGGGTCTTTGTTTCTCTGAGGGCGAATTCGTATTCGTCCTGGTCGAATTCTTTGACGAGATTTACGAAAGCATTTACGGAAAAGGCATAATGCTGAGTGGAAACGGAAAAAAGCCTTTTTGAAGGAGTCTTATTTAAGTATCTTTGTTCCAAAAGCTCGGACTGCTCAACGACCTGTCTTGCGTATCCGAGGAACTCCGCACCGTCTGCGCTGAGGGATATGCCTCTGTTTGAGCGAACGAATATTTCAATTCCAAGTTCGTTTTCAAGTTCTTTTACGGATTTTGAAAGGCTGGGCTGAGTTATAAAAAGCCTTCCGGCGGCTTCGTTTATGGAACCGCAGTTTACTATTTCGATTATATATTTTAGCTGTTGAAGTGTCATGATTTATTTACCTTTATTTTACATATTTTTAATTTGTATCTAATGAGTTTTCTTTATATTATAACATATTACTTAAAATTTGAAGATAAAATATATTTGGGAAGTATATATAAAAAGGAGAGAAATCTTGGAAGAAAGTTTGATAGGAATAATAAATGTTTACGGATATATCGGTATAATGTTTTTGATACTCATAGAAAATATATTCCCTCCCATACCTTCGGAAGTTGTTTTGCTTTTCGGAGGGTATTTGACTGCAACGGCAGGAATGAACCCGATACTTGTCATATTCTCAGCGACCGTCGGAGCTATCTTCGGAGCTGTTATTTTATATTATTTGGGATACATCTTAAAAAGAGAAAAACTGAGGAAGTTGTTTTCGGGAAAGTTCGGAAAAGTACTTCATTTAAAGCCTGAGTACATAGATTTAAGCTATAGGTGGTTTTTAAGATATGAAAAGAAAGCGGTGCTTATTTGCAGGTGCATACCCGTTGCTAGGAGTCTTATTTCCATACCTGCCGGTATATCGAGGATGAAGTTTTCTTCCTTTTTGATATTAAGTTTGATAGGAACTCTCATATGGAACAGTATACTTATAGGTCTAGGTAGTATAATGGGAGAAGCATGGGAAGCTTGTCTCCCGTATTTGAAAGGTTACTCCGAGGTCGTTATTATCGGAGGGATCACCTTAGGGATAATATATGTAATGATGTATAAGAAAAGGAAGAAAAAGAAAAAAGGGAGTTTGGAGTATATCCAAAACGAAAAAGAGGATATATCAAAGGAAAATATATATTTAAAGGAAAGGGATATGGATTATGATATTTATTTGAAAGGAGAGGATTTATAAAATATTCATTCTGAGATATTATATAAAGGTGTATTTTAAGGGGTCGGTTTTAAAATACCCGTAAAAATATAAATAAGTAAGATTTAAATTGATTGAATATTCAGTAATCTTGACAAATTTCTCTATTTAATATAAAATATTTATTAAGGTACTATAAGTAGATATAGTACCTTAATTTTTATATTCAACGGATTTATATGAAATCATAGTTATATATTAAGGAGAAATTGTTATGGAATCAAATCAAATCGGCATTTTGCTGGTAATCGTCATTTACCTGTTAGGGATGATAATAATCGGTGCGATGTTTTCAAAGAAAAATGAAACTGCCAATGATTTTTATCTGGGAGGCAGGAGGCTTGGACCTTTTGTGACCGCAATGAGTGCGGAAGCTTCGGATATGAGCAGTTATTTACTAATGGGTATTCCCGGGCTTGCTTATATTTCGGGGATAGCCGATGCGGGGTGGACGGCTATAGGGCTTGCCATAGGTACATATGTAAACTGGCTTTTGGTTGCAAAGAGGATAAGAGTGTATACTGCGGTATGTAAGGATTCGTTCACACTTCCTTCTTTCTTTTCCAACAGATACAGGGATAACAAAAACTTATTGATGCTTCTTGCTTCTTTGGTCATCATCATTTTCTTTATCCCTTATACAGGTTCGGGATTTGCAGCATGCGGTAAACTGTTTTCGAGTCTTTTCGGAGTGGATTATACCTTGGCTATGGTCGTAAGTGCGATAATAATCATTTTGTATACCGCACTGGGAGGTTTCCTTGCCGCAAGTACGACTGACTTTATTCAAAGTATAATAATGTCTGTTGCACTTCTCGTTATTTTTGTATTCGGTATCGGTGCCGCAGGGGGAATGGATGCAGTAATAGACAATGCAAAAGCTCTTCCCGGGTATTTAAGCATGTCCGCCACACATGATATGGCAAGCGGAGCATCTTCTCCATACGGATTTTTAAGTATATTTTCCACTTTGGCGTGGGGGCTTGGATATTTCGGTATGCCTCATATACTTCTTCGTTTTATGGCTATCGAAGACGAACAAAAATTAAAAGTGTCAAGAAGGATAGCTTCGGTTTGGGTAGTCATATCAATGGCAGTTGCTGTGTTTATAGGTATAATCGGTTACGGTATGTCAAAAGCAGGTGTAATACCTATGCTTGAAGGAGCAAGTTCCGAGACAGTGATCGTACAGATTTCCCATTATTTGAGTACACACGGGTTTATCTTTGCGGTCCTTGCTGGTATAGTGCTTTCGGGTATCATCGCGTCAACCATGTCAACAGCGGATTCACAGCTCCTTGCTGCGTCTTCGAGTGTTTCGGAAAATATAATAGGCGGATTTTTCGGAAAAGAACTTGATGATAAAAAGAGAATGATAGTTGCAAGAAGCTGTTTGGTTATTATTGCACTTATAGGGATGTTTATAGCCCGAGACCCTAACAGTTCGGTATTCGGGATAGTATCCTTTGCCTGGGCAGGGTTCGGTGCGGCTTTCGGTCCTGTCGTACTCTTCGCACTCTTTTGGAGAAGAAGTAATAAATACGGAGCCTTGGCTTCCATGTTATCCGGGGGAGTAATGGTTTTCGTATGGAAATACTTGGTAAGACCTCTGGGCGGAGCATTTAATATTTACGAACTCCTTCCCGCTTTTATTGTGGCTTGTGTATTTATGGTAGTGGTAAGTCTTGTTACGGAAAAACCTGAAAAAGAAATCACAGATGAATTCGACGAAGTTCAAAGACTTTTAAAATAGTGTAAAAATTTATAATAAAAAGACCCGTCAGGGTCTTTTTTATTTAAAATATCAAAGCATATATTATAGGTACCAAAAGTCCCGGGAGCATATTGAGTACCTTTATCTCTTTTATTTTCATCAGATCCAGCCCAATAGATACTACCATTGCATATCCCACCAAACATATGTTATTTACCAAAGCATCGGATAAATAAGGAGATAAATATATCCCGAGAAGTGTTATGGAACCTTGATAAACTCCCACGCTCACACTTGAGAAAAACACTCCAAACCCAAGGGTAGCGGTAAATAAAATTGCGACCACTCCGTCCAGTATGGATTTTGTATATAAAATGGTAGGGTCGTTGAGAAGTCCGTCGTTTAATGCTCCCACGATTGCCATCGCTCCCGTACAAAATAGAACCGAAGCGGGAATAAATCCGTCGGAAAATCCTCCTATGGAAAATTTTTCTTCAAATTTTTTTATCACATTCGTTATTTTTGTGTCTATATCCAAAAGCTCTCCGACAAGTGTACCTATAACGAGGCTTATTACCAGCAGGAGTGTGCTGTTTGACTGAAGCGTACCGTTTTTATTTATTGTTATGCTGGAAGTAATAATTCCCAAAATACCTACTATAATAGTAGAAAGCCCCAATACATTTTTTATACTTGCTTCAATTTTATCATCTACTATTTTTTTACCTGCCATACCAATGCTGCTGCCAATTAGTATCGCTATTATATTTACGATCGTCCCCATGTTTGCTCCTTTAAAATGACATATGTATATAATACTATTTTTTTATGACATTTTCAATAAAAGACTTTACATGGGCTCACCAAAGAAGGTCATTTCACATATTATAATGTGAATAATAATTTTAGGAGGGATTATATATTGAAAAAACTTATAGCACTAGCTATTAGTGCGCTGATGTGTCTTACATGTTTTGTTGGTTGCGGAAAAAGTGAAGACCTTACAAAGGTCAAGGTGAGCGAAGTCGCTCGTTCTATTTTCTACGCTCCGCAGTATGCGGCAATAAATAAAGGTTACTTCAAAGATGAAGGAATAGATATCGAACTTACTACCGCTCAAGGTGCCGATAAAGTTACGGCAGCCGTTTTAAGCGGAGACAGCGATATCGGGTTCTGCGGACCTGAGGCAACTATTTATGTTCAAAAGGGCGGAGAAAAAGATTATCCCGTGAACTTTGCTCAAATAACAAAAAGAGACGGTTCTTTCTTGGTCGGAAGAAAAGATAATGCTAAATCATTTAAGTATTCCGATTTAAAAGGCAAACATATCATTGCAGGCAGAGCGGGCGGTGTACCTGAAATGACTCTTGAATATGTTTTAAAGAAAAACGGTCTTGACCTCAAAAAAGATGTGAAAATGGATACTTCTATTCAGTTTGCTGCAATGGCAGGTACATTCGTCGGAGGTACCGGAGATTACGTAGCTTTATTCGAACCTAGCGCAACGGAAGTTGAAGCTAATAAACAAGGTTATGTACTTAAATCGATCGGAGAAGAAAGCGGTGAAGTCCCATATACTGTTTACAATGCTAAGAAAAGTTTCATAAAGGATAACCCTGAACTTATCCAGAAATTTACAAATGCGGTTCAAAAAGGACTTGATTACGTTCAGACTGCAAGCAGTGAAGAAATAGCTGACCAAATCAAAGATTTCTTCCCTGATAACGATAAAGAAACACTGGTCAAAGTAATAGACAGATATAAAGACATAGATGCTTGGAAAGATACTCCGGTACTAACAAAAGATTCTTTTGACAGACTTCAGGACATCATGAGTGAAGCAGGTCAATTGGATAAAAAAGCGGATTATAAAGATTTAGTAAACACTACATTTGCCGAAAAAGCAAAATAGATTATAAGGAGTAGATATTATGAGAAAGCCTATAGTAGAAATTAATGATTTAGTTAAGAATTTTCATACTAAAAAAAGTGTAGTTACGGCAGTAGAAGGGTTTTCTCTAGATGTATATGAAGGTGAGTTTATCGCACTCGTAGGACCTAGCGGGTGCGGAAAAAGTACGATTCTATCAATGCTTTCAGGATTAATCGAACCAAGTTCGGGCTACTATGAATATAAAAAAGAAAATCCCAGTATCGGATATATGCTTCAGCAAGACCAGCTTTTTTCCTTTAGGACCATATTAGACAATGCTCTTTTGGGGCTTGAAATAAGAGGTAAAGGAAAAATAGATGATGAAGACAAAGAGTATGTTTTGGGGCTTTTAAAGATGTATGGACTTGAAAGTTTTATGCACGCATACCCAAGACAATTATCGGGAGGGATGAGACAAAGAGTAGCTCTAATTAGGACACTTGCACTTAAACCGGATATACTGTTATTAGATGAACCATTCTCGGCACTCGATTATCAAACCAGACTTGCGGTAAGTGAGGATATAAGCCTTGCAATAAGGAATAGCCATAAGACCGCAATACTGGTCACCCATGATTTATCGGAGGCAATATCTTTGGCAGACAGGGTTATCGTAGTTTCTTCGAGACCCGCAAAAGTCAAAAATATATATGATATCAACCTTTCAATCGATTCTTTATCGCCCGTCGAAAGACGAAAGGCTAAAGAGTTTTCTGATTATTATGATAAGATTTGGAGGGATTTAGATGTGCATATATAATGAATTAAAAGAGAGAGAACATGAACAATTTCTAATAAAGCAGAAAAAGGAAAGATTCATAGTTAGTTTTTCTAGGATAGGTATCCTGGTTTTATTTCTTGTTTTATGGGAAATGGCAGCCAGACTTGGATGGATAAATCAATTTATTACTTCCTCTCCAAGCAGAGTATTTGAAACTATAGTGGATCTGATAAAGACCCACAGCTTATATAACCATTTATTTGTTACGACATTCGAAACCGTAGCCGGATTTACTCTGGGAACGGTGTTCGGTACCATAATAGCGATGATGCTATGGTGGAGCGAAAGGTTAGCTAAAATACTGGATCCTTATTTGGTGGTGCTCAACGCACTTCCAAAAGTAGCGCTCGGTCCCGTTATAATCGTATGGGCGGGAGCAGGCATGGGTTCTATTTTGATCATGACCCTTGCCATTTCCATAGTCGCTACGATAATAGGCGTATATTCCGGATTTATGCAGGCAAGCGAAGAAAAGATAATTTTACTTAAGACATTCAATGCCAGTAAAATGCAGATTTTCACCAAAGCCGTATTCCCTTCGAGCATAAAAAATATAATCAATGCTTTGAAGATAAATGTCGGTCTTTCATGGGTCGGGGTCATTATGGGTGAATTCCTGGTAAGTAAAGCGGGACTCGGATATTTGATAGTATACGGTTCTCAGGTCTTCAACCTTGACCTTGTAATGGCAGGAGTCGTTATCCTATCCGTCGTTGCGGGGCTTATGTATTTCTTAGTTTCATATTTGGAGAAAAAAGTTGTGAAATATGATTAAAAATATATTGAAAAATTTTCATATTTCGTATATAATGTTAATAACTTAATACAAGTTTTGGAAGAGATTATAAGAGAAACCATAACACGAGCACATTGTAAATGTGTTATTATGTTATGGTTTTTTTATATAATATATAGTAATTATATAAAGAGAGGTACATATAATATGGCTAATGTTACAATACTTGGCGCCGGTGCGATGGGCAGTGCCCTAACCACACCGCTCAGAAAGAACGGACACAATGTTAATTTATGGGGGACACATCTTGATACGAAAATTATAGACCAGCTGAAAAAAGACGGTACTCATATAAAACATAAGTGTAAGCTCGAGGACGGGATAAATTATTTTTATAATGAAGAGCTGGAAGAAGCTATGAAGGATGCCGACCTTGTTATTATGGGTATCACAAGCGATGGACTTGCTAGTGTATTTAAAAAAGCTATACCTTATTTAAAAGAAGGTATGGTAGTGGGAAGTGTGGCAAAAGGGTTTGAATATGATTTGAAGGATAAGGATAAAGTAATAATCCTTCCGGATATTTTAGAGGAACTGCTTCCGGAAAATTTAGTGGGTAAAATTCCTTTTGTCTTTGTGGGAGGCCCTTGTAAAGCTGTCGAAGTGGTATGGGAATGTCCTAACTCGGTAGATTATGCAAGTAAAGATATAGAGGCTGCAAAATACATGAGAAGCCTTCTTGTGACGGATAAATACAATGTAGGTATATCAAGTGATGTGATCGGGTTAGAGATCTGTGCGGCAATGAAGAATGCATATTCTATAGGACTCGGTATGGCGGAAGGTTTTAAAGAACTTGACGGAAAGCTTAACAATAACTGTAAAGCGGCACTGTTTACCTTTGCGGTAGCGGAAATGGGTGTCCTTACAAAAGCAATGGGCGGAAGCTATTCTTCTGTTATCGGACAGCCGGGAGTAGGGGATTTGGAAATCACATGTGAAGCCGGCAGGAACAGGATATTGGGTGAAGTGTGCGGGGGCGGAATGCCCGGAACGAAAGCTATAAAGAAGATGAGAGACGAAGATATAACCGTTGAAGGTTATAATGCGATAAAGTTTGCATGGGAACTTATCCCTCAGCTTGAAGAAAAAGGTGTACTTGACAGAAGTAAACTTCCGTTCCTTCAGGCTTTGTATGAAATACTTTTTGAAGATAAAAACGCATATGACACAATAGTAAAAGTCATGAATAAATGTACCGGATTTGATTACGAATAATAAGGAGAGATTAGATGAAAAAAATAGCAGTCGGTGCCGACGCTGTCGGTTTACTTTTGAAAGATGAAATAGTATCTTATTTGAAAGATGAAGGATACGGAGTTACGGACCTTGGTGTAAAAGAAGAAAGCGACAAGACTTTCTATGCTAACGTTGCTGAAAAGGTTGCTTTGGCTGTAAGGGACGAAGATTACGACAGAGGACTTCTGTTCTGCGGTACTGGTATTGGTATGAGTATTGCCGCAAATAAAGTTCCCGGAGTATTCGCTACTGTTTGCCATGACCCGTATTCTGCTGAAAGAGCAAGCTTAAGCAACAATGCAAAAATCATTACTATGGGATACAGGGTAATAGGGAAAGAAACAGCAAAGGTTGTTTTGAAACACTGGTTGGATAATGATTTTGTAGAGGGATGCAAGAGTCAAAGCAATGTGGATGAAGTAACAAAGCTTGACGAAAAATATAAAGGCTAATTATTTCCAAATAATTATATATGTTTACCATTTTTTCTTTAAAAGGACCGCTTTATATTAAAGCGGTCCTTTTACATTTTTATATATCTTCGTATTCACTGAATATCGGGCTGTCAAAGAATTCGGACAGTGGCATATTCATGCCTAAACAAATATGATATACGGTGTTCAAACACGGATTTTGACTCTTGCCTTTCATTATACTGTAAATAGTAGATGGAGGCATGCCGCACATATTTGCCATTGCATTTATGCTCATATGATTTTCCCTACATAATTCTTTAATTCTGTCTGTTACTGCTTTCCTTAAATTCATGAATAAATCCTCCTTAAAAATATTATTGATATCGAAGTTAGTACGTACATTTTTAGGATTGGAGGATATAAAAATATATATTTAATAATAGTATTTTTTACGACAGAATATGTGTGACATATCGCAAACTGTGCAAAATTTTGTATTTTTTTATGTAATATCGCACTTTTTATCGGTTTTTCTCTAAAATTCCTTGTTAAATTTGTTTTTGATTTTCATTTAATGTATCATTATTAATGATTTAAATTTAAATACAGAGAGATACAAAATGAACAAAAAGTTTACCATCGGGATCATTTGTGCGGCGGTCTGCGAAACTATATTCGGACTCAGTTATTTATTTACGAAAAATATCACGTTATCTTTTACTCCCATTGATGTTTTAAGCTGGAGATTTATCATTGCTTTTATAGGTATCAACTTATGCTTGTTATTTAAGGTAATAAAAGTAGATTTTAAGGATAAAAGTTTAAAACCTATATTAATGACTGCTTTGTTTTGTCCGGTCATTTATTTTACCTCGGAGACTTTCGGTATAGAGCTTACCACTGCAAGCGAAAGCGGAACTATAATAGCGAGCATACCTATCGTGACTATATTATGTTCGGCACTTATTTTAAAGGAAAAACCAAACAAAAATCAGATAGTCGGTATAAGCCTTACTTTCATCGGAGTCGTAATTACCGTTATAGTAAAAGGTTTATCTGCTTCATTCGATATACTTGGTTACTCAATGCTTTTCATGGCTGTTTTGTCTTACAGCCTATATTCCGTATACTGTAAAAAATCAGATAACTTTACAAATATCGAAAAGACTTACATAATGATAAGTATGGGTTTTGTATTCTTTGGGGCACTTGGTATGGGAGATAACTTGATAAAGGGTACTTTTTATGATTTCATCGTGCTCCCTTTTGTTAACCGTGAATTCTTGATTACAGCATTATATTTGGGGCTTGGTGCTTCAATAATTGCATTTCTCCTTTCTAATACTGCTATCGGATATCTCGGTACCAATAAGACTGCCTCTTTTGTAGGGCTTTCTACCGTTGTTTCCATATTGAGCGGTATAGTGATACTTTCCGAAAGTTTTACTATTCTCCAGCTTGTCGGCAGCATTTTGGTCCTTTTGGGTGTATATGTTTCCAATACGAAACTTAAATAAAAAAAAGAGGCATAACGCCTCTTTTTTATTTTACCGCTTCCTTTTTACTGATAAAATCTTTTATTGTTTCTTTTGACGCTATTTCTAAAGAAAAATCCAAGTCTTTGTTTTCTACGTCAATACCTTTTTTATCAGCTATATCAATGATTATTTCCTGGGTCATCCAAGGGTTTTTAATAAATACCGGTCCCAAAGCATTTGTGTAAATAAGATTGTTTCTTCTTGCTCCTTCTTTATGTTCGCTGTCATTTCCGTATCCGTAAGTTACCCTTCCGAAAGGAGTTATATCCGTATTAAATTTCATGTTTATGGAATTTATCTGGCAAGAGATTATTTCCATTTCCTGTCCGTTTATATCTGCATTGAATGTCAAATCGTCTCCGTATATGGAGCTTCTTTCCTCCGCTGTCATATCGAAGATACCTAGACCTTCTTTTTTGTTTCCGTTTTCAAATATTATATCTTTTGCCAGTATCGCCCCCGTAGTCCCGATAACGAATAAATATTTGTTTTCTTCTATATATTTTTCCAGTTCGTCTCTTTGTTTATCGAAAGCATTTGCTATGGTATCCATTACTTTCAGTTCTCCCGGAGACAAAAGGATAATATCAAACTTATCAAAATCTATTTTCTCGCTGATACTGTCTATCCTTGTTGTTACCAACTCGATCCCCATATCTTTTGCTGCCTTTTCAAAAGCAAGGACGTTTCCTCTGTCGCCGTGAAGATTTAATATATCCGGATATAGGTAAGCTAAATTTATTTCTTTTCCCATTTTTCTCTCCTATAAATTGTTTTTCTTAACGTAATTTTTGATGTCTATAAATGTTTCTAGCCATGTTATCAAGTACACATTGTTACATCCTGCTTTATCCACTTCTTCAAGTATCTTTTCAACATTATCCGTGTTTAAAACAGCTATTTTTTCTTTATCCACACCTTCATATACGAATCTGTTTGCCGTATCGTAGCATACATATTCCGAAAAGGCGATGTATTTTTTTACGTTCGAGTTTACCAGTTCATTGAAGTTGCAGTCGTAAGCGTAAAATGTATTTGTATAGTGAGGCGGTTCGTCTTTTATTATACAAAGTCCCAAAATAAAAGTCTTTTCTTCCTTGTCATTTGCCACTACATCTATTGCAGACTGGAGAGTTTCAGGGTTTTCCTGTTTTATCCTTATATATTTAAGTTCTTTATCTTTGTATTTTATAGTCTCTATTCTTCCGCCGATATTTATAAAGGTGTTGAAAGAATGCTGCATTTGTTCTTTTGTAAGCCCAAGTGTATCTCCGAGAGCGATAACAAGTGCGTAGTTATACATCATGAAAGGAACGTTGTAAGGCATTTTGAATGTTGTCCCGTCGTATGTGAAAGTTGCGTTTTCGAAATCCACATCTTTCATTTGGTATTTAGGGGTTTCTTTACTTTTGAACCCGCAGTTTGTACAGTTAAAATCTCCTACGTTGTCTACATTATAATAATTGAAATTGATTTTATGGTTGCATTTAGGACAAGGCATCGTTACTCCGAGTCTGTCTTCATCGACTACAGACCTTGAATTTTTATCTACGCTGTAGTAGGTGACCGTATCGGCACTGTCTTCAAAAGACTTGCTTCTCGGTTCTTCATTATTTAAGTATAAGTGCATATCTTCTTTGACTACATCTTTTATTTTCCTTAAGATAAAATCGGGGTCGGCATTTCTGTGTACCTGGTCTTTTTGAAGATTTGTTATCACCAAGTGTTTTGCGGGAATAACTCTGTGTATATTCTTAAGAGACCTTTCATCTATTTCAAATACGAAGTATTCAGGTTTTAATTTTCCTGTTATTGTTGAGTTTTTGATAAGTGTCGTCGTGATACCCGCTATAAGGTTCGCTCCTTCAAGGTTTGAAGCTACGCTGAAATCATTTGATTTAAGTACGTGATGTATCAAATTCGTCGTTGTGGATTTTCCGTTGGTCCCCGTTACGAAAATCACCTTATCGTAATCTATATTTTTAAATCCCAGCGGGAAGTTTTTATTAAGTTTTAAAGCGATTTTTCCCGGCAGATCCGTTCCTCTGCTTTTATCAATAATGTTTATTAAAAATATTATTAATTTTGATATTATCATATCGATGTAAAACATACTACTTACCTCTTTTTTAATATTTATCATGGTAAAATATTGTATCATAACTATAAAAAAAAGTAATAGTCATAATCGATTTGTCTGAAAATTTTAAATTTTTTAAAATTGATTTATTACCATTAAATACTTACATTTAGTTTCGTGATGAAAATAAAAACAAGCATTTTTTACGTTTTAAAGCTGATTTTTCTTTGACAAAAGAAACTTTATAAAGTATAATTACGGTATAGAAATATAAAAAGGAAAAGGACAATATATGAACAAGTTAGAATATACATTATCGAACATATTTTTACATTTCTTTTATTATCTTTTTTGTTTGATACCCGTAAATAATAAAAAAATCACATTTTCCACTCCGAGAAATACAAAACTGGACGGAAATATAAAATATATATATAGGGCATTAAAAGAAAAAAGAGACGATTTAAAGTTTGTATTTTTATTTGATAAATACGATTATTCACTCAAAGGTAAGATTTTATACCTTTTAAGACTTGTTAAAGGGGTATATCATCTTGCAACTTCAAGAGTATTTATAGTAGATAATGCTTATTTCCCAGTTCATGTCATAAAGCATAAAAAAAGGACTGTGGTAATTCAGGTTTGGCATGCTGCCGGAGCGATGAAAAAATTCGGTAATGATGTTGAAATCAAAGAAGAAGCCGTTGAGGATAAGTTCAGACATAAGAATTATGACTACTGCATAATGGGAAGCGATTTTTCAAAGAAGCATTATGCCACCGCATTCGGTATGGACGAAGAGAAGGTCTTGGTGCTCGGAAGTGCCAGAACGGATCTGTTCTTTAAAGAAGATGTTTTGGATAGAGTGGAAAATGAATTCTATGATAAATATCCAAATCTAAAGAGTAAGAAAATCATCCTATATGCTCCTACGTTCAGAGGAAGAGGAAATGAAAAAGATACAAAACTTCATTTGAATGTCGAAAAAATGAAAGAGGAACTCCAAAGTTTGGGATATGTCCTTTTGTATAAACCTCATTTAAATGCGAAATCCGAAGATAATAAAGATGATGATTTCATAAAGTATTTAGATAAGGAAGATGTTTTGAATAAGGTGATGCCTGTCTGCGATATATTAATCACCGATTACTCCTCTGCGGTAATAGAATATTCTGTTTTAAGAAAACCTCTTATACTTTATGTATACGACCTTGAAGAATATATAGATGATCCGGGATTTTATCAGGATTTTGAAACAGAGATGATAGGCGAACAGGTAAAAAAGACGGACGATGTGATAAGGCTCATAAAGGACAACAAATTTGATTTAAGCGGCTATGATGAATTTATAAATACCCATTATAAATATCTGGACGGAAACAGTTCTGATAGGATAGCAGATTATCTTATTAAAAATTTTATAGATAAAAAATAGTAAATAACTATTTAAAATAACAATATTTTATTAGGAGGTAATGTATGGCAACCGGTGTTATTATGCCCAGACAGGGGCAGTCAGTCGAAAGCTGTATCATCACTAAGTGGAACGTTAAAAAAGGTGACAGCGTAAAAGAAGGAGATGTTTTATTCGAATATGAAACGGATAAAGCTGCTTTTGAAGAAGAAGCTAAAGTGAACGGTACCGTTTTGGAAATTTTAGCGGAAGAAGGAGACGACGTGCCTTGTCTTGACACGGTATGTGTGATAGGAAATGAAGGAGATGACATCAGTGAATTTTTAAGTGCTTCATCCGGGATCGAAGAAGAAGCGGAAGTTAAAAATGAAGCTGGTGAAGCAAAAGAAGAAGTTGTTATCGTATCAACCAAAAAGGGAGATGAAGAGAAAGTTTCTCCTAGGGCAAAGATGATGGCAGAGGAAAAAAATCTTGATTTGTCTAAAGCAGTCCCTACGGGACCTGACGGAAGGATAATTGAAAGAGATGTTTTGACTCTCGCTAAAAACGGATTTAAAATCGTAAAAGGTGAAGATAATAAAGAGGTTTGTGACGCCGTTGATGTAAACGTTGCAAATAATGCAGAAATCGCTGAATATGAAGATATCAAACATTCAAATGTAAGAAAAGTTATTGCAAAATCCATGCATGCTTCGCTTACAAATATGGCTCAGCTTACTTTTAACAGGTCATTTGACGCAACAGAAATGATGTCTTACAGAAAGACTTTAAAGAAAAGCAGTGAAGCGATGGGGCTTGTCAATATAACCATCAACGATATAATAATGTACGCTGTTTCAAGGACTTTACTTCAACATAAGAGCTTCAATGCTCATTATGATGATGAAAAGTTAAGAGTATTCAATAATGTTAATTTAGGTATGGCTGTAGATACGCCTAGAGGACTTCTTGTTCCGACCATATTTAATGCAAATAAAATGTCGTTAAATGAAATATCTATAAGAGCCAAAGAACTCGGTTCTATGGCAGGAGAAGGGAAAATAAGTCCAGATCTTCTTACGGGAGCCAGCTTTACGGTCAGCAACCTTGGTTCATTCGGTATCGAAAGTTTTACACCTATAGTAAATCCTCCTCAAACAGGGATACTCGGTGTATGCGGGCTTACGGACAAAGTAAAAGTGGTAGAAGGGAATATCGTTCCTTATAAATCTATGAACTTATCATTTACTTGTGACCACAGAGCTGTTGACGGAGCGGACGCGGCAAGGTTACTCAAAGATTTATGCGAAAACTTGGAAAACTTTAGTGCATTACTTGCAAAATAGGAGGAAATATTTTTATGTATGATGTAATCGTTATTGGAGCAGGTCCGGGCGGATACCTTGCTGCCGAAAGAGCGGCGGAAGGCGGAAAGAAAACTCTTTTGATAGAAAAGGAACATATCGGCGGTGTATGTCTTAACGAAGGATGTATACCTACAAAGACATTATTATATTCAGCCAAATTATACGACGGAGCTCTTCACGGAGATAAATACGGAGTTAAGGCTGAAAAGATAAGTATAGACCATAAAGCCGTAATAAAAAGAAAAGATAAAGTAATAAAGACTTTGGTCGGTGGTGTATCTGCGGCTCTTAAATCGAAAAAAGTGGATGTAATAACAGGAAGTGCCGTTATAAAAGGTAAAAAGGACGGCAAGGTACAAGTCGAAGTAAATGGAGAAATAAAGGAAAGTACATATTTGATAATCGCCAGCGGTTCGGACAGTGTTAAACCTCCTATCCCCGGGGTTTTAGAGGGGCTTGAAAGCGGATTTGTGCTTACGAACAAAGAAGTATTAAAGCTTGATGAACCTCCGAAAGAGTTCGTTGTGATAGGAGGAGGAGTCATAGGTCTTGAAATGGCAAGTTATTTCAACAGTATCGGAAGCAAAGTGACAGTAGTTGAAATGCTTGATAAAATTGCAGGGCCGACCGATGCTAAAATTTCCGGGATTTTAAAGAAAGAATACGAAAAGAAAGGCATAACATTTAACTTAAGTTCCAGAGTAACGAAGCTTGATAATGAATATGTATATTTTGAAAAGGACGGAAAAGAAGAAAAAGTAAAAGCGGATAAAGTCCTTCTTTCAATAGGCAGAAGAGCAAATACGATAGGTCTCGGTCTTGAGAATTTAAATATATTTATAGAACGCGGATGTATAAAGGTAGATGAAAGACAGGAAACGAACGTAGCGAACGTCTATGCCGTTGGAGACTGTGTAGGAGGTATCATGCTTGCTCATACCGCTTACAGAGAAGCGGAAGTAGCGGTAAACAATATCCTCGGTAAAAAAGATAGGATGAAGTATAATGCGGTTCCGAGCGTTATTTATACAAATCCCGAAATAGCCTCTGTTGGAGAGAGCGAAGAAAGCGCAAAAGAAAAGGGAATGGACGTAATTGTAAAAGAACTTCCTATGCAGTATTCCGGAAGATACGTTGCGGAAAACGAAGGCGGAAGCGGTATCATAAGAATAGTCGTGGATAAAAAATGGAATACGCTTGTTGGCGTACATATGATAGCGAACTATGCAAGCGAACTCATACTAGGTGCCGTGACTATGGTAGAAAGCCAAATTAGTATAGATGAAATCAAGAAAATAATATTCCCTCATCCGAGTGTAGGCGAAATTATAAGAGAAGCGATATTTACTTTATAAGGAGAGTTAAAAATGACTAAAAGCATATTTGTAGACCCTAATGAAATGAGAAAAAAGGGTGAAATAAAGTTTGAAAATATAAAAGTTAACGAGTATCAAAAGAAAGTTAAAGATGTTACAGATGAATTCTCTAAAGATGATTTTAAGAGGATTTACAGAGATATGTGGTACATAAGAGAATTTGAAACGATGCTCAATCTAATAAAGACCACGAACAGCTATGAGGGTATGGAATATAATAACCCGGGACCGGCGCATCTTGCAATAGGTCAGGAAGCGGCTTATGTAGGTCAGGCTTACGACCTTACAATAGACGATTTTTCTTTCGGCTCTCACCGTGCCCACGGAGAAGTATTGGCTAAAGGTCTTTCCGCAATAGAAAAATTAAGCGATGAAGAACTTATTAAAATCATGGAAGAATTCGATGAAGGAAAGATATATAAGATAATAAAAGAAAATACGGATACTGATGATGTAAAAGAAATAGCAAGAGACTTTTATCTGTATGGTTTCCTTGCTGAAATATTTGCAAAAGAAACGGGATTTTCAAAAGGTCTCGGGGGTTCGATGCATGCTTATTTCTTGCCTTTCGGACTTTATCCTAACAATGCCATTGTAGGAGGTTGTGCTCCTATAGCAACGGGTGCGGCACTATTTAAAAGAGCTAACAAGAAAAAAGGTATAGTAATTTCCAACTGCGGAGACGGAGCAATCGGCTGCGGTCCCGTATATGAATCAATGAACTTTGCGAGTATGGACCAGCTAAGAGGACTTTGGGAAGAGGGATATAACGGCGGACTTCCTATAATATACAATGTATTCAACAACAGCTACGGAATGGGTGGACAAACAAAAGGCGAAACCATGGCTTACGATATGGTGGCAAGACTTGGTGCGGGAGTGACTCCTAACCAAATGCACGCGGAAAGAGTAGACGGATACAATCCTCTTGCGGTAATAGACGCATACAGAAGAAAGAGAAAGATAATCGAAGAGGGCGAAGGTCCCGTTCTGCTTGAAGTGATTACATACAGGTTTACAGGACATTCTCCTTCAGACGCTTCTACATACAGGACAAAAGAAGAAGTTACCGCTTGGGAAGCTCAGGATTCTATAATCGATTTCGGAAATCAAATGATTGAAGCCGGTATATGCGACGAAAAAGATTTAAAAGATATCGAACTAAAAGTAAGAGAAGATATCAAAAAAGCCGTTAAACTTTCCATAGACCCTGAAATCTCTCCTAGAATGGATTTGGATAATCATCCAGAACTTATGGAAAACATCATGTTCAGTGATGAAAAAATAGTAAACAGAGATGAAAGCAGGACTCCAGAGATAAACCTTGAAGATAATCCGAGAGTAAATGCCATATCAAGAAAAGTAAGGTCTGCTTATGATAAAGACGGAAAAGCAGTGTCCAAGAATAAGACATTCCAAATCAGAGACGGCTTATTTGAGGCTATACTGGAAGGATATAAAAATGACTCTACGTTAATAGCGTACGGCGAAGAATGTCGTGACTGGGGCGGAGCCTTCGCCGTATACAGAGGTCTTACGGAAGCACTTCCTTATCACAGACTATTTAACTCTCCTATTTCTGAAGCAGCCATAGCAGGTACCGCAGTAGGATATGCAATGGCGGGCGGAAGAGTCATAGCTGAACTTATGTATGCAGATTTCATAGGAAGATGCGGAGATGAAGTATTCAACCAAATGGCTAAATGGCATGCGATGAGTGCGGGGGTACTTAAGATACCTGTAATACTGAGACTTCCTGTGGGCAACAAATACGGTGCACAGCATTCTCAGGACTGGAGCGGACTTTGTACCCATATACCGGGACTTAAAGTAGTTTATCCTAATACTCCTTACGATGCAAAAGGTCTTATGAATTCTGCCCTAAGAGGAACCGACCCTGTAATATTCGTTGAAAGCCAAAAGATGTACGATAAAGGCGAAGAATTTGAAGCGGAAGTTCCCGAAGGATATTACGAAGTGGAATTCGGTGAACCGAGCATAAAGAGAAAAGGAACCGATGTAACGATACTTACGATAGGACCTACATTATATACCGCAATAGAAGCTGCGGATAAACTCAGCGAATATGGTATAAGTGCGGAAGTAATCGACGCAAGGAGCCTTGTTCCTTTCAATTATGAAGTTGTTATTGAATCTGTTAAGAAAACCGGCAAGATAATCCTCGCATCGGATGCGGTAACCAGAGGTTCACATCTTCAGGATATGGCAAGTAACATAACAAGACTTGTATTCGATTATTTGGACGGACCTCCTGTAGTAGTGGGAGCTAAAAACTGGATAACACCTGCACATGAACTTGACCATACATTCTTCCCTCAGCCTGAGTGGATAGTAGACGCATTCCATGAAAATATAATGCCTATACCGGGATATTCACCATCTCATAATTTCACCGATACCGAACTAATCAGAGAAAGTAAACTAGGCGTATAATACTGAATAATTTTATTTATCCCTTCCTTTAATCATGAGGAGGGGATTTTATATTTCGGGGCACTACGCCTGCCTTCGGCAGATTCCGCGTCCCTTACTTTTCTCTCTTAACTGAAAATTCGAATCTTTTTAATTAAATAACCTAAAATTAAAACTTAAAAACATTGAAAAAAATCATCATATAGTGTAAAATTTAGCGTATTTCTTTTAATGAAAAACACATAATGTGACACATGTTATATAAAAATTTATTTAAGAGAAATTGTCTGATTTATAACAAAATTTTATAGTTTTTTATATAAAAAAGTATAAAAAGACTAATTACTTTTTATAAAAATGTGGTATTATTAAATAATACACAAAAAGTTATAAAATTTTTAATATTATTACATGATTTGGAGTAAAAGATGATAAAAAGAGTATTTATAGGTAAAAAAGATGGATTTGACACTTCAGGTGCAAATTTACTGTCAGACTTAAAAGTAAACTTAAATATATCGGGTTTAGCGAAGCTTAGTATATTCAATCGTTATGACTTACTTGTAGACAGTGAGGAACATTTTGATAATCTTGTTAAAAATGTTCTGAGCGAAGTAAATGTAGATGATGTGTTTGTCGATGAACTTCCTAAATTTGACGGTGCTAAAATTTTTGGTGTTGAATATCTTCCCGGACAGTACGACCAAAGAGCAGATTCTGCGGAACAATGTGCAAATTTGATCATGTCCAATAAAGATTTAAAAATCAAAAACGCAAGGATATATATACTTGAAGGGGATATAACAGATAAAGATTTGGAAGAAATAAAAAATTATCTTATAAATCCCGTTGATTCAAGAGAAGTTGATGTAAACAGTAAGATAGATCTAAGCGAAGAAGAAGTCGAAGTTAAAAAGACTCCGATAATAGAAGGATTTACAGATGGTGATGAAGATTATTTGAATAATCTTTTAAATGAAATGGGTCTTGCTATGGATATAAATGACCTAAAACTAATTCAGGAGTACTTCAAAAATGACGAAAAGAGAAATCCGACTTTAACCGAAATCAGGGTTTTGGATACATACTGGTCGGATCACTGCCGTCATACTACTTTCTCTACTCATCTTACAGATATAGAAATCGAAGAAGGCGGAGTAAACGACGAAATCAAGTCGGTTTATGATGAATACTTATCACTCAGAGATAAATTATATGCGGGAAAAAATAAACCTGTTACATTAATGGATATGGCTGTGATAGGTACGAAAGAAATAAAAGACAGAGGACTTGTTCCCGATCTTGAAGAAAGCGATGAAATAAACGCATGCAGTATAAGGGCGGATGTCGATGTTGACGGTAAAGACGAAAAATATCTGATCATGTTCAAGAACGAAACACATAATCACCCTACGGAAATAGAACCTTTCGGGGGTGCCGCAACTTGTCTTGGCGGAGCTATCAGAGATCCTCTTTCGGGAAGAGCTTATGTTTATCAGTCTATGAGAGTAACGGGAAGTGCAGACCCTACAGTTCCTTACGATAAGACTTTAAAGGGTAAACTCTCTCAAAGAAAGATAACTACAGGTGCATGCCACGGTTTTTCTTCTTACGGAAACCAAATAGGTCTTCAAACAGGACAAGTCAAAGAATATTATCATCCGAATTATGTAGCAAAAAGAATGGAAGTCGGAGCTGTTATAGCTGCGGCTAAAGAAGAAAACGTAAAAAGACTTACTTCCGACCCGGGAGATGTAATAATCCTAGTTGGAGGAAGAACGGGAAGAGACGGTATCGGAGGCGCTAGCGGTTCGTCAAAAGAGCATACCGAAAAATCCGTATTGACAGCGGGAAGTGAAGTTCAAAAGGGCAACCCTATAGAAGAAAGAAAGCTTCAAAGACTGTTCAGGACAGATGAAGTTGCGAAGATGATAAAAAAATGCAACGACTTCGGAGCAGGCGGCGTAAGCGTTGCAGTAGGCGAGCTTGCAGACAGTTTGAATATAAATCTCGACAGTGTACTTAAAAAATATGACGGACTGGATGCTACGGAAATAGCAATAAGCGAGTCTCAGGAAAGAATGGCTGTCGTAATAGCAAAAGAAGATAAAGATAAATTTATCGAAGCCGCTAAAAAAGAAAATCTTGAAGCCGTTCAAGTGGCTACCGTTACAAACGACGGAAATATCGTAATGACAAAAGACGGCGAAGAAGTACTTAAAATAAAGAGAAGCTTCGTAGATACAAACGGAGCAAGCAAGAATGCTTCTATAAAAGTAGGAAAAACTTCCGATGAAATATCAACTTTAGCAGATAAAAACAAATCTCATAAAGAAAACTTTATAAATATACTCACAAATCACAATGTTTGTTCTCAAAAGGGTCTTGTTGAATATTTTGACAATACTATCGGGGCAAACAATGTTTTGATGCCTTATGGCGGTAAATATATGTTAAGTGAAGTGGACGGAATGGTTTCAAAAGTACCTCTTGAAAAAGGTGATACAACTACCGCTAC
The DNA here is from genome assembly GCF_000154825.1 of Anaerofustis stercorihominis DSM 17244. Classification (NCBI taxonomy): domain Bacteria; kingdom Bacillati; phylum Bacillota; class Clostridia; order Eubacteriales; family Eubacteriaceae; genus Anaerofustis; species Anaerofustis stercorihominis. The sequence goes on along the minus strand of NZ_DS560019.1, from coordinate 108,662 downwards.
GGTTATGACCAACGGATTCGACCCTGAGCTTTTAAGTGAAAATCCATATATAGGAGCGGTTTATGCGGTGCTTTCTTCCGTATCGAAAGCTGTAAGCATGGGTGCCGATTATAAGAAACTCAGACTTTCGTTCCAGGAATATTTCGAAAGACTAAGAAAAGACCCTACCAGATGGGCTAAACCTTTCATTGCACTTCTCGGTGCTTTAAAAGTTCAGCTTGAATTAAATACTCCCGCAATAGGCGGAAAAGACAGTATGTCGGGTTCTTTTGAAGATATAGACGTTCCTCCTACGCTTATTTCATTCGCTGTTGGTGTGGTGGATGCAAATAAAGTTGTAAGCAGTGACTTTAAAAATGCAGGTAATAATGTATATGTAATAAAAATAGATAAAACCGAAAACAATACTCCAAACTACGACAGCGTAAGAAGTGCTTTTGATTTGGTTCATAAGTTGATCGAAGAAGGAAAAGTAAAATCAAGTAAATCCATTACCGTAGGCGGAGTCGCAGAAGCGGTATCAAAAATGTGCTTCGGTAATAAAATAGGTTTTGAATTCTTGGATAGTGATTATGATATTTACGCTAAAAACTACGGCGACATAATAATCGAAACAAGCGAAGATTTGAATGATAAGAATGCTGTTTTACTGGGTAAGACAACAGAAGCAAAAATCATCAAGGTAGGAAATGAAGAATTAGACCTCGATACACTTATAGAAAAATGGGAAAATCCTCTAACAGGCGTATTCCCAATCGACAGCGGTGTCGAAACAAAAGTTAAAGAAATCGAATATACAAAGGGAAGCATTATCACGAGAAAGACGAGCATAGCTTCTCCGAAAGTCCTCGTTCCGGTATTCCCGGGTAACAACTGCGAATATGATACGACGAAAGCCTTTGATGAAGCAGGGGCAGAAAGCGATATATTCGTATTTAAAAATAAAACTCAAAATGATATCGAAGATTCCGTAAAAGAACTTGAAAGAAGGATAAGAAGCTCACAAATGATAGCTCTTCCGGGAGGTTTCTCTGCGGGAGATGAGCCTGACGGTTCGGCTAAATTCATCGTAAGTGTATTTAAAAACGAGAGGATAAAAGATGCTGTCATGGATCTTCTTAAAAAACGTGACGGTTTGATGCTCGGTATTTGCAACGGCTTCCAAGCACTTATAAAGACGGGTCTTGTTCCTTACGGAGAAATAAGGGATTTGGACGAAACCAGTCCTACGCTTACATTTAATTTAACAAACAGACATATTGCGAATATATCTTATATAAAAGTTGCTTCAAACTTATCGCCTTGGTTCAAAAACGTAAAGGTAGGAGATACTTTCATAAATCCTATCTCACACGGAGAAGGAAGGTTTGTATGTAACGATGAAGTGCTCTCTTCACTTATAGAAAACGGACAGGTCGCAACTCAGTACGTAGATGCAGACGGAAACTTATCCTCTTCTCCTAGAGTAAACCAAAACGGAAGTGTATGCGCCATAGAGGGTATAACATCTCCTGACGGAAGGATCTTGGGTAAAATGGGACATAGTGAAAGAAAAGGCACAAACCTATATAAGAATATCTATGGTGAAATGGAACAAAATATATTCCTTAGCGGTGTTGAATATTTTAAATAAAAGGAGAGAAAAATGGGTAAAGTAGCAGTTATAATGGGAAGCGACTCCGATTTAGGAGTTGTTGAAAAAGGTTTAAAAGTATTAAAGGATTTCGGTGTTGAATATGAAGCGAGAGTGATCTCCGCACACAGGACTCCGAAGCAGGCGGAAGACTTTGCGAGAAATGCAAAGGAAAACGGATTTGATGTTATCATTGCGGCGGCAGGTAAAGCTGCTCATTTAGGCGGAGTTTTGGCGGCTATGACTACTCTTCCCGTTATCGGTATACCGATAAAGACATCTTTGATGGGCGGTATGGATTCGCTTCTCAGCATAGTTCAAATGCCTAAAGGTATACCCGTTGCAACGGTAGCGGTTGACGGTGCGGAAAATGCGGCTCTTTTAGCTATTCAAATGATTGCCCTAAAAGATAAAGACTTGGAAAAGAAGCTTGAAGAATATAAAGTAACAATGGAAAAAGAAGTTGTTGAAAAAGATAGAAAGTTACAAGAAAGAATTTAAGGAGAGTATTTAAAATGGAAAAATTAGAAATGTTATACGAAGGAAAAGCAAAAAAAGTATTTAAGACCGACAAGAAAGATGAATATATCATCGAATATAAAGATGACGCGACAGCATTCAACGGAAAGAAAAAAGATACTATTTCAAATAAAGGTGTAGTAAATAATAAGATGACGAGCATTATCTTTGGTATGCTTGAAGAAAAAGGTGTTCCTACACATTTTATTAAAATGCTTGACGACACACATCAGCTTGTAAAAGCAGTTGAAATCGTGCCTGTTGAAGTAATCATCAGAAATGTTGCTGCGGGTTCTATTTGTAAAAACTTAGGTTTGGAAGAAGGAATGGAGCTTGATCCTACAGTATTCGAATTCTGTTATAAAGAAGATAAATACGACGATCCTTTGATCAATGACTACCATGTACTTGCAATGGGACTTGCTACAAAAGAAGAAATCGAAACTATAAAAGATTATACTTTTAAAATCAATGAACTTCTAAAAGAATTCTTTATGAAAAGCAATCTAAAACTTATCGATTTCAAAATCGAATTCGGAAGATATAACGGACAAATCGTTTTAGCTGATGAAATCTCTCCTGATACTTGCAGACTTTGGGATAAAGATACAAACAGAAAAATGGACAAAGACAGATTTAGAAGAGACCTTGGTGATGTTGAAGAAACATATAAAGAAGTTTTAGACAGAATAAGCAAATAGTTTAGTTTGATTTAGTATTTAATACTTATGAAATAAGGAGAAATGACTTTGTATCAATCAGATAAATTTAAAGATGAATGCGGTGTAATGGGTGTCCTTCAGGATACACCCGAAAATACTGCTGCATATGTATATTTGGGACTTTATGCTCTTCAGCACAGAGGACAGGAAAGCTGCGGTATAGCAGTAAACAACGATACTGAGATCACTCAGCACAGAGGAATGGGACTTGTCGGAGATGTATTCACATCCGAAGAGTTAAGGAAACAAAAAGGCGATATTGCCATAGGACATGTAAGATATTCCACGGCGGGGGACAGCGATATCAAAAACGCTCAGCCTCTTACGGTAAATTGCAAAGACTGGCAGATAGCCCTTGCTCATAACGGTAATCTTGTAAATGCAGACGCAATAAAAAATATGCTTCAGGATGACGGTGTAATATTTATGACCAGCTCCGATACCGAGGTTATCGCGAACTTGATTGCGAGAAACTATAAATTCGGTATAGTAGAGGCTCTTAAAAGAGTGGGTCAAATAGTTAAAGGTGCTTATGCTCTCGTCCTTACTATGGGAGATATGCTTATCGGTGTAAGGGATCCTTACGGACTTAGACCGTTATGCTTAGGTCAGCTTGATAACGGCGGTTACGCCTTGGCAAGCGAGTCCTGTGCACTTGACGCAATAAACGCCAAGTTTGTAAGAGACGTCGAACCGGGAGAAATAATCGTTATAAGCGATAAGAATATAGAAAGCTACAAAATAGAAAGCTGGGCAAAACCTAGAAGATGTATATTCGAACTCGTATACTTTGCAAGACCCGATAGTTTGATCGACGGCGATGAAGTCCACGAATCCAGAGCCAGAGCGGGAAAACTCCTCGCGAAGGTAGACGAAGGAAAGATAAATGCGGACGTAGTAATGGCGGTTCCCGACAGCGGAGTTTCCGCTGCGATAGGATATGCGGAAGAGTCCGGTATACCTTACGGCGTGGGGCTTATCAAAAACAGATATATCGGAAGGACTTTTATTCAGCCTACTCAGTCTATGCGTGAAGAAGGTGTCGATATAAAACTAAATGTTTTAAGGTCAAACGTTGAAGGAAAAAGCGTAGTTTTGATAGACGACTCTATAGTCAGAGGTACTACTTCAAAGAGGATAGTCGATAAACTTAAAAAAGCCGGTGCCAAAGAAGTCCACTTCAGAGTTGCTTCTCCTCCGACATCATACAGCTGTTTCTTCGGTATCGATACACCGAACAGAGATAAGCTTATTTCTTCCAAGTTATCAATGGAAGAAATCAAAGATTTCATAGGTGCGGATTCTTTATATTATTTAACTATAGATGAACTTAAACAAACAGTCGCCGACTTTGACAAAGGTTACTGTATGGCATGTTTCAACGGTGATTATCCTATGGAAGTGCCTTTTAAAGAAGAACAGGTAAGGAGCAGTAAATAAAGTGGAAAAATTAACATATAAAAACAGCGGTGTAGATAAAGAAGCCGGATATGAAAGTGTTGAACTTATAAAAAAACACGTTAAGGAAACATTCAGCGAATATGTTTTAACGGGGCTTGGCAGTTTCGGAGGAGCGGTGGAGCTTCCCGAAGGATATAAAAAGCCGGTTCTTATAAGCGGTACCGACGGTGTCGGTACAAAGCTTGTACTTGCTCATAAACAGGATATCCACGATACGGTAGGTATCGACCTTGTCGCAATGTGTGTCAACGATATTTTATGTCACGGTGCAAGACCTTTATTTTTCCTTGATTATATAGCCTGCGGGAAAAACTTCCCCGAAAAAATCGAAGCTATAGTAAAAGGTGTAAGCGAAGGCTGTAAACAGGGAGAATGTGCATTGGTAGGCGGTGAGACCGCCGAAATGCCTGGAATGTATAAAGAAGAAGACTATGACCTTGCGGGTTTTTGCGTAGGTGTTGTAGACAAAGATAAATTTATCTCCGGAAAAGATATCAAAGCGGGAGATAAAATCATAGGTCTTCCTTCAAGCGGTCCTCACAGCAACGGATATTCACTTCTCAGAAAATTATTCTTTGATATAAAAGGCTATGAAGTAGATACTTACGTTGAAAGTCTTGGTACCACGATAGGAAAAGCACTTTTGACTCCTACGAAGATTTACGTAAAGAGTATCCTTCCTTTGCTTGATAAAGTAGATATAAAGGGTATGTGTCATATTACAGGGGGCGGATTTGTTGAAAACATCCCTCGTGTTATCCCTGAGGGTCTTTGTGCTAAAATAGATACCAAAAAAGTAGACGTACTTCCTATATTCGATTTGATATCAAAAGAAGGAGAAATCGACAGAAAAGAAATGTTCTCCACTTTCAATATGGGTATCGGTTTTGCGGTTGTTGTTGATGACAAAGATGTGGATAAGACAGTTAAAGAACTTGAAAGTTTAGGCGAAAAACCGGTGGTATTCGGAGAAGTGACCGAAGGCAAGGAGAAGATCGAATTATGTCTTTAAAAAAAATCGCTGTTTTGATAAGCGGAGGCGGAAGCAATCTTCAAGCCGTAATAGATAAAGTACATAAAAAAGACGGGATCATAGATGTTGTGATTTCCGATGAAGATGATGCGTACGGACTAATAAGAGCCAAAAATGCCGATATAGATACTTTGGTTATAAATAATAAAAACTATCCTTCAAGAGAAGACTTTGCGGATAAAATAAAAGAAGAATTATTAAAAAGAGAAATCGATTTGATAGTCCTTGCAGGGTTTATGAAAATCCTTCCCCCTTCATTTGCCAAGACATTTAAAAATAGGATAATAAATGTACATCCTTCTTTGATACCTTCCTTCTGCGGTAAAGGGTATTACGGGATAAAGGTCCATGAAGCGGTTTTAAGCTATGGTTCTAAGATAACCGGAGCTACAGTGCATTTTGCTGATGAAGGAGCAGATACCGGGCCTATAATAATCCAGGGTACCGTCCCTGTTTTTGCGGAAGATACTCCCGAGATCTTACAAAAAAGAGTTTTGGAAGTTGAACACATGATCTTGCCTAAGGCGGTAAGTTTATTCTGTTTGGATAAGCTTGTGGTAAAAGGCAGGATAGTATATATTAAAGAATAAATCAGATTTTATTAAGGAGATATACCAATGATTAAAAGAGCACTTATAAGCGTTTCCGATAAGACGGGCATAGTAGATGTAGCAAGAGAACTCGAAGAGATGGGAGTAGAAATAATTTCTACGGGCGGAACGAAAAAAACTCTGGAAGAAGAAGGCATAAAAGTTATTTCAGTTGAAGAAGTAACGGGATTTCCCGAATGTTTGAACGGAAGAGTAAAGACTCTTCATCCCGGAGTAATGGCGGGACTTCTTGCCAAAAGAGATAACGAAGAACATATGCAGCATTTATTTGATTTATCTATCGAACCTATCGATATGATAATTGTAAACTTATATCCTTTCAAGAATACAATTTTAAGAGAAGGTTGCACTTTTGAAGAAGCAATCGAAAATATAGATATCGGCGGACCTACGATGCTCAGAGCTGCCGCTAAAAATTTCCAAGACGTTGCTGTTGTAATCGACCCGAACGATTACGATGTTGTTTTAGGTGAACTTAGAGAAAATGGCGAAGTTTCTTATGATACAAAACTAAATTTAGCTAAAAAAGTATTTATGTCGACAAGTTATTATGATACATTAATAGCAAGTTATTTGAGAGAACAGGTGGGAGATGATTCATATCCTGAAACTCTTACCCTTTGCTATGATAAAGCTCAGGATCTCAGATACGGAGAAAATCCTCATCAAGACGCTGTTTTTTATAAAGAAGTACGTCCTATGAAAGGTTCTTTACCTCTTTCAAAACAGCTTCACGGTAAAGAGCTTTCTTATAATAATATCAACGACACCAACGGTGCACTTGAAATATTAAAGGAATACAGCGATGAGCCGACTATAGTAGCGGTAAAACACGCCAATCCTTGCGGGATAGCTTCAGATGTTTCCATTGCGGTTGCATTCAAAAAATGCTACGAAGCGGATCCTCAGTCTATATTCGGAGGTATCATAGCTTCAAACGAAGAAATAGACGAGGAAACAGCTCTTCAAATAAGCAATATTTTTATTGAAGTGGTAGTTGCTCCAAGCTATACCGAAGAAGCTTTAAAAATACTTACAAAGAAGAAAAATATAAGAATATTGCAGCTTGATGATATAAAACACAATCAGGAAGGCAAAGATATTAAGAAAGTTATGGGCGGGCTTCTTATGCAGGCAAGAGATACAAAGCTTTTAAGCGATGAATTAAAAGTGGTTACAAAAAGACAGCCTACAAATAAAGAAATGCAGGATTTGATTTTCTCATGGAAAGCCGTTAAGCATACTAAGTCGAATGCTATTTCCATAGCAAAAGATAAAATACTCGTTGCCAACGGTCCGGGGCAGGTAAGCAGGATATGGGCACTTGAAAATGCTGTTAAACAAGGCGGAGAGAGAGTAAAAGGAGCAGTTCTTGCTTCCGATGCATTCTTCCCGTTTGACGACTGTGTAAAAGCTGCTTATGAAGCGGGTATAACCGCCATAATCCAGCCGGGCGGTTCGATAAGAGATGAAGATTCTATAAAGGCTTGTAATGAATATGGTATCGCCATGGTATTTACAGGTGTTAGGCATTTTAAACATTCATAAAAGGAGAAATTGAAATGAAAGTTTTAGTAGTTGGTTCCGGTGGCAGGGAACACGCATTAGTTTACAAATTAAAACAGAGCCCTTTGGTTACGGAGGTGTTCTGTGCTCCCGGTAATGCGGGAATAGCGAATATTGCGGAATGCGTAGATATCAAAGTAGACGATATAGACTCTCTTAAGGAGTTTGCCAAGACAAACGAAATAGGGCTTACCGTAATAGGTCCAGAACTTCCGTTAGTTATGGGTATTGTGGATGAATTTGAAAAAGAAGGTCTTAAAGTTTTCGGTCCTAACAAAAAGTGTGCTGCTTTTGAAGGAAGCAAAGGGCTTACGAAAAGATTTTTGGAAAAATATAAAATACCTACAGCTAAATATTTGGAAGTCACCACATATGAAGAAGGTGTGAAAAACCTTGAAAACTTCGGTTTTCCTGTGGTTGTCAAAGCGGACGGACTTGCTGCGGGCAAAGGCGTTATAATCTGCGAAAACAGGGAAATGGCTGTCAATGCTTTAAAAGATATTATGGTCGATAAAGTATTCGGAGATTCCGGCAACAGCGTAGTTATCGAAGAATTTTTAACGGGAACCGAACTTTCCACACTTTGTTTTGTAGACGGCAATAAAATCATCCCTATGGAAAGTGCGAGGGATTATAAACCTGCTTACGATAACGATGAAGGTCTTAATACCGGTGGAATGGGAAACTATTCTCCAAATAAGATCTTTGATGATAAGCTAAATGCGAAAGTCAGGACAAAGATTTTAGACCCTATCATAAAGGGATTTAAAAGCGAAGAACTGGACTATAAAGGCGTGCTTTTCATTGGTCTTATGGTTGAAAACGGAGAACCTAAAGTTCTTGAATTCAATGTTCGTTTCGGTGACCCCGAAACACAAGTGGTAATGCTAAGGCTTGAAAGCGACCTTGCGAATATCATGCTTAATACCGCTGACGGTATCCTCGAAGAAGACGACATCGTATGGTCTGATGAATCTTCAGTATGCGTGGTTATGGTTTCAGGAGGATATCCCGAAAGCTATGAAAACGGAAAAGTGATAAGCGGTCTCGATAAGGTGAGCGAAGACGTTATAGTATTCCATGCGGGAACAAAAAGAGAAGGCGAAGATATCGTAACTAACGGCGGCAGAGTCCTTAATATTTGTGCGGTCGGTGAAACTTTGGACGAAGCAAGAGAAAAAGTTTATAACGAAGTAAATAAGATTTCTTACGACGGCGCATATTTCAGAAACGATATTGCAAGATAAATAAGGTAACTAATGACTAAAACTAAAAAAATAATAATAACATTGCTGGCAGTAGTTTTAACTTTTATGACTGCTGCCTGCAGTTCTGATTTACAGGATTTATATTCTTTTGTAAGCGGGGACGATTACATATCAAAAATCGAAGACGGTGCCACTCTCGTAGAAGATATAGATGTAGGACAGGGCGACAGCTATTTGATTTCCAATAGCGGTTTCGGGAATATACTCATAGATACCGGAGATACCGAGCATAAAGATATTTTGGTTTCTCACCTTAAAAAGAGAGGTATCAAAAAAATAGATTACGTTATTTTGACTCACCCTCATTCCGACCATATAGGAGGGATGACAGGTGTACTTGATAATTTTCAAGTGGAAAATATTTATATGCCCAAAATGACGCATAATACCGCTACATTTAAAAAGATGATAAATAAAGTAAAAGAGAAAAATCTTTACTTTAAAGAAGCCAAGAGCGGTGTCAAGATAAGTCTCGGCAAAGGGAGCAGTATAAACTTTTTGTCTCCGACAAAGGATATGTCTTTGAAGGACTTGGATAATTCCGATGCGGTATGTATGCTTAAAAAAAACGGCAGAAAAGTATTGTTTACGGGAGATATATTCAAGGAAACTGAGATCAAACTGATACCGAGGATAGGCAGGATAGATATCTTAAAGGTTGCTCATCACGGAAGTCATAAAGCAACCTGCAAAGAATTATTAATGGCTTCAAAACCTACATATGCAATGATAGGTGTAGGTGAAGATAATAAGTATGACCATCCATCTAAGTCCGCTTTGAATAGACTGGATAAATATAATGTCAAAGTCTACAGGACGGATCTTAGCGGAAATATCGGATTTACAATAAATAATGACGGAAGTATTAAAGTAAATACTAGCAGGTAGATTATGATAAAAGGTATAATAGATAGATTTGAAAACGATAAAGTCGTAATAGAATTTGAAGATTTGAAAATCGGAGTTCTCCCCAAGAATATCTTTAAAAAAGGTATAAAAGAAGGGGATGAAGTAACTCTTAACATAGATACAAAACACACAAAAAATATTGATATTGATGAACTATTCAAATAGTCATATGGGGAGATATTTATGAGCGAATATTACATGAAAATGAAAGAATTGATTTCAAGGCTGAAAGCCGACGGATACAGCATTACGGGAAGGATGATAAAACACTATATCGATATAGGTATCCTTCAAAAACCGGAGTATAAATGTCCTAATCAGGCTTTATATGCAGACTTTCATTATATCAGACTTAAAAGGATTTTATCCAATAAAAAAGCAGGAAAAAGTATAGCCAAAATCAAAGATGAAATTTTTAAAGAAAATGATGATTTACTTATCAAAATCAAAAACGATGATTTAGACAGTTCCAATATAAACGACATCATTAAAAAGCTTGGTATAGTGGAAAGAGAAGAAGCGGATCTAATTAAAAGCGAACTTAATGATAATAAGACTTATACCAAAGTAGATATCTTGGAAAAGCTCGACAGCGACGGAAGTATACTTGATTTAGCCGTTGATACGGGAGTCATTTCGGATAAAGATACTTACAACAGTTATGAGCTTTATATTTTGATTTGTATAAAGAACTTGATAAAAGTAAAGAAACAAAATAAAAATGCAAGCGGACAGCTGATCGAGAGAATAAGCGAGATTTCAAAACTAAACAGTATTGCGAATGAAATTTCATATTTAATCAACAGTGATAAAGATAATTCATGGCTTTACACTTATCTTTTAGAGTCAATCGTTTTAAGTAAAGTCGATAAGAAAATCATCAGAAAACCTATGACGGAAGACAATGACTATAAATATAAAAAAGCTTTGGAAGATTTGGAAAGCATGGAATTTGACAAAAACTATGAGGGATAGGAGGTATATTATGAAGTTTATACATACAGCGGATTTGCATCTTGGTTCTTCGTTTCTATCTTCTTCTTTTGATAAAAATACCGCAAAAGAAAGAAGAGAAGATTTATTCAAAGCATTTAATAAATTGATAGCAGCCTGCAAAAAAAGAGAAGCGGATCTTCTTTTGATTGCAGGTGATTTATTTGAAGATGAGTTGGTCAGGGCGAGTGATGTAAACAGGATAATAGACGGATTTAAAATGATCCCCGAAGTAAAAGTGGTTATAGCAGCGGGAAATCACGATTATATCCATGAAAAGTCTTTTTATAAATTACTGACTTTCCCAAAGAACGTAACTATATTCGATAGCGATACATTGGATAAAATCGAGTTTGATGATATAAATACATGTGTTTACGGACTTAGTTTCCTTAAAAAACATTATGAAGAGGATATTTTGGAAGTTCCCGAACTTGATTACAGTAAAAATAATATACTTGTTCTTCACTGTGATGCAATAAGTAAGGCGAGTGATTATCTTCCTATCGATAAGAATAAGCTTGCCGATTCGGGCTTTGATTACTGTGCTTTGGGGCATATACATAAATCTGTGAAGTTATCCAATAATTCGGTATATCCGGGCAGTTTGGAGCCTTTGGACTTTTCGGAAACGGGATATCATGGATATATTTATGGAGAGATAGTTGATAAGAAGGTCGGTGTCAAGTTGATAAAGAGCAATATAAAGCAGTTTGTTAGTTTGGACGTAAATGTAACGAGTATGGAATCTCTTGAAGAGATAATAAACGTAATAAAAACCGAAGCTAAAATCGGTCTGGACAAGTTCTTGTTTAGAGTAAATATCGAAGGTACTTTAAGTGACCTCGTTAAAATGGAAGATATAAAAACCAGATTAAATGAAGAATTTTACTATATAGAAGTGATCGACAGTACAACGGTTGATTATAATATAGCTAAGATTTATGCGGAAAATAAGGATAACGTGATAGGTCATTATATGAAAGCATTAAAAGGCAAAGACGACGAAATAGATATGGAAGCATTGTATCTGGGTCTTGATGCACTTCTTAACGAGGGGGCTAAATAGATGAAGATAAAAAAATTAGGTATAAAGAGTTTCGGTAAATTCCAAGATAAGGAAATCGAATTTAAAAACGGACTCAACATAGTATACGGAAATAACGAAGCCGGGAAATCTACCACACATAAGTTCATTCAAGGGATGTTCTTCGGTTTTTTTAAGCCTTACAGTAAAAATAAACTCTACAGTGATGAGTATAAAAGATACAAACCATGGAACAGCGAGCTATATAAAGGAAGCCTTGAATTTACCATAGGTAAAAGCGAGTATAGGATCGAAAGAAACTTCGATAAAAAGAATGAAGATTTTAAACTGTTTGATAATATTACGGGAGAAGAATTAACGGACAAGCTTCCTTACGACGGTTCTACCAAGCAGCGTATAATATCTCCCGTTATAAGATTAAACAGCGTATTATTCAACAATACCATTTCAATAGCTCAGCTTGGAAATAAGACTGAAAAGGATTTTAAAAAGGAAATCAGCGAGACCCTTGCCAATTATGAAAAGGGAAATGACAATAATATTTCCGTAAATAAAGCCATTGCATATCTTGAAAAGCAAAAGGCTGAAATCGGAACGAGGAAGCAGTCCAAATCCAATTACGGAAGTGCGGTCATAAAACTTGAAGAATTAAAAAAATCCAAAGAAAAAGCTATCCTTGCAATGGACGAAAACAAGGATTATTATCTTCAGGTAAAAGCTTTGGAAGAAAAGCTCAAAGAACTGAGAAAGAAAAAGAGAAAATTAGTAAAAGACTTAAATGATATAGCGAGAAACAGGGAAAAGCATATTTTCTTTAAATATAAAGCCGTCGAAGATGAAAATAATCAGATAAGAGAGAAAATCGAAGAATTAAAGAAGTATAAAGATATAAATAACGATATTTATGCAGAATTCTTAAATCTTTATACAGAAAACAAATCTTTGAACGAACAGCTTGAAGATTTGAAAAATAAACAGGAATATGTCAATAACACCCTTATGGAACTTGACGGTGAAGCAAAAGAAGTAAATAAAGAAACAAAAGGTAAAGACTACAATAAAATAGTAAATGATATAGAGATACTAAAAGACAGACTCGGCAATATCGAAAGACTTAAAGGGAGATTATCTGAAAAGAAAGATGTTTCCGTTGAGAAAGATTACTCTTCCAAGAGCACTACCAATAAAGTCATAAATATAGTTTTCGTAGTAAGTGCTATAATAACCCTATTCATGCTTGCATTCAGCTTTACTATTTCAAAGAGCCTGCTTCTTTATTTCTACATTGCTCTAGGCGCTACGGTAGTTCTCGGTATAATGAAGTTAGTCATAATGAGTGTATTTAAGGAAACAAGCAAGAAGTATGATAAATACGATACTTCACTTATCAGGACTCAAAATATGATAGAGCTCAATGAAGTTGAAATCAATAAACTTTTAATGGATTATGAAGAAGAAGATCCTTATAAGCTCATTGAAATACTTGAAGAGAAGAGTATCATTGCAAAAGAGGCTTCCGTAAATCAAAGTAAGCTTGAAAAATATAAAATGGACCTTGAAGATTTTGAAGGTACAACCGAAATTTTAGAACAAAAGATAAGCGACAACATCTACAAGATGAATGAGATACTTGTTAACAATAATATTTCGAGTATAGAAGAGTTCAAAGATGCCCTTGAAAAAAGAGAAGAGTATGAAAAATCCATTGAAAGATATGAAAGCAACAATAAACTTTTATTGAATATCATCGACGGCAATGATATAGCTGAACTCGAGAAAAAATTTGCAGGTGAAGAAATAGACCGAGCTACGTTGGATACGATAAAGTCAAATGACAGTGCATTCCTTACAAACAGTGTAGATGATTTGAATGATGAAATCACGGGAGTGTCTGCGGAGCTTTCAAGGATAAACGGTATCTTGGAAGAATCCAATGCGTTTAATGAAAATCTTTGCGTAATAAACGAAGATATTTATAAATATGAAAACAAGATAAAAGAATATGAACATAAATTGCTTGCTTTGGAAACTGCCATAGCAACGATAAACAACATTTCCAAGGAAATCCATACAAGCGTCGCACCTAGTCTAAATGAGACTTTGGGTACTATCATGACTAAAATCACTAAAGGTAAATATTCTACGGTCAAAGTAGATGACAACATGGACGTAATGGTTCTTGATGAAGTCAGCGGTCAAATGGTTGACGCCGAAAGTTTAAGTAACGGTACTATAGACCAGATTTATTTGGCTTTAAGGTTCAGTATTATTGATAATCTTTTATATAACAACAAAATGCCTATCATTTTAGATGATTGTTTTGTTCAGTATGATGATTACAGACTTAAAGAAGTTCTTGAGTATCTTTACAGCGTATGCGGTGAAAAACAAATAATCATGTTTACATGTCATACGAGAGAAGCAAGAGCACTTAACGAACTTGGAATAGATTATAATAAAATCGTTTTATAAAGGAGAATTTAATTGAAGAAAGTTGTCATAGGAATGAGCGGCGGAGTAGACAGTACCGTAAGTGCTTATCTGTTAAAAAAGCAGGGATATGATGTCATAGGCTTATTCATGAAAAACTGGGATGAGACGGATGAAAACGGAGAATGTAGTGCTGAAGAAGACTACGACGATGCGAGAGCCGTATGCCTGAAGCTCAATATTCCTTGTTACACCGTCAACTTTACAAAAGAATATTGGGATAATGTATTTACTTATTTCCTTGATGAATATAAGAAGGGAAGAACGCCAAACCCCGATGTTTTATGCAATAAAGAAATCAAATTCAAATGTTTCTTGGATTATGCCATAAATGTGCTTAATGCGGATTATATAGCTACGGGACATTATGCGAAAGTTGAGCATACAAAAGAAGGTACTCGTCTTTTAAAAGCAAAAGACCAGCATAAAGACCAAACTTATTTTCTGTCTTTACTTAAAGAAAAACAGCTTGAAAGAGTTATTTTTCCCCTTGCGGATGTGGAAAAAGGCGAAGTTAGGGAAATTGCTGAAAGGGAAGGCTTCAGAAATGCCAAGAAAAAGGACTCTACGGGGATATGCTTTATAGGAGAGAGAAACTTTACTCAGTTCCTTCAAAATTATCTTCCAAATCAGCCGGGAGATATGATAGATATGGATACCGGAGAGAAAAAAGGCGAACATATAGGTCTAATGTATTATACCTTGGGGCAGAGAAGAGGTCTTGGCGTTGGAGGCTGCGGAAGCGGGGAAAGGTGGTACGTTGCCGATAAAGACTTAAATAATAATATTTTATATATAGTTCAGGGAGATAAAAATCCGAAACTTTATAAAAACGGATTTATCGCCACTGATGTAAATATGATTTCGGGTCATTATCCGTCTGATAAGTTTGAATGTGAAATGAGGTTCAGACATCTTCAGCCGCTAAAAAAAGCTACGGTGGAAGTAATAGACGAAAGTACTGCAAGAGTTATATTTGATGAAGAACAAAGCGGTGTGACTCCGGGGCAGATAGCGGTCTTTTATGACGGAGAAGTGTGTCTCGGCGGAGGAACTATAGATAAATTAATCAAATTTTAACATATTTTTTCTATATATTTAATTTTCTTTATGGTAAAATATATGTTGAATGAAAAGAGGTAATCAATTATGAAGAGAATGAAGCAAATACTTAGCATTTTAATTATTACTATACTTTTGGGAGCTTTAGCCGGCTGCGGTACCGAACCATCTGCACACAGCAGCGATTTTTCCGATGCAAAAAATAAATGGACACAGGACAGTATCTACATAGACGCACATGCAAAGAAACCTGTTAAAAATACGAAGACGGATATGGTGCTTGATGATTCATCTATGACTGTTACCGTTACATCAAAAAAAGGTTCACCTAAAACTACTACATATACCGTAAACGGAGCAAGCGACGGAAAGTTTACTGCTTCCGGAAATGGCGAAACCATAGAATATACTTTTAATTACGATCCCGGAGCAAAGATTTTACATCTTTACAATACAGATTCTAAAGGCAGAGAAGTACATACGGTGTATAGAGAATATTCGGAAGCTCTTCCTTGGGATGACGGAAATGCGGATAAAACAAATAACAACACTACAAAATAATTTTTGTAGTGTTTCTTATAATAGGAGACAAAAATGTTTGATACTTTAAAAGATAAATATTTTGATGAAATAAAAAGACTGAGAAGAGACCTTCACAGGATACCTGAAGAAGGGCTTAAAGAGTTTAAAACAAGTCAGTATATAAAGGACTATCTTACAGGCCTCGGTCTTGAATACGAAGAGATAGCTGGTACCGGAGTATTATGTTATATCGATGTGGGAAGTGAAACGACCTATGCTTTCAGGACGGATATGGACGGACTCAGCATCGTTGAAAACAATGAAATCGACTTTAAAAGCACTCACCCTGATATGATGCATGCCTGCGGTCACGACGGTCATATGTCTATATTATTGATATTTGCAAAATATTTATCTGAGAATAAAGATAAACTCAAAGATAATATTTTACTTATATTCCAGCCGGCGGAAGAAGGCCCCGGAGGAGCAAAAATCATTATCAAAGAAGGGGTACTGAAAAAATATAATGTAGCGAATGTATTTGCTCTTCATTTAAGCCCCAATGTTCCGAAGGGAAAATATTCTTCAAAACCTTACGGTTTTTATGCTGCTTCCACCGAATTTACGGTCTTCATTGACGGAAAGGCTTCTCACGGTGCTGCTCCTCATAACGGTATGGATTGTATAGTTATTGCAGCACAGTATATAAATGGAATTCAAAGCATAGTGAGCAGAAATATAAATCCCATAAGAGAGGGGCTTGTTACCATTGGTACTATTAACGGGGGAGATAGGATAAATATAATCGCCGAACACGTCGAAATGGAAGGTACCATAAGGACCCTTGATAAAGAAACATATAATATCATAGATAAAAGGATGCATACTCTCGCAGAAGGTTTAAGCGAAGCTTATGACTGTAAAATAACTTATGACTGGAGACCATTCTATGGGATAACCTATAATGATAAAGAATTATATGAAAAAGTGGTTCCTGCATTTAAAGATGATTACATTCTCGGTGATGCGATTTTAAGTGCGGAGGATTTCTCTTTTTACAGTGAAGAAGTACCTTGCTTTTTCTATGAGCTCGGTATAAGAGAAGAGGATAAAGGTTATGTTCATCCTCTTCATAATGCATGCTTTAACTTTGATGAAGAGAGTCTTATATATGGAGTAATGGGTGATATCAATATATTAAAGACTTTAGGTGCAATTGAATAAATATCTATAAAATAAAAGTTTCCTTTTGGGAGCTTTTTTTGTGGATTAACTGTGGATAACTCTCCCGTCTTATCATTCCGACTGGTAGTATTAAAAGCTGATTTCTATATGCTAAAATTTAAGAAAAATGTCGAAATACGGAAGATGGATATGAGTATAAAAAGACCTGCGGTGATAATATTTTTATATATTTTATATGGACTTTTAATGTCTTATTTTAATGTAGCAAATATCATATTCTTTACCTTACTTTTTATCTCCTTTGTTATGCTTTTCATTATATTTAGGGATAATTCTCTTAGGATCATCTTTATGATTTGTATCTTTCTTGGTACATTTACTTTCTTTCATACATCTTACAGGCTTGATTATATAAGCGATTTGGATAAATTCACCGATGACAATATAAGCATAACCGCAAAAGTAGTGAGTGCTCCTTCCTATAAAGAGAAAACTACTTGGATTTATGTAAAAGATGTAAAGTATGAACTTGATGGTAAGATATATACTTCCAAAGATAAACTGCAAATAGTTATTTATAATGATAACGGAAAATACAAAGTCGGTAGCTATTACAGGTTTTACGGAAAAGTAAAACATCCCATTGCCCTCAAAGATTTTAACTATAATTTATTTCTTAGGACTTTGAATGTGTATAACTATATGAATGTAAATTATAAAAATATCGATTTTGTAATGGAAGACCACTTTCCATTTTATTTGGATAAGGCATTTGTTTTAAGAGATAGATACAGAAGTAACTTGGAAATAAATATGAAGAGCGAAGATAACGTCAACCTTTTAATGGGAATGCTTTTCTCCGAAAAGAATGTAGATGATGAAACTTATGCAAATTTTAAGATCACAGGTCTGAGTCATGTCCTTGCGGTTTCCGGACTTCATGTCGGTCTTATTTATGCTGTGATAGTTTATTTTCTTTCAATGTTTGATATAAAGAAACGCTACAGAGTATTTATCATTGCTCCAGTTTTATTTATATATGTAATGCTTGCCGGTATGTCTTTTTCTGCTACCAGAGCTATGATGTTATGTCTGTTTAATGAAGTTTTATCCATGAAACACGAAGAAGACAACGATCCTTTCAACCATACTTTTATAATCGCATCGATACTTCTGCTTATAAACCCGCTAAGTATCTTCCATGTAAGTTTTCAGCTTTCATTCTCCGCAGTTATGGGTATCTTTCTTTTATCTCCGGTGATGAGAAATAAACTTCTCGATGTATTCAATGAAGATAATAACATTGTGAAATATTTTATCGAGCTATTTTGCATAAGTACTTCTGCGTATTTATTCACACTTCCGATAATCATAAATACTTTCGGTGCCATGTCTGTTATAAGTATATTATGCAATTTAATAATAGTTCCGTTTATTGCACCCATTATTATAATGGGATTGATAGGCGGGCTATCCGGCAGGTTCGTGTTTGGGTATATAGTATTAAATCTTTTGGATATGATTTTGACTTTTATCAGAAGACTCGTTAAAATACTGGCTTCCGTTCCCTTTGCTTCGGTATCTGTCGGTCATTTGAACATTGTTGTTTTATTCCTTTATTATACTTTGCTTCTAATATTTGCGGGATATATAACTATTTCCAAAAAGAAAAAAAGTGAATTTTAATTATCATATTTTTATGTTACAATGTCCATATGGGAGAGAGTTATGGATTACATTAAATTAAACGATAATATTAAAAAGAAGGATTTTAAAAATATATATCTCTTCAACGTCGGGGAGAATTACATCGCGAAGATGATGCTGGACAGCCTCAAAAATGCCCTTATATTAAAGGATTATGAAGATTTCAACTACTCCGTATTCGATGGTAAAAAACTTGATATAAATAAAATATCGGAGCTTATAGAAACTCTTCCTATGCTTGATGAACATAGACTTATTCTGATAAAAAGCGAATACGCCAAAAATAAGGATTTCAGCAAAAAGCTGAATGAAATTATCAAAGATATACCTCCTTCAACGGTAATCATAATTTGGTCTGAGGGAAGTTTTGATAAAAGGACAGCTCTTTTTAAAACGATCAAAAAAGAGGGGGATATCGTTGATTTTGAAAAGTTCAAGGAATATAAGCTTGAAAACTGGATCAGGAGTAAAATAAAAAATAAAAATCTTATTTTAACTAAAGATGCAATAGGCTATTTTATAGAAGCCAGCGGATATTTGCTGGACGGCAGTGAGGTTGATCTCGGATACTTCGTCAGTGAAATAGATAAGCTTTCAAGTTTAGGTAAAAGGGAAATCGATTTAGAAGATGTAAAGAAGATAATAAGCGTGAATATAAAGGATGAAATATTTAAGCTCACCGATGCGCTCAGAGATAAGGATACCGATTATGCCTTTAGACTCCTTAGTAATTTGGAATATAATAATGTAAATTTCATGCAGATATTGGCTGTTGTAATAAGAAATCTCGAAAATATGTATCTATGCAAGGAATATATGAAAAAGAGAAAGAGTGAACAGGATATAGTTAAAGATTATTCACTGCACCCTTATGCGGTTAAGATGGCGAATATTTCCGCAAAGAAATATTCCGATAAAGAAATACATGAAGCCTTGAATTTATGTCTTGATTTGGATTATAAAATCAAGATAGGCGAAATGAGGAACAGGGAAGCGGGAATAATATTAATAGAAAAAATTTCAAACAGGTAGGGGGTAACTATGTATAAAGTATCACTGCATAATCATACGACTTTGAGTGACGGGAAAACCGATATGGAAGAAATTGTATTGGCTGCAATAGAGAGAGGATTTACTCATTTTGGTATTACCGATCATGTATGTACTTACGGATATGAAGACCATTCTTTAAAACCCGATAAGTACGATGAATATGTCGATAAAGTACATGAACTCAGAGATAAATATAAGGATAAAATCGAACTTTTTGCCGGGATAGAAAGCGAAAGATATTCTAACAGGGGATATTTGGTAAGCGATTTAAGCAAGATAAGACCCAGACTTGATTATATTGTGGGTTCCGTTCATGTTACATATCCGGGTGAAATAATGGAACCTGTAGATGAACTTTGTTCAACTTTCAGAAAGTCTTTGGAAAGAAGTTATGATAATGACGCAAGAAAATTTGTGACGGATTATTTTGAAAATTATTACAATAACTTGAATGAATTGAAACCGGAAGTGGCGGGACATATAGATTTAATAAAGAAAAACAATATAGACGGAATTTTCTTTGACGAGTCAAGCAGCTGGTATAAAGATTTGGTTTCTGATGTTCTTGATAAAATAAAGGAAATAGACAGTGTGCTGGAGCTTAATACCGGAGGAGGATATAAGCATGGAGTAAGGAGTCTTTATCCCTCTGATGTAATAATAAAAATGGCAAAGGATAAAGGTGTAAAATTTACCATGTCAAGCGACGCACATAATATAGAAATGCTGGATGTTTTGTATGATTTGGGTGTAAACAGATTAAAGAGAGCGGGTATAAACGAGTTATATACTTACTCAAATAAAGAGAGGGGATTTATCTCATTTGATATTTAAAGGATATATTTTATATATCCTTTTTTATTTTTATGCAATAAAAATACGTATTTCTTTGTTATATATATGAAAGGTTTGAAATAGAAATAGTTTTCATATAGAATATAAGTATATTTTATATGAAGAGGGGAAATTATGTTACTTTTTGCTGAAGTTCTGGGAGGAGCCGAGAGCGTAAATTCTAATAAGGAAATACCTATAGATGACGATATGATAATGGAAATAGGTAAGAATTCCAAAGAAGCCTTTGAAAAGTTTTATTACGCTACAGATAAAGTCTTATATGCTTATATACTATCATTTTTAAAAAATCATGAAGATACTATGGACGTCCTTCATGACACATATATAAAAATAAGATCGGCGGCTCATCTTTATAAACCCATGAATAAACCTATGGCGTGGGTATTCACCATTGCAAGAAACCTTGCAATGACCAAAATAACCAAAAATAAAAGGACCTTGTATTCTGATAAACCCGATATAGAAAATGATCTAAGCTTTTCTTATGTGACGGACGTTGAGGATAAAATGGTTCTTATTACCGTACTTAAAGAACTTTCTAATGAAGAGAGGAGCATAATTTTACTTCATGCGATATCGGGACTTAAGCATAAAGAAATCGCGGAGGATTTAAAACTGCCGCTGTCTACGGTTTTATCAAAATATAACAGAGGATTAAAAAAACTTAAAAATATTCTAGAAAAGAAAGGAGTAAGATATGAATAAATATGAAGAAAAGCTAAAGAACGCGATATATCAAGCTCCTTTACTGGATCCGGACGAACTTTATGAAGAAGCTATCATCAAAATGGAAGAAGATGATGAAATAACATCTGATAAAAAGAAATTTGATTTTAAAAAGTTTTTTGCTCCCGCACTTAGTGCCGTTACATGTTGTTTGATCATATTTGTATTTTGGTATTCTCAAAATCTTATGCCTTATAACTTAGTTGATTTTGATGTGAATCCGAGTATGGAAATAGTAACGAATAAGAAAGATAAAGTAATTGATATAGAAGTTTATAATGATGACGCAAAGAAGATAATATCTTCTCTGGATTATAAAAATCAAGATATAAAAGTAGTTGTAAACATGATATTGGATAAAATGATAGAAAATAAATATCTTGTAAAGGGGTATGATTTCATGATGTTGTCTTCCGATAATAAAAGACTGGAAGAAAGCAAAGAACTTTTAAACAGCTTAGATGACGATATCTATGATTACCTATCTAAATATGATATAGATTCCATTATTTTAAAACAGTTTTATGACGATGATAAATCTGCAAAAGAGATAGCTAAAAATTACAATATGTCTCTTGGAAAATATAAATTGATTCAAAGGATAATCAAGTTAAGCCCTAACAGAGATATTAATAAACTTAAAAAATACTCTGTAAAGAAACTTATTGAAATATATTACGATTTGACTGATGATGATAAAGACGACATTATAGAAGTTAAGGATAAAAAGAAGGTTAAGAATGTCATAAAAAGAGATGTCCCTAAAAATAGCAGCTATAAAGACGATTATGATGATAAATATGATGACAGGGATGACGAGAAAGATGACGACAGCGATGATGAAAAAGAAGAAAGAGATGACGATGATAATAAAAAGAAAACCGTAGTCAATAAGAATAAAAATAAAAGTGATGACGATGACGAAGATGACGAGAAAGACAGTAACAATGAAGACGATGATGAGGATGAAGTCGAAAGAGAAGAAGATGATTAAATAATTTGAAATTTAATGCAATAAAATGTTCTCTTCCTTAGTTATATATATAAATAGGAAAAAAAGGAGAACATAAAAATAGAAAAATACAAAAAAAATTAATTCACATGTTTGGGAGTCATTGCAGTAGCAGTCATAGGCATTTGCACATGGTCATATATGTCGAAGCCCGTAAAAGCAATATCCTTTGATGTCAATCCAAGTTTTGAAATCGAAATAAACAGGTTCGGGAACGTAGCTGGAATAAACACAGTGAATGAAGACGCAAAGGAGCTTTTAAAGGGATATGACCCAACAAACGAAGATTTGGATGATGTTGTTGAGGTAATCATGAACAGACTGATCAATGCAGGTTATGTTAAAGAGAGTCAGAGAAATTGTATCATGGTTTCAGGAAGTAAATCCGATTCTGCAAATGCACTTAAAGTTGTTAATGATGAAGTAAACGAGGCACTTGCCGAAAACAATCTTAAGTCTTTTGTATTAAATCAGGATATACAGTTTAATGAAAAAATGGTAGAAGATGCTCATAATAATAATGTTTCGTTTGGTAAATATGCAATCATAGAAAAACTGTTGAATGACGATGAAGATAATATAACGTTGGAAGAATTATCAAAATACAGCATAGATGAATTGATACAGTTTGCAAAAGAAAATAAATTAGATGTAGATGAACTAATAGATGAATACAATGATAATTTAGAAGATTTATTGGAAGATGAAAAAGAAAGACATGAAGAGCAAGCTGAAGAAGCAAGAGAAAAAAGAGAAGATGAAGCAGAAGCAGAAGAAGACAGGTTAGAAGAAAAACGAGAAAAGGAAGAAGATGAAAGGGAAGATCGTGAAGACCGCGAGGAACATAAGTATGAAAAAGACGACGATGACGAAGATGACAGACACGACTCCGACCATGACGATGACCATGATGAAGATGACTATCATGACGAAGACGATGATTAATGATTGATTTGATAACCATAAAAGCTCACATAATTGTGAGCTTTTATTTGTTTATTTTCTTATTTTTAGTTCTTCCCAAAATATAATCTGTTGACACGTTATAAAAGTCAGACAGAGTTATAAGATGCCTAAGAGGCAGTTCATTTATGCCAAGTTCGTATCTTGAATATACTTGCTGAGTTGTCTTTATAATAGCTGCTACTTCGCTTTGCTTAAGGAAATTATCTTCCCTCAGTTCTCTTAGGATTTCTGCATATTTTTCCATATACACCCCTCCATTAAAAATTATTATAATCAAGGTAGGTTTTAATAATTGACTATACAACTTATGTGGTGTATAATGATTATTAAAAATATGTACGGGGTAAACATCGGTGATTTGTAAAGAATATAAAAACTCAGATATTGAAATTTTTGAAAAGACAACTTCATATAAAAATCAAGACAATAACTGCTTTTATATAAAAGGGGATCTATATAATAAAAGTAATCAAAATTTCGGTTATGTTCAAATTACTTTCGATTGTTTTGATGAAAACGGCAATTATATCGACTCGGCAATAGATGTAATAACCAATTTTATTTCCGGTAATAAGTGTAAATTTAGTGCGGTATGTTCAAAAAATGTTGAAAGAATATATACTTATAAATTAAAAGAAATATATTATAATTAGTTTAAACCGTTTATTTATATTTAAACATTAAAAAAGTCCTATAATTTAGTTTATAGGACTTTTTATCATTCTTTTATTACCATAAGCGAAACCAAGACGTTTTCTTCTTTTTTCTCTTTCCCGATTTTCATCTTTGTAAGATAAGTTTTGCTTCTCATTTCATTTACTTCAAAATATTCGTTTACCACCGATAAGACATCTTTTTTTACCATCTCGAGTTTATCGTTTGAAATATTGGTCCTTTCTTTCATCAGTATGTTTTGAAGCCTTTCTTTTGCGACATCTTTGCTTTTGCTTTCATCTGTTTTATCTTTTAAAAAATCAAACATATCTCCTCCTAAAATCCAAGACTGTGAACGAGTCTTCTGACAAGATTTTCTTTCTTTACTATTTCCGTTATAGGTATCTCTTCTCCCGTTATCCTTCTTGCTATATCCATATAAGCCTGTCCGGTTATAAGGTCATTTTTTCCTGCTACCGGTTCACCTCTGTTAGAAGATATAACGATTTCTTTTTCATCGGGAACTATACCTATAAGCTCAATACCCAAAATATCCAATATATCGTTGGTATCCATCATCTGACCTTTTTTCATCATGTCTTCCTTGGCCCTGTTTATAATAAGTTTCGTATTTTCTATTTCATTTACGTCGAGTAAAGATATTATCCTGTCCGCATCTCTTACCGCTGAAACTTCGGGAGTAGTAACGACTATTGCTTCTTCTGCTCCCGCAATGGCATTTTGAAAACCCTGTTCTATCCCCGCAGGAGAGTCGACTATTATGTAATCAAAAGTATTTTCCAGTTCTCTGCAAACTTTCTTTATCTGTGATGGACGCACCGCACTTTTATCTTTTGTCTGCGAGGCCGGGAGCAGATATAAACCGTCGTATCGCTTGTCTCTTATCAAAGCTTGCTTTAATCTGCATCTTTTTTCAACAATATCAACTATCGTATAAACGATCCTGTTCTCAAGCCCTAATACTACATCTAAATTTCTAAGTCCTATATCAGCATCGATAACAACTGTCTTTTTCCCTAATTTGCTGAGTGCCACTCCTATATTAGCGGTAGAGGTTGTCTTTCCGACGCCGCCTTTACCCGATGTAACTACTAAAGTCTTTCCCATTTTCGCTTTCTTCCTCTTTTCTCTTTTCACTGTTTTTAGTAAATAATAGCAAGATAATGTAAAATTTTTTGTCTTTATTTGTTAACTAACATAAAATTTGAAATTAATTTTATTTATGTTAGAATATATTTAGTTAATAAATAAATTATTGTTTATATATTTTATAGAATATTAATATAAGGATTTAACTGTAATGATACCTAAACCAACTGAGGAAGAAGTAGTTAAATATATAAAGAAATGGGATTTAAAAGAAAATTATGTTTTACAGGAAAATAGTCTCAATAAACTATTTGGGGAATTAATTCCCCAAAATAAAAATATAGAAGATATACTTTTGAAATGCAGTACGCTTAATGATTTTTATAGTACAAATATATTTTCTATATATTCGGTTGCAAAACACATTTTATATTTAAATATTGATAGCAGGTTAAGTAATGGAGATTTATCTTTAATAGAGGATATTGCAAATGTGACAATAAATGGAAAGAAAAAAAGATTTTATTCTTTTGCAACAAAATATTGTTCACATCATAATAATAAGGATTTTCCTATTTATGATAGCTATGTAGATAAAATACTAGGATATTTTAGAGATTTAGATTGTTTTTGTGAATTTAAAAAATACGAATTAAAAGATTATAAAAAATTTACTGAAGTTCTTTATGAATTTAAAAGTTTTTATAAATTAGAAAAGTTTGATTTAAAGGATATAGACAGATATTTATGGCAATTGGGTAAAGAATATTTTCCAAATAATTATTAATAAGGAGAAAGTTGATGAAATTACATATTTTAGGTTGCTACGGACCTGTTTCAGGAAATGACGGTCCTACAAGTTCGTATTTGATGGAAGTAAATAATAAAAAAATATTGATGGATATAGGCTCGGGTTCTCTTGTCAATCTTCAAAAAGTATGCAGGATTGAGGATATAGATATGATAATCCTTTCTCATCTTCATTCGGACCATATAAATGATTTGTTTGTCCTCAGGTATTATTTAAAACTTATAGATAAAAAAATACCTCTTTATGCTCCAAATAGTCCAAGCAGTGAATTTGATAGGTTTAAAGATGAAGAATGTTTTGATGTTAAAGTGTTGGAAGATGATACGGAAGTGGAATTGGATGATATTAAAATATCATTTTTAAGTACCCAACATCCCGTAGATACCTTTATGACGAAGATTGAATATGATAATAAAATTTTTGTTTACAGCGGGGACAGTATAGTTAATGATAATTTAAAAACATTTATAAAAGGTGTGGATTTTGCACTTCTGGACGGTGCGTTTTTAAGCAGTCAAAAATTAAATAGGAACACACATATGAGCTCTTATGAGGCAGCCAAAACGGCTAAGGAAATGAAGGTTAAAAAGCTGATGATCACTCATTTGGCACCCTTTATAGATAGAAAAGAATATCTCTTTGATGCAAAAAAAGGTTCTGATGAGGAAATATTGCTTGCTTTACCTATGCTAAAAGTTGAAATTTGATTATATTATAACTATATAAGTCAACAGGTACATTATAATGAAACAAAAAAGAGCAAATACAATAAGTTTAAGCGGTAATATGCTTAAATTAATTGCAATGATAACAATGATAATCGACCATATCGGAGGGGTTATTTTAGAAACCGGAGTTATGCAGTATCAAAATGAAGCAGTTAATAATGCAATTATGGCTACTTCATGGGGAAATCTAATGAATACCATAACATTTATGACCAGAATGATCGGAAGGATTTCCTTTCCCATATTTTGTTTTTTGATCGTAGAAGGTTTCTTACATACTAAAAATGTTAAAAAGTATTTGCTTAGGGTTGGTTTGTTTGCCTTTATTTCTCAAATACCTTTTTCTATGGCTCTATTTAATACATATTTTGATTTTTCTTATTTGAATGTATTATTTACATTCTTCATAGGAATTATAATGCTTATATTTCTTAGAAAATTTGAAAAGGATTATTTAATGCAGGGAGTTATAGTTGCATTAAGCTGTGCTTTTGCATATTTATTTAAGACCGACTATGATTTTATAGGTATACTCTTTATTGCAACATTTTATCTTCTCAGAGGTGACAAGAATAAAATTCTTATGATGCTTATCTTATCTGTACTTTGTATATATGAATCCAAAGTGTTTTTATATTCTGCTGTTCTGTCTTTGATACCTATACATTTTTATAACGGAAGCAGGGGAAAGGTAAATTTAAAATATGTTTTCTACTGGTTTTATCCGGCTCATTTATTGGTCTTTACATTGATTAGAATATTTGTATGTGGTATACCACTGTATTAAAAAAGACATCAAATTGATGTCTTTTATTTTTCTTCTTCGATTTTTATTGGTTTATATGCATCTTTGCAGTTATGCATTTTAATTACTTCCATGATTTCTTTAATTCCGATTTCAATGTTGTCCATCATTTCTCTGTCTACATTGTAATTTAAGAATAAATCTTCCATATACTGTGCTATATATATACTGCTTTGTGCTATTTCTATAAACTTATTAAAGTTTTTACTGTTCGTTGCATTTTTGAATTTATCAATATCTTTTTTTATAAATTCAACTATCTGCTGAACGTTTGAATATTTTTCTTCACTTAGTGGATATGGTTTTATCCTTTGAAGATAAAATTTATCTTGGTTTGTTATTGTGAATATATAGGATACTACGCAGTCTTCGCTTATATCAAACTCCACAAGGTGCATTTGACTGTTGAACTGGCTTACTTTTCCACCTAGCTGCCTTAGGTTTAAATCTATTATATCGCCGCTTACTGAATTTCTGTTCATATTTTATTCTCCTTTTAAATTTATGCAAATCTTAATAGTAGATATCCGGTACATATTATTATTGAAACTATCATCATCGGAAATCCCACTTTAAAATAATCCTTAAAAGTTATCGGGTATCCGTTTTTATTACTTATACTGGAAAGGACCACATTAGCAGAAGCACCTATAAGAGTTCCGTTACCTCCGAGACATGCTCCGAGAGAAAGTGCCCACCATAGTGGCATTACATCTATCCCGCCTGCTTGCTGCATAGTGATTATTAATGGGATTAATGTTGCAACAAATGGGATATTATCTAGGAATGAAGATATTATTGCAGACGCCCAAAGTATTATTATCATAGTTAGGACCATGTTTCCGTTTGTAGCACTTATTAGCATATTTGCAAGTTTTTCTATGATTCCCGTTTCTTCCAATCCCCCGACTACGATGAATAATCCGATAAAAAATAGTATCGTAG
The DNA here is from genome assembly GCF_000154825.1 of Anaerofustis stercorihominis DSM 17244. Taxonomy (NCBI): domain Bacteria; kingdom Bacillati; phylum Bacillota; class Clostridia; order Eubacteriales; family Eubacteriaceae; genus Anaerofustis; species Anaerofustis stercorihominis. Next base: position 80,265 of record NZ_DS560019.1, on the reverse strand, counting down.
ACCATTCGACGCTTATAATAACTTCTTCTGCGTCCTGACCGCCGAATAGAAGCATTATTATTGCTGCGGTTAATGCAATTGTGCATGATTCCATACCGAGCTGAGAATGGAATACAAAGGCTACTACAACGAGTATTATCATTATAATACTTTTTATCATCAAAGATTTATCTTTTATGGCTTTGTTTTCGTCCATTTTCATTATATTTTCTATGGCACTCTCTTTTACCTGCATATGTTTTTTGTATAAAATCAAGAAATAAATTATTGCGGCAATAAGAGCTATAACTGCAGGTACACCTGTGTTTAAAATAAAATCCGTAAAACTTAGGTTTGCGGCACTTCCTATCATAATATTGGGAGGGTCACCTACCAGTGTAGCGGTACCGCCGATATTGGAGGCCATGATTTGAGTTATCAAAAATGGTACCGGACTTATATCCAAAATCCTTGTTATTGCTATTGTCATAGGTCCGACAAGAAGTACAGTGGTTACGTTATCGAGGAATGCGGAAAGGACTGCTGTAATTATTATGAATATTATCATAATATTGACCGGTTTTCCTTTTGCTATCTTTGCGGATTTTATGGCTATGTATTCAAAGATACCCGAGTTCTTTACTACTGCTACGAATAACATCATGCCGACAAGCACACCTATAGTGTTCATATCTACATATGATATACTTTTTTCTATTGTTAAAATATGAGTTACTATCAGGAGGATTGCTCCTGCAATGGTTGCTACGGTACGATGTACTCTTTCTGTCATTATTGCAGTCATTGTGATAAGAAATATAATTACTGAGATAATTTGTGTTGTTGTCATTCTTATACACCCCTTTAATGAAAAAATATTAATGAAAAATATTCTATTTAAACAAATATTTCACAATTATATATTAATTAAAGAGGTAAATCAATAATTTTGTTTTTCTTAATATATAAATTATATACTACGTATATATAAAAATATATTATGGTTGATTGTTTTGTGATTATTTTTGTTTATATAAATAATATAAGCAATTGTATATATTATTTATATTTATATTATATCATGTAAATTCGATAATAAAAAAACATCTTTCAAATGAAAGATGTTAAAATCGAAAGGATGGTGGGGGAGAATGGATTCGAACCATTGTAGGCTGAGCCAACGGATTTACAGTCCGCCCCCTTTAGCCACTCGGGCACTCCCCCATATTAAATTAAAAATGGCGACTCGGAAGGGACTCGAACCCTCGACCTCTAGCGTGACAGGCTAGCATTCTAACCAGCTGAACTACCGAGCCATAATAAAAAGACTTTGGTGACCCCTAGGAGAATCGAACTCCTGTTTTCGCCGTGAAAGGGCGACGTCTTAACCGCTTGACCAAGGGGCCTTGTGAACAGTCCTTTTTTATTATACACGAAAAAGGGGCAAATGCAAGTATTTTTTTTATTTTATTAAAAAAAAGAAAAAATTTGTTTATAAAGCCGAGATGATTGATTTAAGGTTGTCTTTATTTTCTAATATTTATATTTATTATGTGATTTATGATATTGAAAATCATTTCCTTTTCTTATTCAGTTTTAAAGTGATATTTTTATTTTTTGCCGCTGAATTAAATAATTCTTGTGCAATTTTTGCTTTTTTCTTTAAATCAGTTTCGTTTCTAGTTTTTTCATTTAATTTCGAAATAACTTCATTTATATCATTTAGTTCAAGTAAATTTACCGCGAGGCAGTAAAATGATTTTTTCCTTCCATCGTTATATTTATTTAATAAGAGATTTAGTATTTTGATTTTTTCTTCTAATTCTTTTTTATATTGTTCTATTCCTATATTATTTAACTTTTTTAGATTAGCAAACATATTTTGGTGTGTTATAAATGAATCGAAATCTGTTATGTGTTCGTAATTTTTACATGGATATTCACTGCATAAGCTGCAGAATTCCGGTGAACTTGTTGTAATAGCACATTTCACTATTTTGCATGATTGATGACCGTCTCCGCCTCCGCATCCGGGGCAGTATCCGTCAATATGCATGGTACATAATCCGCAGTTTAATCCGCATAATGATAATAGGGCGTAGTCTCTTTTATAATTTTTCATTTATTTCCTTAATTACTTTAATGTTTTTTTTATTTGACTTATTTATATAAATGTTTGTGTATATATAATAGTTTCTTTTATCTGTTTTTATAAATATAGTTGAATTTTATTATCTAAAATTTACATTGTCAATAATTTTATTTGTAATATTTTATTATCATTATATTATAAAAGTTTTAAAGTAAAGTTATTTGATATTAATTATTTTTATAATGCTAATGATATACCTGTTTTGGAAGTAGTCATTATCATTTCTGTGATGTTTATATTGTTATAAATGATAATCATAATGGCGGTAAGTATTATTGATCTATTATTTTTAAACATCTTAATGTTCTATATTATTTAAATATATTTAGAACTCGTTTACTTTCAATTTCAAATAATTAAAGTTATAATAAGTGTACCAATTTAGTTAATATAAAAAATGATTTGAAATATAAGGAGGATATAATGAAAGATTATGAACATAAAGCAAGATATCACGAAACAGATAAAATGGGTATAATACACCATTCAAACTATATAAAGTGGTATGAAGACGCAAGGATCAATTTTATGGATATACTTGGAATAAGCTATAAGAAAATGGAAGAGGCTCAAATCATATCTCCCGTACTTGAAGTCAGAAGTGAATATAAGAATATGGTCTATTTCGATGATACAGTGATAATTCATGTAGATATAGTAAAATATAACGGTATAAGGCTGGAGCTTAAGTATATCATCACAAATAAAGAAAGCGGTGAAATCGTAAATATCGGATACAGCAAACATTGTTTTTTACATAATGGAAAGATAATAAATTTAAAGAAACATGCTCCGAACTTCCATGAAATGTTTTTAAACGCTTCAAAATCAATATAAATCTTAAAAAGCTATGAATATATTTTTAATATAAAATTAAATGCTACTATGAATATATTTTTTAGTGTATAATATTTATAACGTATTTTTACATATTTTTTAAGAGGGAATTGTTATGAATATAAAAGTAAAGGATATTATTAATATCCTAAACAGAGAAAATTAGATAGTTGAAATAAAGGTTTTAAATCAAAGTGATATCATAAGTGATGTTACTTATAATTCAAAAGCGGTAAAAGATAAAGATGTATTTGTATGTAAAGGTCTGAACTTTAAAGAAGAGTACTTAACAGATGCCATAAGCAGAGGTTGCGGTCTTTATATAAGTGAAAAAATATATAACTATAATATACCTTATATTATAGTAAAAGACGTACGAAAATCTTTTGCACTCATATCTAAATTGTTCTACTCAGACAAAACAGAAAAGCTTAAGCTTATCGGGGTAACCGGAACAAAAGGGAAAAGTACTACTTCTTTTTTTATTAAAAATATACTTGATTTATATTTAAAAAGTAAAGGTAAAATGTCTTCGGGTATAATTTCCACTATCGATACTTATGACGGAAGTGAACTTAGTGAATCCTTACTTACCACTCCTGAGAGCCTGGAATTTTATAAGTTATTAAATAATGCTGTTAATAATGAGCTTGAATATTTTGTATGTGAAATTTCTTCAATAGCGTATAAGTACAGCAGGGTATATGGTGCAAATTTTAATGTGGGAGTATTTTTGAATATTGGATACGATCATATTTCAGATGTAGAACATAAGGATTTTGATGATTACTTTTCTTCAAAGATAAAACTTCTTGAAAATAGCGAATATATAGTGATCAACAAAGACTTATTAAGGTATGATGAAATAAACGAAGTATTAAATAATAAAGAAAAGGATAAAATTTTTACATTTTCCATTGATGATAAAGCTGATTATAAGGCGATGAATATAAAAAGAAAAAATAGATTTACTTCATTTGATTTGGTTCATAATGGTGAACTTAAAAATTATAATCTCTTGATGAGCGGTTTATATAATGTGGAGAATGCTATAGCTGCTATTATAGTTTGTGAAATATTATGTATCGATTATAAATATATTTTTAAAGGTATTTTAGGTTCTGCCGTAAAAGGCAGAGGAGAGATATATAAAACCAAAGACGGGAAGAAAACTTTGATAGTTGATTATGCTCATAATGAACTCAGCCTTAAAAGGTATTTTGAATTTGTTAAAGATGAATTTAAAGGTAAAAAGCATATCTGTATAATAGGGGCTCCGGGAGGAAAGGCTTTGAACAGAAGAAAAGAGATCGGGACTCTTTGTTATAAAAACTGTGACGAGATAATCCTTACTTCGGATGATCCCTTTTATGAAAGTTTTGATAATATATGTTCTGAAATCATGAGTTTTATTCCTAAGTATAAAAAGATCAGAGTAATAGAAAATAGGACAGAAGCCATAAAGGAAGCAGTAAATTCCTATAAAAATGAAGAAACGATAATATCTATTTTGGGGAAAGGCTCCGAGACCAGTCAGAACTATAATGGTATATCAAGAGATTATATATCCGATAGTGTAAATGCGAAAATATTTGTAGAGGAATATAATAAGAATATAAATCAAATTTAAGAAAATAATAGGATTATGAAAGAAAAAACATATGAATTTAATGCTGTAATAAAAAAAGTTGAAGGTATTGACGGTGCGTATATTGAATTCCCTTATGATGTTAAAGAGGAATTTAATAAAGGCAGAGTGAAAGTTCATGCTACATTTGACGATTTTCCTTATGACGGAAGTCTTGTAAGAATGAAAACTTCATGCCATATAATTGGTATAAGAAAAGATATCAGAGCAAAAATAGGTAAGCAAGCAGGAGATATTATTCATGTAACGATAAAAGAAAGAAAATAAAAAAGAATGATATTAATCATTCTTTTTTATTTTATATATGGTATCATATCGAATGCTTTATCAAATATTAAATCCGGAGCAGTATCGAATTTTGATATGTCTTCTTCTTTTGTTTCCCCGCTTAAAACTAAAATCCCTTTTGCTCCGTTATTTACTCCCGTTGCAACGTCAGTATAAATCCTATCTCCTATAAATGCGATTTCTTCTCTTTTGTATCCTGTGCTTTCCACTATCATATCTACTGTTTCTTCAAAAGGCTTTCCCAGATATTTGGGTTTTACTTCGGTAGATTTTGTAATAAGTTCACACATAGCTCCGCAGTCCGGCATAAATCCGTCTATGGTAGGGCAGTTTATGTCTAAATGTGTTGCTAAGAACAGTGCTCCGTTTCTGATATAATGACAGGCTTTATCAAGTTTTTCATATGTAAGAGTGGTATCAAAAGTCATTACAACGATATCCGGATTTTCATCTACAAGTTTAATCCCTGCTTCTTTAAAACTTTTATAGACCTTAGGAGTGGCTGCAAGATAGACTTTTTTACCTTTATATTTTGTTTGAAGATATTTGATTGTTACATCTCCCGAAGTCATAACATCTTTGTCCTCTACATCAAATCCCATATCATTAAGCTTTTTTACATATGTTTCTCCCGTCCTTGAAGAATTGTTTGTAAAGAACAGAATACCTTTATTTGTTTTTCTTAAGTGACTTATAAAATCCAATGAGCCTTCTATCAGAGTATTGCTTAAATAAATCGTCCCGTCCATATCTAGTACGAAAAGTTTTATATCTTTTAAATCTTCCTTTTTCATATGTTCTCCTTAATGTTTAAAATTATATTAATTAGATTATTATTTAAATAAATTTGTAATTCTTTTTATCTACCGCTTTAGCTTGTGGTTGGAGCGATAGTTCTTTTAAAATCATGGCTTATATTATAACATAAAATTTACTTTCATAAAAATTTTATATAACATTGGGTAAAAAAACATATTATGATATAATAACTGATAAACTATATATAAGGAGGTTTCAATTGAGAAAATTTAAAATTTGTTTTTTAGTAGCTATTTTACTGCTTTTTGTATATTTATATTTTGAAAATACCTCTTTGATTACAGTGGATAAGACAGATATAGTTTCTAACAAGATAGACAGCAGTTTCAACGGATATAAAATTTTACAGCTTTCGGATTTACATTCAAGAAGGTTTGGAAAGAATAATAAAAATTTAATCAAGAAAATCGATAAAGTAGACCCTGATGTAATAGTTTGTACAGGTGATATGATGAATTCCACAGATGATGAAGGAAATGTATTTATAAATTTAGCGGGAAAGCTTACGAAAAATTATCCGGTTTACTATATAGACGGAAACCACGAACAGCTTGTTCAGTATAATAATGTGAGTGTATATGACGATTATATAGCATCTCTTAAAAATCTTGGAGTACATGTACTTAAAAATAAAAAGGTTCAGGTCAGAAAAGGCTCCTCATATATAAATATGTATGGGCTGAACATAGATTTGATTTATTATTCTACACAAAATGATTTAAAAAATTCTAATATTAAATACAGCGAGCGAAATTTTTCTAAGACCATAAATAAAGAGACCTTTGAAAAAGATAAATTCAATGTTCTTTTAACTCACGATCCGTTGTATTTTGAAGTATATGAAAAAAGTAAAGTAGATTTGATTTTGACCGGTCATATTCATGGGGGAATAGTCAGGATCCCTTTTAAAGGCGGACTTCTTTCTCCGGATCAGGATTGGTTTCCAAGATATTATCACGGTTTATATACTTTGAATGATACAAATATGATAGTAAGTGCCGGGCTTGGAAACTACACTGTGAATTTCAGGTTTTTTAATCCTTTTGAAATAAATTTGATTACTCTTAAGAGCGAATAATAGGATAAGTAAGGGGCGCGGAATCGACGTCAGTCGGCGTAGTGCCCCGATAGAAATAAAAATAAAAACAGCGCGTATGTGCTGTTTTTTTGTTGCATATTTATATTTGCTTTATTGAATTTTCATTATCTGTATTTTTTATTTTTTTCAGCTGTGATTTAAAGAATAATAAATTTTCCATTAGAAAAGTTCGTTCTTTCAGTGAACAATCGGAAAATATATTTATAAAATCCTTATTTAGAAAATTATCCGAACTCTTTTTAACACTCATGTTTAAAAGTTCATCCATACTGATATCAAGAGCATTGGTTATGTCAACGAGAGTTTGAAGCGATGCTTTGCTTATTCCTCTTTCGATCTTACTTATATGCTGTACCGATTTATCTATTTTCTCTGCTAAATCGGACTGCGAATATTTCTTTTGTTTCCTATATTTTTTTATTTGTTTTCCTAAATTTTCGTAGTTAATCTTAATCATTTGAACATTCCTTTTTAATTTAAGAAATCCTTTTAATCTTCTTATTCGACTATATCTGACAATATTCTACCATTTTACTCAATTAAATTAAAGTAAATTAAGCATTAAAATACTATTTTTTACAAAAATATGCTTTATAGTTCTATTTTTCGACAAATTTCTACATAATGGTTGTTCTATAATTTAGACAACAAATAACAAAAAACAACAGGAGGACATTAAAATGAAAAGAGGACAGCTGTTTATACTTGAATATTTAATAGATTTTTATGAAAAAAAGGGAGTAAAACTAAGAGGAAAAATTCAAGATGAACTGAGAAATAATTGTGATGTTATGAATACTAATATAATAAACATGTATAAAAAATATTTTAAAATACAAAATACGATTTTGAAATTAAAAAATAAATATATGGATTTGGCAATATCATTGGTTTAATCGTAAAATAAAAATAATTACATATAAATCTTTCATAATTAAATAAAAAATATCATAAATAAAATTAAAGAAAGCACCGTGAGGTGTTTTCTTATGGTTTTTAAGATATCAAAATAACTTATAAAATGATATAATATCATTATATATTACATATTCGGAGAATTATTATGAGAGGGAAATTAAGTATACAAAATTGGATTAAAATTATAATAGGTATTGTACTTTTGGTTGTTGTAATATCCGGAGTCGTAAATGTTTATTATACAAATTTAGAAAAGCTTAATATAATAGGTGAAAGTGAAATCACCGTTGGGAGATACTCTGTTTATAAGGATAAGGGAGCAAAGGCTTTAAACAACAATAAAGATGTAAGTGATGACATTAAAAAAGATGGCATAGTCAATACCGATGTCCCCGGAGTTTATACCATAACTTACAGATATCATAACAAAAGTGTTGTCAGAAAAGTAAAGGTATTGGATAAAATGATACCAGAGCTTAGTCTTAAGGGCAGTGACGATATAACATTAAAGCTGGGTGAGAACTATAAAGAAGAGGGTTACGGTGCTGAAGATGATGATGGAAATAGTTTAGTCAAAAACGTAAAAGTAAATATCCCTGATTTAAAAAGGGTAGGGGTATATAATATTACTTATTTGCTAACAGATAAAAAAGGAAATACAACGAAGCGTATAAGGAAAATCAGAGTTATTCAAAATACTGATTATAAAACCGGTGGACTTAGTATTTGTATGTATCATTATGTTTATGATAAAAATAATGTCCCCGTTAGTATGAATTCCGCAAATAGAGGAAACTTCATAGAAGTAAATGATTTAAGGGATGAAATGCAATATTTGAAAGATAATGATTATTATTTCCCGACATGGAAGGAAGTGAAGGAATATACCGAAGGCAGATTGTTACTACCAAAAAAGAGCATAGTCATAACATTTGATGATGCCGCTCAGTCGTTTCTTGATAATGGTGTTCCTATTTTAAATGAGCTTAAAATCCCTGCAACTTCATTTATTATAACTTCTCATAATGGTAAGAAAAAAGTAAAAGATTATAAAAGTAAGTATATAACATTTCAGTCACATTCACATGATATGCATAGATCAGGGGGAACAGTTGGTCACGGCGGAGTTATGACTGCACTCACTGAAGAAGATATAATCAAAGATCTAAAAACTTCTTTTAAGATATGCGGTCATAGTGAAGCTTTCGCATATCCCTTCGGAGATTACAGTGAAAGCTGTGAAATTGCTTTAAGAAATGCAGGGGTATTATGTGCACTCACGACCAATTACGGAAAAGTTTATCCCGGAGACGACCCTTTATTGTTGAATAGAGTAAGGATGAATTACGGGCAAAGTCTTGATGATTTTATAAATAAGATAAAATAAAGGAACTTTGTATAGTGCTTTTTTATTAAATCGATGTTATATATATTGACATTTATCAATATGTGAAATATAATTATATCGACAAGTATGAATATGAGGTATTGTAATGTATCAAGATGAAATTAAAAAATTTAAAGCACTGAGCGATGAAAATAGATTAACTATAATTCATTCACTTAAAAATAATGAGAAATGTGCATGCAAACTATTGGATGAATTGAATATAAGTCAATCAACTTTATCACACCATATGAAAATATTATGCGATGCAGGCTTGGTTATATTTAGAAAAGAAGGCAAGTGGATGCATTATCGTATCAATAAAGATGAAGTACAAAATATAATTGATTTGTTGGAAAGTATATAAAAATTAAGTTATGTAATAAAACCATCCAAAGGATGGTTTTAAAATGATTAATATATCGATACTTGTAAATTTATGAATATGAAAGGAAGTTTTTATGATTTTAATTGAAAATATTGGGATGTTTATACAAGATCAAATTTTAGGAATGAAATGGTTAAATATACTTTTGGGAGAGTTTTTAGAAAAACTTGGATTAGATTTAACCACTCGTTTTGGGGGAAGTCTAAAATTTTTTATATACGATACTATAAAAATTTTTATTTTATTATCTGTGTTGATTTTTATGATTTCATATATACAAAGCTATTTCCCTCCCGAGAGGACAAAAAAAATCCTGGGGAGGTTTCATGGTCTTTGGGCTAATACTCTTTCTGCACTTCTCGGAACTGTAACACCTTTTTGTTCCTGCTCATCAATACCGTTATTTATGGGATTTACAAGTGCCGGTTTACCCCTAGGCGTTACTTTTTCTTTTTTGATTTCTTCTCCTCTTGTTGATATAGGTTCTCTTGTTTTACTTACGAGTATTTTTGGAGTTAAGATAGCATTTGCTTATGTAATCGTCGGATTAGTTCTTGCTGTTGCAGGGGGAAGTTTGATAGAAAAATTAAGTTTGGAAAAGTATGTGGAAAGTTTTATAAAAAATGCATCGGCTATAGATATTGATGTTCCGGAATTAAGGAGAAAGGATAGGATTATTTATGCAAAGGAGCAGGTTTTTGAAACTGTAAGAAAAGTGGCACCGTATATTTTTGTGGGTGTTGCGATCGGAGCATTGATACATAACTATATTCCCGAAGCCTTTATAGAAAATATACTTGGTGCCGATAAATGGTACTCTGTACCTCTTGCTGCTTTTGTCGGCGTCCCTATGTATGCCGATATATTTGGAACAATACCGATAGCTGAAAGCTTATTTATAAAAGGAGCAGGTCTTGGGACTGTATTATCCTTTATGATGGGAGTCACTGCATTATCTCTTCCATCGATGATAATGCTTAAAAAAGCTGTAAAGCCTAAGTTACTTGCCATATTTATCACTATCGTAACTGTAGGAATAATTATAATTGGATATTTGTTTAATTTGTTAGGATTTTTATTTATATAAAATATAGGAGGAAATAAAATGTCGATATTTAAAAGGAAAAATGATTGTAAATGCTGTCGTTCCGATAAAAGTATTTCATTGGAGGAAATATCAAAGGATAATGCTGAACAAAAACAAGGTACTTTTATTAAAGTTTTAGGGTCAGGGTGTATAAAATGTAATGAACTTGAAAATAATGTTAGAGAAGCTTTAAAAGAATTGAATATGAATAGTGAAATAGAGCATATTACCGATTTTTCACAGATTGCTTCATATGGTGTGATGTCTACACCTGCATTGGTCTTGGATAAGAAAGTTGTATGTTACGGAAAGGTCATATCCAAAAAAGAAGTCATAGAGATTTTAAAAAGAGAATATAAATGGATTTAATAAGATAACAAAAAAGACACCAAGGTTAATAAGGTGCTTTTTTGTTTAATACGTAAGGTTATCGTTAGGTTATATTTAATATAAATTTGTTGGTAAGGTTATAATTATTCTGCAGCGATACTAGGAGCTGCATAAGCTCTTCCTAAGAATTCTTGATCTAATAAGTATAAACCCTTAGGGTCTGAAGCAAATAATTCAAATTTTCTGATATTGTCTTCAGCATTCTTTTCTTCTTCCATTTGTTCATTTACAAACCAATCTAAGAAGTGCATAGTTCTGTAGTCTTTAACATCATGAGCTGCTGCATAGATATTGTTGATAAGACCTGTAACGATTTTTTCATGTTCAAGAGTTACATTAAGAGGGTCTTTGATATCGCTGTATGTATATTCAGGTTTTTCGATTGCTTCAGAAGTGATTTTATGACCGTTGTCTTTTAAGTAATTTCTGATTAACATAGCATGGTCTCTTTCTTCCTGAGCTTGAATATAAAACCAATTTTCAAATCCGTCTAAGCCGTAATCAGCGTAGAAGTTTGCCATATCTAAATAGATATAAGCAGAGTATAATTCTTTATTTATTTGATCATTTAATAGTTCGGCAACTTTTTTATCTAACATTTTTCGTTTCTCCTTTTATTTAATTTATATTTAAATTATAATCATTCCAATTTAAAAGTCAAGTCTTTTATTAAATTTTTTTACGAGAATATGGTAAATTTTTTAAAAATGTAACTTTAAATATCAAATATAACGTCTGACTTTTTTCATATAATCAAGATATTCTTTACCGAATTCATTTATACACCATCTTTCTTCGCTGATAATTATTACATGCGACGTTATTATAAATAATATTACAAAGGCAAGAAGCAATAATGATTGCGTAATTAAAACACATCCGAAGAAAAATATAAAGTATGACAAGTACATAGGATTTCTTGAAATTTTATATATACCATTTTTATTTATTCCCTTTTTGGAAGGATACGAAAAATTTATTATAGATATCATAAGGAGGAAAGCACCGAAGATGTAAATAAATAGATCAATAAAGAAAAGCCAAGTGGGAGAAGTTTTTATTTTAAGAAAAAATAAATATATGATTATAAATATATTTGAAATTTGATATATATAATAAGCGGTTTTTTCTTTGTTAAGTAGCGGTGCAAAGTAAGCTGCACGTTTTACCGCTTCTTTATTTAATATAGATAAAAGACCGAAACGAAAGAGGAAAAAAGGTATAAGTAAGATAAATCCCATTTATAAAACTCCATTTATTTTTTGTCTGTTGTTTGATTTTGTATTGATTTTATTATAGTAAATTCAGCTATAATAAAATTCTAGTGTTTAAATTGTTAAATGTCAAATAAAGACTATATTAAAACTATATTAATTATAAATATTTATTGATTTTATGATGATAGAAATTAAAACATAAATAATATTAATAATAAAATCTTATTTAATTAATCATTTTAACTAAATAATATAATAAAAGAAGTAAAATGTAAAATAACATTATTATAAAATAAGTAAGTTATTTTATTTTTAAATTTGTTTAAAATAAAAAAGACCTTAAAGGTGCTAGAATTTTGATCCTATCTAAAAAGATAGGTGGGTTACCTGCTTACCGCTTCTGCCGTCCACTTATAGAGGCGTGACATCCACATAAAGACTCGGTATCCCTGTATAAAAGTGTAGGTTCAAAATAACAGCAGTCCTTTTAAGGTCATATATATTATATGATTAAATAGTAAAAATATCAACATAAAAGACTATTAATAATTATTAAAATATGGTAATTTATAATTATATAAAATCAATGTGATTTAAAAACTTAAATAAATACTGATAAAATAGTAAAATATATAAATTAGGTGTTGACTAATTATACATTTTTATGTATAATTAGTCAGTATTTTAAATCAGAGATTTATTTTGGAGGTATATATATAATGAAAGATAAAATAGTTTTAGCTTATTCCGGGGGACTTGATACATCTACAATAGTTCCTTGGCTTAAAAATAATTACGACTGCGAAGTACATGCAGTGTGCGTAGATGTAGGACAGGTCGATGATAATGAAAAGCCTGATTTGGAAAAAAGAGCTATAGAGTATGGTGCAGACAGTATAGATATTATAGATGCTACTGAAGAACTTGTTAATGACTACATATTCCCAATGCTAAAATCAGGGGGTAAATATGAAAACAAATATTTACTCGGTACTTCCATTGCAAGACCATTAATATCTAAGATTTTGGTAGATAAAGCAAGGGAACTTGGTGCAAATTGTATTTGTCATGGTGCTACGGGTAAAGGTAACGACCAAGTTCGTTTCGAGCTTACTATTATGGCGCTTGCTCCCGATATCAAGATAATCGCACCTTGGAGACTTTGGGATATAAAATCAAGACAAGATGCGCTTGATTACTGTATACAACATGATATAAAACTTAATATGTCAGCGGAAGAAAGTTATTCAAGAGATATGAATATCTGGCATTTATCTCATGAGGGACTTGAACTTGAAGACCCTGCAAATATGCCTGACTACAGAAATCTTCTTCAAATGACTACATATGTCGAAGACGCTCCCGACGAAGCCGAAGAAATTTCAATCGAATTTGAAAAAGGTATACCTGTAAGCTTGAACGGTGAAAAAATGGATGGTGTAATGCTTCTTACAAAACTAAATGAAATCGGCGGTAAACACGGAATAGGTGTTATTGATATGGTCGAAAACAGGGTCGTAGGTATGAAATCCAGAGGTATTTATGAAACTCCGGGAGGAAGTATTTTATATTATGCACACAATGAACTTGAACAGCTTTGTTTAGACAGAGAAACTCAAGCATATAAAAGAACTGTTGCAGTCAAATATGCCGACCTTGTGTATTCGGGAATGTGGTTCTCTCCGTTAAGAGAAGCGCTTGATGCTTTTGTAGATAAGACTCAGGAAACAGTTACAGGTAAAGTTTCACTTAGATTATATAAAGGAAATAAAATCACAAAAGGTATTGAAAGTCCATACTCCGTATACAATGAAGAAATCGCTTCATTCGATACCGGTGAATTATATGATCATAATGACGCGGCAGGCTTTATCAAACTTTATGGACTTCCTCTAAAAATTAGAGCTTTTATGAAACAAAATACTGAAGATAAATAAAAAGTAGTTAAAAATAATTTTTATCTTTCTATTTTTCTCGCACTCCTCTACAATGGGGAGTGTTTTTATATATTGGGATTTAAGAGGTTTTATAGTATAATCGTTAAATATAGAGAAATATTTTATAAAAGGAAATAAAATGAATGAAGTAACTTTAAATAATGGCGTCAAAATGCCGATACTGGGGCTTGGTATATATCAGTTATTGGGTATTAAAGGCCGTGAGGCAATAGAAGAAGCGATAAATATTGGCTACACTTTGATTGATACCGCACAGATGTATAATAATGAACATATACTTGCCGATGCGATAAAAAGTTCAAAAGAGAATTTAGGTATTAAAAGAGAGGATTTATTTATAACCACGAAATTGTTTTCTCCAAGCAGAAGTTATAAGCTGGCAAAGGAAGGTATAAAGGAGTCTTTAAATAATTTAAGGACGGATTATATAGATTTAATGCTTATCCATGAGCCATACAGAGAAGCACTTGATATGTACGGAGCTTTGGAAGAAGCTTATAATGAGGGGATAATAAGAAGTATAGGGATATCTAATTTCAATATAGATGAGTATTTAAGTTTTATAGATAAATGTGATATAATCCCTTCTGTCAATCAAGTTGAAACACATATATTTCATCAGCAAAAAGAGCTTTGGGAAGTAATGAAAGAACATGGCACTTTAATGAATGCATGGAGTCCTTTTGCTGCGGGGAAAAATAATATATTTCAAAATGAAGTGTTATTATCAATAGGAACCAAATATGGAAAAACCGCCGCTCAGGTAAGTCTTCGGTATTTTGTGGAAAGGGGTATTGTTGTAATACCTAAATCGTCTAATAAAGAAAGACTAAAAGAAAATATTGATATATTTGATTTTGAGTTAAGTGACGAAGATATATGTAGAATAGAAAAATTAGATACCAAAAAGAGCTTATTCGGTTGGTATTGATTATTGATATAAAGGGAAATAATAAATATTTTAATATTATATATGGGATAAGATTAAAATATTCATTATTATTTGAACTGGTATTAAGAATTGATAAATAAAGGTAACCAATGTTTAATCAACATCGTTATTATAAAATTACTTGGAAATTAATATTGGTAAAAAGTCAAAAAGAAAGGGAAAAAATGAAATTAAGAGATCATCATTTCAGAGATTACGAAAAGAAATTTGTAGAGGTTTCAAATTCGGGAAACGTGCTTTCAAAAATGGGTGAAGAAGATGTCAAAGAACCTTTTATAGGATATATGTATGTGGATAATAATAGAGGTGTTACACTAAGGCTACTTGGCAATACTGAAAATGAAGTTCATGAAAAGTATTTAAAAGAAAAAATATCCGTTGCCGGATACGATTTAATAGAAGATTTTGACATAGAAATAATCCAAGAGGAAATCCCAAGCCTTGAAATAATCAGAAAGCATACAGATAAACACTACGGTGAAGCACATATTGAAAAGGTCAGAGACAGAATAGAGATAGACAATTTAAGAAGCAGGGCTTACCCCGATGATGTGGAGATCGTTATTCCCTATAAGGAGGGTTACGTGGAAAAGATGTGGGTAAGGTCATATGATTATATATTAAAAGAAAATATTTATATATTTTCTCTTCTTAAAGATTCTTGCTATGATGAAAGTTTAAAAAAAGGCGAATTGATTGCTTGTAAATACTTTAAGAAAAATAATGCGGAAGCGTTGATCTTCTTCGGAAAGGTAGAGGCTTTATAGTTATCATTACATTTTTATTTAATATGAATGATTGATTATAAATATTAAATTAAAATTGGATATAAAATAAAAATAATTTTTACTAACTTTTATAAAAAGTAAGTTTTCTGATAATTTAAGACATCGTTTATAAATAACAATTTATAACAGAATTTAAAATAATATATAAAAAATCATATATTATATTTTAAAGAAGTTTTTTGATAAATTTTAAATAATGCTACATTAGATTTAATATAGCAATTTTGCACTGTTTGATTTCCGATATATAAATAAAATGTAAAATCAATTTTGAGGCTTTTAATTAGTTTAATTGGGATTTTATAATCTTTTTAGAGGATTAAAATATTGTCACAAAATGGATAATATGGTATTGTATAAGACGTAGAATAAATGTTTAAGATATAGGAGTAATTTATTATGAAGATGTGGGCAGGAAGATTTTCCGAACAAAATGCAAAGGAAGTGGATATTTTTAATAATTCTCTTCACTTTGATAAGGTTTTATATAAATATGATATTTTAGGGAGTATAGCACATGTAAAAATGCTTTCTAAGCAAAATATCATTTCCAAGGATGATGAAGAAAAACTTGTTAAATCATTAAATGATTTGATGAAAGATATTGATGAGGGAAAAGTAACTTTTGATGAAGAATATGAAGATATCCATATGGCAGTCGAAAGTATATTGACCGACAGGATAGGGGACAGTGCAAAGAGGATACATACATGCAGAAGCAGGAACGATCAGGTCGCGCTGGATATGAAGATGTATGTTAAAGCGGAAATCAAAGAAGTCATCTCACTTATTAAAAATCTTTTATACACACTACTTGAAATTGCGAAGGATAATACGAAAACCATAATGCCCGGATATACTCATATGCAAAGAGCACAGACGGTCACTTTTGCACATCATTTATGTGCTTACTCTGAGATGTTTAGAAGAGATGTAGATAGACTTAAAGATACATATAAAAGAACAAACGTTATGCCTCTCGGTGCGGGAGCCCTTGCCTGCTCTACATTTGATATAGACAGGGACTATGTAGCCGAGCTTCTTGATTTTGATAATATAACTCTAAATTCTCTCGATACGGTTTCAGATAGAGATTATGTAATAGAGCTTTTAAATGATTTAGCCATAATAATGATGCATTTATCTCGTTTCAGCGAAGAAATCATTTACTGGGCAAGTGATGAATTCAAATTCATTGTGGTTTCCGATAAATATTCCACTGGTTCGTCTATGATGCCTCAAAAGAAAAATCCCGATGTTGCGGAACTTATCAGGGGTAAGACCGGTAGGGTTTACGGAAATTTGATGGCAATGCTTACCGTTATGAAAGGTATACCTCTTGCTTACAATAAAGATATGCAGGAAGATAAGGAAGCTACATTCGACAGTGTAAATACCGTAAAACAATGTATAAGTATATTTACGGGAATGATATCGACTATTACTGTAAACGAAGATGTTTTAAAAGAAGCCTGTGTAAATAGTTTTATGAATGCTACGGACGTTGCGGAATACCTCGTTAAAAAAGGATGTCCCTTCAGAGATGCTCATTTTATAGTCGGTAACCTTGTTGGCAAATGCGTGAATGAGGATAAATTCCTGCAGGATTTAACTTTAAGTGAATTTAAAGAGCAAAGCGGACTTTTCGAAGATGATATATACGAAGTGCTTCATGTTACAACGGGAATGAATAAAAAGAATATGACGGCTTCTCCCAAAGAAGAAATAGTTAAGAGATATATAGACGAGATATTGGATGAAATAAAGTAGAAATAAGACAAAAAATGACCTGTTCTAGGTCATTTTTTTATTTAAATGAGCATTTGAGTATTGTGGTAAAATAATTGCACAGTTGAATATTTATGCTATAATATCTAATATAAAGGTAAAGTAACCAGTTTTTGTTTTTGTATGGGAAAAGAATTAAGAGGTTTTTATGTGTAAAAGAAAAATATTGGGATTTATATTCTGTTGTTTGATTTCATTGTTTTTTATGCCTAACTATATATTTTCGGCAAGCCCGATTACTACTGACGGATCCTATGAGTTTACTGGATCCCCGGGAAGTATTTCCGTGGCTGAGAATGTTAACGCAACTATAACATTGACGGATGTCAGCATATCGGGAGGCACTTGTATAGATATTAAGCCTGGGTCAAATTTAACATTAATCATTAAAGGGGTAAATAGGCTTGCCGCTACTATCGATGGTATAGGCTGCGGGATCCATGTTCCCGAGGGTGCTGTACTTACAATAAAAGGAGACGGAAAGCTTTATGCTACCGGAGGTTCTTATTATAATGGCGGGAGTGCTGCAATCGGTGCACGTGCTGATGAAGACAGTTGTGGTACCATAAATATTGAAAGCGGATATGTTTATGCTGTTGGTGGTAGTAAAGCTGCCGGCGGTGATACGGGAGCAGGTATAGGTCGTTCATTTTACAATGGAAGAGGCGGTACTGTTAATATTACAGGAGTACAGGTCGTTGTAAGTGGTTCAAACACACATTTATCTTTTGGTTTATGTGCTACGAACATAAATATTGAGAATGCAGTTTTGTATGCAAATCGAATTTCCGGCAACAAAATTATTACAAATTCGATTATATACAATGACGCTAATATCAACTTAAATTGTTATGATGTAAATAGTGATGGTAAGGTCACTAACTCTAAAGGAACAGTTTATGGGACATATGAGATAAAAAACGGAAATACTTTTGAAATAGAAAGTACCAATAAGCTGGAAATCCCTTCGGGAACCAGCCTTATCAATAATGGAATTCTAACCAATAACGGAACTTTAACCGATAAAGGAACTTTAATCAATAACAGAGTTTTTAATAATAACGGAGATACTGATTTGGTTGCAGGTTCTCTCTTTACCAATAACGGAACCATTAATTGTACTAATCATAAAGCGGTACAGCTACGTGCTTAAAAAAAGCAGAGTGCAAAATATGCAGCGATGAATACGGAGAAATAAATGCAAATAATCATGTTAATCTTGTTAATGGAGATACTATAGCTCCAACTTGTGTAGCACAGGGATATACAAATTATCACTGTAATGACTGCGGAAATGATATAAAAGATGATTACGTAGCCGTAAATGCCGATAATCATACAGATCTCGTTAAGGGAGATACTATAGCTCCAACTTGTGTAGCACAGGGATATACAAATTATCACTGTAATGACTGCTGAAATGATATAAAAGATAATTACGTTGCCGTAAATGCCGATAATCATGCAGATCTTGTTAAGGGAGATACTATTGACCCAACCTGTATGGAACAGGGATATACAGAGTATCATTGTAATGGCTGTAATGCAGATATAAAAAAAGATTATGTAGCTGAACTCGGACATGAATATAAAGAAATCGTTACTCTTCCAACCTGTACCGAAAAAGGATATACAACTTATACCTGTACGAGATGTAATGATACTTATGTAGATAAGTATACTGATGCCTTAGGTCATGATTTAGATAATTATGAAATAATCAAAGATCCTACTAAGAATAAGGAAGGTCTCGAAGAAGCAAAATGCAAAAGATGCGGGGAAAAATTTACGAAGTCTATTCCCAAATTAGAAGTAAAAGATAATGAAAAATCAAAACCCGAAACTCCGAATACTTCGGATAATTCCAATATGTATTTGTATGTAGGTCTTTTGGTCGTTTGTATAATAGGTATCGGTTCGGTTATTATATATGTTAAAAAGAAAAATGAATAATATATATTTAACTTTAGAAAAAAGGCGATAAAATCGCTTTTTTTATTATTATTTTTGTAAAAATGTTATTCGTTCAGGTTAAATACACTGACTTTTAAAGTAAATTTAGAATTATTTTTGTGTTGATTTATATAATATTATATTAATTGGAAAAGTGTCAAAATGTTCTAATAGTTATGGAAAATATAAGATGAATATTTAAATATCGTAAAAAATCTCGCAAAGCAATATGAAGTGGAAATCGATGAAAAAGACTTATATATAAAGGCAGAAGCTTTTGCCATAAGAAACAACGGAAGAAGTGCAAGGACTGCAAAGCAGTTTGTTGAGTTATTAAAAATAGGTATATAAATTTAGCTATAATATCTTTTTGATTTGTGATTGGTAGCATATAGTAGTATATTAAAATGTGATAATTATATAAATCTTGTATATTTTTGTATACATTTTGAAACAAGTATGATATAATTAATAATATCATTATTTTGACATAATATAATATATTATTATTTAAACCACAACAAACTTTTACTGTAAATGTAATATAACTTCATGTTACAAAATATATGCTTTAAGGTTAATTATAATGGTTTTAAAATAAATTTAGAATAGTTATTTGTTTATTTATATAATATTATATTAATTGGAAAAGTGTCAAAATGTTACAATAATTTTGGAGGATATAATATGAAAAGAAAAATGTTATCCATTCTTATAAGTGCATTTATGTTTATAACAATATTTCCTGCTACTGCTTTTGCTAGTGGAGATACAGTAACAGATGCTAATAGTTTATGGATTACAAGTGAAACTACCAATGATGATATTATATCAGCATGGGGGGAAGATGCAGCAACGATTAAAGCAAATGAAGACGGTTCTTATACTGTAAAATTACTAAAGAATATTTCTTTGGCTAATAGTAAAACAGTTAGTTTCGGTAAGCAGTTTGGAGGGGAAGCGGATCCGCTCATTGTTTTGGATTTAAACGGTAAAACTATTGAGGGAACGTCTATTCCTGTTGCAAATTATGCGAATTTGACTATAAAAGACAGTTCTGCTGATAAAACCGGAGGTATTTCTTATACCGGAAACGGATATTTTGTTGCCATAAATAATGTAGGTAATAAAATGACAATCGAAGGCGGTAATTTTTCATGTGCGGGTGCGGGAGTTATAATGCTGCTATAAGTACAGCAGGCGGAGTAAAAACTGTCATTAACGGCGGTAATTTTACTTGCGATAGTGCGGGTGCGATAAAAACATATGGTGAAACGGTAATTAATGGCGGTAATTTTGAAGGTAAGTATGGAGTTGTTGCTCAGGTAAATAGTGAGGGTAAGGTTGGAAGTATAACTTTCCCTGAAAATTCAACGGCTATCGTAAATGCGGATCAGATAGCATTTGTATCAAGCGGAAATGCAGATTCCGCAGGTATCATCAATGTTAAAGGAGGTACATTTACATCATCTAA
Organism: Anaerofustis stercorihominis DSM 17244; assembly: GCF_000154825.1. Lineage (NCBI taxonomy): Bacteria > Bacillati > Bacillota > Clostridia > Eubacteriales > Eubacteriaceae > Anaerofustis > Anaerofustis stercorihominis. The sequence continues at coordinate 59,143 of NZ_DS560019.1, read as the reverse complement.
AGTTCTAGGAACTATTGGAGATGGCGTTGATAAATCTTCTGTCCTTAATGTAACAGGTGGTATTCATTCTGCCGATCCAGGTGAATTCGTACCTGATGGTACATCTTTTGCTAAATTTACTTCATCCGAGGGAACGGAAGTATGGGTATTAGGAAAAGATAAGATTAAAGAAGCTGCTAAAAATGCTGATGAAGGTGATACAATAGTAATTTTATCCGGTGATATTGATTTATCCGAATTGGATAACGGTATTACAGTAAAGAATGAGGGCTTAGGAGATGTAGTTGTAAATGGTTCAAAAGTTGATTCCGGCAGTGAAATTTTAACACATGCTCATAAACTTGTAACAAAAGGTGCAAAGAAAGCAACTTGTACATCTGAAGGTTATACCGGAGATAAGGTTTGTGAAATATGCAATCAAACAATAGAAAAAGGAAAAGTGATTGCTAAAAAAGCACATGATTATAAAAATGGTAAATGTGCTGTCTGCGGTGCTGTAGATCCAAATTATAATTCAACCGGAAATTCAAGTAATGAAAATAATTCAACATCAAATGATACGAATATATCTAAACCTAATTCTCCTGATACATCAGATAACAATAATGTAATTATTTGGAGTCTGTTAGCTGTTTGTAGTATAGTAGCAATGGGTATAACAGTAATTTTTTGCAAAAAAAGAAGATACATAAAATAAACTTATGATAAAAAACTCTGAAGTATATATACTTCAGAGTTTTTTGTTTATTGGTTTAAAATGCTTACTTGCTAATCATGAATTATATAATCCACGGGAATATCATAATCTTCTCTCGGAACTTTATCCATAATCTGTTCTTTATAACAAACTCCGATTTTTTTGGCTTTGAGATTTTTAATAGAAAAAAATTTATCATAAAAACCTCCTCCGTAACCGACTCTGTAATTATCTTTATCGAAGACAACTCCCGGCGTGATTATCACATCCAATATTTCCGGGCTGCAAATCCTTATATATTCTTTTTTAGGTTCTAAGATATTATAAAAACCTGTTTCAAGTTCATCAAAAGAGTTAAGCTTAGAGATATTCATTACTTTATTTTTACTGTCTATGATTGGAATATAAACGTTTATGTCATTTTTTAATAAATGTTTGATAAATTTATGAGTATTAACTTCGTCTTTGAAACTTACGAAGCACATGATATTTTTTGCGTGTTTTATATCTTTGTTTGAAATCAATTTATCGTAAATTTTATTATCTTTGTTATTTTTGATATTTATATCAATATTATTAAGTATTTTCAAAATATCATTCCTAAGTTTTGTTTTATCCATTTTATCCTCTAATATTTATAATTTTCTCTAAGCAGCTTTATTTCTTTTTTATATCCTTCCAGCTCGTTTGGTGTTTCAAGAAAAATCGGTAAATCTTTTATTGCGGGGTGGTTTATAAAATTGATAAGAGGTTCTGTCTTTAAAAATCCTTCTCCTATTTTTGCATGTCTGTCTTTATTTGTGTTAAAATCGTTCATTGTATCATTTAAATGAACAGCTTTTAATTTATCAAGTCCAATTACTTTATCGAATTTTGTAAGGACTCCGTCCAAATCATTTACTATATCGTATCCCGCACAGAAAACATGGCATGTATCAATGCATACTCCCATTTTATCTTTTAACTTTACCCTGTCTAAAATTTCTCTGAGTTCTTCAAATGTTTTTCCTATTTCACTTCCCTTACCGGACATTGTCTCCAAAAGAATGAAGGTGTCGTCATCTTCTTTTATACATTCATTCAATGTTTCCTGTATTCTTGATATACCTTCTTCAATAGAATCGGTAGTATGACTTCCGGGATGAAAGTTATATAAATGTGAGGGGATTTGGTTCATTATATCAAGATCTTTTCTGAATAATTCTTTGGCGAATTCTCTTGTGTCTTTTTTTGCCGATGCCATATTAAGAGTATATGGTGCATGAGCAAGTATATCCGAAAAGTTATTTTCTTCCATTATTTTTCTCAGTCTGTCTATATCTTTCTCACTTAAATCCTTTGCTTTTCCGCCTCTTGGATTACGTGTAAAAAACTGAAATGTATTTGCTCCGATTGAGAGTGCGTCTTTTCCCGCTGCCTCATAGCCTTTTGCTATGGACATGTGTGCTCCAATATTTAACATATATATTTCTCCTAACTGTTTTATATATTAAGTATAAGTAAAATTAATCAAAAATCAATGTTATATTAAGTATTTTGTTTTTTAAAGCATATTTTATAAGTAAAAATAATTTATTAGTAAATTGTATTTAATTGAATAATTGATACTTTTTTGATATAATACTTAAACTATATACTAGGAGGTATACTATTTTGAAGTTACCAGAAGAAATTAAGAAGGTATGTAAAAATATCATTGAATATTATGACAATAATCCATCTGATTTACTGCAGATAGTTCTAAAGATACAAAGACAAATCCCGGGGAAATTTATAAATTTTGATATTGCAAAATATATAGCGGATGAAATGCAAATCCCTTTGAGTAAGGTTTCCGAAGTCGTTACTTATTTTGACGCTTTAAGTACAAAAAAAAGAGGAAAATATATTCTTGGTCTTTGTAATGCGACAGCATGCAGTTTAAACGGAAAAGACAAAATAAAAGAAATTTTTGAAAGAGAACTTGGAATAAAAGAAGGCGAAACCACAGAAGACGGGCTGTTTACTCTTGAACTTGTGCCTTGTTTCGGTGCATGTGATGTAGCTCCCGCGGTAAGAGTGAATGATAATGTGGTTGGAAGATTGAATGAAGAAAAAATAAAGGCTTTGATAGCAAAGCTTAAGGGGGCTAAGTAATGGGAACGGTAAAATATATCACGAAAGATTATGGTACCTACGACGGTTTTAATATAGATGAATACATAAAAAGAGGCGGTTTCAAAGGGCTTAAAAAATCAATACTCCAAGGATATGAAAAAACAGTTAAAGATGTTTCAGATAGTGGACTTCAGGGAAGAGGCGGTGCAAATTATCCTACAGGAAGAAAACTTACTCAGGCAAGAGAAGCCAAAGGAAACGGAGACAGATATATATTATGTAATGCCGACGAGGGTGAACCGGGTACATTTAAAGATAAATATCTTCTTCAAAACGGGATATATAAGGTTATAGAAGGTATAATAATCTCTGCATTTTGTGCGGGAGCAAATAAAGGCTATATATATGTAAGAGAAGAATATACTTTCATGCATAAAGACATCGAATTTGCAATTAAGCAGGTTTATGACAAAGGCTTTTTGGGTGAGGATATTCTATCAAGCGGTTTTGATTTTGACTTATCTTTATTTTCCGGAGGCGGGTCTTATGTATGCGGTGAAGGCTTTGCCATGTGTGAAAGTATCGAAGGCAAGAGCGGAAGACCTAGGAGTAAACCTCCTTATGTAAAAGAATGCGGGCTTCATAATAAACCTACTCTTGTTATAAATGTCGAAACCGTAAGTGTCATAGCGACTATGATGCAAAACGGTTTTAAGACCGTACTCAAATACGGAGTGGAAGATTGTCCGGGGACAAAAATGGTATGTGTAAGCGGAAAAGTCAAACATCCCGGGGTTTACGAAGTTGAATTCGGTACTACAGTACAAAATATAATAAAAATCGCAGGCGGTATAAAAGGCGGTAAAAAAGCTAAATTTGTGCAAATCGGAGGGGCGAGCGGAGTAATCGTCCCATATGAAAAATTAAATATCCCTTATACTTACAGCGGTATGAAAAAGGTCAAAGGAAATATCGGTTCGGGAGCTATAGTAGTAGCTGACGAAGATGACAGCGTAATTGATTATTTATCTGTCGTTGAAGATTTTTTCTTTCACGAATGCTGCGGTAAATGCGTTCCATGCAGAGAAGGTAACAGACAACTTAAGAAAATAATGGATAGATTTAAGATAAAACAAGGTACTTTAACAGATCTTAAAAATTATGTAAGAATAGTAAATGCCCTTGACGCTTCTTTATGCGGCAGCGGAAAAGCTCAAATCATTCCGTTTATCAGTGCATATACAAATTTTTCACAAGAATTTAAGAATGCACTTAAGAGGGAGGAATAAAAGTGATTAATTTAACTGTTGATAATATAGAAGTAAAAGTAAAGGAAGGTACGACGATTTTAGAGGCTGCAAAAAAAGCAAAGATCGAAATCCCTACACTTTGCTATTTAAAAGATTTAAACAGACCTGCGTCATGCAGGATGTGTATGGTAGATGTGGGCGGGAAGTTGCTTCCAGCATGTGTAACACATGCTTCTGAAGGAATGGAAGTAAAGACTCACACAAAAAGACTTAGAAATATAAGAAAGACAATTCTTGAACTTACTCTTGCCAATCATAACTGTGAGTGTACGACATGTGAAAAAAGCGGGAACTGCAAACTTCAGACTATGGCAAATAAATATCTCACAGGTCCCGGTGAATTCGAAGTAGAGTTCGAAAAGGGAATAGATAACAGTTTCAGTGCTGTTACGAGAGATTTAAGCAAGTGCATAAAATGCAATAGATGTGTAAGTATGTGCAGTGATAAAGTAGGTGCTTCAGCCATTTCCCTTATTAACAGAAGCGAAGAAACTACTGTTGCTACTCCTTTTAATATACCTATCATTCACAGCGACTGTATAGGATGCGGGCAGTGTATAACGGTTTGTCCTACGGGGGCTTTGATTGAAAGAGGTACTACGGAAGAAATATACGATTTACTGGGTGAAGATACATATTATAATATCTGCTTATTATCACATGGTACATATGAAACTTTAGCTGAAGGTGTAGGGGTAGATAATGCTCTTATGAAGGCAAAGGTCGTAGATGTTTTAAACAAGCTGGGATTTTCCGAAGTAATAGATTATGAAGAGTATTTAATAAAGGAAATGAATGCCGTTGCATATTTACTTAAGGAGAATATGCTTGAAGGAAAGCCGTTGATTTATTCTTGTTCATCGGGTATACGTAGAGAAATAGAAGATGTTTACCCTGAAGCTGATGATCTTTTTGTCAATCTTTCTAAAATAAGGAAAGATATAAATACTAGGTTTAAAGAAGGTTATCTTGACAGGAATATAGATAAAGATGTTCATTTAACCAGAGTTGAGAACTGCACTGCTTTTCTCCCTGAAACCAATGAGACATCGGGGATAGATATTTCAATAACCACAAGACAGCTTGCAAAACTGATAAAAACAAGCGGTATCGATTTAAACAAGGCTGATAACAAACCTCTTGATAACCTTGATTATACAGGGGTATTCAATCCTTATTTCTTGAGCGTAAACACTGCATACGCTATAATAAGACTTGGAGAAAAAGCTTCAATAAAGAATGATAAAGGAAATATCAAAGAATTTTCATTCGATTTATCCGATGGCAAGGAAATCAAATGCGCTGTTGTAAACGGGCTTAAAGCTTCGAAAGAAGAAGTTAAGAAAATTTTGGATGGTGAAAGTGAATATAATTTCCTTTGTGTCATTCCTTGTGAAGGCGGGTGTGAATTCGGCGGAGGAAGACCTGTCATAACCAAATAAGTTAAATAAAATACCAAGACTATTCATAAGTATTTATGAGTAGTCTTTTTTATTTAGGAGGGAACATGTTAGTTCATATACTTAGAGAAAATGAAAATATAGAAGATTTATGTAAATTGTATTCAGTAAGCAAGAAAAGTATTTTAAATATAAATCGAATGAATGAGAACAGTAAAATGAAATCAGGTCAGAAAGTATTAATCCCCATAGATGATTTTTATTATTTTAAAAGAAAGGAAGAAAGTTTGGAAGATATAGAAAATAAATTTAATATTTCAAAGGAGGAAATTTATAAAAAGAATATTAATCCTATGTGTTTTAATGACGGTAGTATAAGGCTTAGGATAGATACACATAAAAAAGACATTAAAGTATATTCTCTTGTAGATTTAAACTTAAAGAGCAACGCTTTTATAGAGGCTGATTTGGAAAGTAGATATGTGAATTCCGTTCTTGGATATAACGGGATAGGGAATAAGGATGATCCTTTGTATGTAGAGGATTATTATTTAAAGAAGATACATGATGTGGATAAAGTATCTACCGGTCTGATTATTAACAGTATAAAATGTGATACTTATGAATTTTTGGCGGATTATATAACTAAGAATATAACCGAGAGTATTTATTATGATGATGTTACTTTATATTATGATTTAATGGGAGTAGATTTGATTTCGCTTTTTGATATATTGAACAGCAGAAATATAAAAACGAATATATTTCTCGATGAATATTTATTTTCCGGCATTTCAAATAATGAAGAAATAATAGAAATTATAAATAAAAATGCAAATAAAGTATTTGTTTTGCCAAATTTTATAAGTGATGTTTTATATACTTCAAAAGAAGAATATCTTACATTTTTAAATAAAATCTCTGTTTTTGATAAAAATAAAGTAGTGGCGGGATTTAATTTAAATAATGCTGGAAATGAAGATATTTTGGACATTATAGAAAAAGTGAGGTATTTATATGATATGGACTTTAGACATTTATTACTTTATAGTTGCGGTAATAGATTTTTTGAAATGGAATATATTTTAAAACATTTTTTTGCCATAAATAAGTAGTTTTCCTAATTTATTTGATATTTTCCCGAAATGTATTATAATAATATGGAATATGCTATATAATCATAAAAAAATAATGAATTTAACAATAGTTTATGTTTAATAATTGATATTGATAATAAGAATAATAGTCATTAAATCAATATAATACTGTGAGGAGATAAAATGGAAGGGTTAATATATAAGATCGAGAAATATACCACTCAGTGCGGTCCCGGATTTAGGACTGTAGTATATATGAAAGGTACACCTCTTGAATATCCATGGTGCGAATTTCCCGAAGCACAGGAAAATGATATAGAGATGCTTTTTGATAAAGAAAAGTGTAAATTATGCTACAAATGTACGGAAGCATGTAACCAAAGGATCGTAGCAGAGGCTGAGCATCAGGTGTTTGAATGTACAAAGTGCGGTAAATGTGTAGAAGCTTGTCCAAACGGAGCAAGAGAGCTCATTGGTGAATATATAACTCCAAAAGAACTGGTTGATAGGATAATGCCTGAAATGGAATATTATAAAACAAGCGGTGGCGGCGTTACTTTTTCAGGCGGCGAGCCTTTGATGCAGTCGGATTTTTTACTTGAAGTGATTAAAATCTTAAAAGAAAATGATGTCAATGTCGCTATAGAAACCGATGGATTTGTCGATTATAAGATATTTGAAAAATTGATACCTTACACAGATTATTTTTTATATAATTTGGATTTGGTAAATGATGATATACATAAAAAATTTACCGGTGTCAGTAATGAACTTATAATAGAAAATTTGAAAAAGGTATCTTTCAGTATGTCTAAAGTGATCGTAAATGTTACATTCGTAAGCGAAGTAAACTGTAATATGGACGAACTTAAACTTATCGTATCTCTTCTTTCGAAACTTGAACTTGAGGGCATAATTATTAAGGTATATAATAACACCAATGAACATATGTACAGTCTGCTTGGTAAAAACAGAGAATATAAGTTCAAAGCTCCGAATAAAAAAACACTATTAAATATATCAAATCTATTTAAAAGAATATGTGATGATGTAAAAATCCTCTCTTAATGTTTTATTTAAAAATAAAACATTAAATAACATAATATGCAAATTAGCATATGTTATATATCATAAATATAATATAATGTCGCATTAAATAGTATGAAAATTATGGAAATATACCCTTGTATTTTTCTTATTATTCTATATAATAGTAGTTACAGGATTATGTAGAAAAAGAATATTTTTTTAACTATTGTGACTATATTTGTTATTATTTGTTTTTTGATAAATAAGTTGCCTTAACTATAAAAATATCCTTTTTTTCATAGTAGGGATATTAAAGGGTATATGACGGGGAATGGGACCTGATTAAAAAGTAACTTTTTATGGGATACATAAGGAATTTAAAAGTATTTATCTTTAATATTCTTACTTGATCTTTTTAATTTTTAAGGGGAGATTGGTTTTATGGCAAAGAGTGAAAATTATAAGATTTTTGAACGAAAATTAAAAGATGTAAATTATAAAAAGAAAAGGTTGTCTCTTCTTGAGCAATTGGATTCTTTAGATGAAGAAATCTTGACTGAAAGAGACAGGATTTCCAAAGAGCTTTCTTTTTTTGAAAGAGCATTAGATTCACTTGAAGATATGGATAAGAATATTATTGAATCTAATTATTTAGAAAAAATCAGTATGGTGAAAATAGCTGAAGAAACTAATTATGCCACAAGTGTTTGTTCAAGAAAAAAAGTAAAAGCCGTTAAAAATCTTATGTATTTAATGACCGGTATCAAAGAAGATTAAAAAGAAGGGATATCCCTTCTTTTTTTCGTATATTTATATTCCTTTGTCATTTTCCATATTCATCATTTCAAGGGCGATACTATCAAACACTTTAAGTGCCGGTCCGGAACCGTATCCTCCGTTTTCAATGAATACCGTCATTGCATATTTAGGGTCGTTATATGGGAAGTATCCGGAAAACCATGCATGAGGAGATTCTTTTTCATGATTTTCAGCTGTTCCCGTCTTACCCGCAATACCGCCGTAGCTATCCATAGAATTACTTTTTGCAGTACCGTCGACGCAAACCATTCTAAGTGCCTTTTGAAGATTTTTTATCGTACTTTCTTTAAGCTTCAAATCAAATATTTGGTTTTGTTTTATATCAACTATATCCTCACTCGTATTTTTTACACTTTCAACTATATATGGCTGATAACCTATCCCTCCGTTTGCTATTGCACTCATTATGGTGTTTAACATTAAAGGTGTCGCCTGAACTTTTCCCTGTCCCAAAGCTAAGTTAAATGTATCTAAATTATTATAGATGTTATCGGGAACAAAGGAATAATAATCGTCATATTCCAAAATAAATTTTTTGTTTTTATTGGTTTTATCATTAATACTTCCAAATCCGAGTTCTTTGGCATAATCGATCACTTTGTTTGAAATTATATTTCCTTTATCATCTTTGATGTTAAGTCTTTTTGCAAGTCTGTAAAAAACTTCATTGCATGATTTGCTGAGTCCTTCGAGAGCTGTTATCTTTCCGTGACCTTCTCCCTCATGACAATATCTTGTTACTCCGTCGATTTTTATCTTTCCCGTACAGTTAAATTCCTCTTTTAAGTCTACTGCGTTGTTTTCAAGTGCCTGTGCTAAAGTAAGTATTTTAAATACGCTTCCCGGCTGATAAGATAAAACATTTTTATTGAGCGTTTCATCGCTTGAGACCATTGTTAATATCTCTCCGGTTTTAACATCGGTCACGACCACGCTTCCTCCTTTAAAGTTATTTTCCTTTAAAAATTTCTTTAAGTATTCTTCGGTATATTTTTGAAGATGATAATCCACAGTAGTATTTATCGTATTGCCTTCATTTAAATGGTCATTTACAGCAGTATAATTTTCTTCGTTTATTATGCTGCCTGTAGCGTCTATGCTTGAAATTATATTGATCGGTGTACCTCCGTTCAGAAGTTCATTATAATATAATTCAAGACCGCTAAGCCCTTCCACTGCATCTTTTGTAGTAGTATCTTCATTTATTCTTATGTTTCCTATGAAGGTTTTTCCCACATTAAAAGAAGTATTATTCTGTAGACTTACATTTAGCTTTTTATTTGCGGAATTATCCGCAAAGTTTATGCCGTTCCTGTCCAGTATTGCTCCTCTCGGATAATAAGTCTGTATGGTCTTTTCATATTGTGATGCAAGTTTTTTTATGTTATCCTCGTCTTGAAACATGAATGCTTTTACTACAAAAGCTGTAAGTAATATAAATAGAAATATTATAAAAATAGATAACATTTTAATTCTTTTTTCTAAAGTATCTCTAAACATATTATAAGTATTGGTATAATGAGGAAAAATATACTATTTTTAGTGATTTTTCTGTAAAAAGTGTTATAATAATAAATTGAATATAACATTTAAAAGTAATGATTGGGAGTAACAAATGGAAGAACAAAGGAAACTTCAATTAGCTACTGATTTCTATCAGTTGAGCGTAAGTAATGTATATTTCGAAAAAGGATTTAAAGATAGAAAAGCTGTTTTTGATGTCTTTATCAGAAGAAATCCTTTTGAAGGAGGATATTCTGTTTTTGCGGGACTCGAGCAGGTAATAGAATATATAAATAATTTAAGATTTGAAGAAGATGATATAGCTTTATTAAAAGAAAATCATCCCGAACTTACCGACGGATTTTTAGACTATTTAAGAGAATTTAAATTCAGCGGTGAAATATACGCAATGGAAGAAGGAGAAATATTTTTTCCTACGGAACCTGTACTTAGAGTAAAGACGAATTTGATAGAAGCACAGATAATCGAAACTGCGATACTTGCAATAATAAATCATCAAAGTCTTATTGCAACAAAGGCTTCGAGGATAGTTTCCGCAGCAGGAACTTATGCACCTGTACTTGACTTCGGGCTTAGAAGAGCACACGGCACGGAAGCCGGACTTTACGGTTCAAGAGCATGTATCATAGGCGGATGTGTAGGTACAAGTAATGTGGAAGCGGAATATAAATGGGATACCGTATCTAAAGGTACGATTTCTCATGCTTTTATTATGGCCTTTGACAGTGAGCTTGAAGCTTTCAGAGCATATGCAAAGTATAATCCCGATAACCTAATACTACTAGCGGATACTTACGATACTTTAGGCAGCGGTATCAAAAATGCCATAAAAGTATTTAACGAAGAAAGAGAAGCGGGAAGACTGAAAGGCAGTTACGGTATACGTCTTGACAGCGGAGATCTTACTTACTTATCAGTAAAAGCCAGAGAAATGTTTGACGAAGCAGGATTTGAAAGTGCTGTTATAAGCGCTTCAAACGACCTTGATGAGTTTATTATCTCAGACCTTAGAAATCAGGGGGCAAAGATAGGTATGTACGGAGTTGGTACAAAGATGATTACTGCCGATGGTACCAGCGCTTTAGGCGGAGTATATAAGCTTGCAGCAATAGAGCGAGACGGAAAATTATCTCCTAAAATCAAAGTTTCCAATGATCCAATAAAAATTACAAACCCCGGATATAAAAAAGTTTTAAGATTTTATGATAATCTTACGAATGTTGCCATCGCGGATTTAATAACATTAAATGATGAAGTAATCGACGATACGAAACCGCTTACGATATATCATCCTGTTCATACTTGGAAAAAGAGAACGATTGAAAATTTTCATGTAAAAGAATTGTTAAAACCTATATTTGTAGATGGAAAACAAGTATATAATTCACCTAAGCTTTCTGAAATAAGAGAAAACCATATGGTTGCCAGAAGTACTTTCTGGCCGGAATTCTTAAGGCTAATAAATCCAAGTGAATATCATGTAGATGTTTCTGATAAATTATTTGATATAAAGAAAGATTTACTTGCATCGGTACAAAAATAATTTAAGAGGAGAACGTTTTATGAGTGAGAAAAAAAATGTAGGCGTTGTATTCGGAGGCAAATCCGGAGAATATGACGTTTCGCTTTTGTCTGCCTATAATGTGATAAACGGTATCAACAAAGAAAAATTTGATATAACTATGATTGGAATTACTTTAGAAGGTAAATTCTATATTTATAAAGGCGATGTAGAAAAAATAAAAACAAACGAATGGATAAATGACAGTAAAAATCTGATCAGTGATTTTTCATTGTTTGACGGAGATATAATAAATAACGTAGATATTATTTTCCCTGTTTTACATGGGCAAAATGGAGAAGACGGAAGGATACAAGGTCTTTTTGAAATGATGGATAAACCTTATGTGGGCTGTGAAGTTTTGGCTTCAAGCGTATGTATGGATAAAGATATAGCCAAAAGGATATTCAGAAGCGTCGGTATTCCCGTCGTAGACGATGTTTTGGTTTTTAATACGGATATAGAAACGGATAAACTTCTTGAAGCTACTCTTGATAGATGTGAAGAAAATCTTCCTTATCCAATGTTCGTAAAGCCCGTTAACATGGGCTCAAGTGTCGGTATATCAAAAGCTAAAGACAGAGATAGCCTTAAAGAGGCACTTCTCAAAGCTGTTAAGTTCGATACTAAAATATTAGTCGAAAAAGGAATAAATGCCAGAGAAATCGAAGTTGCTGTACTGGGTAATTCTCACCCCGAAGCTTCTTATCCCGGAGAAATCGTTTCATGTAAGGAATTTTATGATTATGAAGCTAAATATCTTTCAGGGGATGGAAGCAGGATAGATATTCCTGCAAAAATAGATGATAAGATAATCGAAAAAATAAGGACTTATGCAGTAAAAGCATTTAAAGCCGTAGGAGGAAGCGGGTTATCAAGGGTTGATTTTTTCCTTGATAAAGACAGCAAAGACATATATTTGAATGAAGCGAATACGCTCCCGGGTTTTACAAATATAAGTATGTATGCTAAAATGTGGGATTACATGGGGATCGGATATTCCGATTTGATTGAAAAACTGATTGACTTAGGTTTTGAAAGATATGAAATAAAACATAGATTAACTATAAAAGAATAATATGGGAGAAAATAATGTTCGGGAAAATAACAAGAGAAAAAGAAATAATTAAATTAGTCGATAATGCTATAGATAAATGTATCGAACAGGGTCTGCTTGAAATAAAAAAAGAAGATGTTCCTCAAATCAGAGTCGAAGTACCAAGGGAAGAAAAGTTTGGGGATTTTAGTGTAAATACTGCTATGCAGCTCGCAAAAGCTGCCAGATGCAACCCAAGAATTATTGCAGAAAATATAATCAAAAATATCGATACAAAAAATTCTTATGTAAAAGATATTTCTATTGCAGGTGCCGGTTTCATTAATTTTACTTTGGATAATAAATGGCTTTATGACGAATTAAAGAAAGTTATCACTTTAAAAGATAAGTACGGAAAAATAGTGGAAGAAAATCCTAAGAGAGTAAATGTTGAATATGTAAGTGCAAATCCTACCGGACCTCTTCATATAGGTAATGCCAGAGGAGGGGCTATAGGTGATGTTATAAGCAATATCCTTACTTGGGCAGGTTGTGACGTTACAAAGGAATTTTATTTGAATGATGCGGGAAATCAAATAATCAAATTCGGTGAGTCTTTGGAAGCAAGATATTTACAGGAGCTGGGTAAAGATGTCGAATTTCCTGAAGACGGGTATAAAGGTGAAGATATCACAGACCTTGCCAAGAGCTATATCGAAGAAAACGGAGACAAACTTTTAAATGTAAGCGAAGAAGAAAGACAATCCGAACTCGTAGAATATTCTCTTGATAAAAATGTTTCGAACATGGTTAATGACCTTAAGGATTACGGAATTGATTACGATGTATTCTTCAGCGAAAGAACTCTTCATAATTCGGGAGCCATAGATGACGTAATCTCAAAGATGAAAAATGACGGCAGTGTATATAAAAAAGAAGGTGCGTTATGGTTTAAGGGAACCGAGTACGGGCTGGAAAAAGACGAAGTTCTTATAAGACAAAACGGAGTGCCTACTTATTATGCTGCGGATATAGCTTATCATTATGATAAGTTAGTAAAGAGGAATTTTGATTATGCGATAAATGTTTGGGGAGCAGACCACCATGGTCATGTTGCAAGACTTAAAAAGGCAATGGTCGCACTTGGAGTAAACGAAGACAGACTTGATGTGATTTTAATGCAGCTTGTTCACTTGGTTAAAAACAATGAAGCTTTAAGAATGTCAAAGAGAAAAGGAAATATTTATACACTTTCTGATTTAGTCGGTGAAGTCGGAAAAGATGCTGCAAGATTTGTATTTAATTATAATAAACCAAATACCCATATGGATTTTGACCTTGACCTTGCAATCAAACAGTCAAGTGATAACCCTGTTTTCTATGTACAGTATGCTCATGCAAGGATTTGCAGTATAATAAGGAATATCGGTAAGGAAGTTAAAGCAGAAAATCTTGAACTTCTCAATAAAAAAGAAGAAATAAACTTACTTAAAGTGATTTCTAATTTCAGTGATGAAATCTTAAAAGCAAGCAATGATTTAGACCCAAGCAAGATTACCAAGTATGCCATGGATTTGGCTGGTTCATTCCATTCTTTCTATAATGCACACAGAGTCATAGTAGATGATGAAGATTTAATGAACGCCAGACTTGCCTTAGTCACTGCAACGAGAAACGTTCTTAAAAACACTCTCGATATATTAGGTGTAAGTGCTCTCGAAAAAATGTAGGAGTTAAATATGATAGATAAAGATATTGTTAATATAATAGATGAAATTAGAAATGAGTCGGAATTAAAGCCTGAAAATGAAAAACAACTGTATCACAAGAATTGTGGTGAAACTGTAATGGAAGCTCTTAAAATAAAATATGAGCTAAATATCGATGATAATGCAATTAAAATGCTTGCGCCATATGGTTTTGGGCTCCAAAGAGGAAAAACATGTGGAGCGTTTGCAAGCGGAGTGGCTGCGATAGGCATTATGTTTACCGAAGATAAACCTTCTACCAACCAGAAAATGAAAGAGATTGTTGGGAAATGGGTAGATGTTTATATTAAAAAATTTGGTTCTATTAATTGTGATTATATAAGACCAAATCATATGGATCCTGTGAAAGGCTGTTTAAAGGTTCAAGAAGAAGCAGGGGCATTATTCGAAGATTTTATAAAGGATTATATATAAAAAAGACGCTAAATGCGTCTTTTTTATTTTATGTTTATTTTACCAAATCCCCAGTATATTCTGCATTAATAAACTTACTCCGGCTATTCCTACCCAACAGCAGGCACCCATAAAAATAGGTTTTGTTTCTGATTTTATTAGGTGTACTATGTTTGTATTTATCCCTATAGCCGCCATAGCCATGATTATAAAGAATTTACTTAATTCTTTCAGAGGTGTTGTTATTACGGGAGAAAGATTGAACACAGTGGTTATAACAGCCGCTAAAACGAAATATAAGATAAAGAATGGAAATATTTTTTTAAGACTTACATTTCCGCCTTCTGCTTTTTCTTCTTTTCTCGTTCTCACAAAAGCAAGTACTAATGTTATGGGAATTATCGCAAGAGTTCTTGTTAGTTTTACTATTGTTGCGGCTTCCAACGTATTGCTCATATGTATCCCGTCCCATGCTGCGGCAGCCGCAGTTACCGATGATGTATCGTTTATTGCGGTACCTGCGAATAAGCCGAACCCTTCGTTGGATAATCCAAGAAATGACCCCAGTGCAGGGAATATCAATGCGGCTATTACATTAAATAAGAATATTACGGATATAGCCTGAGCGATTTCTTCGTCATTTGCATCTATTACAGGTGCCGTTGCAGCAATGGCAGAACCTCCGCATATGGAAGAACCCACACCTACCAATGTAGATATTTTTGAAGGTATTTTAAGCAGTCTGCATATCACATATGATATTACAAGTGAAGTTGTAATGGTTGCGATAATTATCGGAAGAGATTGTTTTCCTTTCATCAATATATCCGTTAAGTTCATTCCGAATCCTAGCAGTATGACCGCATATTGAAGTATCTTTTTTGATGTGAAAGTTATTCCCGACTTATATGAAGATTTGTCTTTTATAACGTAATTTATTACCATTCCCATAAGTATTGCAAATACCGGACCTCCGACTACCGGAACCAGTTTACCCAAAAACCAAGCCGGAATAGCGATGAGCAGACATAGAATTATTCCTTTGATGTTTTGTTTTATAAATGCCATGTTTTCTCCTTTAAGTATTTTTTTCAAGTTACTTTGATATTTTACCATTATTTATAAATAATTTAAAATTATAAATATTTATTTATATATAAATATATGTTATGATAATTCAAAGGAGAATTATGTAAAATGTTAGATTTTAGAATTGATACTTTTTTGGAAGTTTGTAAATATATGAATATAACAAAAGCAGCTAAAAGTTTGAATATTACTCAGCCTGCGGCGACTCAGCATATTAAATTTTTGGAAAACAGTTATAATATCAAATTGTTTAACTATAAATCTAAAAAACTATCGTTAACAAAAGAAGGGGAAATATTCTTAAATTATATAACTACTCTTAAACATGATGATTTAAAGTTAAGGAGTGAAATATGTTTGATTGATAATAAAAATTTACAATTAAACTTCGGAACAACTCTTACTATAGGTGAATATCTCATCCCGGATAAAATAATCAAATATTTAACTGATAATTACAATGTAAATATGAAGATCCTCGTAGCGAATACAAATGAACTTTTAAATTATATTAATATGGGGAATATTGATTTTGCGATTATAGAAGGAAATTTTCCAAAAAATGAATTTGATTATATAAAGGTATCCGCTGAGAATTATATAGGAGTTTGCGGTAAAAATTGTGAATTATATAGTAAAAATTTATCTTTGGAGGATCTATTAAATCAAAGACTTATAATAAGAGAAAAAGGTTCGGGGAGCAGGGAACTGATTGAAAAATATTTGGGAAACAGAAGTATAAGCATAAATGATTTTAGTAATACGATTGAGATTAATAACATTAATACAATAAAAGAATTAGTAAAAAGTAATATTGGTATAACTTTTTTGTATGAAGCTGCTGTCAAAAAGGAACTTAAGAATAATGAACTTGTTAAATTACATATCAAGGACTTTAAAATAGAACATGATTTTAATTTGATTTGGAGAAAAAACAGCAAATACAAAAATTATTATTATAAAATATTTGAAGATTTTATAAAATAGGTATAGAATATAAAAAAGGGTAATTGAAAAGGAGTAAAAATTTATGGAAAAATCAAGAGTCGATATTGCTGTAAATAAATTTAAAAGCGGTTATAATTGTGCTCAAGCTGTAGTATGTACATATTGTGATTTGCTCGGGCTAGATGAAGAAACAGCCTTTGCTATGTCTGAAGCATTTGGGACGGGTATTGCAAGAATGCAGGAAACTTGCGGAAGTGTGTGTGGTATGATCATGTTAGCCGGACTTTTAAACAGCGATAAAAATTTAAAAGAACCCAAAACAAAAATCCAATCACTAACATTAGGAAAAGAATTAGCAGATAAGTTTAAAGAAATGAACACCACTGTAAGATGCAGAGAATTAAAAAGTGTAGGTATGGACAGACCTCCAATAAGAAGCTGTGACGGATGTGTTCATGACAGTGCTGAAATAATAGAAAAGTATTTATTAAAAAAATATTTTGAATAATAAGAAGTCCTTTAATAAGGACTTTTTTTATTGTAAAAAAGAAAGGAACGGGGAAATAAAAGTCAAAAGTAAAAAAAGGTAATAGGCAGAATAGGTGAAAGATAAGTTAAAAAGAAATAGAAAATCAGATAAAATAAGTTAAAAAGGAGTGGAAAAGAAGTTAAAAAAGAGTCAAAAAAGATACAAAAAAGAAGTAAAAAAATAAATAACCCTATTATTCGTACAAGAAGTATTTAGTAGGATAGTAGAATATTAAAGTAGTATGAAATAAGGGGAAGTGTGAGATGAAGAGATCTGTAAGACTATTTTGTATTATATTTTCAGCGGTAGTATTATTATCTTTTCAAGGTGCAAAGGTAAAAGCATCGAACGGAGAGTATACATATAAAGAACTTCAGGACGGTAATATTGAAATAGAAAGTTATACGGGAAGTGAGAAGGAAGTGGTCATTCCCGATGAGATAGATGGTAAGAAGGTTGTAAGCCTCGGGGAATATTCTTTTTGCTGGTTGGATATAGAAAAAATAACGTTGAATGAAAGTCTTGTGAAAATATCAAGATATACATTTACATCTCTGCCAAATTTAAAAGAAGTAATATTCAATAAAAATTTAAAAGAAATAGGCGAAAATGCTTTTGTTAATTGTAGGGGGCTGACCTCTGTAAATATACCTCAGGGGGTAAAAAGGATAGGTGAAAGTGCTTTTTCCAAATGTACTTCTCTTGAAAATGTAAATCTGTCCTGCTCTATAAGCACTATAGAAAAATATACTTTTGCAGGGTGTGTATCTTTAAGGAATATAACGATGTCGGATGATATAACATCCATAGGAGACTACGTTTTTGATGGATGTAAGGAACTTGAAAGTATATGCCTTCCTGATAATCTGAAAACTATAGGCGAAAGCTGTTTCAGCGGATGCCGTTCTTTGAAGAGCATTACAATACCGAGAGGTGTTACGAGTATAGGTGAAAATGCACTGAAGGGTGTGGCAGATGATTTTAAGATATATAATAATTCTGTTGTGGAAATAACCGATCATATATATCCTAAGGAGGATCAGAGTGATAAATATGTTTCTTTGACGCTAAAGTATAATGACGGCGGAAGTGTGGAATTAAGGTGCGGAAGTGATATAATAAAGGAAGCGGCATCGGTAAAAGTCGGAAGTAAAGTAAAATTAAATATAAACAGTGATGTTGGTAACATATATAAAGTAACTGTAAACGGAGTACACCTTGAAAAACCTTATGAGTTTACCTTAGGTAATGTGGATTATAACGTAGAAGTAGAGTTTAAGAAATGTACATCTCATAATTATTCAAGTAATAATATCATTTATGAGAAAGCGACTTGTACGTCAATAGGGACTGTGACTAAGAAGTGTATATATTGTTCCTTACCTGTTGCCGAAAAGCTCCGTGAGTTCAAGGGCATCAATATGCTCTGCGATATTGGCAACGGCACGATGAATGTCATGTATATCAACGAGTGCCGCCCTCTTGCGAAAAAGTGCTTTACCGAAAAATACGGCACCAATCAGTGTATGCTTGCCGTGCGTGAAAATCTGATGAAGCAGTTTGGCGTATCGGTGGATGAAACCGTCCTTGAGCGTGTTATCCGTCACGGCACAGCAGACATCAGCCAGCGTTATCTGACCACCATCCGTGATACCGCAACCGAATATGCGGAGGGCATCTTCCGCAGATTGCGTGAGCATGAATACGATTCCGAACTGATGCGCCTGTATGTGGTAGGCGGCGGAAGCTGTATTCTCAAAAACTTCGGCAGCTATGACAAAGACCGTGTGATTATCAACGATGATATTTGCGCTACCGCAAAGGGCTATGAGCTGCTTGCTGGGCAGAAGCAGAGCAGAAAAGGCGGCATCGTATGAAGCAGATCTACACGACCACACTACGCTTAAATCTTGCGGATGAAGATGACCGCCGGGCCTACGAGCATTTACAGCAGATGAACAAAAAGCAGTATCGCTCGTACAGCAAGGCGATTGTTACTGCCATCAACGACTATTTTGAACGGCAGGAACGGCTTGAAAATGACCCGTATCTGGAAACCCGTGAAAAAGAGGATGCTTTTCTTCGGCGTGTGACAGAAGCCATTGAACAGGGCTTGCGGTTTGCACCCGTCGGTATGCTGACCGTCATGCCGCCTGCCGCCGTTGAAGCTCTGTCTGCCGAGGATGACGAGAATATTTCGGCGGCATTGGACTTCGCTGACAGCTTCTGATATTACTTTTGCCCTCGTTTGGTATTACTGCGATACCAAACGGGGGCATTTTTGCTACTACAACGATTTTCGGAAAAAGCGTAATACCAAACAAACGGACATTTGGTATCACGCTGCTATCAAATAACCCTATTTTTACTACCAACAAGAGGATTTTCTATGACTACAGACGAGAAGAAATTACTGCAAGCCAAGCACCGATTGGAGGAAACCGAAATGCGTGACCGGCAGAAAGAGCGAAAAGCTCGGACACGACGGCTGATCCAGGAGGGAGCGATACTGGAAAAGGTCTTTCCGAGCGTTGTTTCCTTAAATCTTGACGAATTGGAGGACTTTCTATGCGGACTAAGACGATAAACTTACGACGAGGGGCGTTCGGGCAATCGAGCGTCCCGTTTCTTTTATCCCGAAGGGCGCACTTACTCACCACCTGTAAAGCAGGCGGTGGTATCCTTCCCGATGGTCGGACCGTGCGCTCTTCCCGAAGCGTCCGCCGGACACTTCTCCAGAGGGGGCAGGCAATGTCGCAAGCGAACATCGCCTGTGCAGACGGCTCTTTATTTTGCTCTGTCAGCAAAACGATGTGGCGGCATATTGCCGCCCCATCCCGCCGTCTGCCTGCGAAAACCTGCCACTGGCAGATTTATCTCAGTTATGGGTGTGCCGAATAACACGACACACCCATTTTCTCTTTAAAAAGAGAAACAGAAAAAATAAAAATGAAAGGACGATGAAAACGAATGGCTATTTATCACTTGGAAGCAAAGGTTATCAGCCGAGGTGCAGGACGATCCGCTGTTGCAGCTTCTGCATATCTGAGCTGCTCCAACATTTTAAATGACTACGATGGAGTACGGCACGATTACACTCGAAAGAAAGGGCTTGTCTGGCGGGAGGTGTTCCTGCCGGAGTACGCACTGCAGGAATGGCAGGACAGGGCCGTTTTATGGAACGCTGTTGAAGAAAATGAGAAAACCAAGGACAGCCGACTTGCCCGTGAGTTTGTTCCGACTCTGCCTGTGGAGTTGACGAAAGAACAATGGCAGGAGCTTCTATCCGATTTTATTCAAGCCAGCTTTGTTGCAGACGGAATGTGTGCGGATGTGGCCATTCACGATCCTGACCCGCCCGGTCATAATCCCCATGCCCACATCATGCTGACCGTGCGCCCATTGGACGAAAACGGCAGATGGCAATACAAGACTGAGAAAGAATATCTTTGCATAAAGAATGGTGAGGAACGGGGCTTTACCGCCGCCGAGTTCAAGGCGGCGCAGACGGACGGATGGGAGAAACAATATCAGTACAAGGTAGGCAGGAAAAAAGTGTATATGACACCCTCCGAAGCTGAGAAGCATGGATATGAGCGTGTCAACAAATATCCCAAAAGCACCAAGTTCGGCAGGCAAAATCCTATCTCCGAACGTTGGAACAGTGAGGAACAGCTTGTGGCGTGGCGTAAGGCATGGGCTGATGTGACCAACCGCTATTTGGAGCGATACGGTCACGATGAATGCATCGACCACCGAAGCCACGCCGAGCGAGGTTTGGACGAACAGCCAACGATTCACGAAGGTGTGGTTGCCCGTGCTTTGGAGCGGAAAGGCATTGTTTCTGACAGATGTGAACTCAACCGTCAAATCAAGGCTGACAATGCTCTGCTGCGTGAACTGAAAGCGGCGGTCAAAAAGCTGATGCAGGCAGTTAAGAACACAGTACCCGCCATCGCAGATGCAATGGAAAAGCTGCGTGGGAATATGATTATTTTCAAGTATCAGCTATTGCACATCGGAAGCGGCAAGCAGGCAATCAACAAATCCTTGAAAATGTATCGGGAGGATATGGCGGAGTACACCGCCCTTGCGGATAAAATCAAGGCGAAATCCAAAGAGCACAAAACGCTGTTGACTGAGAAAAAAGCTATGCCTGTCATTCATGTGCTAAAACACAGGGAACTTTCCAGCCGCATAGCAGAGCTGACTGAGGATTTGGAAGAACTGCGGACAGAAAAGGCAATGCTGCTCCGTCGGCTTCAATACCCTGAGAACGCTACTGCCGATATGCTCCGAAGGGAAATCCGCACTTTTGAGGACGGTCTGAAAAAGCTGGAAGCCAGCGAAACCAAGTACGCTACCGAGCTTGACAGCGCCTTAAAGCAGTATGCCGAGCTGCAAGAACAGGCGGCAGAGTTTGACCCGATAGAACTTCACGATGCACGGCTGACTATTCGCTCCGAACAGGAACGCCGAGCAACACAGAGAGTACAGGAAGCCTACGGAGATAAATATGATATACTCCGTATGTATGACAGCAAGCGTAGTATAGCAAATCTGCTGAATGAGAGTGCTGATGAGCGGTCTTTGACGGAACGATTGCGAGCAAAGCAGAGAGAACAAAAACAACACCAAACGAAGAGAAAGCCCAAACATCCCGAACAGGAACGGTAAAACGCCGTTCCTGTTTTTCTTTTTATAATGATTTTGAAAAATGGAGGAAACAAAGATATGAATATTTACGGATATGTAAGGGTATCCAGCACTGATCAGAATGAAGAACGGCAGATGATTGCCCTGCGGGAGACAGAGGTGCCTGCGAAAAATATTTTCATGGACAAGCAGTCCGGCAAGGATTTTGACCGTCCCAATTATAAGAAGCTGGTAAAAAAGTTAAAAGCCGGGGATTTGCTGTATATTTTAAGCATTGACCGACTGGGACGTAATTATGAGGAAATTCAGAAACAATGGCGTATTCTCACGAAGGAAATCGGTATCGATATTTGTGTGTTGGATATGCCGCTTTTGGATACTCGAAACGGTAAAGACCTGATGGGAACTTTTATTGCTGATCTTGTGCTGCAAATCCTATCCTTTGTAGCGCAGAATGAGCGTGAAAACATTAAGAAACGGCAGGCTGAGGGAATCGCCGCAGCAAAAGCAAGAGGGGTGAAATTCGGCAGACCTGAAAAGGAAGTTCCAGAAGATTTTGGAAAAATCGTCCACGCCTGGGAACAAAAAAGACTTCCTTTTGAAGAAGTCCTTAATCAATGCAATATGAGCGAAGCTACGTTTTACCGCAGATTGCGGGAATACAGGCTTCTCAAAGGCGAGAAAATGAAAGGATAACAGTAATAAAGCTGTCAAAGGGTGTACTTTTTGACAACCTTTCTCATTTTCAAATCATACAACAAAACAGCCTGAAATTCAAGAGCATTTGAGGATTTTGAGTGTGTATCAGAGGAGTTTTTCTTGCCCCTGAAGTGCAGGAATTCTGTCGGAGGGCTATTGTCAAAAGGTACACCTTTTGATTATAGCTCTAATGCAAAACACAACATTCATTTTTTAGCTTTTGGTCTCTTTTATCGTGAGATAGTTTGTATTTATAGGGAGAGTGAGGATTATATCAATGAAATCACATAAACACAGGCCTTATTTTTGGTGCAGAGCTGTCAGTGTGGCACTTTGTGTTGTGCTGCTCAGCGCAAATATGATGGAAGTATCGGCGGCCGAGGAACTTATGCGGGATGAGCCGCTCATTGAAGAAGAAAGACAGAGTGCGGAGAGTGTCTCTCCGGGTGCTGATGCCACGGAGGGGCTGTTAGAGTCATCCAATGTGGATGGGCAGGAGGAAACGGATACCTTGCCCAATATTGAAGAACAGCCGGAAACAGTCGGAGCAGAAATGTGCAAACACCATATGGAGCATGATGAGACATGCGGCTATACAGAGGGGAACCCCGTGTGCAGCTTTATCTGCCCCATCTGTCCCGTGGAAGAGCAGATCGACGCCGTCCTTGCTCTGCTGGAGAAGACAGAGGAGTTGGACGAAGAAGGTATGCTTAGCCTTTCAGAGCAGGCCATTGCCGCCAAACAGGCATACGAACGCATGGCGAGGGAAGAACAGACCCAGATCGACGCAGACAAGATCGACAAGCTTTTAGCGTTTGTGGAGACCCTGAATGTTCAGACGCTGGAAGATGGCGATAGCGCTGTCGACGGAATGAAGATTGCCACCGCCGAGATCCGGGCGGAGGGAGTGAACAATCAGGCTTTGTCAGATGGAGGTTCCTTCTCCATTGACTTTTCCAAGCAGTTTACCCTGCACATTGAGGTGGAAAGCAAGTTGAATCTGGCGAACAAAAAGGTGAAGATCACCGTGCCGGATGGGCTGACCGTGGTGGAATATCCGATTCCTGAGCGGGGCGGTATGGCGGAGAGCGTAACGCCTGAAAGCATTGACGAGCTGCATAGTAAGAATAACTACGGCGGATACTGTCCTACTAATGGCACCATCACCTATTCCCTCAAAAATACGGCGGAAAAGAACAGCTTTAATATCGTTCTGGCTCCGGACACCACCCTGTGGAACAGAAGGTCGGAGCAGAAACTTGAGGATTCTTCGTTCAAAATCGAAGTCTACACAGACGATCAAACATATCAGACAATCTCCGTAACTCCTAAGATTACGGGCAAATACAATGATACGCCTGGTGACGACAGAGCCATCCAGACCGGTCCCAGACTGTCCCGGGTTGGTGTGAAGACCGGCGTGCCCACGGCGGCGAGCCAGCCCTTTGCCCTGCGGCAAATCTGGATAAACCCGGACAAGGACTACATCGATATGCCCCAGTTCTTTAAGAAGCTGGAGATCACCATTGCCCTGCCATACTACACAAAAAATGGCAGCAATATTTATGCGGAATTCGACCATGTCACCTATGACCCTGCGGGACAGTCCACCAGGCCCAACCTGCTGGATCCGGAAAATCACAAGGATGCGGACGGCGGCTATAAGGACGGCTTTAACTTCAAGAAGACGCAAAACGATATCGATCATACCGTCACACTGACATGGGAAAACTTGTATCTGGAGTATGGCCAGGACTACTTTACGCCCTACTTTAAGTGGACGTCTGATTGTGACGTCACAACTACAAATGCCGTCAAGTGGGGCAGCGATTCGATTCTCAACACCGGTAAGACAGCCCCCGGATGCTACGAGGGGAAGACGCCCACTACCAGCGTTGCCTCCGCAGTGGGCGGAACGATCACCTGGCAGGATGACAGTGCATGGTATCTCTATAATGGTGACTGCACGACATTCAGCTTCACGGTCCAAGCAGGAGAGAGCATGAGTGTGACGGGAAAAGCCAACAATCAGCCAATCTATAATAATTACGCAGGCGATTCCGATATTATCTATTATCTGGGACAGTTCCATGTGGTCAACCAGGGCGGCGATAAGAGCGCTGCAAAGACGGTGGAATTCACCTACGCAAACAATGATAAAATCGGCGTCACCGCCCAGAAGATTCCTGCAACCACGGGCAATACTGTGGAAGTCTGGTATACGACGACAAAGAACCCAAGCGAGCAAAAGTATAGCGGCCCCCTCACCAGCAGCGGCGGCTTTGTCACCTTTACCGCTAATATGGCAAACCTTGTCGAGGGCGAGTATTTCACCAAGATCAAGGCCAACGTAGGCAGCTATGAGAAGGATTACGTGGGCTATGTGTCCTCTCGTGACCAGGATCCCACATCGGGATACGCCACCACCTTCGGCAAGCTGCTGACCGCAGACGAGGCTACGTATTCCAACTTTGCTTCCATGAAAATGTACGATACCGGTTCAGATGATAGCACGGCCAAATCGGGCAACTATACCGTAAAGGTCACAAACACAAGGGGCGAGATCCCTCTGGCCATGGAGCAAGCGTATAAAGAAGGAACTTTGGAGCGAGTGCCTGTCCTGAGCAAGACCTCCGCAACAGCGGGAGACACCATTACCTTCAATGGTCTGCTCAGCTCCTCCGCTTATCCCTATTCCTCCAACAATATTACAACGGATCAGGAAATCTATATCCGTCTGCCGGAAAAAATCACGGTCACAAACCTCAAGCTGTACCAAGAGGTTGGAAGGAAGGCGGATAAGGTATTCCTGCTCGATGCGGTCACGGAGACGGTACGGGGTCCCACAAGAACAGAAATACCCGACACCGCATACAAGTTTGGGGAAGTGACTTCTGCCGCAGCTGCGGCGGACGACACCACCGCAACCGGTTACAAGCTGTACAAGATTACATTCACGGACAAAGATAACCCCGTAAAAGTCGGCTGGTTCGGCCCGGAACTGGGGCAGTATCAGGTTGGGATTTCCTTTGATATGGAGATCGCCAAGGATGCCGACGCTATGACCCTCGATATGAGAGACTGCGTACGGTTCAAGAGCGCATCACTGACCTCAACATCAAACAATGGTACCTTGGCACAATATCAGGTTATGGATGAGGGGGTGCGGTACAGCACCTTCAATGTCAACGCAAAGGGTACTAAGCTATCTGTAGTGGCGGCAAGGCTTGGCTTGACCTTCACTTTCGGCGCAAGAATAACGGAAAAGGGTTCTACGGCTGAGTTCGATACGGCGAAGTATTCCAACTTTGAGGTTGACAAGAACACGGTCTATCTGAAGGACGCAAATCACGTGGTGGACATGCTGTTCACCCTGAAGAATGAAACCGGGCGGGAGTTTTCCGAGGAGGACGCCCATGCCTTCTATTACTTTATTCCGGTGCCTGAGAAAGACGACTTGTGGGATAGCCATATGCAGGAGCAGGCATTTGAATTTGATATGAGTCTGACCCGTGCGCCGGAGCTTCAGGGAACCTCTGCGGAGCACATCCTGGTCACCTACGCCACGGAGATCGATTCCAATGCGCAGGCGGGTGAAGAGAAGCATTACACCAATACGGCTAACTACAAGACAGAGAAAGAGTTGTTAGATGGGTGTGCTACCGATGAAGAAAAGGCTGCGAGGTGGAAAAAAGTCAAAATGATCCGCATTGCGGCGAAACCTGGTATTGATTCAATCCCAAAAAACGCCGAACTGAAAGTCAACATGCGTTTGGAGCCGATGTTTGATGAGAACGCGGATTTGGTGGGCAGTGAGATCAACTTCGGACCATGTGGGGTATCTCCCTACTCCGTGGGCAATACGCTGAATCAGGGTCACAACCCTCTGCCCCGCATTCAGGTGGAGTTCCAGACGGGCATCATTGGCGGTGAGTTTTTTATCGATAAAAACTTTAACGGCACATATGACAAAGGCACGGATGAACTTTACACAGGCAGTGTTACGGTAGAAGCGAACCATAGCAACGGCAATGAAAACTGTACGGAGGGGGATGCTGCGCATAAGACAACTGCCTCAGATGGAAAATTTAAATTCACAGGCCGCCGGGCGGACACCTACCATGTGACTGTCACCAACCCGGGCAGCACCGACGCCAACGGCAAAAATCCGCTGAAATTCTCCCTGCCGGAAAGCGGAGGAAAGTTCTCGTTGGATGCGGGAGAGAACACCGCCACGGCCAGCGTTGTTCTGGATATGAACAAGAAGCCCAATGACATCGAGGATGCAGGATCCCTTCTGATCGGCTTCCAGCAGCCTCATACGGTGACGTTCAGCGTGCCAAATGGGCAGGGCGGAACTACAACCAAGGTGTGGCACGGGGACAAACTGGGGGACGTGATCCCAACAGTCAACGCCGATAAAGGCTATCGCTTCACCGGAAACTGGACGGTCGGAGCCAACACATATACCGCCGACCAACTCAAGGAAGTAGCAATTTCCAGTGACGTGACCGTTAAAGCGGAAGTAAAACAGCTCTATTCCCTCACCTATGACCTCAACGGAGGCAGCGGGGCAGCGGCTCCGGCGACCACCTGGTATATTCAGGGAGAGAAGGTCAGCCCGGATTATACCGGCACGGGAAATCTGAAAAAGGGCGAAAAGACGATTTTTGTCGGCTGGAGTAAAACGCAGATCGAGAAGGCGCTTCCGGAAGACGCGGCGCAGGCGGACATCGACAAGATTATCTCGCATGATGAGCACATCATGCCCGCCCAAAATGTTACGCTTTATGCCGTCTACGCGGTGGACGGCAACGGCAACGGCAACCCGGATTACAATGATGATGCCGTCCATGTCCGTTACCACGGCAACAACGGCGACTATACGGACATTCTCTGCCCCCACCACCATGTGGTAGGCGCAACGGCGCAGCTCTCCACCAGCGGTACGGTTTCCGGCAAGAGCTTGAGCCATGATCAACCGGCATCTGCTGCCAGCGGCGAGGTAACCTCCCATACCTTTACCTTCACCGATAAAACCACAGGCAACGCCCACATCTTCATCGGCTGGAGCACATCGCCGATTCTGGACAAAGTGATCAAAACCAAGGCGGATTATGACGGATTGGCGAACAGTATTGTGACAGAAGTAACGATGGAAAAGGCGAAGGTTGACGGCAGAAACGCCGACACAGACGGCAACACCAATGTTTATGCTGTCTGGGCGGCTGACAGAAACGGGAATAAAACGGCGGACTATCTGGAAGAGTATACGCTGACCTACAATAACAATGCCCAGCAGGGCGGTACTGTCAGCACTGTACCTACGGATAACCACATTTATATCCCTGGAGACAAGGCAGAGCTAAGCGAAGATATACCTACCCACGACAATGTGGACGGCAAGAAGGTTGTCTTTGTCGGCTGGACTGAAGCGCAGACGAATTCAATTTTCAGCCGCGCGGACACAGCACCGGTAATGGTCACCGAGGTCACCTTCGGCAGTGCCAACAAGACGGTTTACGCCGCATGGGGTTATGATGAGAATGACAACGGAACAGCCGATGTGCTGGAGACCTATACCCTCACCTATGACCTCAATGGCGGCAACGAAGCTGCACCGGCGAAGGTATCGGGCATTGCAAAGAACACCGAGGTCGAATTGACAGAGGAGAAGGGATTTACAAGAAATCCTAATGAAATCTTTGTGGGATGGAGTGTGACAAAGCATGATGCCGCACTCACGGCTCAGGATAAACAGGAGGATGTGGAGAAATTCCTGATTACCGGAGCGACGTATCGGATCATAACGGCGGATGTGACCCTCTACGCCGTGTGGGCGATTGACAGCAATGGCGACGGAACGCCGGACTATCAGACCACCTATACCGTGACCTATGAACTGAATGGCGGAAAAGCTGTCGACGGCGAGACCTACGATGAGGAGAACGTGAAGCCAGGTGAGACGATTACGGTCAAGGCGGCACCAACCCGGAATGGTTATACCTTTGACGGCTGGTACGACGGGACAGAAACCCATCAGCCAGGAGATAATGTGATCATTCTGGATGCGGATCTGAAGCTGACGGCTCAGTGGAAGAAAGACCTCAATCCAACGAATCCGACCGATCCAACGAATCCGACGAAGCCGACCGAGCCGACTGATCCAACGAGGCCGACCGATCCAACAACCTCGAGCAAGCCGGATAAGTCGAACGATAATACCCCTCAAACAGGGGATGAGACAAATCTGGCATTGTGGCTGGTACTTTTAGGAATTTCTGGCATGGGTGCAATGATTACATTGCTGAGTAGTAAACGCAAATATAGAGGAAAATACAGTAAGAAAAAGTGAAGATGGCGGCGAGGCGGGGTATGAAAGACACCTGTCTCGCCGCTTTTCTTGTGAAAGGGAAGCGCCATGAAAAGAAAAAACAAACTGCGTTCTATATTGCTCCTTGTGTTCAGTGTCTTGTTCTTCGTCTCCGCATATATGGTCTATGGGATCATATCGCTGGCTCACCGAGAGCAGGATAACTTTGAACGGCTAGAAGAAACGATAAAGCAGCCCTCCGCGGCTTCTGATCCGGTACAGCCGCAGGAGCCTTCGGAAACTGACGCTGCCTCCTCCCCTTACGCAGCTTTGAAAGAGCAAAACCCGGACTTCTTTGGTTGGATTTCCATAGAAGGAACCGAGCTGAATTACCCAGTGATGCACACGCCAAAGGATGAGGAATATTATCTGCGCCGGGACTTTAACGGTGAGGATTCGCAAAGTGGAGTTCCCTTTCTGTCGGCCTCCTGCTATGAGGGCTGTGGGAACTATCTCATTTATGGCCATAACATGAAAAACGGCTCCATGTTTGCCACGCTCCTCGCCTATGCCGACCGCGATTTTGGGGGGCAGCATCCATCAATCCGATTTGATACGCTTTCTGACAGTGGCGAATATGAAGTCATAGCCGCTTTCTATTCAGAGGTGTATTCACAAGATGCCAGCAATGTCTTCCGATTCTATCAATATACGGATTTGTGTGATCCTGATATTTTTACAGAATATATGGAGCAGGTACAAGAGGCCGCTCTGTATGATACCGGAATCAATGCAAAACATGGAGATTCTCTTTTGACCTTATCAACCTGCAGCTATCACACAAAAAATGGGCGGTTTGTAGTGGTTGCCCGAGGGATGTAACCACCGTATTTTAGATGAAAACACCCTTGACAAATCGCATCTCAAAAGTTAATATTACAGAAGTACGCTGATGATAATGGATTCCTTAACACAAAATTTTTGGTTGACGATGGTGTGAGTGGTACTATCTTCGATAGATCGGACTTTAAACGTATGATTGCAAAAATGGACGCAGATCTTATTGGAACAATCATTGTAAAGGACATGAGCCGTCTTGGGAGAGACTACCTCTTGGGCGAGACTACCTTAAGGTTGGTTACTATACCGAGATAGCCTTCCCGGAAGCAGAAGTTAGATTTATTGCAATTAATAATGGTGTTGACAGTAATAATCAGCAGGAAAGTGACCTCACACCATTCATCAACATTTTCAATGAATTTTATGCCAAGGATACAAGCAAGAAAATCCGAGCAGTGTTTAAAGCTAAGGGCGAATCAGGAAATCCATTATGTACCAATTAACCATATGGATATATGAAAGCCCCTGATGATAAGAATCATTGGATTATTGATGAACCTGATGCAGAAGTCGTAAAGGAAATATTCCATCTTTGCATGCAAGGGAATGGACCAACACAGATAGACAATATTTTAAGGGAACGTCAGGTATTGACACCAGTCGATTACGCTAAGACAAAAGGATTACCCCTTGCAGCCAGAAAGGATTCAGATGATCCATATGATTGGAAGGATTCTACATAGTACATATTCTTGAAAAACAAGAATACATTGGAAATACTGTAAATTTCAAAACCTACAGAAAGTCCTATAAGCTGAAGAAGCAAATTAAGAATAACCCTTCTGAATGGCAGATATTTGAGGGTACACAGGAAGCTATCATTGATAAGGAAGTATTTGATGTAGTTCAGAAAATCCGTGATTCCAGAAGACGCAGAACTCCAATGGGAGAAATGCCTATTCTATCTGGAATGGTTTATTGTGCAGACTGCGGAGCCAAACTATATCAAGTAAGGTCTAAGGGTTGGAAACATGATAAGAAACATATGGTATGTGCCACCTATCGTAAGAAAGGAAAGCACATCTGTACATCCCATCAGATACGCAATGTAGTTATTGAGGAACTTCTGCTAGATGATTTACAGCTTTGCTAGAGAACATGAAGATGAATTCTTACAGATGGTTACCAAGTCCAAAGCACGAGAATTAGACCGTGACCTTCGTGAAAGCAAGAAAGAATATGAACAGTCACAGGCTCGTATCACAAAGCTGGATATCATCATTCAAAGGCTTTATGATTATAACATTAATGGGAAAATCAGTGATGAACGATTTATGAAAATGACTGCTACTTACGAAAGTGAACAGAAGTAGCTTTCGGAAAGGAGCATTGAACTGAAATTCTTCCTATCAAGGGCTAAGGAAGAAAGTTTCAATGCACAGTAATTCTTATCATTAGTAAAGAAATATGCAGAAATCACAGAATTGAATGCATAGATTATACGAGAGTTCGTTGATAGTATAATCGTATTAAAAGCAGAAAAAGTAAATGGTCGCAGGCAACAAAGAATCCAAATCGTCTATAAATGCATTGAAGCAGTTGAAATGCCTGCAAACAAAGGAAAAACGGCATAGCTGGATTTCTCCGAAACTATGCCGAATTTTTTAAAGGATAAAAATCCCTTACTTGCACCCTCAAATGAGGTCCTTTTTATTATTCTTCAAACTGAGAATTATATAGATTTGCATAGAAACCATTTTCTTCAATAAGTGAATCGTGTGTTCCTTGTTCTACAATGTTACCGTCTTTCATAACTAGGATCAAATCTGCATCTTTAATGGTAGATAATCTATGAGCTATAATAAAACTTGTTCTGCCCTGTACTAATGTATCCATAGCTTTTACGATTAATTTTTCAGTTCTTGTATCAACGGAACTTGTTGCTTCATCCAAAATCAATATCTTAGGATCTGCAAGAAGTGCTCTTGCAATAGTTAAAAGCTGTTTCTGACCGCTTGAGATATTGCTCGATTCTTCATTTAATATCATTTGATATCCGTCTACATTCGTCTTGATAAAGTGATCCACATGTGCCGCAATTGCTGCCTGTTCAACTTCTTCATCTGTGGCATTTAGGTTGCCGTATCTGATATTGTTCATTACGGTATCATTATATAGCCATGTATCCTGTAAAACCATACCAAACATTTGTCGTAAATCTCTACGTTTATAATCATTTATGTCTATTCCATCGATTTTGATCTTACCGCTGTTTATATCATAAAATCTCATAAGAAGTTTTACTATGGTAGTTTTACCCGCTCCCGTAGGACCGACTATTGCTATTTTTTGTCCCGGTTCGATTTTAGAAGAAAAATGTTTGATTATAGGTTTATCTTTTTCATAACCGAAACATACATCTTCAAATTCTACAGAACCTTTAACTTTATCTACATCTACCGTAACAGGATCGTCTGTTGTTTCTTTTTCATCTTCTTCATCCAAGAATTCGAAAACTCTTTCTGCTGATGCAGCAGTTTGCTGTAAGATATTTGATACGTTTGCCAGCTGAGTTATCGGCTGTGTAAAGTTTCTTACATATTGTATGAATGCTTGTATATCACCGACCGTTACCTGTCCTCTTGTTGCTCTGTAACCTCCTATGATACATATAACTACATATCCAAGGTTGCTTATAAAGTTCATTATAGGCTGCATCATTCCCGATAGGAATTGAGATTTCCAAGCAGAATTATATAATGTTTCATTGTATTCGTTGAATTCTTCAATAGATTTATTTTCTCTGTTGAAAGCTTTAACGATTATATGTCCGGAATACATTTCTTCAATATGCCCGTTTACATGTCCCAAATATTCCTGTTGACTTCTGAAATACCTTTGTGAAAAATGAACGACTATCATGATACATATTATTGATACCGGTATTATCAGTATAGCTACCAATGTCATCGTTAAATCTATGGTTGCCATCATGTATAATATACCTATTACAGTAGTTATACTGGTGATTATTTGCGTTAAGCCCTGATTTAAGTTTTGGTTTATGGTATCTATATCGTTTGTTATCCTTGATAATACTTCACCATGCGTTTGCTTATCATAATACTTAAGCGGAAGTTTATTTATTTTATGGGAAATATCTTTTCTTAGTCTGTAAGTTAAATCCGTGGTAACTCCTGTCATAATAAAACTTTGTAAATATGAGAAAAGTGCGGATATTAAATACAGTATCACTAATGTGATAAGGATCTTTCCTATATAAGTAAAGTCGATTCCCGTTGCTGTTCCTGCGATCTTACCCATAACGCCTTCAAATATCTTAGTCGTTGCTTTACCTAAGATCTTAGGTCCGACGATACTGAATACCGTAGATACGACCGCAAATATAAATACTATAAATATACTGAGTTTCTTTGAACCTAAATATTTGAGAAGAGTTTTTATTGTTCCTTTGAAGTCTTTGGCTTTTTCTCCGCCTCTCATCATAGCGGGACCTCTGCCCATAGGACCTCTTCTGGGTCTGTTTTCATTACTCATTGTCTCTAACCTCCTCTTCTGATAATTGAGATAAGGCTATTTCTTTGTATACATCACAGTTTTCCATAAGCTCTTTATGTGTTCCTATTCCTGCAATTTCGCCTTCGTCCAGTACAATGATTTTTTCTGCGTGTATTATTGTACTGATCCTCTGCGCTACTATAATCATGGTAGCATCAGATAATTCCTTATTTAATGCTGAACGAAGATTTTTATCCGTCTTAAAGTCAAGGGCGGAAAAACTGTCGTCAAATATATATATTTCGGCATTTTTTATAATAGCTCTTGCAATTGACAGTCTTTGTCTTTGTCCTCCCGAAACATTCGTGCCTCCTGAAGATATCTCTGTTTCAAATCCGTCAGGTTTTTCATTGATGAATTCACTTGCCTGCGCAATATCGCATGCTCTCTTCATTTCTTCTTCGGTTGCATCCTGTTTACCGTATTGGAGGTTAGACTTTATCGTACCTTTGAATAATATACCCTGCTGAGGGATATATCCGATTTTGTTTCTTAAATGTTCTTGATTTATATCTTTTACATTTACTCCGTCTATCAGTATCTCACCTTTGCTTGCTTCAAAAAGTCTCGGTATCAACTGTATCAGTGTGGATTTACCGCTTCCCGTAGAACCTACGATTGCAGTCGTCTCACCTTTGTTAGCGGTAAAGTTTATATGATGAAGGACATATTCGCTAGCACCCGGATAAGCGAAAGATACATCATTGAACTCTACAACGCCTTTTTTATATTCATCAAAATCTTTTTCTTCTTTAGGGTCTTTTAGTTCCACTTCCGTTTCCAATACTTCGTTGATTCTGTTTGCGGATACACTTGCTCTCGGAACCATTATAAACATCATGGAAATCATCAAGAATGACATGATTATTTGCATTGCATATTGTATGAATGCCATCATATCTCCGACTTGGAGTGCGCTTGCTTCTATTTGATTTGCTCCTACCCATACTATTAATAATTGAACGAGGTTCATAACTATCATCATGAAAGGAAATAGGAACATCATAAATCTGTTTACAAATAAATTGGTTTTGGTAAGGCTTTTGTTTGTTTCATCAAATCTTTCTTCTTCAAAATCCTCAGTTCCGAAGGCTCTTATAACCATTAATCCCGATAGGTTTTCCCTTGCGACCAAGTTTAGCTTATCCGTTAGTTTTTGAACTATTTTAAATCTTGGCAAAACTACTGAAAAAGCTATCATCATAAATCCTAAAATAAGGATGACCGCAAGTAATATTATCCAGCTCATGGAAGCACTGAACTCAAGTGCTTTGAATATTGCTATGGCTCCCATGATAGGTGCAAAACAAATCATTCTCATTCCCATAGTTACGAGCATTTGCACTTGGTTGATGTCATTCGTCGTCCTTGTAATTAAAGACGAAACAGCAAATTTATTAAATTCCGCATTTGAAAAGCTTTCTACTTTTCCGAATACATCTTTTCTAAGTGATTTTGCAACTCCGGCACCTGCTCTTGAAGCAAGGAAGCCGACGCATATCGCACATACCGCTGATAATAAAGCTATAAGAAGCATTTTAGCTCCTATATTGAATATATATGAGGACTGAACATTTTCAAGGTTTAAACCGACAGCTTTATATTCGGTTTTTATAAAAGTTCCCGCAACTTGGCTTATGCTCGTTTCAGGTATCTTATCAAGGCTTGTATAAATCTTATCCTTGAATTCGTTCAAACTCTTTTCGGGCATGCTCTTTATCATTGTAAAAGCATCCGGTTTAGCTGATGTCATACCCTGCATTTGTTTCATTTTATCACCGTCGGTATCCAAGCTGAATAAGTTTTGGTCTTTTATCTTTTCAGGATTATCAATAGAACTTACTATTATTTCACTTTTGCCCACTGCGGCATCAAGTTTTTCTATTAAATCCTTATCGGCGTTATCCTTTAAAACATATACATTTTCTTTTTTTAGGACTGGATAATCTTCTTTGTATTCATTGTAATCAGAACTTTTCTTAGTTACTTTTGTGTAAAGTTTATCTAAGTCTTTCTGGTCTTTTTCATCCAAGAAGAATTTTACTTTTTCATATTCGTCTTCTCTTATTACGTTTGGGATATTGTTTTCTATCCCTCCGTTTTGTATACCATAGTTTACTATCTTTGACATGTAATCGGGAAGTGATAATTCACAGTTTGCCTGAACAAGTAAGAAACATATGGTAAATATGATCGAGAAAATAAATGGTTTTAAGTATTTTCTTAATTTTATCATATTATGTCTTTTCCTTTCTCTGATTTAATTTTTGTAAATTTCCACTATTTCCTTGAAGATGTCCAAAAGTTGTTTTATTTTTTCTTCTCCAAGTTTATTGGCTATTTCCATTAATTGAGTAAATTTGTCCTCAAATGCTTCGTTTAAAATCTGTATACCTTCCTCTGTAATACTGACTTTAAATTTCCTTCTGTCATTTTCTTCAAGTACCCTTATGATATACCCTTTTTTTTCAAGACTGTTCAGAGTCTGAGTTATTGCGGGTCTTGAAAGTCTGCTTTTATCGCTTATTTTTGAAGGATAAATTTCATCAACTTTGTTTTCTTTCTTTTCTCTTAAGAGAATAGTAAGCAGAAAAAATTCTGATTTGGGTAAAACAAGATGACAGTCCATTTTAGGAGTAAAAATTTTATTAATGGAATGCAGATAATAAACAAATTCTTTTAGTTCTTTTTTTAATGTTTCATTATCTTCTTTCATTTGATCATTCCTCTCTTTAAAAAAAAAAGCAACAAATAGTTAAGTTACTTAATTATTTTGTTGCTTAATTATAATCTTGCTATATATAAAAGTCAATAGATTTTAATGTTTTATTTTAAATTTAATTTATAAGATTTTTTAGCTTTGTTCTGACTTCTCCGATTAAATAGAGTGACCCTACAAAAGCATATATTTCATCGCTGTTTTTATCAATTATGCCCGCTATTTCGTCACTTTCATCCAAATAAGTTGCTTCAATATGATTATCGACTTTTTTTATTTTTTCATACATATCTTTGCTTGTATATGCTCTGTTGTTATTCGGAGTCAGTGTATAAATCTTTTTAGATAGCGGTATAAGCTTTTTTAATGCACTGTCGATATCTTTATCAGCCAGCATTCCGAAAAATAGAGTTATTTTTTTATCTTTAAAATATAATTTTATATTTTTTACAAAGCTTTCAATACCTTCTTTGTTGTGTCCTCCATCGAGTATGATATAAGGTTTTTTATTAAATATTTCAAATCTTCCATTAAAATGTATATTTGTCAAGGCTTTTTCAATATTACATTTATTTATTTTATAACCATCTTTTTTTAGTGTTTCAAGTGCTTTTATGACGGTAAGTACATTATATATTTGATTTTCTCCAAGAAGGGATAATCTGAATTTCTCAAGACCGAATTCATTTTCCTTTTTGTAATAAAGCTCACTTCCGTCAATATCAGTTTTGATCAATTCTATATCTCTTTTATTTCCTATGATATATGAGGTATTTTTTTCTTTTGATATCCTGATAAGCTCGTCCAAAGCTTCTTTATGAGAGGGGTATAAAATAACCTTGCTGTTTTCTTTTATTATGCCGCCTTTTTCATAAGCTATTTGTTTTAAAGTATTTCCCAGATATTCGGTATGGTCAAAGCTTATAGAAGCTATGATCTCCAAAATCGGATCATCAATTACATTCGTAGCGTCCAGCCTTCCTCCAAGCCCCACTTCCAAAATGACGATATCCACATTCTTTTCTTTAAAATAATAAAGTGCCATTGCGGTTATGATTTCGAATTCCGTAGGGTGATTAAGCCCTTCGGATATCATTTCGTTTATTTTCTCTTTTACTTCGGTTAGATAATATGCAATGTCTTCATCTGGTATATCCATGTTATTTGTTTTTATTCTTTCGTTGAACTTTTCAAGGAAAGGGGAGGTATAAAGTCCCACGTTATATCCCGCCTGTGTAAGTACTCCGTTAAGCATAGTGGAAATGGAACCTTTACCGTTGGTTCCTGCTATATGGATGACTTTTAGATCCTTTTGCGGGTTACCTAGCCTATCCAGTAAATTCAATATATTATCAAGCCCCAAAACGGAGCCGAATTTATTTGTCATGTGTATATATTCTATTGCTTCTTTATAATTCAAAATATCATATCCTCCTACAAAAACTTAGGGATAATTATAGCATAATTCGTAATAAAAATACTTAATATATAATATTTTTTTAATTTTCTGAAAATTGTATCATTTTGACTTGACAAAAGAAAATTGTAAGGGTAATATAATAACAATTATTAGTATTTTCTTTGAAAGATAAGATGGGAAAATATAGGAAAAATTATATTAAAATAAGGGGTAATGAAAATGAAAAAAACTATGAAAAAAGCAGCAGCTTTAGTTCTTGCATCTATGATGCTTGTTGGTTTTACCGCCTGTGGCGGCAGTGATTCTGAAAGTAAGGGCGACACTATCAAAATCGGTGCCAACTACGAACTTTCAGGAGACGTAGCTACTTACGGACAAGCTTGTACAAAGGGTATCGAAATGGCAGTTGCTGAAATCAATAAAGACGGCGGAGTAAACGGCAAACAAGTTGAAGTAGTTAAAATCGATAATAAATCGGATAACAACGAAGCTATGAGTGCCGCTACAAAACTTGCTTCAAAAGAAGGCGTAAGTGTTATGATAGGACCTGCTACATCAGGTGCATTCAAAGCTACTATTTCAGCTGCAAATCAATATAAGGTTCCTGCTATAACTTGTTCAGGTACTTCTGATGATATCACAGTAAAAGAAGATGGTTCCGTTCAGGATTATATCTACAGACTTTGCTACACAGATACACTTCAAGGAAGCAAAATGGCAGAATTCGCTGCTAAAAAATTAGACGCTAAATCTGCTATCGTATTAGCTGATAATTCAAATGACTATTCAAATGGTCTTGCAAAAGCATTTGAAGCTAAATTTAAAAAGGACGGCGGAAAAGTAGTTTCAACAGAAACATTTACAGCTCAAGATAAAGACTTTGCTCCTGTTCTTACAAAGATCAAAGATAAAAAAGCAGATGTTATATACCTACCTGGTTACTACACAGAATGTTCATTGATCATCAAACAAGCAAGAGATCTTGGTATAGATCTTCCTATCTTAGGTGCTGACGGATACGACTCTCCTTCAATGCTTGAAACAGCAGGTAAAGATGCTCTAAAAGATGTATATTTTACAAACCACTATGCTGCCGATGATAAATCAGATGTAGTTCAAAACTTCGTTAAAGCATATAAATCAGCAAACAACGATGAAAACCCTGGTGCTTTTGAAACATTGGGTTACGATGCAGCTAAATTTGCATGTGATGCTATCAAGAGAGCCGGAAGCGCCGAACCTCAAAAAGTTGCTGAAGCTTTAGCAGCTACAAAAGATTTCAAAGCTGTTACGGGTACATTATCAATCGATAAACAACATAACCCTGTAAAAGAAACAGTTGTACTTGAATTCAAAGACGGTGTGGCAACATTCAATACTAAACTATAATTTAATATTTTGAAATTTATTATTTAACTAAATAAATTTTAAGTAAAGTGGTAGGTGATACTTACCACTTTACTATAGTTTAAGGCTATAATTAAAACGATATATTATATGGTTTTACAATATCTTTAAATAAACAATGGGGGTATAAAATTTGGAACAATTTATTCAGCAAATCATTAATGGTATATCCATCGGGAGCATTTATGCTTTGATAGCGCTCGGTTATACCATGGTATACGGAATTATCAATTTAATCAACTTCGCCCACGGTGATATATTAATGGTCGGAGGATACATAGGATTTTTCTGTGCATATACTTTGGGGATTGGATTTATTCCCGCTACTTTGATAGCTATGGTCGTTTGTGCACTGCTTGGCGTGGTAATAGAAAAAGTTGCTTACAGACCTCTTAGAAATGCACCTAGGATCACTCTTTTGATTACGGCAATAGGTGTCAGTTTCTTGCTTGAGTATGCAATGATGTATTTCGTCGGTCCTGATGTAAAAACATATCCTTCAGGATTTTTCGGGCTTGGTTATATAAGTTTGGGCGGATTATCTATTTCAAGTGATAAATTAATGGTTACATTGATCACACTTGTTTTAATGGTGGCTCTTCAATTCTTGATAAGCAAGACAAAGATAGGTAAATCTATGAGAGCCGTTTCTTCGGATCCGGATGCGGCTCAGTTAATGGGTGTCAGTGTAGATAAAGCTATTTCATTTACTTTCCTTATCGGTTCTGCATTAGCAGCCGTTGCGGGAGTTATGTACGGGGCTATGTTTACCATAAATCCTTTATCAGGTATGACGCCGGGGTTAAAAGCGTTCATTGCCGCTGTATTCGGCGGGATAGGGAGTATCCCGGGTGCGATAGTCGGCGGAGTATCTCTCGGACTTATTGAAACTTTGGTCAGCGGATACTTGTCGAGTGCATATAAAGATGCGGTTGCCTTTGCGATACTGATTATAATCCTTATAGTAAAACCTTCCGGTTTACTAGGTAAAAATAGGAAAGAAAAGGTATAGGAGGCAGTATAATGAAATTTTTTGATTTTTTTAAGTAAAAAAGATGAAAGTAAAATATCGGGACTCAGTGATAATTTACCGACATTGTTAATCTTTATTGCCGCTTATGTAATAATAAAGCTTTTAATAGTCGTAGGTATAATTTCTCCGTTCTATGAAACTGTTGTACTTAAACTTTGTATAGATATAATCCTTGGTCTCGGTCTTAACCTGATTACCGGTATTACCGGACAATTTTCTTTAGGGCATGCGGGATTTATGGCTATAGGTGCATATACAAGTGCTTTGATGACGCTTAGGATATCATCTTCTCCCGTAATGATTATCTTAGCGGTGATCTTAGGCGGTATATTATCGGGTTTCTTAGGTTTCCTAATTGGTATTCCAACCCTTAGACTTAGGGGAGACTACCTTGCAATTGCAACCTTGGGTCTTGGCGAAATAATAAAAATAGTAATACAAAATGTAGATCAGACAATTCTCGGAGGAGCAGCGGGTCTTTCTTCGATACCTCTTTATTCTTCGTTTGAATTTTGTTTTATATGTATGGTCATATGCTACTTTGTAATAACGAATGTGCTTAAATCCTCATTCGGAAGGGCTTGTATTTCGGTTAGAGAAGATGAGATAGCTTCAGAATCTATGGGTGTAAATGTCACAAAGGCAAAGATACTTGCATTTATAATAGGTACGTTCTTTGCTGGTGTTGCAGGTGCTTTATACTCAGGTTACGTAGGTGTAATCCAGCCTAAAAACTTCGGATTTATGAAATCTATCGATATTTTGATGATAGTTGTATTGGGCGGACTCGGAAATATCAACGGAACCATAATTGCGGCATTTATTTTGAATATAGTTTCATTCGCACTTCAGGATTTTGCAGAGCTTAGAATGATACTTTATTCATTACTTCTTATTGCAATAATGCTTATTAAATCGGGAGAAACTCCTTTCTTTGTAAAATTAAGAGAAATGTTTTCCATTGAAAATATGAAAAAGAAATTAAATAGCAGGAAAGCGGAGGAATAGTTTATGGCGATATTAAAAATAGAAGACTTAAGTAAAAGCTTTGGCGGCTTAAAAGCTGTTTCTCATGTAAATATAAATGTTGAAAAAGGTGAATTGATAGGTCTTATCGGACCTAACGGGGCAGGAAAGACTACCATATTCAATCTTTTGACCGGAGTTTATGTTCCGACAAGCGGTAAAATCGAACTTAAAAACGATAAAACGGGAGACAGCATATTAATAAACGGGCTTAAACCTTATATAACTAGCAGTTTCGGTATAAGCAGGACTTTCCAGAATATCAGGCTTTTCAGAGATTTATCTGTTCTTGATAATTTAAGGATAGCTATGCACAAAAGAGTTAAGTATAATGTGTTTTCCGCAATATTCAGAACAAAGGCTTACAGGGAATGCGAAAAAATATTCTATGAAAATGCAATGGCTATACTGGATTTTGTGGGGCTTGCAGATAAAAGAGATGAGCTTGCGGATAATCTTCCTTACGGAGAACAAAGAAAGCTTGAAATCGCAAGAGCGGTTGCCACCGGAGCAAGCGTTATATTTCTTGACGAACCTGCCGCAGGTATGAACCCAAGCGAAACCGAAGAGCTAAGAGTTTTGATTGAAGATTTAAGAAAAAAATATGAGCTTACGGTTATCCTTATCGAACATGATATGAAATTCGTAATGGAAATCTGCGAAAGGATATATGTTTTGGACTTCGGTACGATAATTGCCGAAGGTACACCTGAGGAAATCAAAAATAATGATAG
The DNA here is from genome assembly GCF_000154825.1 of Anaerofustis stercorihominis DSM 17244. Lineage (NCBI taxonomy): Bacteria > Bacillati > Bacillota > Clostridia > Eubacteriales > Eubacteriaceae > Anaerofustis > Anaerofustis stercorihominis. Next base: position 17,419 of record NZ_DS560019.1, on the reverse strand, counting down.
AGTTATCAAAGCTTATTTAGGGGAGGAAGCGTAATATGTTCTTTGAAATAAAAGATTTAAATGTGCATTATGGTGCTATTCATGCCCTAAAAAATGTTTCTTTACAAGTAAACGAGGGTGAAATAGTTACCCTAATAGGTTCAAACGGTGCAGGAAAGACCTCCACTCTCAGAACTATTTCAGGACTTGTTCCGAAATCAAGCGGCACTATCGAATTTATGGATAAGCCTATTGAAAATACAAAGGCGACGGATATAGTAAAAATGGGTATTTCTCATGTTCCCGAAGGAAGAAGGATATTTTCGGACATGACAGTTCTTGAAAATCTTGAAATGGGTGCTTACCTGAGAAATGATAAAGATGGTATCAAAGAAGATATACTTGATATATATAATAAGTTCCCGAGACTTAAAGAAAGAAAAAGTCAGTTGGCAGGAACTTTAAGCGGCGGGGAACAGCAAATGCTTGCCATTTCGAGAGCTTTGATGTCTAAGCCTAAGTTCTTACTTTTGGATGAACCTTCGATGGGGCTTGCTCCTGTTATCGTACAGGATATATTTAAGCTTATTAAGCAAATAAACGAAGAAGGTACAACTATCTTCCTTGTTGAACAAAATGCAAATATGGCTCTTTCGATTTCAAACAGAGCATATATCCTTGAAACCGGAGAAGTTGTCATGAGCGGAAACGCAGGCGAACTTTTGGAATCCGACGATGTCAAAAAAGCTTATCTCGGAGGATAAAAAATTTATTTGGTTTTAGATAATTAAAAATAATAAAACAAAAATAATTGCTTCCCATTAATTTTAATTAGTGGGAAGTTTTTGTAAATATTTAAGTGAAATTAATGTAAGTATTTGTTACAATATATAAAAAGACTTAGAAATATAAAAAATTCAGAAAATTCTGAAATAATTTACTCTAAAGTCTTGTACTTTGTATACAAAATTGTATATAATAGAAAGGTCAATAAAAATTTAGAAAAGGATGATGCGATATGAAATTAACAGGTTCTGAAGTTTTAGCAGAAGTATTATTAGAGCATGGTGTTGATACCGTTTTTGGCTATCCGGGAGGGGCTGCTTTAAACATCTACGATGTTTTATACAAGTACAGTGACAAAATCAAGCACGTCCTTACGGCACATGAACAGGGTGCTGCTCATGCTGCCGATGGTTATTACAGAGCGACAGGTAAGACGGGTGTTGTAATTGCGACAAGCGGTCCGGGGGCTACCAACTTGGTAACCGGGATTGCAACGGCATTTATGGATAGTATCCCAATGATTGCCATTACGGCGAATGTTCCGGATAATTTGATAGGAAGAGATTCTTTTCAGGAAATATGTATTACGGGAGTGACACTTCCCATTACAAAGCATAATTTCTTTGTAAATAAAGTTGAAGATCTGGCACCTGCCCTCAGAGATGCTTTTAGGATCGCAAACAGCGGAAGAAAAGGTCCTGTTTTGGTGGATATAACCAAAGATGTGACCGCCGCACTGACTGAATATGAAAAGTCTGAACCTCTTTTATTATATAAAAATCCGGTTGCAAAAGAAGAAGATATCGAAGAAGTCGCAAAACTTATAAACGAATCGGAAAAACCGGTCATATATTTCGGAGGCGGTGTTGTTGCTGCCGAAGCATTGGATGAATTGAACGAGCTTTTATCAAAAGGTGATATACCCGCAACCAATACTTTGATGGCAACGGGTGTTTTGGGATACAACAACAAAAGAAGGCTCGGTATGATAGGTATGCACGGTACCGTAGCCGCAAATAAAGCAATACATAATGCAGATTTGGTTTTGGCTCTCGGAACGAGATTCAGCGACAGAGTTGCGCTTAATCCGAACAAATTTGCAAGTCATGCTAAAAAAATTCAAGTAGATCTTGATATGAGTGAAATAAATAAGAATGTATTTGTACATAAAAGCGTTATAAGTGACGTAAAGGATTTCTTAGTTAAATTATTACCTTTGATTGAAAAGAGATCCCGTAAAGAATGGATAGACCAAACATTACTTTGGAGGAAAACTCCCGTAGAAGATAAGTATTATAAGGGAGATTTGCATCCGGGAGATATCGTAACCACCGCATGTGCAATGGCGGATAAGGAACCTATAATCGTTACGGATGTAGGACAGCACCAAATGTGGGCGGCACAGTATCTGAAAAATGTGAAGCCGATAAAATTCCTAACCAGCGGCGGGCTCGGAACTATGGGATATAGCTACGGAGCTGCTATCGGTGCAGCAGTGGGTTCACCGGATAAAAGAGTTATCCAGTTTGTCGGAGACGGTTCGTTCCATATGTGTTTAAATGAAGCTTGTACCGCAGTTAGTCAAAATCTTCCAATAATAACCATTATAATGAATAACGGTGTTCTCGGAATGGTTTATCAGTGGCAGACAGTCTTTTATGAAAAAAGATATTCTCAAACTGTGTTAAACAGAAAAACAGACTTTGTAAAACTTGCCGAAGCATTCGGATTAACGGGTTTTAGGGCTGAGACTTTGGAAGAATTCGAAGATATTTATGAAAAGGCACTAAAAATAGACGGCCCTGTTTGGATAGATTGCAGGATAGAAGAACTTGAAAGAGTTCTGCCTATGATACCTAACGGCGGAACCGTAGATGATATGATAATTAATTAAATAAAGGAGAATTAACATGGCTTATAGAAAAGAAGTTATAAGCATTTTGGTTGATAATCAATCAAATGTCTTAACAAGGATTGTCAGTTTGTTTGGAAGACGTGGTTTTAATATTGATTCTCTTACAGTATCTACCACAAATGATAAAGACATATCAAGGATAACTATTGTTTTTAACGGTACAGATCAGTCTTTATATCAAATCATGACTCAGACTAAAAAACTGGAAGTCGTAAAAGATATATTTACACTGGATTCAAGCAACTCTTTATACAGAGAACTATTGCTTGTGAAAATCAAGACCGATAAGACCGAGAGAACTTCTCTTAAGGAAATAGTTGATATTTACAGAGGTAAGATAATAGATTTATGCAAAGACAGCATGATCATCGAGCTTACCGGAGCGCCGGAAAAGCTGGACGGATTTATGAATATGATAGACTGCTACGATGTAGTAGAGGTCTGCAGGACAGGTATTACAGGTATTGCAAGAGGACTTGAACCTGTAAGATAAAATAGCTAATTAATAAAATTAATTATAAATTATACATACAAAAGGAGATATATTTAAAATGATTAAAAAGTATTATGATCAAGATTGTAATTTAGGTTTATTAGACGGAAAGACAGTAGCTATCATCGGATATGGTAGCCAGGGACATGCTCATGCTCAAAACTTACATGAAAGCGGTGTTGATGTTGTTGTAGGTTTAAGACCAGGCTCTGCAAGCGTTAAGAAAGCTGAAGAAGCAGGACTTAAAGTTATGGATATCGAAGCTGCTGCTGAAGCAGGGGATTTGGTAATGATGCTGGTTCCTGATGAATTAGCTGCTGATATCTACAAAACTCAGGTTGCTAAACATATGAAAGAAGGCAACGTATTGATGTTTGCTCATGGTTTTAATATCCATTATAACCAAATCGTACCTGCCAAAGACATCGATGTTATCATGGTTGCTCCTAAGGGGCCGGGACATACTGTTAGAAGTCAGTATGTTGAAGGCAGAGGAGTTCCTAGTTTGATAGCTGTATATCAAGATGCTTCAGGTAAAGCTAAAGATTATGCACTTGCATATGCTGCGGGTATCGGAGCAGGCAGAGCGGGGATTTTGGAAACATCATTCAAAGAAGAAACAGAAACTGATTTATTCGGTGAACAAGCAGTTCTTTGCGGCGGTGTAACAGAACTTATGAAAGCAGGTTTCGATACTCTTGTTGAAGCGGGTTATGAACCTGAAATGGCATATTTTGAATGTATCCATGAAATGAAACTTATCGTTGACCTTATAAACAGCGGCGGATTTGAAATGATGAGATACTCTATTTCAAATACAGCTGAATACGGAGATTACAGAACAGGTACAAGACTTATAACAGAAGATACAAGAAAAGAAATGAAGAAAGTTCTTCATGAAATCCAAGACGGTACATTCGCAAGTGAATTCATCCAAGAATTCAAATCAGGCGGAAAAGCTAAATTCTTAGCTACAAGAAGAAAAGAAACAGAACATCTATTATGTAAAGTTGGTGCAGAACTTAGAAAAATGATGAGCTGGTTAAAAAAATAGGAGATACATATAATGGGCTTAAGAAGTGAAAATGTTACTAAGGGTGTAGAAAAGGCTCCCGCAAGAAGTCTTTTCTATGCCATGGGATATACAAAAGAAGAGCTAAACAGACCTCTCATCGGTGTTGTTAATGCTAAAAGCGAAATTGTCCCTGGTCATATGCACTTGGATAAAGTTGCCGAAGCCGTAAAGGCGGGAATAAGAATGGCGGGAGGAACACCAATAGAAGTTCCTTCGATCGGTGTTTGTGACGGTATTGCCATGGGACATGACGGTATGAAATATTCTCTTCCTAGCCGTGAAGTTATTGCAGACAGCGTTGAAACGATGGCTATCGCTCATTGTTTTGACGGTTTGGTATTGGTTCCTAACTGTGATAAAATCGTACCCGGAATGATTATGGCTGCTGTAAGACTTAATATTCCTACAGTTGTTTGTTCGGGCGGGCCTATGATGTCTGGACTTGTAAAGGGAGAAGAAACTTCTCTTTCAAAGATGTTTGAAGCCGTAGGTGCAAGAAAAGCGGATATGATAAACGACGAAGAATTACTTGAATATGAAGAAAATACATGTCCGGGATGCGGTTCATGCTCCGGAATGTATACTGCAAATTCAATGAATTGTCTTTCTGAAGCTGTTGGTATAGCACTGCCCGGTAACGGAACTATACCCGCTGTTGAAAGCGGAAGGATAAGACTTGCCAAAGAAGCCGGTATGGCAATAATGAATTTGGTTGAAAAAGATATCAAAGCGAGAGATATAATCAATGAAAAGTCTATCAGGAATGCACTTGCCTGCGATATGGCTCTCGGATGTTCATCAAACAGTGTACTTCATTTATTAGCTATTGCAAATGAAGCCGGTGTTGAACTTAACCTTGAAATATTCAACGAATTCAGTTCAAAGGTTCCAAACCTCTGTCATTTGGCTCCTGCAGGCGGCACTCATATGCATGACTTGAACAGAGCAGGCGGACTTAGAGCTGTTTTAAATGAACTTGATAAAAAAGGACTTATAGATACTTCTCTTATGACGGCAAACGGTAAGACAGTAGGAGAAAATATCAAAGGTCATGAAATTAAGGATGTTAACCTAATCAAACCGGTAAGCTGTCCTTACAGTGAGACAGGCGGTATTGCTATCCTTTGGGGCAATATAGCTAAAGACGGCTGTGTTGTAAAGAGAAGTGCCGTTGATAAAAGTATGCTCAAACATACGGGCCCTGCAAGAGTATTCAACTGTGAAGAAGATGCTATTGACGCTATTTACAACGGTAAAATAGTTGACGGAGACGTGGTTGTCATTCGTTATGAAGGACCGAAAGGCGGTCCGGGTATGAGAGAAATGTTAAATCCTACTTCAGCACTTGCTGGAATGGGACTTGATAAGACGGTTGCTCTTATTACAGACGGAAGATTTTCAGGTGCATCGAGAGGCGCTTCAATAGGTCATGTTGCTCCGGAAGCTTACGACGGAGGAAATATCGGACTAATCGAAGAAGGAGATATCATCGAAATAGATATCCCGGCTTCAAAAATCAATGCAAAAATCACAGACGAAGAATTCGACAACAGAAGAAAATCTTATGTTTGTCCTAAAGATCCTGTTAAAAGCGGCTGGTTAGCCAGATATCAAAGAAACGTTTCATCTGCAGATAAAGGCGCGGTAATGAAATAAAACAGTTTAAAAGACCACTCAAGTGGTCTTTTTTGTTGTTTAAAGAAATAAAAAATAAAAATAATAATTATTATGGAAAATATGGACTTTCGAATTTTGTAATGCTATATTATATTAAAAGACAACTTAAGAGGGAAACAATGAAATTTTTAGACAAAATATTTAGCAGAATAGTTATTTTCGGACTTTTATTATTATTTCAAGCATTTATGTTGTTTTATTTAGTATTTGCTCTCGGAGAAAGTGTAAATGAAGTTTACGGAATTCTTTTATTTGCAAGTATCCTGACAGTGGCTTATGTAAACACAAGAAACATGAACCCTGCGTATAAACTCGGCTGGGCTATAGTTATTATGGGTTTTCCTTTCTTTGGGATACTTTTCTATTTGGCTGTCGGAAATAAGAAACCGACAAGAAAACTGAAGAAAAAATTAAGCAGAGCAAGTGAATTTGCTCACAGGATGCTACCGCAGGACGCAGATACGATAGAAGAAATCGTAAAAGAAGATCCTATGGTTGCGGGAAATGCAATGTATATATCCAATTACGGTCCTTATCCTATGTGTAAAAATACAAAAACAAAATTTTACCCTGTGGGTGAAGACGCTTTTGTAGATATGATAGAGGAGCTAAAGAAGGCTGAAAAGTATATATTTATCGAGTATTTCATCGTTCACGAAGGAAAAATGTGGGATACTATTTTAGATATTTTGGAAGAAAAAGTAAAAGAAGGGGTAGATGTAAGGTTTATCTATGATGATGTAGGTTCTCTTACGGTACTTCCTAGCAAGTATCACAGAGTACTTGAGAAGAAAGGTATCAAGACTATCGTATTCAATCCTTTTGTACCTTTTTTATCTCTCGTGATGAATAATCGTGACCATAGAAAGATAACGGTCATAGACGGTAAAGTAGGTTTTACCGGAGGTATAAATTTATCCGATGAATATATAAATGAAGTAGAAAGGTTCGGTCACTGGAAAGATAACGCCATTAAGCTGGAAGGTGAAGGTGTATGGAACCTTACCATAATGTTCCTTGAAATGTGGAATGGGTTAAGACCTACCGATAACGAGCTTGCATATGAAAAGTTCAAACCCGATTACAGCTTTGCCGCTGATTATAAAGATGAAGGTTATGTTCAGCCATACAGCGATTCTCCTTTGGATAATGAAGTGTTATCGGAAAATGTATATATGAATATATTAAATTCCGCAAGGGATTATGTATATATATATACTCCTTACTTGATAATAGACAATGAAATGACCACAGCTTTGACTTTAGCCGCAAAAAGAGGTGTTGATGTAAGAATAGTTATTCCTGGGATACCTGATAAAAAGACTGCATTTGAGCTTACAAAGTCCTTCTGCCCCGAGCTAATCAACAGCGGAGTGAAAATTTATCATTATACACCGGGATTTCTGCATGGAAAATGTTTTGTTTCAGATGATAAAGTTGGAACGGTCGGGACTGCAAATATGGATTACAGAAGTCTATATCTTCATTTTGAATGCGGAGTATATTTGTATAAAACAAAAAGTGTCATGGAAATCAAGGATGATATGCTTAAAACATTTGAAAAGAGCGAAAGACGATATAACAAGAGAAACAAGCTTCCGATTATATTCAAGATTTACAGAAGCCTGCTAAGATTATTTGCTCCTTTGATGTAATAGTACTGAATAAAATAAAATATAAAGTTTATTGCAGATGGATATTATCCATCTGTTTTTATTATTATTTATTTTTTTATGTTTAATTATATTAATAGATGATTATTATATAAAGTCATATGGTAAGTTTACAGAAAATTCTTGACACTTTTTGATATTTTGGTTACAATTAATTCAATATAGAAAATTATGGGGAGATTTAAAATGACAAAGAAAATAATATCTATGATGCTTTGTTTGGGACTAATACTAGGTCTTACCGCTTGCGGTTCAGGCGGAAGTTCAGACAAAGTATACAAAATCGGTGTACTTCAACTCGTTCAGCATGATGCTTTGGATAAAGCAAACGAAGGTTTTATGAAAGCCTTGGAAGAAAAAGGTTACAAAGACGGCGAAAAAATCAAGCTGGATTATCAAAATGCTGCAGGGGATCAATCAAACTGCCAAACTATTTCCGATAGTTTTATAAATGATAATAAAGATTTGATACTTGCTATCGGTACTCCTGCCGCACAAGCTGTAGCAAATAAAACCAAAGATATTCCTATTTTGGTTACTGCAGTTACAGACCCAGCGGATGCGGGACTTGTTAAATCAAATGAAAAACCTGAAACAAACGTATCGGGAACAAGTGATTTAACTCCTGTAAAAGAACAAATCAAGCTTTTAAAAGAAATATTGCCAAAGGCAAAAAAAGTCGGTATTTTATACTCAACAAACGAATCTAATTCTATCCTACAAGCTAAGCTTGCAAAAGAAGCTATAAAAGCAGAAGGTATGACAGCTGTTGACGCTACAGTATCAAGCTCAAATGAAATTCAGCAGGTAACCGATGCGGTATCTGATAAAGTAGATGCTTTATATGTTCCTACTGATAACATGATTTCTGCGGGTATCGCTACTGTTTCCATGGTTGCAAACGAAAAGAAAGTTCCTATCATATGCGGTGAATCAGGTATGTTAAAAGGCGGAGCTCTCGCAACATACGGAATCGACTATTACAATCTCGGATATAAAACGGGTCTACAGGCTGTAGATATATTGGAAGGAAAGATGAAAGTCAGCGATATGCCTATCGGTTATCTTGACCAAGAAGATTTGGAAATGGCTGTAAACGAAGATGCTGCTAAAACTTTAGGTATTACAATTCCTGACAGCGTAATGAGTAAAGTAAAAAAATAATCAATTAAGTGATTGAGTATTCGTATTTCTGCTCTGTTTAAGGGTAGAAATACATGTTTTTATAATATTATAGGAGTTTAAAACGTAAACATTAATTAATTATAATAAGGGGAGAAATTTTATGTTAAAGAAAATATTATCTGTTATGCTTTGTTTCGGCATGATGATGGGGCTTGCAAGCTGCGGGAGTTCCTCATCGGGTTCCGATAAAGCATATAAAATAGGTGTGTTACAATTAATTCAGCATGATTCATTGGATGCTTCTTATAAGGGCTTTGTTGCTGCTTTAAAAGAAAACGGATATGAAGACGGAGATAAAATAAAAATAGATTTCCAAAATGCTGCGGGGGATCAATCAAACTGTCAAACCATTTCCGACGGATTTGTGAATGACGGTAAAGATTTGATTTTAGCTATCGGTACACCTGCCGCTCAAGCTGCCTCAAGCAAAACAAAAGATATTCCTATCTTGATAACTGCAGTTACAGACCCTGCGGATGCGGGACTTGTTAAATCAAATGAAAAACCTGAAACAAACGTATCGGGTACGAGTGATTTAACTCCTGTAAAAGATCAGCTTGAAGTATTAAAAGAGTTTTCACCAAAAGCTAAAAAAGTAGGTCTTTTATATTCGTCAAACGAAGCAAACTCTGTTTTGCAGGCTAAAATAGCTAAAAAAGAAGCGAAGAAATTAGGACTTACAATCGTAGAAGGTACAGTATCAAGTTCAAATGAAATCCAGCAGGTCACTTCTTCAATAGTAGATAAAGTAGATGCGATCTATATTCCAACGGACAATACGTTTGCCGCAGGTATGGCTACGGTTGCACTTGTTACGAATGAAGCAAAAGTTCCAGTTTACTGCGGGGCACAAGCTATGGCTACTGACGGCGGTCTTGCTTGTTACGGTATAGATTATTATGACCTTGGTTATAAAACAGGTATTCAGGCTATTAAAGTTTTGGAAGGAAAAGCTAAAGTTAACGACATGCCAATCGAATATTTAAATGGGGATGATTTAAAACTTGTAGTTAATAACGATACTTTAAAAACTTTAAATATGAAAGTTCCGGATAATTTAAAAAGAATAAACTTTGTTAAAATAAAAAAACACCCACATGGGTTGTTTTTTTTGTTATTTATATGTCAAAGCATTTTCTATTCGAACCTATTTCAAAATGATACTTTACTATTCCTAGGTCAAGTTTCGAATAAAATCCTTTTAGTGCATGTACCGATACTTTGTCTTCATTTATATCAAATATAAATTTTTGTTGATTTGTTGCTGTCGGTACCAAAAGAGCGGCTTCTATTCCGTCCTTAAACCAATCCGGCATATGATCATCATTTTTGACTACTTCTTTTATGGATTTCGATTTGCTTTTTACTCCGTTTGTTTTCCCGTAACCCACCGCTATAGTGCAGTATATTTTTTCATCTTTTTTTAGGTCGTAAGGTATTTTTCTTTTACCGTAAGTGAGAGCTACCCAACATGTATTTAGTCCCAGCATTTGTGCTTTTAAAACTATTTCTTCTCCGAAATATCCGCACATTTCATCAGTACCTTTATCTTTTTTACCTATAAGAACGATATAATTATTCACATTTTCGAATTTTCCGTAGTGTGCCATAAATGTATCAAAAGCCTTCGGTTCATCTAGGAATAATTTTATATTAAGTCCTGATTTTTTATTGCACTCTTCTATTATATTGATTAATTTTTCTTTTACGTCTCCGTCTATTTTTTTATTAGTGTAACTTCTCATGGAATGTCTCTGTGCTATTGCTTTTTTAATGTCCATCTTTATCTCCTCTATAATTTTTATTCTTGATTTTCATTGGGATATCCCCATGACGAAGCATTTTGTATCATGTCATATACGTCATCCGTTAAATTTTTAATTTCTTTCCAAATCGTTTTGTTTGCATTTATATAATAAAAATTCATAGTTCCTTTTTTATACATGGAAATTATATTTGCTTCTTTTAAAATTTTTAAGTGATGTGAAACGGCAGGACGGGAAAGATAAGTTTTATTGGTTATTTCTCCTACTCTCATGCCTATTTTATCACTTTCCAAAAGCGCTATGATTATATTTTGCCTCGTTTCATCTCCTAAAGCCACAAAGGCATTTTTACAATTTTTAAATTTACTAGATAAGCTTAATCTCTGTTTTTTACAATCGTCCATTATAAACTCCTTTGTTCAATAGTTTAAACAATTATACTATATTTTATTTATAAATGATCATTGGGAAAGAAATTCGAGACGATTGATTTTTTATAAGCATTTTTAATCGCTTTATATTCCTTCTATAACCTTATAAAAAAGTATTTTTTTATTGAAAAGTTTTGTAAATAATAGTAGAATAGAAATAATAGTGAAATGGATATTATTTTTATTTCTTTTTTTATTTTATTATAAACAGTAATTTCAGGGGGTAGAGAATGGAACTATTTATGGGTATACTCAAGAACCTTCCCGATGCCATCAGTTTAGGTATATTATGGGGAATAATGTGTCTTGGCGTATATATAACATTTAAAATATTAGATATAGCGGATCTTACAGTTGACGGGACTTTTGCTCTCGGAGGATGTATCACTGCTACGCTTGTAGTATCGGGAGTAAATCCTATTTTGAGTTTGATTGCGGCAACTTTGGCGGGTATGATAGCAGGGTATGTTACCGGTTTTTTACATACTAAACTTAAAATCCCTGCAATCTTGGCAGGTATCCTTACCATGCTTTCACTTTATTCCATAAATTTAAAGGTGTTGGCAGGAAAATCAAATTTAGCTATGCCTCAAATCGGCGGAGGAAACGTTAAGACTGTTATCGATATTATAACTAACCTTACAGGGCTTTCAAACAGAAGTGCCACTTTGGTTTTCGGTATTATAATCGCAGTTATATGTATGGTAGTGCTTTATTGGTTCTTCGGAACGGAAATAGGTTCTGCAATAAGAGCTACGGGTAATAACGAAGACATGGTAAGAGCACTGGGTGTGAATACCGATACCATGAAAATCATAGGACTTGTTATTTCAAACGGACTCGTTTCTCTTTCAGGAGCCATGGTAGCTCAGTCTCAGAGATACGGAGATGTAGGAATGGGAACGGGTACCATCGTAATAGGGCTTGCGTCGATAATCATCGGAGAAGTCATTTTAACTCACGCACGTTCTTTTAAAACAAAACTTTTCAGTGTGGTTTTAGGTAGTATCATATACAGAGTGATCATAGCGGTTGTACTCAGACTCGGTATGAACCCTAACGATTTAAAATTATTAACTGCTATTATCGTTGCACTTGCTCTTTCTCTTCCTATTATTAAATCAAAGCTTAATATGAGAAAGAAAATAAAAATAAATAAAGAAATCAACGGCGGGGAGGTGTAGAAAATGCTTAAATTACAAAATATAAATAAGACATTCAACGAAGGTACAATAAATGAAAAGAAAGCATTGATAGATATAAATCTACACTTGAACCCTCAGGATTTTGTAACTGTTATAGGCGGTAACGGAGCGGGAAAATCTACAATGTTAAATATGGTAGCCGGCGTATATCCCGTTGACAGCGGTAAAATCACTCTTGCGGACCATTTGATTACAAATCTCGACGAACATAAAAGAGCAAGGTGGATAGGAAGAGTATTCCAGGACCCTATGAGAGGTACCGCTTCGGATATGATGATAGAAGAAAATCTTGCAATGGCGAACAGAAGAGGGGATAAGAGAGGTTTTGCCTGGGGAATCAAGAATGAAGAAAGAGAAGAATACAAAGAGCTTCTTAAAACTCTTGATCTTGGTCTTGAAGACAGATTAAGTGATAAAGTAGGTCTTTTGTCAGGAGGACAAAGACAGGCTTTAACACTCCTTATGGCGACTTTAAAGAAACCGGAGTTGCTTCTTTTGGACGAACATACTGCAGCCCTAGACCCTAAGACTGCGGCTAAAGTTCTTAAAATCACGGATAAGATAATTGAAAAAGATAATTTGACCGCACTTATGGTAACTCACAACATGAGAGACGCCATCAAATATGGAAACAGACTTATAATGATGTATGAAGGTCATATAATATACGATGTTAGCGGAGATGAAAAGAAAAATCTCGAAGTGAAAGATTTGCTTGAAAAATTTGAGATGTGTTCGGGCGGAGAATTCGCAAACGACAGAATGTTATTATCATAAATTCAGGAGTGCAGATTTACTGCACTCTTTTTTATTTTAGAAATAAATTTAACTCATGATTTTAAAATTGAATAAAAAATAAATAAAAAAAGAAAATAGGAAAAAACAGTCAAAATTACTGAAAGCGTTTATATGAAGCATAATGAAAGATAAGGAAAGTTTTTGATATTATGGAAAAGATAATTTGTATCGTAAATGCACTTCACATTTTATATAAATTGTGGTAGAATACTTATAAATAAAAAAAGCGTACGAGGTGATTAAAATGGTTAAAATTATCGGTGGTGCAGAAGGCACCGGAAAGACAAAAAGACTTATAGACTTAGCTAACAATGAAAACAAAGAAACGAAAGGGCTTCAAGTCTATATCGATTCATCATTAAACCACTCAAGAGAAGTTATGACTCAAATCAGATTTATAAATACATCTGAATTCCATATCGCTTCTTCTGAAATGTTCTTCGGATTTTTATGCGGACTTATCGCGGGAAATTACGATATAACAAAAATATACATAGACGATATTTTATCAATCATAAATGCAAAACATTTGGAAACTGCAATAGCTTTCTTAGATCAGCTTGAAGCATTTACCAAAGAATATGAATGTGATATTACTCTAACTCTTGGCGCGAGAGATGAAGATGAATTAAATCTTCTTAAAAAATACGAATATCAAGAAGCGTAACATTGTATACTAAATTTTCTACTAAATTAAAGGAGAAATATTCTTCTAAGGTTTATAAAATACCAATTAGTATCGATACGACCTGTCCGGTAAGAGATGGGAGTATATCTAAAGGCGGATGTATATTTTGTGGTGAAAAAGGTGCAGGCTATGAAAACGGCGACTGCAAAGAATCAATAACCAAACAAATAAACGATAATTTAGATATTTTTGTTAATAAATATAAGGCTGAAAAGTTTATATTATATTTCCAAAATTTTACTAATACATATATAAAGCTTTCTACTTTTAAAAATAACATTATAGAAGCTGTAAACGCAGTGGATAATGCGGTGGCGATTTCGATTTCTACCAGACCTGACTGCATCGACGGCGATTATCTTGACTTTTTAAAAGAAGTAGAAAATATGTATCATCTTGATATAATCATCGAACTTGGATTACAGTCAGTAAATAATGAAACACTGAAAAAATTAAATAGAGGTCATACTCTTGCAGATTATTTAAAAGCTGCTCTTCTTATAAAAAGTTATGATTTTGAAATTTGTACGCATATAATTGCTTCCATTCCATACGACCGTGATGAGGATTTGGTGGAAGCGGCAAAAATACTTAGTATTTTAAATACAAATAGCGTAAAAATTCACTCTTTATATATTGAAAAAAATACAATTTTGGGTAAAATGTATGAAGAAGGAAAAATCGAAATGTTAGAACTTGATGATTTTGTAAGAAGAGTAGTTTTATTCTTGGAGAATTTAAGTGAAAATATTGCGGTTGAAAGACTGGTTTCCAGAGTTCCCAAAGAAGAAGATGTGTTATTTTTAAACTGGGATAGATCACACTGGGTCATTCAAGATATGATAATAGATGAGATGAAAAAACAAAATACTTATCAAGGTAAAAAGTATAAAGCATATGAAAAAGGACTTCTTGATAAGTTTAAGTAAAAGGAGCATGATAAGGTGCTTGAAAACAGCGTAAATTGGGAAGATTTTTTATACCCATATAAGCAGGCAGTAGACGAGCTTACTTTAAAGTTTGAAACAATAAGAGACCAAAAATTAAAAACCGGACAGTATTCAGAGATAGAAGAAGTTCACGGAAGAGTAAAAAAAGTAAGCAGTATACTGGAAAAGTTAGATAAAAATGATTATAATATTGAAGATATTGAAACTAAGATAACCGACCTTGCCGGAATTAGGATAGTATGTCAGTTTGAAGAAGATATAAATAAAGTTGCAAGCCATATTGCAGGCAGAAATGATATGAATATCATCATCAAAAAAGATTATCTTTCCAATCCCAAGGAAAGCGGATACCGTTCGGTACATCTTGTAATAGAATATCAAGTCCATACCGCTTTTGGTGTCAAGGATATATTATGTGAAATTCAAATAAGGACACTGGCAATCAATTTTTGGGCTACCATAGAACATTCCCTCAATTATAAATACGAGGGGGATATACCAAAGGAAATTTCCGAAAGACTCAAAGCAGCTGCTGTAAAGGTCAAAGATTTAGATCAGGAAATGAGTGCAATACGTGATGAAGTAATGCATGCACAAAAATTATTCAGGGCAAAGAAGAATGCCACACTTATGACAAGTCAATATATATCTCTTCTAAATAAGATGGGATATTTGGAATTAGGGAATAAATATGTTAAAATATTTACAAAGTTATCGGAAAAAGATGACACCCTACAGCTTATGCTTTTGGAAAAAGAACTGGAAGCAAAAGTTAAAAATTTAGTAAAAAAAGAAAACAAAGGAGAACAATAATGGCTTTAATCTCAAGCAAAGAAATTTTACAAAAAGCAAAAGAAGGAAAATATGCAGTAGGTGCTTTCAATGTTAACAATATGGAAATTATCCAAGGCATCGTTGAAGCAGCTGAACAAGAAAATGCACCTGTAATCTTACAAGTATCAGCAGGAGCTAGAAAATACGCTAAATCAGTTTATTTAACATCTTTAGTAGATGCTGCTATCAAAGATACGGGAGTAGATGTAGTACTTCATCTTGATCATGGTGACAGTTTTGAACTTTGTAAATCTTGTATCGATGACGGATTTACATCTGTTATGATCGATGCTAGTAAATATGACCTTGAAAAAAATATTGAAATCACAAAACAAGTTGTAGAATATGCTCATGACCATGGTGTTACAGTTGAAGCTGAACTTGGTAAATTAGCGGGTGTTGAAGATGCAGTTAAAGTTGCAGCTAAAGACGCTACTTACACAGACCCTGAAGAAGCTGCTGAATTCGTAGAAAAAACAGGTGTTGACTCACTTGCTATAGCTATCGGTACTTCACATGGTGCTTATAAATTCTCAGGTGAACCTAGCCTTGATTATGCAAGACTTGAAAAAGTTTGTGAACTTATACCAAACTTCCCAATAGTACTTCACGGTGCTTCATCTGTACCTCAAGAATTTGTTGAACTTAACAACAAATACGGTGCAAAAATTCCGGGAGCTCAAGGTGTACCTGAAGAAATGCTGGCAAAAGCTGCTAAATTAGGTGTTGCTAAAATCAACGTAGATACAGATATCCGTTTAGCAATGACAGCTGCTATCAGAAAAGTATTCGTAGAAGAACCTGAAGTATTTGATCCAAGAGGATATTTGAAACCTGCAAGAACTGCTGTTAAAGATATGGTTGCTCACAAAATGCAAGTATTCGGATGTGCCGGTAAAGGCGGACTTAAATAGTTTTATATGCTAATAAAAAGACCACATTTAAGTGGTCTTTTTATTTATTTTCAGATTTATGTTTTATGACTTTTAACAATATAACATCATTAATTATCTGAAATAAAGGATCATCTTCTAATGATAAAGGTTCTTTTATTAAATCTTTATCTATATTATCAATTACCATTTCATATTTCAGAGAATTTATATTTTTAAAATCATTTACTAGGATATTAATATCTTTTTTAAATATATCCAATGCATTTTTATATTTGATTTTCTCTTCTTCGGTGTTGCTTTTTTCGATAAGGTTATTATAGATTTTATCATAATATTCTATTTTTGCTTTTGCACATAGCTCTATCTTTTCTATTGATTTTTTTATTAATTCATCTACTTGATTTAAGTAGTCTGAAGAAATATTATCTTGTATTACTTTATCCTTTTCTGCGTTGTTCTCTTTATTATTTTTAATAGATACCCTTTCATTAATATCTTCAAGTAATATTTTAAGACTCTCTGGTGCCATTTCATTTACTGTTTTTAAATTTACTTCATATTTACTTTCGTTCGTATTTCTTTTTGTATTTTTGATGTGAGAAGATTTAGAGCCGTTAATACTAATATCAATCATACTAGATTTTGCATTTTCATTATTTTCAGGTATTTTATTATTTAAATTATCTTTCGTAGTATCTTTGACCTCCATATCAAATAATATATTTATTTCGTCCATATTGAGACTTGGTATAGGTACGAGAGCCAACAAAGGTACATCTATATTTATTTTATTGTTTTCATCATCCTTGATTTTATATTTAAAAGATACTGTTCTTTGTTCATTTTTATCAAAATTTACATTTTGAATAAAATCGGCAGTTGATTTTGCCAATTGTTCGTTAGCGTCAACTGAAGCTTTAAGCGGAGCACCTATTAATTTTTCAAAATCTAATCCCGTAAACTTATCATTTATTGACATTATATAATCATCCTTTCCTTTTAGTAGATTTTAGCATATAAAGTTTATTACTATAATAAATAAATTTAAAATAAATTATAATGTAAAAG